>NZ_CP036404.1:1982500-2482500 GCF_004348195.1 Komagataeibacter saccharivorans | reverse complement strand
CGCCGTAACCGGGATGATTTCAAGGGAGAGGGACGCCGACATATATAAAGACCCCATGTTCAGATGTTGCGCCCCACGCTAACGCGGGGCGCAGCGATCAGCCAGCGCTGGACACGGGCCAGCCGGTGGCGGGAATATCAAAATGCGATGCCAGTTCATGATCGGGCGTGTTGGTCAGGTCATGTTCCACTTCCTTGACCACCAGCGGACGGGCCTGCACGCCCAGATGGGTGCGTATCTGGTGCATCACTTCGCCCGGCGCGGCAATAGCGATACCGGGGGCTTCTTTGCGGCGCACCGCATCATTCAGGAATTCTGCGATAACCTTGCCGTAAGCGCCGTCACGCGGCGCGTCGATGCCTTTCGCATCCTCGCTCTTGAGATGCGTGAAGGTGGCAAGGCCATGTTCGCCATGCTTGAGAATGCGGGCATGAATGCTATCGGCAACAACATACCAGACGGGATCGACATAGCTCATTTAAATAAACTCCCTGTTTCATGCACTGGCCGCCCACAGGCGGCACGGGCGTTGCAACATTAGATGGGCTGCCCGATGGCGCATGTCTACCGGCTGGCATGACTGTATGTGTGCTGATAGAGTAGCCCTGCTATGACAAAGCTTTCTTCCACGCGGGATCCTCTGGATCTCCTGATCGAATGGGCGCGGGCGGATCTGCCTTGCGCACTGGCGACCGTGACCTCCACATGGGGCAGTTCCCCGCGTCCGGCGGGCAGCATGATGGCGGTATCCGCCAATGGCCGCATCGAAGGCTCGGTCAGTGGGGGATGCGTTGAAGGCGCGGTAATCGAGGAAGCCCGCACGGTGATGGAAACCGGCCATCCCGCCGCGCTGTCCTACGGTGTATCGAGTGACGATGCCTGGGCGGTCGGTCTGGCCTGTGGCGGCCTGCTGGATGTGTATGTGGCAGCCGTACGTACGCCCAGCCACCCGCAGGGAACGCTGGGGCTGGACGTGCTGGAAACCGTGGCAAGCAAACGTCGTGCCCGTGTGCCGGTTATCGTGGCGACGGAACTGGCGACCGGGCGGACGGAACTGCTCTACCGCACAACAGACACGACACCAGATGGCGATGATACTCTGGCAGGCAGGCTGCATGCCCGCGCACAGGAAGTATTTGAAACCGGGCGTAGCCTGCGGCTGGAAGATGAGAATGGACAGGCGCAATGGTTCCTGCACCTGATTCCCATGCCGCCCCGCCTGCTTATTGTCGGAGCTGTCCATATCGCGCAGGTCCTTGCCCCCATGGCGCAGACCACAGGCTTCAGCGTAACGGTGATCGATCCCCGTTCCCAACTGGCGACGGCGGAGCGCTTTCCCGGCATCACACTGGAAACCGACTGGCCCGATGAAACCCTTGAACGACTGGGCGTGGATAACCAGACCGCCATCGTGACGCTGACGCATGATGCCAAGCTGGACGATCCGACGCTGCAATACGCCCTGAACAGCGACGCCTTTTATATAGGTGCGCTGGGATCACGCAAAACGCAGGCATCGCGTGTTGAACGGTTACGCGAAACGGGTTTTGTGGATCATCAGATTGCCCGGCTGCATGGTCCCGTGGGGCTTGCCATCGGCGCGGTCGGGGCTGCGGAAATAGCCCTGTCCATTCTGGCTGAAATCGTGGCGGTGCGGCACAACAGGCCACTGGGCCGGTTATCCGGCTGGACATGACCGGAGCGGGCGCGCCGGTCGCCGCCATTGTACTGGCGGCGGGCAGTTCCAGCCGCACGGCTCCCGCCCATAAACTGCTCGCCCCCGATGCCATGGGCCTGCCCATGATCGCACGCACTCTGCGCGCGGTGACGGCAAGCCGGGCGGCACCGGTCATTGTCGTTCTCGGGCACAGGGCGGCCGAGATTCGGGAAGCGGCATTGGCGGGTACTACCACCGGACATCCGGTACAGTTCATCACCGCGCCAGATTATGCGGCAGGTCTGTCCCGTACTTTATCTGTCGGCATAGAGGCAGCCAGTCAGCATGATGTGGCGGGTGCCCTGATCTGTCTGGGGGATATGCCCCTGACCGGCACGGGCCTGATCGACGACATGATCGCAGGCTTCGCTTCACACCCGACATATCCGGGCGCAATGCCTGTGCATGACGGCAGGCGCGGCAATCCGGTATTATGGTCGCGCGCCCTGTTCCCTGCCCTTATGCAACTTGCGGGCGACCGGGGGGCGCGTGACCTGCTGCGCCTGCATGGACCGGAAATGCTGCGCATTCCCGCTGGACCGGAAATAGCGCAGGACTTTGACACCCCTGCCCGGCTGGCGGAATTCGCGCGGCTTTTCGCAGGCGGTTGACCTCGGCCCTGACCAGCGCAAAGAGAGAGGATGGGACAGGCAGTCATCGCCTGCCCTTCAACCAGTCAGGACCAATGACATGAGCAAAATCATCCGCACCGAACCCAACCCCATCCTGTCCAAGGTTGTGGAATATCATGGCTTCCTGTTCACGCAGGGTTTCGTGGCCCGCGACCTGTCCGCTGACATCACGGCCCAGACCAAGGACGTGCTGGCCCAGATCGACGAAGCGCTGGAACTGCACGGCACTGACAATACCCGCCTGCTTCAGGCCCAGATCTGGCTGAAGGACATCAAGGACCGTGATGCCATGAACGCCGTATGGAGCGCATGGCTGCCCAAGGACGGCGCACCGGCACGTGCCTGCGTACAGGCCACGATGGCGCACCCCGACGTGCTGGTCGAGATCATGCTGACCTGCACCAAATAAGGCCATCCGGCGGCGGGAAAGCGCTCATTTGATATGTCACATTTTTGCAACTTTCCCGCTTTCGGAGAATCATTCCACTTCTGTTCTCCTGACAGGGAAGTCCCCTGCCAGAGCCAGAAAAACAGGGCTACGATGGTCCTGTCAGAGACTATATTCCTATTTTTCTTTTGAAATAACGTTTTTGATCGAAATCTGCAAAGTTACTGTTCTTCCCTCCCGCCACAGGCTTGTCAGAGTTGCAATCTGCTTGCTACTCGATGAACACGATGTGAGCGGGTCACTACAGAATCACCCCGGCAGTGGTGGAGAGATTGCGTAAGATGTGGATCAGAAACCTGAAGCGTGGCGTTTTTCTTTCCGTTCTCAGTGCTTCGTTCGGATTCATGTTTTCCGCGTCAGGCCATGCACGCACCGTGCATCATACCGCCCCGGTAACGCATACGGCGGTCCATCACGCACCCATCCGCCATGCCGCCTATCACCATGTCACGCATGAACGCGGGCATGTCATCCAGTGCGTCGCTTTCGCCAAATCGGCATCGGATGTCGATATCCGGGGCAATGCGATTGACTGGTGGTATAATGCGGCAGGCCGTTATGCCCGTGGCAATGCGCCGGAAGAAGGCAGCGTCCTGAATTTCCGTGGCACACGCCGCATGCCGCTTGGCCATGTGGCTGTCGTGCGTCAGGTCGTCAATAACCGCACCATCGTCATTGACCAGTCCCACTGGGGACAGCGCGGAATCAGCAGGGATGTGCCGGTCATTGACGTTTCCCCCAATAATGACTGGTCGGCCGTGCGCGTGGCGCTCAACAGCCGTAACGGCGCATATGGCAGCATCTATCCGACTTACGGGTTCATTTACGCCCGTCCGGACACGAATTCGAACATGATGCTGAGTACTTACCGCAAGGCCGTGCAGAACCCGACCATCATGGCGCAGAACCAGACGCGCCATACCGGCACGGAAGTTGCGGAAGCGCCCGATAGCATCACGGGTCGCGCTTCGTCCTCTCTTGCCTATACGGACGATGCACCCAACCGTTCCCTGCGCTAGCAGATTATTCTGGCTGGACGGCCCTTTATTCGGGCCGACCTGCCCGATGGTACGGATGACCGGCTGAAATGGCGCGGGCACGGTAAAGCTGTTCCGCCAGCATGCCACGCACCAGCATATGGGGCCATGTCATCTTGCCAAGGGAAAGCGTGTGGTCCGCGCGCTGCACCACCGGGCCATCCAGCCCTTCCGCCCCGCCTATAACAAAACACAGCGGCCGTGGCGTTTCGATCCACTGCTCCACCGCGCGTGAAAACGATACGCTGTCGTAAGTCCGGCCGCCTTCGTCCATGGCGACGACAATCGCACGATCAGGCAGGGCCGCCAGAATGGCAGCCCCTTCCCTACGTTTGATTTCATTGGGCGCGCCCCGGCCTTCGGGCAGTTCCACCAGCTTTATCCGGGGCGAAAGCCGGGTGGCATAGCGTTCGAACAGGTCGCGCTCCACCCGGTCCTTCATGCGCCCGACGGCAATCAGGTGAAACACCGTTCACTCCACCGGTGTTGCAGCGGCCTCCGGCGGGACATCCAGATCCGCGCCCCACATCCGTTCCAGCCCGTACAGCGCACGCGCTTCCGCCTTGAACAGGTGAACGACGATATCGCCCGCATCCAGCAGCACCCAGTCGGAGCCATTGGCCCCTTCGGTCAGGACGCGCTTCAACCCGACTTCACCCAGCTTGCGGTCAATATGGGCGGCCATCGCGGCGATCTGCCTGTCAGCCAGACCGGTTGCAATCACCATCCGGTCGGCAAAGGAAGCACGCCCCGTCAGGTCAATGACAACGATATCTTCCGCCTTGTCATCTTCCAGGCTGGTGGTGATGATTTCCAGAAACTTTTCCACGCGGGGGTCCGGTTCACGCGTTTCGGCGGAAACCGGACCGGCTACTGCGGCTTTCTTGCGCGGCGTGCCCGGCATCTGCACGGCGCTGCCCAGTGAACCAGCCGTAACATGCGGCTGGCCTGCGGAAAAAGTGCTGCCGGTACGACGCTTGGCGCCACTCTCGGCTGTCGGCTTTCTGGTTATGGCTGTTACTCCCGTCCGTGGCCATGCGCGGCCTGCGATGCCCGTATTTGTGTAGCAGATATAGCGTTCTGCGGCGCGGGAAGAAAGACCCATGCCGGGGGCCTGCATGTGGCCAGTATTCCGGCTTCACGCGCGGGGCGGCGCCATTGCGCCAGCCTGCGCGCGATCCGCCCATGCAATGCACCCGGATTATAACCCGGACGCGGCAGAACCGCGAGGGGAACCATACCGACAATATCCCGCCACCGCCGCCATCGCCCCATCTGCGCCAGCCCGTCCGCCCCCATGAGCCAGACAAAGCGCACATGCGGAAACAGCCGCTTCAGTCGCCGTAACGTATCGACGGTGTAACGGGTTCCGATCCGGCTTTCGATATCGGTAGCCAGCAGTTTCCTGCCCTGTATGTCCCGAATGCGGTGACGCACCCCGGCCAGACGATCCGCCATGGGCGCCATGCCCGCCACCGGCTTGAGTGGATTGCCCGGCGAGACAAGGAACCACACCTGATCCAGCTTCAGTTCTCGCAGCGCGCGACAGGCAAGCTGGACATGGCCCTCATGCACCGGATTGAACGATCCACCCAGCAGGCCCACCCGCATCCTGCGCCCGTCCCCATGGGCCGGAAGCGCATCCACCCCGCCGTCACGCACCCCGATCAGGTCCGGACCTGTCCCGTGCCGATCACCTCGTAGCGATAGGTCGTAAGCTGTTCCAGCCCGACGGGGCCACGGGCATGGAAGCGCCCGGTTGCAATCCCGATTTCCGCACCGAACCCGAATTCCCCGCCATCACAGAACTGGGTGGAAGCATTCCACATCACAACGGCACTGTCCGTGCCATTCAGGAAGGTTGCAGCAGCCTGCGCATCTTCCGTCACGATGGCTTCGGTATGGGCGCTGCCATAACGGGCGATATGCGCCAGCGCCTGTTCCACACCATCCACCACAGCGACGGACAGGACGGCATCAAGCCATTCGGTGGCGAAATCATCCTCGGTCGCGGCAGGCAGATCCGGCACGATGGCGCGCGCGCCTTCATCCGCGCGGAAGGTGCAGCCACGGGTGGCAAGATCCTCGATCAGGCCGGGCAGTATCTTCGGCGCGATCGCCTGATCCACCAGCAGCGTCTCGGTCGCACCACAGATGCCCGGACGCCGCAGCTTGGCGTTCAGCACGATGCGCCGCGCCATTTCAAGATCGGCGGCGGCATGGACATAGGTGTGGCAAAGCCCTTCCGCATGGGCCAGAACCGGCACACGGGCTTCGGCGCAGACACGTTCGACCAGGGACTTGCCACCACGCGGGATGATGAGGTCAATCAGACCCGCCGCCCCCAGCATCGACGCCACATGCGCGCGATCCGCATCGGGCGGGATCTGGACGCATTCGACCGGCAGCCCGGCTTCGTTCAGTCCGGTCTGCATGGCGGCATGGATGATACGCGCGCTGTTCAGGCTGTCCGATCCACCGCGCAGGATGACCGCGTTGCCCGACTTGATGCACAGGGCCGCCGCATCCGCCCCTACATTGGGGCGGCTTTCATAAATCATGCCGATCACGCCCACCGGCGTCGCCACGCGACGGATACGCAGCCCGTTGGGGCGATCCCATTCCGCCATGACATGACCGACGGGGTCCGGCAGGGTTGCCACCTGCTCCAGCCCCTGCGCCATGGCTTCGATCCGCTCGGGCGTCAGGGTCAGACGGTCGCGAAAGGCGGGGGCTCCTGTAAAGGCCGCAAGATCATGCGCATTGGCCGCCAGCAGGTCAGTCTGACGGGCGCGCAACGCACCCGCCGCCGCCACAAGCGCACGGTTGCGGGTTTCCGTCGTGCTACGCGCCAGCACGCGACCGGCCTGCCGGGCGGCGATGGCCATGGCACGGATCACGTCCGGCTGCGGTGCATCTGCCCGCGCGGGGGTTGCAACAGCCTGATCCATAATCCGTTACTCCTTTAATCCATCACCAACCGGGCAATATGGCCCCGGTCAGACGTTAAAGCGGAACAGCAGGACATCACCATCCTGCACCACGTAATCCCGCCCTTCGATGCGCAGCTTCCCGGCTTCACGGGCACCGGCTTCGCCATTGCAGGCAATATAATCGTCATAGGCAATGGTTTCACAGGCGATGAAGCCACGCTCGAAATCATTGTGAATGACGGCAGCCGCCTGCGGGGCCTTCGTGCCTGCGGTAATGGTCCATGCCCGCGTTTCCTTGGGGCCTACGGTAAAGTAGGTGCTCAGGCCCAGCAGGCGGTAGCCGGCAGCGATGACACGGTCCAGTCCGCTATCCTTCAGGCCCAGCCCGTCGAGGAATTCGGCACGGTCTTCCGCACCAAGCTGGCTGACTTCCGCCTCGATCGCGGCGGAAACCACGACCATGGCAGCCCCTTCGGCCTCGGCGCGGGCGCGCACCCGTTCGGAAAACGCGTTGCCTGTCGCTGCCGACCCTTCATCCACGTTGCAGACATACAGCACGGGCTTGGATGTCATGAGCTGGAGGCGGCGCACCGCTTCCTCCTGCCCCGCCGGGATCGCCTTGCGCGCGGGCTCGCCTTCACGCAGGGCGGCGATCAGCGGCTCCATCAGTTCGACCTGTGCGGCGGCCTCGCGGTCATTGCCGCGCGCCTTTTTCTGGAGCGCCACAATCCGCTTTTCCAGCGAATCGAGATCGGCCAGCATAAGTTCCGTCTCGATGATTTCCGCATCGCGGATGGGATCGACGCCCCCTTCCACGTGGGTGATGTCATCATCCTCGAAACAGCGCAGGACATGGATGATCGCATCCACTTCACGGATATTGGCAAGGAACTGGTTGCCCAGCCCTTCCCCACGCGAAGCGCCGCGCACAAGACCGGCAATATCCACGAATTCAAGGCTGGTGGGCAGGATCTTCTGTGATTTGCCGATGCGCGCCAGATTGGCCAGACGCGCATCCGGCACGGCCACGCGCCCCACATTGGGTTCGATGGTGCAGAACGGGTAGTTCGCGGCCTGCGCCGACGCGGTCTCGGTCAGGGCGTTGAACAGCGTCGATTTACCCACATTCGGCAGGCCCACGATGCCACAGTTAAAGCCCATACGCCCTTACTCCCCGGCCTGCGCGGCCATTCTTGTCATGAACAGTTCCGGCTTCCCGTCCGCCAGCAGCGCGGCTTCATCAGCCAGCGTGTCCAGCATCGGGTCCAACCACTCGCGGTCCGTGCGGGAAAAATCACCCAGCACATGGCCCGTCACGCGTTCGCGGCTGCCGGGATGTCCGATGCCAAGCCGCACGCGCCAGTATTCTTTCGTACCCAGCATACGGTCCATTGACCGCAGGCCGTTATGCCCTGCCGCCCCGCCGCCACGCTTTACGCGGATGCGACCGGGTTCAAGGTCAAGTTCATCATGAAATGCCGTGATGGATTCGGCGGGTAGTTTATAGAAGGCGGCAGCCTGCTGAACGCTCTCCCCCGAGAGGTTCATGTAGGTCATGGGCTTGAGCAGCAGCACCTTGTGCCGGCCCACCATGCCTTCGGCCACCTCGCCCCGGAAGCGCTTCCGCCACGGGGAAAACCCGTGGCGGTCGGCAATCCGGTCCACCGCCATGAACCCGACATTGTGACGATTCCGGCTCATCCCCGTCTCGGGATTACCAAGACCGGTCCAGAGCAGCATCGTATTTCTCCTGTCGTGTTCGTGGCGCGGGGATCAGGCTTCGGCTTCTGCCGTTTCTTCAGCCGCGTCATCATCAACGCTCGGCGGCGCGACGTTGGCGATGACGAAGTTGTTGTCCTGCAGCACGGGGGCCACGTTTTCCGTGCCCTTCAGGTCTTCCCAGCGCACGTTGTCGTGGAAGTCGAGCTGGGACAGGTCAGCGGTGAAGTATTCCGGGATGTTGGCCGGATCAACCACCACGTCAACGGTATGACGGACGATGTTCAGCACGCCACCGCGCTTGATGCCGGGGGCCACTTCTTCCCCCGTGAAGCGGACTTCGACTTCCACATGCACCTTGTGACCGGCGGCAAGGCGCTGGTAGTCAACATGGATCGGCATGTCAGACACGGGGTGAAGCTGGATCTCGCGCAGCAGGGCGTGCACGGATGCGCCACCTTCAACGGAGATGTCATAGATGCGCGAACGCCAGCCGGACTTGTGCAGTTCACGCTGCACGATACGGGGGTCAAGCGCGATCAGGGTGGGTTCCTGGCCGCCGCCATAGATAACGCCGGGCACATGGCCGGCACGCCTCGTCGCACGCGCTGCCCCCTTACCAGCCTTCGCGCGCGAAGAGACTTCGATTTTCGTGAATTTGGTCACTTGTTCTGCTCCTGAAACACAAGCGCGCAGGCCTCCAGGGGTGCCAGCGCGTGCGCGGCCTTTAACGGAAAACCGCGCCCGATGCAATCACCACAGGCCCGCAGCCCATGGTTTTCAGGTCAGCGCCGTCAGGCTCCACCCCGTCGCCGCATGCGGTTCGGCCCAGATGGGGGTGGCGTTGGGCAGGCGCACATTGGGCTTGAGATGCATGGCCGAACGCAGGGCGCGGAACATCGCGCCATGACATACGACCAGCGGCACGCCATCGGGCTCAAGCGCGCGGTTCATGGCGGCGATGGCGCGCGTGCGCAGCGCGCTGAAGCTTTCCCCGTTGGGAGGCGTGTAGTCGCCGGCGATCCAGCTATCGTACCATGACCCCATCGCCTTGCCTTCCTCATCCCCGAAGCAGACTTCCTGCAGTCCGTCATCCAGGGTGATCTCAAGGCGGGGCGCGCCGTTGGCGGCAAGCTGGTCGGCCACGATTTCCGCCGTGCGCCGGGCGCGCACCAGCGGTGACGCCACGATCCGCACGATCGGCGCATGGTCGTTCCAGTGACGCGCCAGCAGCAGGCCCGCCGCCTCCGCCTGCGCGATACCGGTTGCATTGAGCGGAATATCCGTACGCCCCTGTGACCGGCCCTGTGCGTTCCAGTCCGTTTCCCCGTGGCGCAGATACCAGTATGGCCGGGTTATCAGGTCAGTCATGGGGCGTTCCTTCTTGCTGCACCCTTGTCGGGGTAGCGCCGTGCTGGCGGCAGGGTCAATCCCCGGAGCTAGTCAAACAGCGAGGAGACCGAGCTTTCATCCGATATTGCCTGCATGGCGCGCGAAATCAGTTCTGCCGTGCTGATCTGGCGGATATTCGACGATTCCCGCACGGCTTCCGTCGCCACGATGCTGTCCGTCAGCGTCAGCATGCCCAGCGGCGACTGGCCGATGCGGCTGACCGCGCTGCCGGTCAGCACGCCATGGGTCACATAGGCTTCCACCGCCGCTGCGCCATGCTTCATCAGTGCTTCCGCCGCATTGCACAGCGAACCGCCACTATCCACGATATCGTCAACCAGCACGCAGTACCGGCCACGCACGTCACCGATCACGTTCATGACTTCCGACACGCCAGCGCGTTCGCGCCGCTTGTCAATGATCGCCAGATCGACGTTCAGGCGCTGCGCAAGCTGCCGGGCACGGACCACGCCACCCACATCGGGCGAGACGATCATGAGGTTATGCGGCCCACCGGGAATATCCATTGGTGGTGCGTCATAGGGAAGCGGCGGTTCACCGTCGATCTTCATGCGGCCGCGAATATCGCGCGTGAACAGGGGGGCGGCATAGAGATTGTCGACCGGGATATCGAAGAAGCCCTGGATCTGCATGGCATGCAGGTCCATCGTCAGCACGCGGTTGGCGCCGGCTTCGACCAGGATGTTGGCGACCAGCTTGGCGCTGATGGGGGTGCGGGGACCGGATTTACGATCCTGCCGCGCGTAACCGAAATACGGCATGACCGCCGTGATGCGGCGTGCCGAGCCACGACGCAGCGCGTCGAGCATGATCAGCAGTTCCATCAGGTTGTCATTGGTGGGGGAGCAGGTGCTCTGGATGACAAAAACGTCCTCGCCGCGCACGTTTTCATGGATTTCGACGAAGATTTCCATATCGGCAAAACGCCGGACCGTTGCGTTACAGAGCGGCATCCCCAGTTCCGCCGCGACTTTCTCTGCAAGAGGCAGGTTGCTGTTACAGGCGACAATCTTCATCGTGTGACGCTCCCGGGCGGCGGTACTGGCGGTGGGACGGCTGTCATCCGCCGTCCCTGTTATTCATGTGCGGCGTTCTAACAACCGCCACATACCCTGTCACCTGCCTAAGACGGGCGAAGCCTGCACGCCTGCCCCTCGTTGCCGATCCGTCACACCCGTGCGCGCCGGTGGCAGCGTAACGCCGGGAAAGGGCGCAGGCCGTGCGGGTTGCGCAACCGGCGCTGGCGACGCGGGAACGGCAGGCGATGTTGCAACAGGCGGTGCGGCTGGCATGGGGGCTGGCTGACTGGCGACAGGCGTGGGCGTGGGCGTGGGCGTGGGCGTGGGCGTGGGCGTGGGCGTGGGCGTGGGCGTGGGCTGAACCGGAACGGGCGGAGCTGCAACCGGTAATGGTGCAGCCGGACTGCTGACTACGGGCGATACGGGCCGTTCGACCACCGGATGTGTCCCATTATTCCCTGCTTCCGGTGTCATGGCCGTGCTGGATGGCGGCGCGACAGGTGGAGCGGGCTGAGCGGCAACCGGAGCGGGAGGAACCACTGGCATTGTGCCCGCGGCAACCGCGGGCACTGCTTTTGCCGCTACGCCACGCACCTTCGTCGTGCCTGCCGCCGGACCGGCTACAGGCTGGGGAGTGGTGGTGGAAGCATGTGCGGACAGCGCGCCATCGGCGGGCAGGGGTACATTGGCACGACCGGAATAGCGGGTGATGATCTGCCGCACCGCGCCTGCGGCCTCATCCGCCGCCGCGATGGCGACATCGCCCCACTGCCGGTCCAGTGAATGGGCCGCGATGTCATGGATCTGGGTCGCGGACCCCGCTTCCTTGCCCTGCGCGTCCAGCACCTGCCATGTCAGGGTGATGTGCTGCTGGGGCGTGGTGGATGTGCTCATGACCGCATTGTTCAGCACCACCATGCAGCGCACGGTGTAGTCCGCCCCGCTGGCGCTATGCCGGATATCTTCCTGCGCGTCGGGAAAGGCCGCGATGAAGGCACGCGCCAGAGCACGATCGCCATCACCCGGCGCATCATGCACCCCGGCGAAATAAACATGCGCGGGACGGTTTTTCAGGCTGTTGGGATCTTTCTGCATCTGGGCCGCACGGATGCCGGTCAGCAGGTCGGCCACGCCGGGGGCCGCTTCCTGCGCCGCATGGGTTACGGCCTGCCCGTCCTTCGCCTGCCACCTGACTGCGGGAACGGGGGCACCGTTCAGGTGGCCACGCTCCTCCCCCTTCGGGGTGATGACGGCATAAACGGGTGTCACCGCATTATCATGGAACGTGGCTGTCATTTTCAGCCACCAGTCCCCCGTATGAACGGCCTGCCCCATGGCGGGCACCGACTGCGCCAGCATGGCGTCGACCATGGCATGCTGCCACTGCTGCGCGCCTGCCATATCCGTGCCCGACGCGGTGGATAACGGTACGGCCAGCCGGGCCGTGGGCGCCTGCGCCGTGGCGCCCGTACCATCATGCCGGAAGGGATGCGGCATCTGGACACAACCGCCCAGCACGGAAAGCATGCCGACGGCTGACATCATGACTAGGCGCCGGGCGGAAGCTACTGATATCATGATCCCCCTATATCGCCTGACAGGCGATAACGGAAATCTGGTGCCCGATCGGGCCGCCACCAGCCAGCGTGCGGCGGCGATGGCTGAAAAAGCGCGCCTCATCCCGCAGGGTATCGAGTCCCAGCGCAGCCGCCTGTCCCACGCCGCACCGCTCAAGACGCATGACGCAGTAGCCCGGCAGGTCGAACATGAAATGCCCGGCACGTGCGGCAGGCGTAAAGAAGGGCGCTGCCGTGCCGTCCTGCGCCATGACCGCATCACGCATATCCGGCCCGACCTCGTAACTTTCCGGCGCAATGCACGGGCCGACCACGGCGCGGATATCCGATGCGGGGCAGCCCAGCGCCGTCATCGCCGCCACCACCGATTCCAGCACCCCGCCACACGCGCCGCGCCAGCCCGCATGGGCCGCGCCGACCACCGTGCCCCGTGCATTGCTGAACAGGACCGGCGCGCAGTCTGCCGTAATCACACCCAGCGCCAGACCGGGACGGTTCGTAACCATGGCGTCGGCTTCCGGTCCCTGCCCGACGGGCCACGGGGTTTCCACCGTAATGGTCCGGTCGCCATGCACCTGCGTCAGCCCCAGCAGGCAGTCAGGCCGCACGCCCACATAATCCGCCACGCGACAGCGGTTTTCGCGCAGGGCCGCCGGGTCATCAGCCGAACGGGTCGAACAGTTCAGTGTCGCATACGGCCCCGTGGACACGCCGCCCTGACGGGTAAAGAACCCATGCCTGACCCCCGCAAGAGTGGGGGCACGCACCACCTCCCCGTCCGTAATCGCGCGGTGGATCATGGTCATATCCTTTCATTCCCGGTTGCGTTGCCATCGCGCCGCCCCGCGAATCCCGGCATGTCGCCCCCCAGCCCGACCGACAGGCCCAGCACGCGGAACAGCCGTCCCATGTGGCCCGGTGCGGCCAGACGGGCGGCGGCGGTCCTGATCTCATCAGCCTGTGCGGGGGCCGCACGCGCAAGCTGTTCGGCCCGTGCCTCCAGCCCCAGCGCGGACAGGAAATACCCCTGCGTCACGCTGCCCCACACGTCCACGGCGCTGGCGACCTGTGCAAGGGTGCGGAAATCAACATGCGCCGTCAGGTCCGCCGTGCCGGGATCGCGCAGCGGGTCAGCCGGTCGCCCATCGCGCAGGGCCTGAAGGCTGTCACCGCACAGGGGGGCATCATACCCGTAATCGATCAGCAGCGCGGCACCCCGCTGGTGCTGCAACCGCGCCACCACGGCCTGCATGAACGCAACTGCAGGCTGGCATATTTCCAGCACGTCGCCAGCGTCCGCCACCCGGCTGACTGCCGGATGTGCGGGCGGAAGACAGGCCGGATATTCATGAAACCGGCCATCATGCACGAAACGCTCATTCCAGCCCTCCGCCCGTTTCACGAACTGGCGAATGGGCAGGGCGTCCAGGAACTCGTTGGCCAGCAGGATCATCGGGCCATCGGGCAGACTGGCAATCGTGTCATGCCAGCATGGCGGAACAGCCGTCGCCCCATGCAGGGCACGCTGCTGCCGGGCGCGCAGGCGGGGCGATGTTTCGATCAGGTGTATGCGCGCGGCTGCGTGGCAGGCGGGGGCGACACGGCGCAGCAGGCGCAGCGCGTCCGCCATGAGCGTACCACGACCGGGACCGGCCTCCACCAGCACAAAGGGATCGGGGCTGCCCAGAAGCTGCCAGACCACCGCCGTCCATGCCCCCAGCAGTTCCCCGAATATCTGCGATATTTCCGGGGCCGTGATGAAATCGGCAAACGGGTCGCGCCCCGCGTAATAGGCGGCATTCGCCCGGCCCATGAACTGGTCCAGACGTTCGCCCGGCCCGCTCACCCGGCCGCTCCGCTATCCCCGTCCGCGTTTTCCGGTTCCGCCATGACCGATATACGCGCCGGACTCATGCAGGCATGGATCATGAGACCTGCGCCGCCAATGGCCATGGGAACGCACAGCACCTGCCCCATTGTCACGCCAAAGGGCAGAAAGCCGATGAACGCATCCGGCTCACGGAAACATTCGCATACCGTGCGCGCTACCGCATAACCGAACAGGAACAGCCCCGCCACGAAACCCGGATGCTGGCGCACCCGCAGGCTGCGGGAGACAAACCACAGCAGGGTGAACAGCAGCAGCCCCTCCGCAAAGGCTTCGTACAGTTCCGACGGATGGCGCGGTTCCGGTCCCGCATCGGGAAAGATCATGGCCCATGGCAGCGATGGCGATGCCGGACGTCCCCACAATTCCCCGTTGATGAAATTGGCGATACGCCCCAGCCCCAGACCAATGGGCACGACGGTCGTGATCCGGTCGGAAAAGGCAAGGAAGCTCAGTCCATTAAGCCGCGTAAACATGATCAGCGCGATAATCACCCCGGCCGCGCCGCCATGGAACGACATGCCGCCGTGCCAGACCTGCAGCACGGCCAGCGGATGCGTAAGGTAATAGCCGGGCTGGTAAAACAGGATGTAGCCCAGCCGCCCGCCCAGCACCACGCCAAGGGTCGCCCATGTCAGGAAATCATCCACCTGCAGCGCGGTGGCGGCGCGCGGCGGCAGGGCTGCCAGCCTGCGGGCGATCCGCCAGCCCGCGATCAGCGCCACGATATAGGCCATGGCGTACCAGCGGATGGCGAGCGGCCCGAAATGGACCATCACCGGATCGAACTGCGGAAAGATCAGGACAGGCAGCATCGGCCCACTTTCATTATCACGGTTGTCGCGGGGTCACGGTCAGGACGCAATGGCTAGATGTACGGGTCGGCTGCGGCAAGGTGGTCCTGCACGTAACGCCGCACCCCGTCTTCCAGCGCGGTAAAGGGACGGGTGTAGCCTGCCGCGCGCAGCCTGCGCATGTCAGCGCAGGTAAAGGACTGGTACTGCCCGCGCAGGGCTGCGGGCATATCGATGAATTCGATGCGGCGCGGCACGTTTGCCGCATCACACACCGCATGGGCCAGATCGGTATAGGTGCGCGCAACCCCCGTGCCACAGTTGAACAGGCCACACACGCCCGCATGGTCCAGCAGCCACAGCATGACATCGACCACATCGCCAATCCAGATGAAGTCACGCGCCTGCGCCCCGTCGGCAAGGCCCGGCACGTCGGAACGGAACAGCCGTAGCGGCTGACCGGCACGGGCTTCGTCATACTTGACCTTCACCACGGAGATCATCGCCCCCTTGTGGTACTCGTTGGGGCCATAGACGTTGAAGAACTTCAGTCCCGCCCATGACAGGCCCGGCAGATCCCCCTGCCCCAGACGCCGCAGCACAATCTGGTCGAACGCATGTTTGGACCAGCCATACAGGTTCAGCGGACGGAGCGTATCCAGCTGCGCCGGATCATCACTGAACCGGTCTTCGGTATCCGCCGCGCCATAGGTCGCGGCGGAGGAGGCATAGATGAAACGCACCCCTTCGCGCGCGCACCATTCCAGCAGGCGGCATGACAGGTCCACATTGGTGCGCCATACCAGATCGCCATCGGTGGCCATGGTCTCGCTGATCGCGCCCATGTGGATGACGGCGGAAATGTCCGGCCGGGTCGCAAGCCATGCGTCCAGCGCCTCGGGCGCGACAATACGCGCGGGGGCATGATGGCGCAGGTTGCGCCACTTGCCCGCATTGCCCAGCCAGTCCACCACCACCGTTTCGATGCCGCGCGCATGCAGGGCCTGCTGCATGCACGACCCGATGAACCCGGCTCCCCCCGTAATCACGATCACTGTCCGCACCCCGCCTGTCGCATGGAAGTTGATGTTGCAGCGTATGTACGGTCGCTACAATCGTGCGGATAGCCCTGAGGCGGCAATGTGTCTATAGTAGTGCCCTTTCCCCCTTCGCGCGGTCTGGCACAGACACGGCGCGGAACGTCATGGAGTATCCCCTATGTCCGACAGGCCCCGCATTCTTGATGACCTCGCAGGCGTGGCCGGTGGCGCGTTCTCGGCGCTGGCCGGTGTGCGTGAGGAAATCGGAGCCATCGTCCGTGCCCGCGTGGATGAAACACTTGGCAGCCTGAACCTTGTCCGCCGCGACGAATTCGAAGTCGTGCGCGAGGTCGCCAGCCGCGCCCGTCAGGCGCAGGCCACGATGGAAAGCCAGATCGCCCGGCTGGAAGAGCGCGTGTCCGATCTTGAAGCCAGCCTGACCGCGCCATCGTCCCCGCCCCGTTCCGGGCTTTGAGGACAACGCTTGCAGCCGGTGCGCGCGGGCCATAGTGTAACCGGACGGCCCGCGCCCTGATTCCCCGTAACAGGACGCGGATCGGGTTGCAGAGACACGGAATCCGGCGTCATGCCCGGATTTCCTCCACGACGGCTTCGGGGAGTGCCACATGCCTGCTCTGACTCAGACAGCAATCTCACGCAATACGAATCCCCTTGATCTGATGGAACAGATCGTCGGCGGATACGACTGGAACTTCGAACGCCGCAGCGATTCGGAAATGGCGGCCGAAGCACCGGGCAAATGGTGCGATTACGGCCTGTTCTTCTGCTGGTCGGAAGAAGTGAACGCCATGCATTTCACCTGCACGTTCGACCTCAAGGTGCCCGCGGGCCAGCGGCGCAACCTGTTCGAACTGGTGGCGCTGGCGAACGAGCGGCTGTGGATCGGCCATTTCGGCATGGATATGGAACATGGCACGCCGGTATTCCGCCATGCGGTGCTGCTGCGCGGATCGCGTGGCGCATCCATGGAAAGCCTTGAGGACATGATTGATATCGCCCTGACCGAATGCGAACGTTTCTATCCTGCGTTCCAGTTCGTGCTGTGGGGCGGCAAAAACCCAGCAGAGGCACTCGAAGCTGCAATGCTCGACTGTGCCGGGATGGCATGATGACGCAGCAGCTTCCCCCCCTCCTCCTTGTCGGCTGCGGCCAGATGGGTGGCGCCATGTTTGATGGATGGCTGAAGGAAGGGCTTGCCCCTTCCTTCATCATCGACCGGCATCGCGACTCAGTTCCCGCGCCGCACCACCTCGTGCGCAGCGCCGATGACGTGCCCGACGATTTCCACCCCGGCATGATCGTGCTGGCCACCAAACCGCAGAAGGTCGATGCCGTGATGGCGGCGATCGCCCCCTTCGCGCTGCGTGCGCCGGTCCTGTCCGTTCTTGCGGGCCGTACGGTGGGCGGCCTGACCGACATGCTGACGGATCACCTGCCCGCAGGCAGCCCGATGCCCGTGGTGATCCGGGCGATGCCCAATACACCCAGCAGCATCGGACAGGGCATGACCGTGTGTTACGCCCCGCCCGCCGCGACACAGGCCCAGCGCGACCTGTGCACACGCCTGCTGCGCGCCATAGGCGACGTGGCGTGGGCGGACCGTGAAGACCAGATGGACATCGTGACCGCGATATCGGGCAGTGGTCCGGCCTATGTCTATCTTCTGGCCGAACTCATGGAACAGGTTGGCGTGGCGGAAGGGCTGTCCCCCGCCCTGGCCCGCCAGATCGCACGCCAGACCGTGGCGGGCGCGGGCGCGCTGATGATCCGGAGCGGCACCGATTCCGCCATCCTGCGCCATAACGTGACCAGCCCCGGCGGCACCACGCAGCAGGCGCTTGAAGTCCTGATGGCCGCTGACGCCTGGCCCGCCACCATGTCACGCGCCCTGCGGGCCGCGGCACGACGTTCGCGTGAACTGTCAGGCGCCCAGCCCGTTGCATAACCATGTGGCAGCGCATGGCTCCCCCCGATACCCCTAACCCGGAAGATCAAGCCCTCTATGGATAACGACCAGTTTGACGCCACCCTTCTCCGCTCCGCGTTGGAACGTGCCGGTCTGCACGGATGGCGGCGCACGACGGTCGTTGATGCCGCACGGGATGCCGGACTCAGCCTTGAAACCGCGCGCAAGCGTTTTCCGTGCAAGACCACGATCCTGCTCACGCTGGGGCGGCAGGCCGATGAGGCGGCCCTGATCGAGGACGAATCCGAAGGCAGCGTGCGCGAAAAGCTGTTTGACATGCTCATGCGGCGTCTGGACGTGTTCCAGCAGTATCGTGAAGGCGTGCGCAGCGTCCTGCGCGCCCTGCCGACCGACCCGCTGCTGGCGGTGGTACTGGGCGGCGCCACGCTGGAAAGCATGAAATGGATGGCCGACGCCGCCGGGATGGAAACCGGGGGGCTGGCTGGCGCTGTCCGCCTGCAGGCGCTGGTGGGGGTGTGGACCCTGACCCTGCGGACATGGGACCGTGATGACAGTCAGGACATGGGCATCACCATGGCCGCGCTGGATCAGGCCCTTGACCGCGCCGCCCGCTTTACCGGTCTTGCCCCAGCCGCGACGCAGGCCCCCGCTTCACCGGCTGATTACGATATGGAAACCGACCCGATGGTCGATCTGCCGCTTGAACCTTCCGCCTGAAGGCGCGAACCGGGCTGTCCCCCCTTTACGGGACAGCCCTTTAGACATTAGAAGAACACCAATCACGCGAATCGCGCGGTTTGCTGCATGTTGGGGCGTAGCCAAGTGGTAAGGCAGCGGATTTTGATTCCGCCATGCGGAGGTTCGAACCCTCCCGCCCCAGCCAGCCACTTTTCCTGAAATCGCTATCTGTTCCCTGCACCCGCGCATCCGGGTGCGGAACCGCATGCCCATCGCCATACATCGGCATGACGATGGGCCGCGTTTTCAGTCCTGCATCTGCTCCATGCCGCCCATGGGGGCCACCGATACGACCGGGGGCCAGAAGGCCTGCGCGATCTCGTTCTGCAACTGCCGCAGCTCGCGCTGTATCCAGTCCATGTATTCATGCAGGCCACGCAGGATGATGTCTTCCACCGTCTGCTCCACCAGCGTCACCCGCAGTTCTTCCACCCGTTCAAGGATCGGACCACACTGGCGCAGCCGGTATTCGCCCGCCAGTATGCCCAGCGCGCTGTATACATTGCGCAGGCTGGTGGACAGAGAACGCGGGAAGCCATCGTTCTTGAGCAGGAAGCCCACGATATTGGCCGGTGTCATGCCATCGGGCAGCACGCGGCGGAATGCGTGGTAGGCGGCAGCCGACCGCAGCACGGATGTCCACTGGCTCATATCGATATCCGACCCCACCCCGGCCCCACTGGGCAGCAGGGTATGGTATTTGATGTCGATCAGCCGCGTGATCTGGTCCGCACGTTCAAGATTCTTGCCAAGACTGTAGAACTGCCACGCCTGATCGCGGTACAGCGTCCCCTCCGTAATGCCGAAATGCGTCTGGCAGTCCTGTTTCAGCCGCGTGCACAGGGCGGACAGGTAACTGGCTCCCACATCCTCCGGCCCCAGATCGACGACCCAACGGGTAAAGACATTCAGGTGCATCCACATCTCGGTCGAGATCAGGGGCCGCAGCACACGGGCGTTTTCACGCGCGCAGCGGGCCATGGACTTGATTGAATCGGGGTTCTCGCTCTCGGTAATATAAAAGGCGACCACGGCCTGCTCGGTCGCGGCCTTGTGGTGATGGAAGAAAAACGCCTCATCCGCGTTGATGCGGATGACACTGTCCCATCCCGCGTCCCTGTTGCTGCCCTGCACGGACGAACCCGTCACATCGATCAGGCGGGCCATGTTCTCGATGCGCTCCATATAGCGCGCCAGCCACATCATGTTTTCGCCGTAACGCGAAAGCAGGTTGCGCAGCCCCGGCAGGGCCGGGGCGGTAAAGGCAGAAACCTGTGTCATGATGCCAGCACCCACGTATCCTTTGATCCACCACCCTGCGAGGAATTGACCACCAGCGATCCCTTGCGCAGCGCCACGCGGGACAGGCCACCGGGCAGGACCCATGTGCTTTCCCCCGTCACGGCGAATGGCCGCAGATCGACATGCCGCGCTTCCACGCCTGCGGGGCACAGGGTGGGGGATACCGACAGGCTGATAACCGGCTGGCTTATGTAATTGGCCGGATTGGCACGCAGCCGGTCACGGAACTCGGCCAGTTCGGCCTGTGACGCATGCGGGCCGATCAGCAGGCCGTAACCGCCTGATTCCCCCACCGGCTTGACCACAAGCTGTTCCAGATTGGCCAGCGTGTATTCCAGCCCCGCGCGTTCGGCGCAGATATGGGTTTCCACATTGGTCAGGATCGGTTCCTCATCCAGATAGTAGCGGATGATGCGCGGCATGTAGGCATATACCGCCTTGTCATCGGCAACGCCGGTGCCAATCGCGTTGGCCAGCGTCACGTTCCCGCGCCGGTAGGCGTCAACCAGACCGGGCACGCCCAGAAGGCTGTCGGGGTTGAAGACCAGCGGGTCCAGAAAATCATCGTTGAGCCTGCGATAGATGGAATGGACCGGGCGCGGCCCGGCGACGGTGCGCATGTATACGTATCCGTCCTCCACCATCAGGTCGCGGCCTTCGACCAGCGGAATACCCATTTCGCGGGCAAGGAATACGTGTTCGAAATACGCGGCGTTATAGATGCCGGGGGAAAGCAGGACGACCTGCGGTTCCGTGACACCGGCGGGGGCGACTTCCACCAGTGCGCGATGCAGCCGGGGGCCATATTCATCGACCGGGCGGATATTGAGCCCGGTTGCCAGATCGGGCATGAGACGCAGCATCATCTGCCGGTCTTCCAGCACGTACGATACGCCCGATGGCGTGCGGGCGTTATCTTCAAGCACCAGAAAACGGCCATCACGGTCCCGCACGAGATCGGTGCCATTGATATGCACGTAAACCCCGCCGGGCACATCCAGCCCGACCATGGCCTGACAGTAATTGGGATTGCCCAGCACCAGATCGGCGGGAACCACGCCATCGCGCAGGATATGCCGGTCGTGATAGATGTCATGCAGGAACAGGTTGATCGCCCGGACGCGCTGCTGCACGCCGCGTTCGACATGATCCCATTCCGCCGCCGTCAGCACGCGGGGAATGACATCGAACGGCAGGACGCGGTCGATGGCCTCGCGGTCGGAATAGACGGTAAAGGTGATGCCCAGACGGTAGAACTGCGCCTCTACCGCGGCCGCGCGACGGCGGAGTTCCGTCAGGTCAAAGCGGGCCAGCCTGTCGCGCACCATCTGCAGGCCGGGAGGGGGCGTATCCCCACGGTTGAGCAGTTCACAAAAAAAATCCGGAATGTCGTATGTCGCGAACAGACCCGCTGCCTGCGCCGCCATTTTCATATCATGCATGCCCTACCTCCGCTGGGATGGAGGTGGATCAGGCGCGAAGGAATCATGTCCACCCACCTGTCGTTTCAGTTTCGATCCCAACCTAGCGGAGCAAGAAAATCGTCTCTTGCCAAGAACGAATCTGCATTCTTCTTCCATTCGCGCCCAAATGCCTGAAAAATACGATATTGCTGCAAACGCCAATCCTGATAGCGTGGGCGGGGCATCCATAACCGCGTCCAGACCGTTACCATCGCCGGATCACGATGGCCGGCATGCGGGAGAGTTTTCCGGGGCTGAGAGTGAGTACATGAACGCGCATGCCATGCTGGTCCACCACACGCGATACCGATACGACCGGCCTGTCCACCTTGGTCCGCAAACGATCCGCCTGCACCCGCTGCCCGGCACCCGCAACGTGCTGTCGCACGCGCTGGACATCGCCCCCGCGGCCCACACGCGCACATGGAGCAATGACGCCTGCGGCAACCGCATCGCCCGCGTCGTTTTTGGCGAACGGGTCACGCATTTTGACGTAACCGTCCGCCTGACCACGGACCAGACACCCACCGACCCGTTTACCTTCACCATCGCGCCGCATGCCCGGCTGTGGTCGGCCAACGGCATGAATGCCGATCCCGCGCTGGGCGCGTACCTGCTGGCGCCGCACAAAGCGACGGAGACCACGCCCACACCCCTGCTGGATGCCCTGACACGGGAATGGCGCGCGACCCTGCCCTGTCCCACGCTGGACCTGCTGACCGGCCTGACACGGGCGATCGCGGCGCGCATCACCTACTGTATCCGGCTTGAAGCCGGTGTCTGGTCGCCGGAGGAAACCCTGCGTAACGCCGCCGGTTCATGCCGCGACAGCGCCTGGCTGCTGATTGCCGTGCTGCGCCGCCTGGGTTTTGCCGCGCGCTTCGTATCAGGCTACCTGTTCCAGCCCGAACGCGACGCCCCGGAGCGTCTGGGCTGCGAACTTCACGCATGGACGCAGGTTTACATACCGGGTGCGGGATGGATCGGTCTGGATACGACATCGGGCCTGCTGGCCGCACAGGGGCATGTCCCGCTGGCCGTCGCCGTCACCCCGCAGGACGCCGCCCCCGTAAGCGGGCTGCTGGACCAGTGCGTCGCCACATTCGAAGCCGTGATGGAAACCATGCCCCTGCCCGCCATGAGCGAAATCCATGCCAGCCCGCGAAGACTGACGCGCCCCTCATGAAGCTTTTTTTCTGTCAGTCATGCCAGCAGGTCCTGTTTTTTGAAAATACGGCATGTGAACGCTGTGGCCTGACACTGGGCTACCTGCCTGAACGGACCACCCTCAGTGCGCTGGAAGCCACGGGCGACGGGCTATGGCGTCCCATCGTCGCCCCCGATACGCCCCGCGCCCTATGTGCCAACAATGATTACGGGGTATGCAACTGGCTGGCCGAACCGGGAAAGCCATTCTGCGTCGCATGCAGTTTCAACCGCACCATTCCCAACCTGTCAGTGGTGGGCAATACCGCCCGGTGGCAGAAGCTGGAAGTGGCCAAGCACCGGCTGTTCTATACCCTGCTGCGCCTTGGCCTGCCGCTGCGCAACCGGCGCGAGGACCCCGAAGGCGGCCTTGCCTTCGATTTTCTGGACAGCCTGCCCGATGGCTCGCCCGCCATGACCGGGCACATGAATGGCGTCATCACAATCGCGCTGAATGAGGCGGACGATGCCCAGCGTGAACGGATGCGACTGGAAATGGGGGAATATTACCGCACCCTTCTGGGCCATTTCCGTCACGAGGTAGGGCATTATTACTGGAATATGCTGGTACGCGACGGCGGGCCCGAACGCCTTGCCGCCTGCCGGGACGTATTTGGCGACGACCGTGCCGATTACGCACAGGCGCTGAAAAAACACTACGAAACCCCTTCCGGCAATACCTGGCAGGGGCGGTATGTCAGCCAGTACGCAACATCCCACCCATGGGAGGATTTTGCGGAAACATGGGCGCATTACCTGCATATCATCTCGACGCTGGAAACCGCCTGGGCCTATGGCATGTCCATTGACGCGCCGGGGGCCACTGCCCCGCCGCTGCGCGCCACCGTGCGCAAGGACCCGTATACCGAAATGTCGTTTACGGAGATTACGGAAGGCTGGCTGCCCCTTACCTATGCCGCCAACAGCCTCAACCGCTCCATGGGCCTGCCGGATTTCTATCCGTTCGTGCTGACACCCGAAATCCTGCGCAAGCTGTCCTTCATCCACGACCTGATCCATCACAGCCGCGTGGGCTGAGCGGGGACGCTACGCCCCTTCCATGTCCGGGCTGGCGGGGGCTATGGAAATGGCGCTGTCGTTCATGTCCTGACAGCAGGCGCGCAGGGTGGCGATGAAGTTCGTCATAAGCGGCACATGCTGGCCCGCCCGCATGGCTATGGCCAGTTCCGCACGCGGCGCTTTCGCCCCCAGTGAATGATAGGTCACGCCGCCCGAATGGATCTGGTGCAGCGAACGCGGCACGACCGATACCCCCAGTCCTGCGGCCACAAGCGGCACGGTCGATGCGATCTGCGGGGCCTGCTGGCCCATGCGCGGCGTAAAACCTGCATTGTGACAGGCTGACAGGATCGCATCATGAAAGCCCGGCCCCAGTTCACGCGGGAAGATGATGAAGGGTTCATCGGCCAGCATCTCCAGTTCCAGATTCGGATGGATGGCAAGCGGATGGCCCTTGGGCAGGGCGACCACCGTTTCCTCCTCCAGCAGGGGGGAAACCAGCAGCCCCGCCCCGTCTGGCACTGGCGGGCGGACGATTGCGATATCAATGGCCCGGTCATGCAGCGCCTTGCGCAGGGCCGGGGTATTGCTTTCCTCAAGGTAGATGGTGACATCGGGCCACACTTCGCAAAAGCGGCGCACGGTCAGCGGGATCAGCGGCAGCAGGGAGACCGCGCCCGCCAGCCCCACGCGGATATGCCCCTTCTCGCCCCGGGCCAGCCCGCGCGCGGTGGACAGGAACTGCCGCTGCATCCCCAGCAGCGCACGGGCCTGATCCAGAAGGACAAGCCCGATATCCGTCAGCCGGACCCCGCGCGTCAGGCGCTGGAACAGAAGCACGCCCAGTTCATTTTCAAGCTGCTTGATCTGCTGGCTCAATGGCGGCTGTTCTATGCCAAGCTGTTCCGCCGCACGGGTGAAACTGCCGTTCTCGGCAACTGCCACGAAATATCGTAAATGCCTTAAATCCATATTCCATATAAATTATATATGGAAAGGGCCTTCAATATATATTTGACGAAATAACATGCCATGCGCCACGTTTCGCGCCAATCGTGCTGAGGATGAGTATCCCGTAATGAAGATTGGCCTGTTCATTCCATGTTATATCGACGCGTTCTACCCCGAGGCGGGAATCGCCACGCTGGAACTGCTGGAGAAACTGGGGCTGGATGTTGAATATCCGCTGGACCAGACCTGCTGTGGCCAGCCGATGGGCAATTCAGGCTGCAATTCGGACGCTGCGGCGGCGGAAGCGCTGTTCGTGCGCAACTTCGCGCGCTTCGACAAGATCGTCATGCCTTCGGGAAGCTGCACACATCATGTGCGCGACAATTTCGATGCGATTCCCCAGACCGACGAAGTCCGCCATGTGCGTGAAAACACCTTCGAACTGGTGGAATTCCTGCATGACGTGCTGAAGGTGGACGCATTTCCATGGGCGGAGTTCAATCACACCGTCGGACTGCATAACAGTTGCGGCACGCTGCGCGCCCTGCGCACCGCCAGCATGTCCGAACTGGGGGAAAAGCCGTTCTCAAAGCCGATGGACCTGCTGAAAAAAGTCCGGGGCATCCGCTTCGTCACCCCGAAACGGCCTGATGAATGCTGCGGCTTCGGCGGCACCTTCTCGGTTACGGAAGAAGCCGTGTCCGCCCGCATGGGCGTGGACAAGGTGCGCGACCATCATCAGGCCGGGGCGGAATACATCGTCTCCGCCGATTCGTCGTGCACGATGCACCAGCAGGGCTGTGCCGAACGCGCGGGCGTTCCGATCCGCTTCATTCATATCGCGCAGATCCTTAACGGAGCAGCAGAATGAGCAACAGACCGGTCAATCACGCAAAGGCCGCCGCGCATTTTCTGGAAGATGCGCCCCATCTCCAGTTCCATGACGAACGCCTGTGGGACATGCGCCAGAAGCGTGACGCGCAGATGCACATCCTGCCGGAATGGCAGGAACTGCGCGAGGAAGCATCGCGCATCAAGGAACACACGCTCTCGCGCCTGCCCGAATATCTTGAACAGTTCGAAGAAAACGCGAAGAAGAACGGCATTCACGTCCACTGGGCGCGCGACGGGGCTGAACATAACCGCATCGTGGGTGAAATCCTCAAGGCCCATAACGCGCGCAACCTGATCAAGAGCAAGTCCATGGTCACCGAAGAGTGTGACATGCGGCCCTATCTTGCAAAACAGGGCGTTACCGTGACCGAAACGGATCTGGGCGAACGCATCCAGCAACTTGATGACCAGTTGCCCAGCCATATCGTGGTCCCGGCCGTCCACAAGCTGACATCGGACGTGGCGAAGATATTCGCCAAGGACTACCACACCGATCCCGATATCCGTGACCCGCACCTGCTGGCCGAAGCGCAGCGTCAGGCCGCGCGGCCGGTGATCCTGCACGCCGATGCAGGCATGACGGGCGGCAATTTCGTGGTGGCGGAAACCGGCACGTTCGTTGTCTGCACCAATGAAGGCAATGCCGACCTGAGTGCGACAGTGCCCAACCTGCATATCGCCACCATCGGCATCGAACGCCTTGTGCCGCGCATGGCTGATCTGGGCGTTTTCATCCGCCTGCTGTCACGCAGTGCGCTGGGATCGCCCATCACACAGTACACCACCCATTTCCGTGGCCCGCAGAAGGGCGGCGAGATGCATGTGGTGCTGGTGGATAATGGCCGTTCCGCCCGCCTTGGCATGGAAGATTTCTGGACATCGCTCAAATGCATCCGCTGTGGCGCGTGCATGAATACCTGTCCGGTTTACCGCCGGTCTGGCGGGCTGTCCTATGGCGCGGTCTATTCCGGCCCGATCGGCGCGATCATCGATCCCACCTTCAACGAGCGCAAATACAGCACGCTTCCCTATGCCTCGACGCTGAACGGAAGCTGCACCAATGTCTGTCCGGTCAAGATCAACATCCACGAACAGCTTTACAAATGGCGTCGCGTGCTGGTGCAGCACCATGAAATGCCCTTCGTCAAGCGCGAGATCATGCACATGGCGGGCAAGCTCATGGGGCAGCCCAAGATGTATCGCGCCGCCATCAAGATGACCGAGGTCTCGCTGGCCAGCATGCCGCGCTTCGTGCTGTATAACTGGCTGAACCCGTGGGGCAAGCACCGCGAAAACCCCCATCCGGTCAAGCAGACCTTCCATGACTGGTACAAGAAAAACCGCGCACCCGGCCAGACTGACGCAGCGGAGACCGCAAAATGAGCGCACGCGATGAAATCCTGCAGGCCCTGCGGAACAATCGCCCCACGCCGGAAAACCATCCCCTGCCGCCCGTTGCGACATTGGGCGACCTGGATGCCAGCCGCGAGCGTTTCATCACCAGCCTAAAGATACTGGGCGGTGACGTACTGGAACCGGTGGAGGGTGAAACGCTGGACGAAGCCATCCTGCGCCGCCACCCGGATGCGAAGGTGATCTGTTCCAACGTGCCGGAGGCCAGGGGGACGCTGCCGGTCGAGCGGATCAAGACCCCGCAGGATGCCGCGACGATAGACGTGACCGTGGTGCGCGCAGCCTTCGGCATTGCGGAAATGGGATCGATCTTCCTGAGCGAAGCCCAGCTTCCGATCAATTCCTTTGCCCATCTGGGGCAGCATATCGTGGTGCTGCTGTCAGCCGATGCGATTACGGCCAACATGCATACTGCGTATCAGAAGCAGCCGGAATTCCGGTCTGCCAATTATGGCGTGCTGATGAGCGGCCCGTCCGCCACGGCGGATATTCAGGGCGTGCTGATCCGTGGCGCGCAGGGCGTGCGCACGCTTTCCGTCTGGTTTACCTGACTGCAACCAGCAATCCGTCCCGGCCCCATCATGGCGTGTGGCCGGGACGGGCTGGTATCAGACCGCCTTTTTAAGGTTCGGGCTGGCCTTGAAGCGTACGGTCTTGCCCGCCTTGACCTTGACCGCTTCCCCCGTGCGGGGGTTGAGCGCCTTGCGCGCCTTGGTCTTCTTGACGGTAAATGTTCCGAAAGACGGTAGGGTAAAGCCCCCTTCCCGCTTGAGTTCCTTGACAATCGCTGCAATCAGGTCAGAGGCCGCCTGGTTGGCCGCAACGCCGGTGCAATCGATTGAATCCTGTATAACAGCGGCAATAAAGGCCTTACTCATCGGAACAGCGCGCTCCTTCCTGGCTAAAAATTGATTGCGTCAATATTTGCGCCCGCATGGAATTGATTGGACATAACCACCCACCGGGGCTGGACGGTCGCGGCTTGTAACCTGATGACAGGGGTTAGGCCAGCAATTTTTTGTTATCACATGAAAATTTATCTTGATCAGATCAGCAAGAACCGCATCCGTCCCATATTTCGCAGTCATATAAGGGAATCTATCGGATAACGAAAGTTTTATAACGTAACCGAATCATTTAACCGGCGTAAAACCGGGCCTGCACCTGGGAATAGGCACCACCCTGTCATTACGGGGCGGCACCGTTTGCGGCGCAGGGATATGTCGGCCGGTCAGCTTTTGAAATTCTGGACCTTGAGATCGGTTACACCGACAAAGGTAATCTGGGTCTTGTCGCCAAGGCTGACAGTCGTGCTGCCGCCCGCAATGGTGGCGTTATCCAGCATCGACTGTATCGACGCCGGAGTCGCGTCAAAACCGGACAGTTTGACGATATTCGCAGCCGACTTTCCAAAATCCTGGATAATGTCGTGGCCCCCGTCCTGACCGTGGATAAAATCGAATTCCGTCGTCCCGCTCCCTGCCTTGAGCAGGTCATTGCCCGATCCGGCCTGAAGGATATTCTGGCCATTGCCGCCGATCAGCGTGTCATTACCCGTGCCACCCATTGCGTACAGCGTCCCCCCCGACAGGCCGCCATCCAGTGTCTCGTTCCCGCCGGCGGCGTGGTAGGTCATGCTGCGGGTGGTGCCAGCGGTAAGATCCAGGCCAGCCGCACCAAAAATGGTGGCGTTGCTTCCGGTCACGGTATCTGAAATGCCGCTGCTGCCATCAATGAAGGTCAGGGTTCCCGGTACGCTGACCTGAATGGTGCTGTTGTCGAGACCATCAATCTGCGTCGTCTGACTGGCGGAAATCGTATCGCTGCTGCCCCCCGTGATGGACAGGCTGCCATCCGCCACAATCGAACTGCCACTGACCGTATCAAGCACAAGGCTGCCATGGCCGTTGATGACGTCATCCTGTCCGCCCTGCACGGTATTGATGGTCTGGTCCGTATATTCGTCTTCAAAAAAGCCGCCGTCATCATAGGCATTGATGGTGTCGTTACCGGTATTCTGTACGACCACGCCATCAATGACCTCAACGGTCGATACCCCGCCGCTGAACAGCGTTGTCGATGACCCCGGCATGGACCAGTTTCCCGTAACCGTAGGCGTGCCCGCATAGCCATAGACCGTATCCGATCCGCCCATCGTATGGACGGTATCCTGCCCCGCGCCACTGACCACGGCGCTATTGCCCCCGGCGGCGTCATAATTTACCTGCCCCGGTCCGGCATTGTACTCCACGGTGCCAAGATCGCCGTCCATGACATTGACGGACGATGACGTGCCGCTGCCCTGCAGACCGATATCCTGATCCAGTGGGGTCGTGGTGGTGCTGCCGATATCGACAAGGGAGGCAGTGCTGTCGATGGCATATGTTCCGCCACTGGTGACATCCTGCACGCCCGCAGTCCCGGCGTTGCTGCGCAGGGCCTGATCGATGTCCTCCACGCCTGTAACGCGTCCGGTCTGCTGGGTTGTCGTGGCGCCCCCCGCCACGGTTGCGATATCCGCGCCAAAAGCATTGGTGCCAAGCGTAAGCTGGCTGAGCGCACGCAGTGCCTGCTGCTCGCCGACCTGCTGCAGCCCCTGTATGAGCGCACCGCTGTCCTGATTGATTCCCAGCAACAGTCCGGTTGCGCCGGTTACGGTCACATCACCCATGAATTCCGGTCCTTTTCACGCCCTGCGGGAAAGGGCGTGCCTGCATCCCCTGCCGCAGATGATCCGTTGTTCCGCTGCCATGACGGGAGCGGAACAGGCTTCATTCAGGACCGATATAGTCTTGATCAGTTAAGAAATTCAGAATCCGGAGCGGATTGGTTCAGTTTAATGGCACGCGGTGTTCGAGTTCCTCCAGCCAGATGCGGGCATTGCCGTCCGACGGCGCGCGCCAGTCACCACGGGGCGACAGCGCGCCCCCTGCCACCACCTTTGGCCCGTTGGGCATGGCCGAACGCTTGAACTGGCTGAACCCGAAGAAGCGGCGCAGGAAAACACCCAGCCAGTGCCGGATTTCAGCCAGTGTATATGCCTGCCTGCTGTCCGGCGGGAAACCGGGGGGCCACTCGCCCGCCTGTGCATTTCCCCATGCATGCAGGGCCATGAATGCGATACGGGACGGACGGAAACCATAACGCAGCACATGGAACAGGGTGAAATCCTGCAATGCGTAAGGGCCGATCAGCGCTTCGGTGCTCTGCACGGCCTGTCCGGGCGATGCGGGCACCAGTTCGGGCGAAATTTCGGTCGACAGGATCGCCTCCAGCACCGTGCGGGTGCGGGCATCTTCCTGCCCGTTCGCCATGACCCAACGGATCAGGTGCTGGATCAGGGTTTTGGGCAGGCCGGAATTGACGTTGTAATGCGCCATCTGGTCGCCCACGCCATAAGTACACCATCCCAGCGCCAGTTCGGACAGGTCCCCCGTGCCAATCACGATTCCACCCGTCTGGTTGGCCAGACGGAACAGGTAATCCGTGCGCAGCCCGGCCTGCACGTTTTCAAACGTGACATCATAGATCGGCAGGTCCTGTGCAAACGGATGACCCATCTGTTCCAGCATGAGGCGTGCGGCGGGGCGGATATCTATCTCCTGCGCCTGCACACCCAGTGCCGCCATAAGTTCATGGGCATTGCCGCGCGTGCCGTCGGTAGTACCGAAACCCGGCATGGTGTAGCCCCGCACCGCCTGCCGCCCCAGTCCGCTTTCATCCGCCGCCCGCACGGCCACCAGCAGGGCATGCGTCGAATCCAGTCCGCCCGATACCCCGATCACCAGCGTTTTCGCACCCGAAGCCTGCAACCGTCGCTTCAGCGCCGTCACCTGTATGGTGAAGGCTTCGTAACAGTCCTGATCCAGCAGCGCCGGATCGCTTGGCACGAAGGGAAAACGGGGAATGGCGCGACGCAGGCCGATATCCCCGGTAGGTGGCGTGACGGACAGGGCGATATGACGCCATTCCTGCGTGATGGTCTGGGCACGGTTATTGGCGAACGTGCCCATGCGCAGGCGTTCCTGCCGCAGCAGGTCCAGATCGATATCCGCCAGCAATGTCACCAGACCGGAAGGAAAGCGCGCGCTTTCGGCCAGTATCGTGCCATTTTCAAAAATCGATGCCTGACCGTCCCATGCGACATCGGTGGTCGATTCCCCCTCGCCCGCGGCAGCATAGACATAGGCACAGACACATCGCGCCGAATGGGACTGGCACAGCAGGGTGCGCGTACGCGCCTTGCCAACCGTGATGTTGCTGGCGGACAGGTTCGCAATGACCGACGCACCGGCCAGGGCCGCATGGATGCCCGGCGGCTGCGGCACCCACATGTCCTCACAGATTTCAGCGGCGACCACCAGTCCCGGCACGCCCTGCACATCGAACAGCAGGTCTGTGCCAAAAGGCACGTCAGAACCGTCGAGAAGAATATGACCGTCGCGCAGCCCGGCCCCGGCGGTGAACTGCCGGGCTTCATAAAACTCACGGTAATTGGGCAGGTAGGATTTCGGGATGATGCCGACAATACGGCCATCATGCAGAGCGACGGCGCAGTTATACAGCGCATCGCGCCACACCACCGGCGCGCCCACCAGCACCAGTGGCCGTAACCCCGCCGTCTGCCGCGCAAGCCAGACAAGGGCGTCATTCACCCGGTCAAGCAGGACATCCTGCTGCCGCAGATCCTCGATCGCGTAGCCCGACAGGCCTAGCTCGGGAAACACCGCCACCACAGCGCCCGCATCATGACAGGCACGGATACCATCATACGTGCGGCGGGCATTTTCCATCGGATCGGCCAGCACAACAGGCAGCGTACAGGCCGCCACGCGGGCGAAACCATGCTGGTACAGATTGTAAAATCCGCTTGTCGTACTGCCTGCTGTCATATCCTGCTTCCCACCCGGCCTGGCCAAAATCATGTGTTCCGATGAACCGCCCGCCCTCTGGCGCATTGTTATAGGGCGGATTCCATTGCCGCGTCTGTCAAACAACGAACGGAAGGAACCGAATCATGGACCTGCTACGCTGGACCATCACATTCCTTGTCCTGGCCCTGATCGCCGCGGTTTTTGGCTTCGGTGGCATTTCAGACACCTTTGCCTATTTCGGCAAGGTGCTGTTCTTCATCTTCATCGTGCTGTTCATCATTGGATTGTTTTTTGGCCGCGGTCGCGGAACATTGCCCTGACCTTGCCGTGGCGGAGCGCAAGGCGCACGGGCAGGATCAGAAGCAGGGCATAGATCCCGTCCATGGCCGCCATTGAAAGGGGCAGGCCCGGCACCAGATAAGTCGCCGCGTCGCACGGTTTAGCCGGGTGGCGCGGCATGGAGGCCAGACGTTCGGCAAAGGTGCCGCCGTGAAAAACCGGGGCGCGGCATGACGGGAATGGACTGATCCACCATCCCTGCTCGACCCCTACATGCACGAACGACAGAACGCCGCCCGATAACAGGACCGGCACGCACAGCCACAGGGCAAGACGCGCCCCCCCACGGGGCAGCACGGCCGCCAGAACGCCAAGCCCGATCACGATACGATAGGGCCAGCGTTCCATCAGGCACAGTTCACACGGCACCGTGCCCAGAACATGCTCGCTCCACCACGCGATACCCAGCGCCATGCAGCCTGCCAGCACGAGCAGTAAGGCATAGGAACGCATGACCGGCTACGGCTGACCCGCGACGGGTGCTGCCTCAAGCGCACGCATGAAATCCGCCGCCCAGCTTATCGCCGTGGTCCGGCTGACTTCCTGTTCCAGCGCCTGCCAGCGCGTGCGCCGTTCATCCACCCCCATGGTCAGGGCGGCGTGCAAGGCATCAGCGATCTCATCGGGATCATACGGGTTGACCAGTATCCCTTCTTCCATTTCCGGGGCGGCGCCCGCGAAATGCGACAGGATCAGCACCCCCGGATTGGCCGGGTCCTGGGCTGCGACATATTCCTTGGCCACAAGGTTCATGCCATCGCGCAGCGGGGTGATAAGGGCTGCTTCCGACCGGCGGTAGAATCCCGCCAGCACTTCGCGCGCAATCGGGCGGGTGATGTAGCGGATGGGGGTCCAGTCGAATTCCGAATACGCACCGTTGATCCGGCCCGTCAGTTCATCGAGCTGACGGCGAAGCTGGCGATATTCCTCCACCCCCCCGCGTGAGATGGGCGCCACCTGAAGGAAAGTGACCTTGCCCCGATGTTCGGGGTAGCGCGCCAAAAACGCCTCATACCCCCGGAAGCGTTCGGGCAGGCCCTTGGAGTAATCCAGCCGGTCAACGCCCAGCACCAGTTTCGCGCCGCGCAGGCTGGATTCGAGCCGTTCGACCTCCGCTCCCTGCATGCTTTTTTCAGCCTGCGTGCGGAATTCAACCGGGTCGATACCGATGGGGAAGGCCTGCCCCCGTTCGGGCAGATTGTTGACGCGCAGCGCGTGATTGAGGTTTTCCGCATCCTCGGCAGTCTGCACGCCCACCAGATCGTAGCTCTGCATATCCTCAAGCAGCAGGTCCGCGCCGGGCAGCGAGCGTACAAGGCTCCATGGCGGGAACGGGATATGCAGGAAAAAGCCGATACGGCATGTCACGCCAAGATCGCGCAGCGCCTGCCCCAGCGGGAACAGGTGGTAATCATGCACCCAGATCACGTCATCAGGACGCAGCAGCGGCAGCAGCGTGCGGGCGAACATGGCGTTGACCGCAAGGTAGGTTTCCCAGTCCGTGCGGGAATAGTTCATGAGCCCGACGCGGTAATGGAACAGCGGCCACAGGATGCCGTTGGAGAAATTCTGGTAAAATCCCTCATACTGGGCGGGTGTCAGGTCAATGGTGGCGTAGGTCACGTTATCGACCCGGTCCAGCCGGGGCACCGGATCGCCACCGTGAAGCTGGACCTGTTTGCCCGACCAGCCGAACCAGAGCGATTCCCCTTCGCGCAGGGCATCCTTCAGCCCGACGGCCAGACCACCAGCAGGCTGGCTGCGTTCACGCGGGGAAGGAACGCGGTTTGAAACAATAATCAGTCGCCCCATGTATCACTGCCTCCCCCGGCCAGACGCGCAAGCCACGCGCGGAATGCTTCAGGATCCGGGAAATCGGCGGGAATACGCAATCCGATACCACCCAGCTGTTCGGCCATGCGCACGCCGTCCTCATCGGTTACATCGTCGCCCACGAAAATGGGGGACCGCCCGGCAAAGGGCGCACTTTGCATGAGGGCCGCCACCGCATGTCCCTTGTCGATACCCGCTGGCCGGATTTCCCACGCCATCTTGGCTGCCTGCACGTGAAACGCGCCATTGGTGGTTGCGATCCATTCATGCGCGATGCGGCCCAGTTCCGCACCAGCATCGGGCGCGCCGCGGTAATGCAGGACAAAACCCGCCTTCTTGCGTTCGATCCGCACGCCGGGATGGGCCTGCGCCAGACTTTCGGCCTGTTCCAGCCATGCGGCGGGAACAGGCGGCAACGGCGAGCGTTCGATCGGCTGGCCCGGCGCGTGCCGGATGGCGATGCCATGCTCCCCCGCCACGGCATAGGCCACATCCCCAAGGAAATGGTCGATCTGTTCGATGGGGCGGCCGGAAATGACGGCCAGCGCATTGCCGCACCGCTCACGCAGGCGTCTGAGCGTATCCAGCAGGCCCGGGGCGACAACGACCGATTCAGGCGTGGGAGCGATATCGACCAGCGTACCGTCAAAATCCAGCAGGAATGCCGCCTTGGCCGGTGGAGGTAGCCGTTCGAGCGAAGGAAGGGAAGATATCTTGCTCATGGTTTTCTAGCCTCCGGCATAGCTGGGGAATACGCAAGCCCGGAACCGGCCCGAACCAAAGCGTGCATTAATACGATATAAACTAAACTTTTTTCTAATGTAGCATCAGGGGCGCACCCCCATCGTCCTCCGGCTGGGATGGTGTGGGGGATACGGATGGGGACGGCACGGGCGGTGCCATCACGGGTGCCTGCACGGGGGACATGCCCTGCGCGGGTGTGCTCTCGCTCCCCGCGGATGGAGCGGGGGATACAGGTGCAGCGGTACCGCCATCCGCAGCGGGCGGCACGGCCGGCTGCGCGGCACTCTGGGCCGCCGCTACGGCAAGCGGCGGCGGGATGGGGGCCACGACATCCCCGCTACAGGCCACAAGCTGCACATCATAAAGCGGGTTCTGGAATACGCCCGTCGCGGGTTCCGCAACCGCCATCCAGCCCTGGAACGGGGTCATGCCCTCATGCGCATCACGCACTTCCAGCCATGCTGCACTGTCGGCAGGCAGGGTAGGCGGGCGCTGGAGGCACGATGTCACATGCACCGTCAGGCTTTTATAGGTCGCATCCTGCCCGACCGGAACGGTCAGCGTCTGGGTATGGGCGTCGAGTTTGTCGAGCACACGCACAACCGCGACTGACTGGCCCTGCCATGTATCGGCCGGATAGATGGCAGGTGCGGGCAGCCATTCAACAGCATGGGCACTGACGGGCAGGCAGGCGAGCAGCAGGGCAGGCAGGCAGCGCGCAGCCGACCTCATACCTTGGGGCTCCGCAGGTTATTGACCACATCAAGCAGGATCTGGCGCATTGCGGCCTCATCCACGCCCATCAGGATGGCATCCTCGAACGCATCACGCAGGATTCCCTGAATCTCTTCATGATTTTCCTGCAATATCAGCAATTTGTCCCGACATGAGACGGGTGTGCCATCAGATTGTGGCCAGATGCGGGGCGTCGTCGCATTATCCGATGCGTCGTGGCTCATGGCGCGTCTCCACCACCGGGCGGCGGCAGTTGCTGCGCGGCCTTGTCCTGCCGGTTCTTCGTCAGTGTATCGGTGACGGAAAAGATGAACTTGCTTAAAAGCTGCTCAAGGCTGATCGCGCCCTGCGTCTGGCCAATCATGCCGCCGGGGGCCAGCATCTTCTCATCCCCGCCCGGAGACAGCGCGATATACTTGCCGCCCAGCAGGCTGTCGCTGGTGATGATCGCCGCCGTATCATCGGGCAGCTTTATGTCCGGCCGCACCGTAAAGGTAACCTGCGCCGCATAGGTCTTCGGGTCGACATGTTCATCAACCACCTGCCCCACCGTAATACCGGCCAGCCGCACATCCGACCCGATGGACAGGCCATCGATATGGGCAAAACCCGCATTCAGCCGGTAGCCCGTTTCATGCGGGCGTCCCTTGTCAACAACGGCGTAAACCAGCAGCCCGGCCAGCGCCGCCAGTACGGCGAACCCGGCAAGAAGTTCCGTTGGCTGACGGCCTGCGCGCCCTGAAACAGCAGCAACCATGGTGGCTAAGCTTCCCCAATATCCGATGGGACGCACTCTAGCAGGTTACGCCACCGACTTCATCCCTCGGGGTACCATGCCTCATAATCGCTGGTGGTTGAAGCCCGCTGGCCGCCCTGCACATCGCTGCCGGGGGGATGATAGGCTTCCGGCGTGCCAGTGCGGTTGGGCTGCCACGGCTGCTGCCATGGCTGGCGCGCGCTTTCGGGCAGGGGTGCTGCCTCCATATGGTGCAGCCAGCCCCACCATTCGGGCGGAACGGCGGATGCGTCCTCCCCCTTATGGTAGATGACCCAGCGTTCATGCCGCTTTTCCCCGCCGCCAGTGCGGTTGAGGGTCCGGGCCTCATAATAACACCGGCCATCGGCGTCCCTGCCGACCAGCCGCCCCCTGAAACGGGTATAGATACGGGTGCCTAGATTTGCCATGCACGCAGCCTAATCCGCGCGTGCCCGCATGGTCCACGCGGATATGCGCACGCGCCCGTCACATCTGCGGGATCGGTCATCCGTCCACCCTGCGCGAAACACCATTATGAACCCGCGCGCGTAGGGGCGGCTCCCGGTCTGCTGGCCCGGCGGATGGCCCGGATTCCCGACCCCGGCACCCCGGCCAGCCCCGATTTTTCACCGCTGCGGCACACCGTTTGCAGTTATCCCCCATATCCACGGTATCCAGTGGAATGTATAGTTGCGACTCCGCTCCAAACGGGTTCCGCCCGCCCTGTACGTGCCGGTAAAACAGTAGGCATGACAGCACGAAGCCACTGGAACGGCGTGCGCATGCGCACCGTCGAGGCCGCAGCCGACCCCGACGACGCCCCACGTTCCGTTACCCTGCCCGCCGACTGGGATGACACGGCAGCCGCGGCCCTTGCCCGGCTGGCCCCCGGTCACGGTCCCGCCAGCCTGCCGGTCGAGGCCGCGCGATGGATAGATGACCTGTGTCTGGGCGAAGTGTCCGGTCCGGTCATCCGGCCCGTCGCGCGCACGCTGTCGTGCCTCCTGCTCATGCGGCAGGCGGCGCCGGCGGAAAGCCTGTGGCATGGCCATCACGACCGCAGACCCGCCTTCGTGGTCAACCTTGCCGCGTTCGTGGAAGCCGATAACGGCTTCATGGCGCAGGATTTCGTCGCCGCCCTGCGGCTGCTGGCCCGCGTCCTGCGCGCGGTGTCGCAACAGAAAATCCATATGCGCAACGGCGAACTGCCCCTGCCCGAACCTGCGGGCCGGGCCACGCCGCACCTGCGGCCCGTGGTGATGCCGCAGCCGGTGGAAAGCCATGAGCGCCCGCCCACCGCCGGCACCATCCAGTTGACCAATCTCGATGCCTGCCTCGCCGGGCTGGGACTGGATTACGACAGCGAGACCGGACGGGATGCGGCCTGCAGCATCGTGGCGCTGGCAACCCTTGTCGCCCATGCGGGCGAGGGTGCTGACGCCATGCCCCTGCCGCCCGTGCGCAGCGTGCTGCCCGGTGTCAGCCAGATTGCCCGCGCTGTGTGGCAGGAAGCCGCAGTCGAGGCCGACCAGCCCGCGGCCCGGGTGGAAACCGGCTTTTCCACCCCCGGCCCGATTGATGCGCTGCTGGGTGTGGAAGCCTGTGGCCTTGCACCGGTGTTTTCCCCGCTGCGTGCTGACGGGCGGCTGGCCATGAGCACGCTGGCCCGTCTGGCCTGCCGGGGACTGACACTGGAAGCCGCCTTCGCGGCGACCCTGGCGGGTGAAACCGTACTGCCGCTGCCCGGCGCCGTTTCGCATCAGGCCATGCATCGCGCGCTGAGCGGTTTTGTCGATCATGTCCCCGCCCGCCCCGACGCCACGCGCGATACGCTGGCCACCCGGTCCGGCCTGGAACGCGGCGTGCGCCGCAACCTGCCGCCGCGCCATGGAGGCTTCACCCAGAAAGCAAGCGTGGGCGGTCATCGCCTGTTCCTGCGCACAGGGGAATATGCCGACGGGTCGCTGGGTGAAATCAGCCTGACGCCCACGCGCGAAAGCCCGATGGTGCGCGGGCTTATGGACACGCTGGGTCAGGCGGTCAGCATCGGCCTGCAATATGGCGCGCCGCTGGAAAGCTATGTGGAGGCCTTTGCCTACACCCATTTCGGCCCTGCCGGCACGGTGGAGGGCGATCCGGTTGCATCCTATGCGACATCCATGCTGGACTACGCATTCCGGGCCCTGTCCGATGCCTATCTGGGTCGCAGGCTGCCCGATGCCCCGCATGAGGATATGATGGCGGACAGCCCTGCCCCCATGCTGCCGCTTGACCTGCCCGAATCCGGGCATGACGATGGTGATGACACGCCTCCCCGGCGGCGTGGGCTGCGACTGGTCGGATAAGGCCGGTCCATCCCGCCACCCTGACAGAAGGATACCCCGATGCCTGACACAACTCCCGAACAGCGCCTGAAGAACCTTGGCATTGTCCTGCCCACACCCGCCGCCCCGGTGGCGAATTACGTCGCCGCCGTACTCAGCGGTTCATCGCTGGTGGTGTCCGGGCAGCTTCCGCTGGTGGATGGCAAGCTGCTGACCACGGGCAAGCTGGGCGACAGTGTTGCGGTGGAACTGGCGGTCGAGGCCGCGCGCTACAGCATGATCAACGTGATCGCGCAGGTGAAGGCCGCCATTGGCGACCTGTCGCGCGTGCGCAGGGTTGTCCGTCTGGGCGGGTTCATCGCCTGCACGCCCGACTTCACGCAGCATGCCGCCGTCATGAATGGTGCATCCGACCTTGCGGTTGCGGTATTTGGTGATGCGGGCCGTCATGCCCGTTCCACCGTGGGGGTGCCGTCACTGCCGCTTGATTCGGCAGTGGAAGTGGAAGGACTGTTCGAAATCGCCTGATGTAAAACACATCAGACATAAACTTAGGGAGCCTGTCATGTCCCAGATGCCCCACGCACCCGACCTGATGGTGCGTCTGTCATGACCGGCACCACAATGATCCTGCACCGCAGGATAGCCGAAATCCCGGCACGGGAATGGGACGACTGCGCGGGCGACGACAATCCCTTTGTCAGCCATGCCTTCCTGTCGGCGCTGGAAGAAAGTGGTTCCACCTCCCCCCAGACCGGCTGGCTGCCCCAGCATCTTGTCTTGCGCAACGGTGCGGGGCGACTGCTGGCAGTGGCCCCGCTCTATGCCAAAAGCCATTCCTTTGGCGAATACGTCTTTGACCAGCAATGGGCGCAGGCCTTTGCGCAGGCGGGCGGGCAGTACTATCCCAAACTGCAGGCTGCGGTTCCCTTCTCCCCTGTGCCGGGCCCGCGCCTGCTGGTGCATCCCGATGCGCCCGATGCCGACGCGCTGCGCCAGCTTGCCGCCCGCGCGCTGCGACAGGCATGCGGGGAACTGGGCCTGTCCTCCGTCCATGTCACGTTCTGCACGCAGCATGAATATGACCTGATGGGCCAGACGGGCTGGTTGCAGCGCCTTGGGGTGCAGTACCACTGGGATAACTGCGACTACACCACATTTGACGATTTTCTGGACACGCTGGCCTCACGCAAGCGCAAGGCCATCCGCCGCGAACGGCGTGACGCCAATGCGTGCGGGCTGACGTTCCATACCTATCGCGGCCACGAAATTACCGAATCCCTGTGGCATGATTTCTATCAGTTCTACCTGTCCACCGTGGACCGCAAATGGGGCCGCGCCTATCTCCAGCCCGGTTTCTTTCCCCTGCTGTCACAGCGTCTGGGCGACCGGGTGGTGCTGATGGTGGCACGACAGAACGGGGTGCCTGTGGCCGGCGCGCTCAACCTCATGGGCCGCGATACGCTGTACGGGCGCAACTGGGGGCGGCTGGAAGGGGACTGGCCGTTCCTGCATTTTGAACTGTGCTATTACCGCGCCATCGACTTCGCCATCGCCACCGGACTGAAACGGGTGGAAGCGGGCGCGCAGGGCGAGCACAAGCTGCAACGCGGCTACCGCCCCTGCCTGACCCATTCCGCGCACTGGATCGACCATCCCGGCCTGCGCGAAGCCGTGGCCGATTACCTGCGGCATGAACGCGCGGCAATAGAAGCGGAACTGCCGGCCCTTGATGCACTGACCCCCTACCGCGCCGATCTGTGATCGCCCGATGATGCAGGTCATGCCGCACGGGCTGACGGGCATGATATAACACGTTCCTTACCTGCGCCCCCAGGGGCCGCACCGACAGCGCAAGGACCGGACCATGTACGCAATGCGACTGCTTGCCCCGCACACTCCCCTGCAATGGACCGAACTGCCCGATCCACAGCCGGGACCGGGCCAGATCCGTGTCCGGGTCGGAGCGTGTGGCGTGTGCCGCACCGACCTGCATGTCGTGGATGCGGACCTGCCCTTCCCCGGCCACGCGCTGACACCGGGGCACGAGATCGTAGGGCGGATCGACGCCATCGGCCCGAATGTGGAAGGGCTGCATATGGGCCAGCGGGTCGGTATCCCGTGGCTGGGCCATACCTGTGGATGCTGCCATTACTGCGAAACCGACCATGAAAACCTGTGTGACCATCCCCTGTTTACCGGGTACACGCGCGATGGCGGCTATGCCACGATGGCGGTGGCGGACGCGCATTTCACCTTTCCCCTGCCAGACGGCGATGACGACGTGGCGACAGCGCCCCTGCTGTGCGCGGGGCTGATCGGCTGGCGGTCACTGGTCATGGCGGGGAAAGACGCGCGCAGCATCGGGCTGTACGGGTTCGGGGCCGCCGCCCATATCATCGCGCAGGTGGCGATATGGCAGGGGCGTTCGGTTTACGCCTTCACCCGCCCCGGCGATACCAGAACGCAGGAATTCGCCCGCTCGCTGGGCTGCGTATGGGCAGGTGGATCGGACGAGGCCCCGCCTGAACAGTTGGACGCCACCATCATTTTCGCCCCCGTGGGCGCGCTGGTGCCTGCGGCGCTCAAGGCCGTGCACAAGGCCGGGCGCGTGGTCTGCGCCGGTATCCATATGAGCGAGATCCCGGCCTTTTCCTACGACCTGCTGTGGGAAGAGCGCCAGATCGTGTCGGTCGCCAACCTGACGCGGCAGGACGGCATCGACTTTCTGGATATTGTCCCGCGCGTGGGCATCCGTACCACAACCACGCCCTACCCCCTGCGTGAGGCCAACAGGGCGCTGGATGACCTGCGTCATGGCCGCTTTGAAGGGGCCGCCGTACTGGTGCCCTGAGCGTCCCATACCGGCGGGGCGGAATGTCCCGCCATTATTATTTCTGGCTTTTGGGACAATCATTCTTTATGCACCGGCCTTCTCCCTGACGCATGAACGGCCGGCGGCCAGTTTCCTTCCTGCGTCGCCCGTGTTCTTCATGTTTTGTCCGGATTGCCCGATACATGCCGTTTCCTGAAACCCACCCCGCCCTGCAACGCGCGCTGGACGAGCGTGGGTACGATACCCCGACTCCCGTCCAGAAAGCTGTTCTCGATGTTTCCGCCGAAGGGCGCGACCTGCTTGTTTCCGCCCAGACGGGTTCGGGCAAGACCGTCGCCTTCGGTATCGCCATGGCCGATACCCTGCTTGGCGGGGCGGATCATTTCGGCCAGGCGGGACCACCGCTGGCTGTCATCATCGCGCCGACGCGCGAACTGGCCATGCAGGTCACACGCGAACTGACGTGGCTTTACGCCCCTGCTGGCGGCCGCATCGTATCGTGCATCGGCGGCATGGACGCACGGCGTGAAGCCCGCGCCCTGCAGCTTGGCGCGCATATCGTGGTGGGCACGCCGGGACGGCTGTGCGATCACCAGTCGCGTGGGCGTCTGGACATGTCGGCCCTGCGCGTGGTCGTGCTGGACGAAGCGGACGAGATGCTTGACCTCGGCTTCCGCGACGAGCTTGAGCAACTGCTTGACGCCATGCCCAAGACGCGGCGCACGCTGCTGTTCTCGGCCACCATCGCCAAGGAAATCGCATCGCTGGCGCGCCGTTACCAGAACGACGCGGTGCGTATCGACACCCTGTCGGGCGCCAAGCAGCATGCCGATATCGAATATCGCGCCATCGTGGCCGACGCGCGGGAACTGATCCCCGCCGTGGTCAACGTGCTGCGTTATACCGACAGCCAGACCACCATGGTCTTCTGCGCCACGCGTGAAATGGTCCGCCATATGCAGGCAGCACTGGTGGAACGCGGCTTCTCCTCCGTCGCCCTGTCGGGTGAGCTGGGGCAGAACGAGCGTACCCGCGCCATCGACAGCCTGCGCAAGGGTCAGGCCAATGTCTGCGTTGCAACCGACGTCGCGGCCCGTGGCATCGACATCCCGGCGCTGGCGCTGGTGGTCCATGCGACCCTGCCGACCGATCCGGCCACGCTGCTGCACCGTTCGGGCCGTACGGGCCGTGCGGGCCGCAAGGGCGTATGCGTGCTGATGGTTCCCATGTCACAGCGCCGCCGTGCCGAGCGGCTGATGCAGGGTGCAAAGATCACCGCCACATGGTCCGGCGTGCCCACGGCTGCAGAAATCCGCGCCAATGACGCCAGGCGCCTGCTGGCCGATCCCGCCCTGGAGCAGGATGTGAGCGAAGCGGATGCGGAACTGGTGGGCCAGCTTGTCGAAGGCCGCAGCAAGGAGCGGCTTGCCGCCGCCCTGCTGCAGATGTATCGCGCCCGGCTTCCGGCAGCGGAAAACGTGCGCCACATCACGCCCGAAGCACCGCGCCCCGTCCGTGAAGGTGCCGCCCGTCCGCCGCGTGAAAATTATGAGAGCCGTGAACCCGGCGCATGGTTCGCCATGAGTGTCGGCCGTCAGGACAAGGCCGACCCGAAGTGGCTGATCCCCCTGATCTGCCGCCTTGGTGGTGTGCGCAAGGCGGATATTGGCGCCATCCGCATCAACGATACCCAGACCCTGTTCGAGATCACGCCGGAATCGACGGACAAGTTCCGTTCCTGCATTGCCTCGATCGAAAATGACGAAGTGCAGATCACCGACGCCACGGCCCCCGCAGGTGGCCCGGCGCGCCGGAGCGGTCCGCCGCGTGGTGGCCGTCCGTTCGCCCGCAAGCCCGGTGGCGGCGGCCGTCCCGGTGGCTTTGGTGGCCCGCCGCGCAGTGGCGCTTCCTCACGCAAGCGTCCGCGCACCTGAAGGTTGCGGGCAACCACATCCACAACTGAGCGTTTCATTCATGCCCGGCATTTCATGTCGGGCATGTTTTTTACAGACTCAGGAAACAGGTTTGCCCGTGCTGGATATCCGTCGTTCCCTTCTTTCCCTGACTTCCCTCCTCGCCCTGTGCGCCGTCACCAACAGACCGGCACATGCGGCCCCCGATACGGCGCTGGAGCAGGAACTTGCTGCTGCGACCGGACATTACGCCGCCGACAGCAACCTGCTGGGCACTGGTCCGCTGGCTGATATCCTGAAGCAGGAACTGGGCGCGCAGTATGGCAGCTTCATCCAGAACATGCAGGTCGCAGGCCCCCTGACCGCCGCGGGTGATGTCCTGTTCATGACGGGAAACAAGCCCCATGAAGGGGGCAGCAGTATCGCATGGCTGGTGCTGGACCGCTCGGGCCGCGACATGACCGCGGGCATTCTCAACCCCGGCCAGCTTTCGCTTTACACGACGGGCACGACCCCCGTTACCAAACCGGCTGATGTGCGCACATTGCTGGAAAACCAGAACATGGCCCCACCGCTGTGCAACCAACCACAGGATCTGGCGCAGGGTGCAAAGCTGGAATGGCGTGCCACACTGGAACACGGCGCAACCTGCGTATACCGTCTTGGGCTGCATCGGGGGGAACAGGTGACGGCCCGGCTGAAATCGCATCATGACGATCTGAGCCTGCGCGTGATGGACCCCCATATCGAACCGGTGGCCAACAAACTGTCATGGACGGTGCCGCAGGACGATCTGTATCTGGTGCAGGTGACGCTGCGCCCCGGCGCTACGGTGCAGAAGGCCCAGCCCTACCGGCTGACCATCACCGCCCGGTAACGCGAGGGATTTCAGCCCCCCGAAAACAGAAGGCCCATGCCGCCATGGCATGGGCCTTCGTGGTTACTGGCCGTTACCGCCCAGGAAGTTGTTCACATCCGAACCTGTCTGGTTCTTCAGCGTATTCCAGCGCTGTTTTTCCTCGCTGCCTGCATTGCGCAGGGAATCCAGCCGGTTTTTCGGCGCATTGCGAATCGCATCCAGACGGTCGCGACCGTTCTGGATCTTCTGATCAACGCGACTGCGTTCATCCGTCAGGTTCTGTGCCTCGCTATCGCGGGCCTTCTGCCATTTGCCCACCGTATTGTCGCGCAGGCTGTTGACCTTGTCGTCATAGCCCTGACGCAGGTTCTGCTGGCCGTTCTTCAGCGCCTGCTCACGATCCTGCACGCTCTGGTTGACGGAGTTGTTGTAGGACTGAACGCGATTGTTGGCGCAGTTCTCAGCCTGCGCCGCGCGGCCCAGCACATCCCATTTGGAAGTGTTCTGTCCGCTGCCACAATCCGCCGCCATCGCACCGACAGAGCCGCCAAATGTGACGCCCGCGATGGACAGGGCAAGAATATATTCCCGAATTCTCATAAACACAGCCTTGAAAATTGATTACTACATGAACATCGCCAAAAGATGCACCATATCGTGGTCAGAAATATGACAATGCACTTTCTTTCTGAAAGAATATGATAATCCATTCCTGAAAACGTAGAGCACACAGCACATGCCACCCTCCACACAGGCGCAGACGATACCGGTCTATATACCGTCTCCCATAATGGACAGCCCTGAGCTTTCCCGGTAATTGACACGCCCGGAACCCTACCTGACCATGTGTAAATCCCAGGTTACCCGCCCCATGACATGGCGGCGTGACCATCCGCCCCGTTGTCGGTCCCTGCCCATGTGGAATGAACCCTATCTTGAGACCTGCTGCCGTTCCGCCCTGCACCGGCTGAAACTGAGCGGACCTGACGGCCGTCCGCAGGACCAGCGCGATGAACCCTGCCTGCGTCGGCTGGAACGTATGGGACTGGCCCGGTTGAACGATGGGCAGCGCTTCACCCTGACGGAACAGGGGCAGGCCCGGCACCGGACCGAAATACTGAAACTGCCAACATGATCAGCCATGCCGATATCTGGCGCGCCATAGACCGGCTGGCCGCCGAACGCGGGCTGACCCCCTCCGGCCTGGCCCGCGCGGCGGGTCTGGACAGCACCACGTTCAACCCTTCCAAACGCATCACGCCGGCAGGTCGCCCGCGCTGGCCCGGTACGGAAAGCCTGGCGCGCATCCTGTCGGCCACGGGCATTTCGTTTGAGGGATTCAGCCGCCTGCTTCTGGGGCAGAATGATCTGGAAGCGGGGGGCAAGGCCCATCATTCACACCTGAAAATCGTCTCGTTTTCCCAACTGGCCCATCCTGAACTGTTTGACGAAACCGGCCTGCCGGAAGGTGATATATGGGAAAAATGGGATTTTCATGGCACGGCGGACCATCATTCCTATGCCGTGCATCTGGACTGCGATTCCATGGAGCCGATCTTCCGCAAAGGTGGCACACTCATCATTTCCCCCACCGCCGCGATCCGCGTTTCCGACCGTGTGCTTCTGCATACGCCGCAGGGGGCACCATGCTGCGGCATGGTTACCGAACGGTGGCATGACATGCCTGCCACGGCCCCCCTTCACGAACTGGTGCGCATTCAGGGACTGGCCGCAATGATGGGCGAGGAAATCGTTCTGGACGGGACAACCCGTGTCCACCGCATCACCATGGCGTGCATGTAGGGCGGTTTCAGAAAAGAGCGACCGGCAACTGCGGATGCCGCAGGGAAACGGGGAATCGGGATGCGGGAACTCATGGCACAAGGCCCGCAGCCAGCAGGCCCGAAGCACTGCGGCGCCCGATCCGGCCACCCCGTGGAACCGGGGCGGCGCGTCTGCCGGTGCCTGTGATATTTTCCGCATTACCGGAACAGGTAGCGGCTGACTTTCCCGCAATTTTACACTATGTCTCGCCCATGACCGACACGCCCCTCTCCCTTATCCGCAATTTCTCGATCATCGCGCATATCGACCATGGGAAATCCACCCTGGCCGACCGCCTGATCCAGGCATGCGGTGCGCTGACACAGCGGGAAATGACCAATCAGGTTCTGGACAACATGGATCTGGAACGTGAACGTGGCATCACCATCAAGGCGCAGACCGTACGCCTGTCCTATCCGGCGCAGGACGGCAAGACCTATGTGCTGAACCTTATGGACACGCCGGGCCATGTTGACTTCGCGTATGAGGTCAGCCGCTCGCTGGCCGCGTGCGAGGGGTCGCTGCTGGTGGTCGATGCCTCGCAGGGGGTGGAGGCGCAGACACTGGCCAATGTGTATCAGGCCATCGACGCCAATCATGAAATCGTGCCGGTCCTCAACAAGGTTGACCTGCCTGCCGCCGACTGCGACCGGGTCAAGGAGCAGATCGAGGAAGTGATCGGCATTCCCGCCGATGACGCTGTCGAGGTCTCGGCCAAGACCGGCCTGAATATCGAAGCCGTGCTGGAAGCGCTGGTCAAGCGCCTGCCACCGCCCAAGGGCGATGCCAGCGCGCCGCTGCAGGCCCTGCTGGTCGATAGCTGGTACGACCCGTATCTGGGCGTCATCACGCTGGTACGCGTGAAGGAAGGACGCCTCAAGCGCGGCATGCGCATCCGCATGATGTCCACCGGCGTGGTCCATCTGGTTGATCAGGTGGGTGTGTTCGCCCCGCGCATGACCAATGTGGACGAACTCGGCCCCGGCGAAATCGGCTACATCAACGCCGCGATCAAGACCGTGGCCGACACCAACGTGGGCGACACCCTTACCGACGACCGCCGTCCGGCCAGTGAACCGCTGGCGGGGTTCAAGCCTTCCATCCCCGTGGTCTGGTGCGGCCTGTATCCCGTGGTGGCCGATGATTTTGAAAAGCTGCGCGACAGTCTGGCCAAGCTCCGGCTCAATGACGCCTCGTTCCACTATGAGGCCGAGACATCCGCGGCCCTTGGCTTCGGCTTCCGCTGCGGCTTCCTTGGCCTGCTGCATCTTGAAATCATTCAGGAGCGCCTGAGCCGGGAATTCGATCTCGACCTGATCGCAACGGCCCCATCGGTTGTCTACCGCATGCTGCTGACCAACGGCACGACGGAAGAACTGCACAACCCCGCCGACATGCCCGATCAGTCCCTGATCGAGAAGATAGAGGAACCCTGGATCAGGGCTACCATCATGGTGCCGGATGAATATCTGGGCGCCGTACTGACCCTGTGCAGCGAACGCCGTGGCATGCAGGAAGACCTGACCTATGTCGGCAACCGCGCCATGGCGGTCTACCGCCTGCCGCTGAACGAGGTCGTGTTCGACTTCTATGACCGCCTGAAATCGGTTACGCGCGGTTACGCCAGCTTCGATTACCAGATGGACGGATATGAGGAGAGCGACCTTGTGCGTATCTCCATCCTCGTCAATCAGGAACCGGTGGATGCACTGTCGTTCATCGCCCACCGCTCGGCTGCGGAAACACGCGGGCGTTCCATCTGCGCCAAACTCAAGGAACTGATCCCCCGCCAGTTGTTCAAGATTGCGGTGCAGGCCGCGATCGGCAGCCGCATCATCGCGCGTGAGACGATTGGCGCCATGTCGAAGGATGTGACCGCCAAATGTTATGGTGGCGATATTTCACGTAAGCGCAAGCTGCTGGAAAAGCAGAAGGAAGGCAAGAAGCGCATGCGCCAGTTCGGCAAGGTCGAAATCCCGCAGAGCGCCTTCCTCGCTGCCCTGAAGATGGATCAGTAACCAGCCACCCCGTAACGCGCATGGCGGAGCATGAGCATGCCGTTTTCCTCTTGCGCGCAGGAAAATTGGTGATATGTTCCGCACGCATCGGACAGGACCACCCGACAGGATGGTCCGATCCCGATAACGGCTGGAGAGATGGCCGAGCGGCTTAAGGCGCACGCTTGGAAAGCGTGTGTACGTTAATAGCGTACCGTGGGTTCGAATCCCACTCTCTCCGCCATACAGATGTCCCCATAAAATCACGGCATATCGCATCGCGTGCCCCGTTTGGGTGTGGCTGCATGGCATCATCCACTGATGTCGTGCCCGGGCCACGTTCATGCTGATCTGTAGGTCCGGTTTCTCCAGACAGGCCCGGGATTCCGCACATACTGCGCGAATTATCCGCTTCATTGTTCGGGATGGCGCATCAACCGGTTTGCGCCCATCACAGCCCGGAACACCGTGGCAGAAGTAATCCTGCCGGTCATGTGCGTGGATTACTTCCATTCATCCTTATCAGGACATGAAAATCAGAATGACCGACTGGCTGCATGTATTAAAGGCCAACGGAATGAAATTTTCAGGCAAGGCTGAATTAATCAATTTTCAACGGTATACCCTTACGGAAAGCGGACAAAGAGCGACTCGGTCAGTCAGCCAGAATGCAGCAGGCACCTGATCCCGCTGTCACAGCAGGTCCTCACGGGTGCAGATACAGGCACAAGAAGCGGCCTGTGGCCAAAGCCATAATAACCCGGTCGACAACACTGATGAATAACAGTGAATGACGCCATAACGGTGTGTGGTGGTCGACGGATTATTCCATTCCCGATAACATGGACATAATCGGGAAACAGATGATCTTTCATCCTATCGCAGGGAAAATGGCTTGCGGATCATCGGTTGAGAAGCCTATCAGGCACCATGGCAGGGCCAGACCGGCAGGGAAGTATAAAAATCGTTGGAAAATAGTGATTTAAACGAAAAAAGAGGGGCATCTTCCCGCAGAATCGCCGTTGTAACAGGAGCAACCGGGGGGATCGGGCAGGCCCTTGTACGCGACATGACCCAACGCGGTTACACGGTCATCATCCTGTCGCGGCAGTCTCTGCCACAGATGCCCGGCGTTTCGACGGTGCGATGCGACCTGACCGATATGGACAGCGTCCGTCAGGCTGCCGCCGACATTCTCGGGCAGGCACCGCAGATAGATATCCTTGTTCATTGCGCCGGTATCATTACGCCACAGCCCGTAGGCCAGTTGGACAGCGTGACGGTGGCCAGCCAGATTGCGGTTGACCTGAGCGCTCCGATCGAACTGACCAATGCCCTGCTTCCCGCCATGGGGGCCGGGGGGCATATCGTGTTCGTCAATTCGATGGCGGCTGTCTTTCCACTGGCTGGCAGCAGCGTCTATACCGCCGCCAAATTCGGCCTGCGTGGCTTTGCCCGGGCGCTGGAGCAGGAACTGCGGCCACGGCGCATCCGCGTCTCGTCAATCTATCCCGCCAGCGTCAATACACCCATGCTCAAACGGGAAATGGAGACAGGCGGGTCGATGTACAACTTTATCGACCCGCCGCTTGAGCCCGAGGTCATCGCCCGGCGGATACTGAAATGCTGTGAGTCCGCCAGCCGCGAAACCTTCAGTTCCGTATTCGACAAACTGTTCACCCATGCCTGCCTGCTATCCATGCCGCTGCTTAACCTCAGCCTGCCGATCATGAAAATGCTCGCCCGCCGGGGCTACCGCGCCCACCAGCGCCGGGATTCCTCACGTTCCTGATTCTTCACGGCGGAACATTCAGGAACGTTCCCCGTGAAACAATACTTCAGACTTTTTCCAGCAGTTCACGGGCCAGTTCGTTATGCCGCCGGGCCAGCGCGACCGGATCATGCCCCGTAAACTGTCCGTCACGGATCAGTACGCGCCCGTTGACAATGCTGCATGCAACGCGCCGTGGCGTGCAGAAAACCAGTGCCGCCACCGGGTCCGACTGCGCGCCCGCATGGTCGATCCCGCGCAGGTCGAATGCCACGATATCGGCCGCCATGCCGGGGGCCAGATACCCGATATCATCCCGCCCCAGCACGGCGGCCCCACCGCGCGTAGCCAGTTCCAGCACTTCACGCGCACGCATCATCGGCTGATTGTCGGGGGTTTCCAGCAGGCGGCCCAGCAGCATGGCCTGACGGGCCTCACCCAGCATATGACTGCCATCATTGGAGGCGGAGCCATCCACCCCCAGACCGACCCGCATGCCCGCCGCAACCATCTTCCGCACCGGGGCAATACCCGACCCAAGCCGCATGTTGGAACACGGGCAATGGGCCATGCCCGTATGCGTCGCGCCAAAGCGGGCAATACCCGCGCTGTCCAGTTGCACGCAGTGGGCGTGCCATACATCCGCGCCGATCCATCCCGTATCCTCGGCATATTCAGCGGGGGTCATGTTGAATTTTTCACGGCTATAGGCAATGTCGCTGGCGTTTTCAGCCAGATGGGTATGCAACATCGTGCCGGTGGCGCGCGCCAGGGACGCCGCGTTGCGCATAAGGTCACGGCTGACCGAAAACGGGGAACAGGGCGCCACCGCGATCCGCTGCATCGCAAGCGGCGCGGGGTCATGATAGGTTTCAATCACACGCTGGGTATCGGCCAGAATCGCGTCCTCATCCTCCACCACACGATCGGGAGGAAGGCCGCCCTGACTTTCACCCACGCTCATCGCCCCACGGGCGGCGTGAAAGCGCATGCCCATCAGTTGCGCGGCTTCGATTTCATCATCAAGACGCGCGCCATTGGGGAACAGGTAAAGGTGATCGCTGCTGGTCGTGCAGCCTGACCACAACAGTTCCGTCATGGCCGTACAGGCCGAAACCCGGATCATTTCCGGCGTCAGCCCCGCCCAGATGGGATAGAGCGCCTGCAGCCACCCGAACAGGGAGGCATCCTGCGCCGCCGGAATGACGCGCGTAAGGGTCTGGTACATGTGGTGGTGGGTATTGACCATGCCCGGCATCACCACATGGCCGGTCATGTCCATGACCTCATCAGCGGGGGGCAGCGGGTCCGCCGGAGTGCCGATTGCAGCAATCTGCCGGTCGCGCACCAGCACCCAGCCCCCTTCGATCTCGCGCCTGTCCGCGTCCATTGTCACCAGACGCAGCGTATTCCTGAGCAAAAGAGTGCGGGCCATGCATTACCACCGTACACAAACATAGAAACATGCCGCTTATGCAGGTTTTTCGGTGGGCTGCCTATATGGGACCGAAACGAACCGGTATCCATCTACCTTTTTACAGGCCGTCCAATAGCATTTACGGGTAAAATATCCCGTGCGTCTTCATCCCGAATGACAAAAGGAAACCATGATCATGTCACTCTCCCCTACCCCACTTCATGCCGATCCGCTGGAATGGGGACATGGCCCCAGGGTTTTTGAAGTTTTTCTGGAACCAACCTGCCCGTTTTCGGTCCGCGCCTTCAACAAGCTCGACGAGCTGCTGACCAGCGCGACAGCCGAACGCATCACCATCAGGATCCGGCTTCAGTCCCAGCCGTGGCATATGTTTTCAGGCGTGATCGTGCGCTGCATTCTGGCGGCATCGACACTGGAAGGTGGCCGGGAAACGGCGCGCGCGGTCATGGCGGCAGTTGGCGCGCACCGGGAAGAATTCGAATTCACCGATCACTGCGCCGGTCCCAATATGGATGCCACCCCCAACGACATCATCCGTCGCATCGAGAAATACAGTGGCGTTGCACTGGCGCAGGCATTTGCCCGGCCCGAACTGCAGAAAGTCATAAAATGGCATTGCAGATATTCCCGCCAGAACGGCATCCACGTCTCACCCACCTTCATGGTCGACGGGCTGATCGACCCCGCAATCAGCAGTGGCGACAGCGTGGAATCATGGATGGAACGCATCTTCGCGTGATGGCCTGCCGGCCGTCCTGACTGCCAATCGGGCCAGGGCAGCCGATGATGCGGAACCGAGCGCCGCCGATCCAGCAGCATCCACAACCGTCTCGACCAAGCATCGAGACGGTGCAGGAAGCGGGAACCGAAACAGCAGCGGCAGACAGCAAGCCAGAGGCGACCGAAGCCACCGCCGGAAAGGAAATCATGGCCAAAGACCGCAACGCCAGAGCCGAATGATTTGACGTAAAGCCCATGCCGTCTTTTTGACGGGGCCGTATGCGAGACATGCGCCCCGTGCGCTTTTTCAGGTCACTGTTTTGTATGGGGATATGGTGCCGGGTGAGGGATTTGAACCCCCGGCCTTCGGTTTACAAAACCGCTGCACTACCACTGTGCTAACCCGGCCCAGCAATGGATCAGACCCCTTTAACGGATCATCCAGTGCATCTGTTCCCCCTTTTTGCCGAAATGCCCTGCATGGTCAAGCAGGGATTCCACCCTTTAATGCCTGCTCATCCGTCCTGCCCATACGGACTGGATGTAATCACGTTCAGCCGGGCTCAACCCGTCCGAACCCTTGCTCGCCGCGCCATGCCCATGCGGGGTGGCCGGGGTTTTCCGTGCCGCCCCATCCGCACGGCGCGCAGGGCGGCTGGCATGGGGCGCGATGCCTGCTGCCGGGTTGGTATTGACCTCCCGTATGGCGTCGGCACAGGCGGACTTCTTGCCCACCCCGGCCTCGATCGTGGGCAGCAGACCGACAGGAGAGAAAACGAAGCCCGTCAGCACGGATGCGACAGCCCGGCCGATTACCTCCGCCCCCGGGCGGACACTGGGGCTTTTCAGCGCACCGGTGATGTAAAGCGGACCGGGAAAGGATGCGACGGCAAAATGGCGCGACCGCGTCAGCAGGGCATATTTGATGGTATTGTTGTTGAAATTGACATCCCCCTTGCCAACCGTGCTGGTGTCCCCCGTTTCCATCAGCATGGTATGGGTATGGAACACCCCTTCCTGCAGGGGCATATCCACAATCAGGCATTTCAGATCAGTGCGACCGGGCAGGCCGAGGGCGGATAGCAGCGCCTTGCCCAGTTCCAGCCCCAGCAGGTCGGGCAGGATGGCGGAAATATCACCCCCTTCATCCAGCGCCATGGTCACGCCGCCATTGCCGCTGCCGACAATTTCAGCCAGCGAGCGACCACGACCATGCACCATGATGTGGCCGCCAATCGTGCCCTGCCCATGGTAGTTGCCCAGCGCCTGCATGAGACGCGACAGGTCGATCTCCTCCATGTCAACGCGGATGCGCGCATCCACGCCATTGCCTGCCGGGATAAAGGTGCCACTGCTGGCCAGCCTGCCGCTGCCCACGCCAAAATTCAGGTGATGGACGTCAATCGTGCCATCACGCACGTCCAGCAGCACATCGATATTGTCCAGCGGCGTATGCCGGTTTTCGATGTGATCGCCGTGATAGGCCAGATGGACATTGGTGGCCCTGAGCTTGGGCATATTGATCGGCGTATTCGGCAGGACCGCGCCGCTGGCCTCATGCGCCTTTTCTTCCACCGCCTGCTGCGCGGTCGATGGATGATCCCCCGGCGTGGCCCCGAAGAACCCGCCCAGATCGGCCAGGTCAACATGACGCGAATGCAGGTCCGTATCCACGAATGTCACCGCCTGATGCGGATCGATGCTCAGCGTGCCGCCAAGGTCGCTGGACCCCACCTTGCCCTCGAAATCATGGAAGCGGATGCGTCGGTCCAGGTAATCAAGGCTGCCTGCCACATTATAGGCGGGTGTCTGCGGGATCACCACGCCGGTCAGCGGATAGAGCAGCGACATGTCCGGCCCCGCCAGCGTCAGGCGTAGCCGCGCCCCCCCGAAGGACAGCGGATCATCCACCGAACCCACCAGTGTAAGCTGCGTGGGGCCATGATGGACCGTCAGGTCCACCGGGTAAGGCCGCGCCCTGTCCGCAAGGGAAACCAGCGCCCCGCCGGAAAAATGGCCGGTCAGCATCTGCCCGGTATAGGTACCCCGTACATCCGCCACGATCCGCGCATCCGTATTGCCCTGCGCCGGGGTCGTATGGATTTTTGCACGCATGTCGCTGCGCAGGCCCGCATGCACCAGATGTAGCTGCCCGTCCGCAATATTGAGTTCACCAATCTGCGGCATGGGGGAAGCTGACGATCCGTCCCCCTTGCCGGGGAACTGGTAATTGGCCCTGCCATCCTTGCGGGCGGCAAGTTCAACCACCGGCCTGTCCAGCGCTATGACCGGCAGGTCCACCTTCCCGCCCAGCAGGTGCCACACATTGACCCCTACCGTCAGATGGTCCGCCGTGGCGAAGGGGGGCAGGCTGTCAAAGCCTTCCGGTTCATCAATGCGCACGTCATCGGCGGTGATGCGCGTCACGCGTCCCAGCCGGACATGCAGATGCGCGATGGAGACCTTGCGCCCCAGCGCCTCCCCCGCCTTGCGATCCACGAAGGGTACGAACCAGTCCCACGACCAGAAGATGACCAGTGCCAGCAATGCCGCCGCCAGCGCGCCCGTAACCGGAAAATATATCTGTTCCAGCACGCCGCTTCCCTGACCGTGCGGCCTGCTGTCATGACGGTCCAGTTCGGGCATGCGTTGCGGACTCCTTGCGAAACGGAAAAAAGGTATCAGATAAACGGGCAGCCACAACCGGAGTTGCGGCCCACGCGCCATCATCCCGCCCCCACGCCGCCTGTGGCACGTTTGGGCTGGCATGTGGCACGCGTGTCCTGTATGCGGTCAGGCATCCTTGTCCCGTATGGTAATCTGTTTGTCGCGAGAGGTCACTGTCATGCCTGCCTACCGTTCCCGCACTACGACACATGGCCGCAATATGGCCGGTGCGCGCAGCCTGTGGCGTGCAACCGGCATGCAGGACGGTGATTTCGGCAAGCCGATCATCGCGGTCGCCAATTCCTTCACCCAGTTCGTGCCCGGCCATGTCCACCTGAAGGATCTGGGCCAGCTTGTTGCAGGCGCCGTGGCCGAAGCGGGCGGCGTCGCGCGTGAGTTCAATACCATCGCCGTGGATGACGGCATCGCCATGGGCCATGGCGGCATGCTGTACAGCCTGCCCTCGCGCGAACTGATCGCCGATGCGGTGGAATACATGGTCAACGCCCACTGCGCCGATGCGCTGGTGTGCATAAGCAACTGCGACAAGATCACCCCGGGCATGCTGATGGCGGCCATGCGGCTGAACATCCCCACCATCTTCATATCCGGTGGGCCGATGGAAGCAGGCAAGGTGCTGAACAACGGCACGGAACAGCGTGTTGACCTCATTTCCTCCATGGTGGCGGCGGCCAACTCGGATGTGAGCGATGAACAGTCGGCCCAGATCGAACGGTCCGCCTGCCCCACCTGCGGATCGTGCTCGGGCATGTTCACCGCCAATTCCATGAACTGCCTGACCGAAGCACTGGGTCTGGCGCTGCCGGGCAACGGCAGCCTTGTGGCCACCCATGCCGACCGGCGCGAACTGTTCCTGCGCGCGGGGCGCGAGATCGTGGCCCTTGCCCGCCGCTGGTATGAAAAAGACGACGCGACCGTCCTGCCGCGCGGCATCGCCACAAAGCCCGCATTTGAAAACGCCATGTCGGTCGATATCGCCATGGGCGGGTCAACCAATACCGTGCTGCACCTGCTGGCCGCCGCCCATGAGGGGCAGGTCCATTTCACCATGGCGGACATCGACCGCCTGTCCCACCGGGTGCCGAACCTGTGCAAGGTTTCGCCCTCGCGCATGGACATCCATATGGAGGACGTGCATCGCGCCGGTGGCATTCCCGCCATCATGGGTGAACTGGCCCGCATGGGACTGCTGCACATGGATGTACCCAGCGTCCACGCCCCCAGCGTCAGCACCGCACTTGCCAAATGGGACATCAACGTCACTACGGCGGACGAGGATGCGCGCACGTTCTTCCGCGCGGCCCCCGGCGGCGTGCGCACCACGCAGGCCTTCTCCCAGTCCAGCCGTTACAAGGCGCTGGATACCGACCGGGCCAATGGCGCGATCCGCGATGCGGCCCATGCCTACAGTCAGGATGGCGGGCTTGCTGTCCTGTTCGGCAACCTTGCGGAAGATGGCGCCATCGTCAAAACCGCAGGGGTGGCGGCCAACCTGCTGACCTTTACGGGGCCTGCGCGCATTTTTGAAAGTCAGGATGCCGCCGTATCCGCCATCCTCGGCAACGAAATCGTGGCTGGCGACGTGGTGGTGATCCGCTACGAAGGCCCCAAGGGTGGACCGGGCATGCAGGAAATGCTGTATCCGACCAGCTACCTGAAATCCAAGGGACTGGCTGAAAAATGCGCGCTGATTACCGATGGCCGTTTTTCGGGCGGTAGTTCGGGCCTGTCGATCGGTCATATTTCGCCAGAAGCGGCGGAAGGCGGCATTATCGGGCTGCTTGAGGAAGGCGATACCATCGAAATCGACATCCCCAACCGTATCCTGCGCACCACGGTCACGGATGCCGAACTGGCCGCGCGGCGCGACCGGATGGAAGAACGCGGCGACCGCGCATGGCAGCCCGACCGCAAGCGTACGGTTTCCGTCGCCTTGCAGGCCTACAGCGCCCTGACCACCAGCGCCGCCCGTGGCGCGGTGCGTGATGTCAGCCAGCTTGGCCGCCGCACCAGCCGCTGAACCATCCACTGCCCTGAAACGCAGAACGCCCCGGCGGGACAGGATTTCCGCCGGGGCGTTCCGCGTTCCATCGTCCCATGTCAGGACTGCGCCGGACGGGGCCCCGCAATCTGCCTTACATCCCCACGCACACCGCCCTGTGTGCCGATGCGGCGGAATGTTGCCGTGACACGATGCCGCAGGGCCGCCAGATCCGGCAGGATGGCGTTGTGAAGCGAGCGTACGCTTTCATGGGTCGCATAAAAGCGCAGCGATGTGGCAATGCCGGTAATGATTGCCGCCCCCACAAACACGCCATCTACTTCTATAATCTTTGAATCGAACATCATTTCCTGCCCTGAGATGCCGACGGTCCTGACAGGCCCGCGCATCTCCGTTCCAGATAAGCTGCCAACATGCCGTTTGCGGCATATTCTGCTGTTTGGGTTATTGTGACCGCGCTAACGCAGCAAAAAGGGAAGAAGTTCCACAGGCGCATGATTTTCCAAAAGAAATATACTGCAAAAAACTGTATATCTTTAACCGGATCGACATTGTGCACCTGCCATCCATTTCTGAACAGGCGCTATCAAACCCGTTATTATGGCATTTCCATGGCTGGACACGGGCCATACGGATCGACACTGAAACAATACATCCACATCATGCCGGAAAAGAAATTATTATTAACGTAAAATATATCTTTACGGTACAGACGAAGACGCTCTGGCATCGAAAGGCCAGGATGCGAAAAAGAAGTCCTGACTGACACATCCCCGGCGGATGATCGAGCAGATACCGGGCATGAAGCCGGATGGGCGGAAACAGTTTCCTACCCAGGCTGGCAGGAAACTTGAGAAAGGCCGGGGACCGACGGGCGATGATGGCTGCCCCTACCGGGCAGGACTGTCATCTTCTGCCCCTTCATGACAGAAAGGGCGGGAAGCATTTTCCTTCCATCATGTAACCAACGGACAGGTGCCGCTTTGCCTTGCCTGACACATCATTCCTTCCCGTCATCACGCTCCATGTCTCGTCGCGCAACGTGGGGCGCTGCACTGGCGGTCTGCCTTGCCTTCGCCAGCCAGACGACCAGCACGCAGGCTGCTCCCGCCTATCCCGCGCCAATCGTTGGTAAGGAGACGACTGCCCATGCGTGGGGAGTCGAAACCCGCTTTACCCAGAGCACGCCGTGTCAGGTGGACATCACCCTGAACCAGACAGTTTTTCTGGCCCATATGCCGGAGATGATCCATCAGGGAATCTTCAACAGTCAGGTCACGCCTGCACTGCAGCAGCAGGCACCGCATTACCTGATGAACACGTTCCAGACCGATACAACGCCCGGCTTTGTCCATACGCTGTTCACCCAGAGCGGCGCGCCCACCCGCTGCCGGTTTGCGTGGTCCTATATCGCCCCGGATGGCACGCGCCACCCGATGCTGGCTTTTGACATGACACGGCAGGCCCATGACCGGATCGACTGGAACCGCCCGCGTTTTGGCGAGATGGCGGCAGCAGCCCAGAACCCGTGGGTAGACCGGGAGTTTGATACGGTGGTCAATCAGGAAACCCTGGATGTCACCATCACCCTCGCCAAAAATCACGATTCATCGGCAGACCTGCCGCCACCATCCGACGCGGCATCCCGCACTGACCAGCCCTGATCGCGGGGCTGACCGTCATGGTCCGTGCCGCAGCAGTCTTGCCGCCAGATCGATCAGCATCACGGCCAGCAGCAGCACCGTAACCACACGCAGGGCCATACGCGCCCTGCGCTGCACGGGTGTAGGGGGCTGTTCGCGACGATGCAGGACAAAAGCACCCCGCTGCGGGTCTGTAGGGACATCAGATCGCCTGCTCATTGCCCTGCTCCATCCATAATCCAGTGATAGGCATCTGTTTTGCCAGACAAGATGGATAACACCACCCCTGTGCCCGATACTTCCGCATCATGCGTATGATACGCCGCTTCCTTTTCCTGCCTGTCTGCCTGCTGGCAGTTATCGGCAGCCCTGCCGCGCGGGCTCAGGACTGCCCTGATTTTGGGGCCGGGCATCAGTTGCCCATTCTGGACCGGGTCCAACTTGCCCGACAGACGCAGATCCTGTGCAGCAGCGGATTCGCGGTGCTGTATTCCGGGCTGGCGCGCGAACCGCTATGGGCGGCGGAGCATCTTGATGTCGCCACGGTACGCGCTGCAATGGCAACCCCGCGCGAAGGCGATTTCCATCCCGATACCCGCCTGCCGCCCGGTTCACGCGCGGAACTGGCCGACTATGTCCGCTCAGGCTTTGACCGTGGCCACATGGCGCCATCAGGTGACATGCCGGACAGGCAGACGCAGGCGGAATCCTTCGCCCTGTCCAACATCGTGCCCCAGCGCGCGGAACTGAACCGGGGCCGGTGGGCGGAAATCGAATCGGCGGTACGCAGGCTGGCCCTGCGTGAAGGGGGACTGTACGTCGTGACAGGGCCAGCCTTCCATGCCCGCACCATTGCGACCATCGGGCCGGATCAGGTCATGGTTCCAACATCGACATGGAAAGCGGTCTACGACCCGCGCAGACAACAGACAGGGGTGTATGTGTGCCATAACGTGCCGCGCAATCCGCGCTGCAGTTACGTCAGCGTGGCGCGACTGACCCGTATTACGGGGGTTGATCCTTTTCCTGCCCTGCCCGCAGGTATGAAACAGACATGCATGACGCTTCCCTTCGGCCATACGGGCCGCAAGCGGCACAGCCGCCATGCCCGTCCCGTCTGGTAAGGAAAAAGGAGAGGTCCATGACCACCCATCGCCCCACCGCCGATACACCGGCACCCCTTGTTCCCTTTGCCGATAACGGCGCCAGCCGCACCATTGGGGGCATGACCGTTGAAAATGGCACTGACAGCATCGCGTTCTACGGCCAGACCGATCTGGACCGTGACAGGGCCGGACTGGAACGCGCGCAGGCATTGCTGGCGTTTTTCCAGCAGGTGGTGGACACGCTTTCCGCCCAGAAAGACCTGCCTGACAGCCTGCCGCCCCGTAAACCGGGCAGGATACCGAATCCATTTGCCTGAACGCGAACAGGACGGGCAGACCTTTCGCGCCCACGTGCAGCCCGACCGGGCACCTGAAGCCTGCGCATCCGACCGGATCGGGACCGGAGGCCGCCGGTTCCGGATCTGGCCCCCTGTAACCACAGGGGCCTGATGCACAAAAGGGCCGGTCCATGACTGGACCGACCCTTCTGCAAAACCTGTATCCACCCGCAGGGGCGGAAAAAGCAGGATCAGCGCTTGCTGAACTGGAAGGAACGACGTGCCTTGGCGCGACCGTACTTCTTACGTTCAACAACACGCGAATCGCGCGTCAGGAAGCCTGCAGCCTTCAGGATGCTGCGCAGCGCGGGCTCGTAATGCGTCAGCGCGCGGCTGATGCCATGACGGACCGCACCGGCCTGACCGGACAGACCACCACCGACGACGGTGCAGTACACGTCGAACTGGTTGTAGCGGTCGGCAACCAGGAAAGGCTGCGTGATCAGCATGCGCAGGACCGGACGGGCGAAGTAGGTGCCGACCGGACGGCCATTGACGATGATGTCGCCCTTGCCCGGCTTGATCCACACGCGGGCTACCGCGTCCTTACGGCGACCCGTGGCATAGGAACGGCCCTGGGCATCGCGCTTTGCTTCGTAGACGGGTGCGGCTTCCTGGGAGGAAACAACCTGACCGGACGCAACCGCATCCTTCAGATCGGCCAGCGTGCCTGTACGCTCTTGAGTTTCAGACATATGTTCAGGCCCCGAACTTCTGGGTGTTGACGGCGTTCTTGCGGTTCAGCGATGCAACATCGAGAACCTGCGGCTGCTGCCCGTCATGCGGGTGTTCGCTACCGGCATAGACGTACAGGTGCTTCATCTGCGCACGCTGCAGCGGACCACGGGTGATCATCCGCTCGACCGCCTTGCGCACGACATGACCGGGGTTCTTGCCGGTCAGGCGCTGGGTGATCGTGCGTTCCTTGATCCCGCCGGGATAGCCGGTGTGATAATGGAACAGCTTCTGGTCCACCTTGTTGCCGGTCAGATGAATCTTCTCGGCGTTGATGACGACGATGTTGTCGCCGCAATCAACATGCGGGGTGAACTGGGGCTTGTGCTTGCCGCGCAGGCGCTGGGCGATGATGGCGGCGAGGCGACCGAGAACGAGGCCTTCGGCGTCGATCAGGGTCCAGCCACGCGTCACCTCTGCGGGTTTCAGCGAGAGTGTGGTCTTCATGGATTCAGTGTTCCGTCCAGATAATGTAGCGGTAACGGGTGGCGCGTTATCATCCGTACGCAACGCAAACGTCAAGGACATAATCCCCTCAGGCGGCATTTTTCCGGTAAAAAACGGCATGTGGTATCATGATACCGCAAGCTTTCCCACCCAACCTTCCCCTCAGGCGATTGCCGAACGGGGCCGGAATGCGATAGCACTCCCCAAGGTCATTACGGATGTCAGGCTCGTGAAGAAACTCTATCCCGCCATTCCCCTGCTTGTACTGGTGCTGCTTGTCGGCGGCTGGGGGGTGCACCATTTCGCCCAGCACAGGCTTGAAGCCGGCATTGCCGACTTCCGCGCCTCCCTCGGGCCTGACGCCACGTTCAGCTATGCCACCGCCCGGCCGCGCACGCTGGCGCGCGGCGCGCATTTCACGGCCGTCACCTATCATAACCCGACCCTGACGCTGACGGCAGCCGATGTGCGTCTGGGCGGGCTGACCGGCAATAACGTGCAGGGCGAGAAGATCGGCAGCCTGGTGCTGCGCGATGTCAAGGTCATGACGGCAGACAGCACGATCTCGCTGGATCAGGTGGCGCTGGACAGCCTTGTCCTGCCCAATACCGTGCGCGCCACCGCCAACGTGGCCCGCCCGCTGGGTTTCGATTCCCTTGTTCTGGACCGGGGCACCTTCACCAACCTGCACCTGGCTGTGCCCGGCAGCCAGACCGACATCACGGTTGGCCGCATGGTGGTGGGACAGTACGGGCTTGGCCGGTCGTCCAGCCTCGATCTGGACCGGCTGGCGACCCAGATCAACCTGACGCCGACGCGCCGCATCTCGATCGACCACATCAAACTTGACGGTCCCGATTTCGCCGGTGAGGTCGCAAGCCTGATCCAGTCGGGCCACCTGATCCATGAAAGCCATCCGCAGACGATGGACCTGAAGAAGGTGGAAATCGACAGCACCCACCCCATGCTCCAGATCGATCATGTCACCACATCGCGCTTCTCCACCGAGACGGAGGACAAGATGGACACGACGCTGGGCAACCTGACCGTCTGGTCCACCGGCACGGACAATCCTTCCATCCTCAACGCCTTCGGCTATGACCATTTCACCGGCAACATCCATGCCAGCAGCACCAGCGACCGCAGCGCGGGCCGCCTGCATCTGGAACCGCTGACCATCGATGCGCCGGATATGGGCAAGCTGAGCATGGTGGCCGAACTGGACCAGATCCCCTTTGACGACATGGCCATCATCCCCGAAACCGCCCGCGTCGTCTCCGCCGCGCTGACATGGGATGACAGGTCGCTGGCAGGCCATGTGGTGGCCGGTCTGGCCAAAAGCCGGGGCGTGGATGTGGACAGCTACCGCCAGAACCTGCTGACCGTGCTGAACACGTCCGATGATGCGTCGATGCGCGCCATGGGCCGTTTCCTGCAATCTCCGCTGGACCACCCGCTCCAGATCGCACTGCGCCCGATGAAGCCGGTCAACCTCATGATGCTGGGCGTCGCCCTGTCCATGGCGGGCGACCCGTCAGTCGCAGCCCCGCTGGGCCTGACCATCTCCACACCCTGATGCCCGGCACAGCCCCGATCCATATTATCGGGGCCACCGGCCGTTCCGGTCTGGCGCTCTGTCATGCCCTGACCGCGCAGGGACGTTCCATCGTACCGGTCGTACGCAGCCTGCCCCGCTGGCAGGCAACCGGACTGGCAGCCAGTGCCCGCATCGCCCGTCTGGAGCAAAATCCGGCAGCCCTGCGCGCCGCACTGGCCGACGCCACGTCCATCGTCCTGACGGCCCATGCCAGCCACCTGCCCGCCGTTCTGGCCGCGACTCCCACCAGTGCCCGGATTGTCGCGCTGGGCAGCACGCGCATTTTTACCCGCTGGCCGGACGCCCATGCGCACGGCGTGATGGAAGGGGCGCGGGCCTTCGCCCGCTCGGGTCGTCATGGCGTGCTGCTGCACCCCACCATGATCTATGGCGCGCAGGGGGAAGATAACGTGCAGCGTCTGGCCGCCCTGATGCGCCGCCTTCCCGTCCTGCCGCTGCCCCGTGGGGGCCGTGCGCTGATCCAGCCCATCTGGCAGGGGGATGTGACACGCGCCCTCATCGCGGCACTGGACCGGCAATGGAATGGGCCGCATGAACTGGTGATTGCGGGAGCGGATCAGGTTGCCTACCGCGATTTTACACGTCAGGTCGCGCGCGCGGCGGGACTGCGCCCGCGTGGGGTCATTCCCGTGCCGGGTGCCGTCCTCATGGCGCTGGCGCGGTTACGCCTGCCCGGACTGCCGCGCATCACGCCCGCTGAAATCCGGCGCCTGCTGGAAGACAAGATTTTCGATATCGAACCCATGCGTGCGCAGCTCGGGCTACAGCCCGTCACACTCGCAGCCGGACTGGCCCGGACATTCGGCCAGCAGAGAGCAGATTCATAATTTCAGGGAAAATACAGGTTGGGGCGAACGACGGGGATCGAACCCGCGACAACCGGTACCACAAACCGGCGCTCTACCAACTGAGCTACGTCCGCCACAACTGCGCAGTCATTTAGTAAAACCGCGCAGGCGCGTCAATTACCCTTTTTGAATTTCTGCAACATTTCCTGCACACAGTTTTTCGCGTACCAGCCGCAGGCGCTGCACGGCGGATGCGATCACGCCTGTCTTCTTGCAAAAGGCAAAGCGGACGAAACGATCGGGTATGTCCGTGCCACGCGCGTCATAGAAAGCCGAGACCGGAATGGCCGCGACCCCTACATCACGCACCATCTGGCGGCAGAAGGCGACATCACCGCCGGTAAAGCCCAGCGGCGTGATATCGGCGATAAGGAAATAGCTGCCATCACACGGCAGGACATCGAACCCGGCGCGGCCCAGCCCTTCAGCCAGCCAGTCGCGGGCGGAACGCATGCCTTCGGACAGCCGCTCGAAATAGGCGCTGTCCTTGTCCAGCCCGATGGCCACGGCGCGTTGCAGGTTGGGGGCGACCGTGAAGGTCAGCAACTGGTGCGCCTTGGCCACCAGGGCCGCCAGCGGCGCGGGCGCCGTGACGTAGCCGACCTTCCACCCGGTCATGGAAAAGCTCTTGCCCGCGCTGCCGATGCGGATCGTGCGGTCACGCATGCCCGGCAGCGCCATGAGCGGCTGATGCCGGACGGGGGCGAATGTCAGGTGTTCATACACCTCGTCGCACACTGCATAGGCATCGTAACGGGCGACAAGCCCGGCGATGAACTCAAGTTCCTCACGGGTAAAGACCTTGCCCGTGGGGTTCATCGGGGTATTGAGCAGCACGACCTTGGTGCGGGGCGTGAAGGCTGCGGCCAGTTCCGCGCGCGGCAGGTCCCAGTGCGGCGGGGCAAGGCGCACCGTGCGCACCACCGCCCCCAGCATTTCCAGCACGGGCAGGTAGGTGTCATATAACGGTTCGAACACCACCACCTCATCCCCGCGATTGACCAGCGCCATGAGCGAGGCGGTAATGGCTTCCGTCGCGCCACACGTCACCACGACTTCGCGCAGGGGATCGACCGCGATTCCATAAAATCGCGCATTGGACCGCGCCACCGCATGCTGCAGTTCGGGTATCCCCGCCAGTGGCGGATACTGGTTGCGCCCGTCACGCAGGGCCGCGGCGGCGGCCTCGATCAGGTCCATGGGGCCTTCCGTATCCGGGAAACCCTGCCCCAGATTGATGGCGTCATGTTCCACGGCCAGAGCCGACATGACGGAGAAAATGGTTGTCGGCAGCCCCGAAAGCATGGAGTTCGTCGGTTTCATCGTGGCATCCTGATCGTGCGGGCGTGTGGCTGCGCTGACGCGCTGTTTTTGCCATATCATCCGATTGCCTGAAATCCAAAGCCGTGCAACCCTGTCGCCGCCAAATTACGGCGTACAGACACCGCCCCGAGACGAAAGACCATACAGCGGCATGAACAAGATCGAAGCCATCATCAAGCCCTTCAAGCTCGACGAGGTGAAAGATGCCCTGCATGAAATCGGACTGATGGGCATTACCGTTATCGAAGCCAAGGGCTTCGGGCGGCAGAAGGGCCATACGGAACTGTACCGGGGCGCCGAATACATCATCGACTTCCTGCCCAAGGTGAAGCTGGAAATCGTATGCCCCGACGACATGACCGAACGCGCCATAGAAGCAATCATGACCGCGGCCCGCACGGGGCGTATCGGGGATGGCAAGATATTTGTAACCCCCGTGTCCGACGTGATCCGCATCCGTACGGGTGAACGGGGGGCCGACGCGGTCTGAGACGATGCATCCAGACATGGATACCATGTCTGTAGCCTATCGACAGCGGCCTTACGTTTCCGTAACCATAGCTGCCGCGCCGCATGGAACGGCACACTAAAGTCAGGACAGGTAATTTAACATGGCAAAAAAAGCACAGGCATCTGCCTCGGCCTCCGCGCCGTCGCATTCCGCCGACGCCGTCGCGAAGGTCTTTGAAATCATCAAGGAAAACGCGGTCGAAATGGTTGACCTGCGTTTCACCGATCCGCGTGGCAAGTGGCACCACACCACCCAGTATGTCACCACGATCGAGGAAGACACCTTCCGCGAAGGCTTCATGTTTGACGGTTCGTCCATCGCCGGATGGAAAGCCATCAACGAAAGCGACATGATCCTGCTGCCTGACCCGACAACGGCCGTGATGGACCCGTTCTCCGCCAAGCCGCAGCTCATCCTGATCTGTGACATTGTCGAGCCGTCCACGGGGCAGTTCTACAACCGCGATCCGCGCGCGACCGCCAAGCTGGCCGAGCAGTACCTGCAGTCGACCGGTCTGGGCGATACCGCCTTCTTTGGCCCCGAAGCCGAATTCTTCATCTTCGACAGCGTGCGCTTCGGCACCGGCCCGAACTTCGGCACCTATGAGCTGGACAGCATCGAAGGCCCCGGCGCGTCGCTCAAGGACTATCCCGAAGGCAACATGGGCCACCGTCCCGGCGTCAAGGGCGGCTACTTCCCCGTGGCCCCGGTGGACAGCGAAGGCGACCTGCGCGCCGAAATGCTGACCACGATGGGCGAGATGGGCCTACCCATCGAAAAGCATCACCACGAAGTCGCGCAGTCGCAGCACGAGCTGGGCACGAAGTTCGCGACGCTGGTGAAGTCGGCCGACTTCATGCAGATCTACAAGTACTGCGTGCACAACGTCGCCCATTCCTACGGCAAGACGGCAACCTTCATGCCTAAGCCGATCTATGGCGACAACGGTTCGGGCATGCATGTGCACCAGTCCATCTGGCGCGACGGCAAGCCCACATTCGGCGGCAACGGCTATGCCGACCTGTCGGATGAGGCGCTGTACTACATCGGCGGCATCATCAAGCACGCCAAGGCGCTGAACGCCTTCACCAACCCGTCCACCAACTCCTACAAGCGCCTGATCCCCGGGTTCGAAGCGCCTGTGCTGCTGGCCTATTCCGCGCGTAACCGTTCGGCTTCGTGCCGTATCCCCTACGCCACCAGCCCGAAGGCGAAGCGCGTCGAAGTCCGCTTCCCCGATCCGACGGCGAACCCCTACCTTGCGTTCGCAGCCATGCTGATGGCTGGCCTGGACGGCATCAAGAACAAGATCCACCCCGGCGACGCCATGGACAAGGATCTGTATGACCTGCCCCCCGAAGAGCTGAAGCAGATCCCGACCGTTGCGGGTTCCCTGCGCGAAGCCCTGACGGCGCTGGAAGCCGATCACGAGTTCCTGCTGGCAGGCGGCGTGTTCACCAAGGACCAGATCGAAAGCTACTGTGAAGTGAAGTGGCAGGACGTCTTCAAGTTCGAGCACACCCCGCATCCGGCCGAATTCGAGATGTACTACTCCGTCTGATACCGCTTCCCTTTACGGAAAGCCTTCGGACAGGGGCGTCGGGACCATTCAGGTCCCGGCGCCCTTTTCATATCCGGCCGCTACCATGCGCCGGACATGGCCGGGTCCGGCAAACACACGTTTGCTCGATTCCCGCACCTGCCTGCTGTAGCTGCCGCCCATATCGCCTACACCTGAGCGTTCACATGCGGCATGCTATACCCACAGGAGGACAGACATGACCCAGCACGTTCCCGACACCATGCAGGCCATTACATGCAGCGAACCCGGCGGCCCGGATTCCCTGCGCCTCTCCATCCTGCCGGTTCCCCGTCCCCAGGCGGGGGAAGTGCTGGTGCGGGTCATGGCCGCAGGCATCAACCGCCCTGACATCATGCAGCGTCAGGGGCTGTATCCGCCCCCGCCGGGGGCCAGTCCGCTCATGGGGCTGGAAATTGCCGGGGAAGTCGTGGCCATCGGCCCGGACGTGCCGCCCGGCGTCTTTCCCGCCATGGGCGCGCGCATCTGCGCGCTGGTCAATGGTGGCGGCTATGCGCAGTACTGCACCGTGCCCGTGGGGCAGTGCCTGCCGTGGCCCGCGGGCTTTGACGCCATCCACGCCGCCGCCATACCCGAAACCTTTTTTACCGTCTGGTCCAACCTGTTCATGCTGGCCGGGGTCAAGGCGGGGGACAGCGTGCTGGTCCATGGTGGCACCAGCGGGATCGGCACGGCGGCCATCCAGCTTGTGCGGGCAATGGGCGGCACGATCTACGCCACCGCCGGTACGGATGACAAATGCACGCTATGCACCGCACTGGGGGCAAAAGCGGCCATCAATTACCGGACCGGGGATTTTGCCGCGCGCATCAAGGAACTGACGGACGGGCGCGGCGTAGATGTCATACTGGACATGATTGGCGCATCCTATCTGGAGGGTAACCTGCGTTCTCTGGCAATAGACGGGCGGCTGGTCATCATTGCACTTCAGGGCGGCATCAAGGCGGACGGCGTCAACCTTGCCCGCATCATGACCCGCAGGCTGGTCGTGACCGGCAGCACGCTGCGCCCGCGCGATGCCGCCTACAAGGCTGAAATCGCCCGCCAGCTTGAAGAACATGTATGGCCCCTGCTGGCGCGCAGGGCGGTGCGTCCGCTCATCCATGCCACCTTCCCCTTTGCGCGGGTTGCCGATGCCCATAAACTCATGGAAAACGGGTCGCACATGGGCAAGATCATGCTGGATCTCCAGCAGCCATCCACCGTCACGGCAGGATAATAGGAACAGAGTTGGTGCTACTGAACGTTATCGAACGCGGCCCCGAGGAAGCAGGGCATGACAACGCGGCACGGCCGCCCATTGTCCTGCTGCACGGGCTGTTCGGGCGGGCACGCAATCTGGGCTTTTTCCAGCGTCGGCTGGCCATAACCCGCCGCACGCTGGCCGTTGACCTGCGCAACCACGGGGACAGCCCGCATGGCCTGATGGACTACAACACCATGGCCAGCGACCTGCTGGAAACGCTGGGCCACCATAATGCCCTGCCCGCGACGCTGGTTGGTCATTCCATGGGCGGGAAAGTTGCGATGACGCTGGCGCTGACGCGTCCGGGCATGGTGCACAGCCTGCTGGTGGCCGATATTCCGCCCGCCCGCACCGGCCATGGCCAGTTCGGGCTGGGCGAACAGATGCTGCGCGTGCATTTCCCCCCCTTCCTCAACCGCGCGGGGGCGGACAGCCTGCTGCAGCATTACATCGCCAATGCCGATGTGCGCGCGCTGATGCTGCAGAACATACAGCTTGGCGAAAACCCGCACTGGAGCATCGGCCTGCGCGAAATCGTGGACTCGATGCCCAATGTGGAAAGCTGGCCCTATATCCCTGAAGGCTATACCTATCCCGGCCCGACGCTGTTCCTGGCGGGGGGGAATTCGCCCTATATCCGGCCCGAGCATTATGCCATCATGCGCAGGCTGTTTCCGTGCTACCGGCTGGAACTGATCGAACGGGCGGGACACTGGCTGCATGTCGAAAATCCACAGCGATTTGCGCAATTACTGGAAAATTTTACTGAAAAGTATTGAAGCCCCTTCCGTTACACATCCGGTCCTTGACAGACCGGCTCCCTGCGTCAGTTATGCTGATGACATAAATGCTATAACAGGGCAGGCAGGCACGCGGCCCCCACAACAGACCAACATGGCGGAGACCCGTAGCCTTTCATGACGGCGACACTCAGTCCCTCCTCCCGGTGGCGCAATGCCGTGGAGCCCGTACTGATCCCACATGGCCCGCGCGGGAACGACAGCCAGCCGCCCGCGGGTGGACAGGACATGTCTTCCCCGCCCGAACGCGAACGCCTGCTGCCCGGCGGGGTTGTGGCGCAGCCACCCGGCTACCGCAAACTGCGTCCCATGCTGTCGGGCCTGATCCGTCCCGACACGGTGGAAACGCCCGGGCCGGGACGGACCATCGCTGCATCAGGCCTGCTGCACGCGGCACTGCTGGCGGCCATCCTGATCGAATCCGCCCATCACAGCCAGCACGGCTCGCCTGACGCCACGCAGTCCGAACCGCAGGTGGAGATGGTCTTCTCCCCGCCCACCTCCAGCGGATTGCAGGGCCAGTCGTCGCCCGACATGGCGGGGGGACAGAACGCGCAGCATCCGCAGCAGGACCAGCAGCAGCCCACATCGCAGCAGAAAACACCCGACACCCCGCAGAACCCGGAGGATTCGTCCCCCTCCGCCAACACGCCCACGGAGCAGACCCCATCCAGCCCACCGCTAAGCGAGGCGCCATCCGACCTGTCCGTGCCGCAGTCGGAACAGCACGACCAGTTCAATCCCTCCATGCAGACCTCCGGCCATGGCCAGCGCGCGGCACAGCAGGCGCATAACCAGTCCCCCAACGCCTATGCCCCGCTCCATCACCCGATGAACTGGTCGCTTTCGGCATCCCCCCTGCCGCGACGCAGCCAGCATGGGCGCGCGGGCGGGACGGGCGGGCCGATTGACCTGTCGCTTGGCCCTGTGGTCAGCAACGGCAAGATCAATGCCCCCTATTCCTCCAGCACCCAGATCAAGGGGGTCAGCGACGATTATGGCAACGAACTGGACCGCTGGATCCGCAGCCACATGTACTACCCCGAAGAAGCCGCCCGCGCGGGCGAGGAAGGGCCATCGTCGGTGCATGTGGAACTGGACCGCGACGGGCATGTAACCAAGGTGCGGCTGACCGGGCAGTCCGGTTCCTATTATCTGGATGCGGCGACGGTGGGCATGTTCCGCAACGCCCAGCTACCGCCCGTGCCACCAGACATGAAGGGCGATACCTTCCCCATTGACCTGACCATCAATTACATTCTCATCCGTCGCTAGGCGCAGCATACAGCAGGGAGATTTCGCAGCATGGACACAGCCGGATTCCTGCAGAAGGCAGGGCGTGACTTCCGTACCTTCGACAGCGCCGATGCCGCCGTCGCCCATATCACCGCCCTGTACAACCACGCCGCCAGCCTGATCCGGCATGCTTTCTCCACACGCGATACGACGGGTCTGGCGGATGCGGTCTATCCCTACCTTGCCTTCGCACCACAGGCCCCGCTGCCACCCGACGGGCCGCGCCCGCCCTTTGACGTGGTACTGGAACCGGGCTTCTACGGCACCACCCTGACGCGCCCCGCCCTGTTCGCCGATTACTGGCGCGAACAGATCGCAGGGCTGCTGCACCATTATCAGGCCCCGGTAATGGTGGGGCGCTCCCGCCAGCCCATTCCCCTGTCCTATGTGATGGAAGAAGCGGTCACGTCCCTGACGGAATCGGACCTGACATGGATCCAGTCGCACTTCGCGCTGCCGGACCTGCACGTAACCGATGATTCGATCGCCAACTGCGACTACATCCCCCGTCCCGGCGTGCCGCGCCCGCTGGCGCTGTTCACGGCGGCGCGCACGGACTACTCACTGGCGCGCCTGCACCACTATACCGGCACCGCCCCACGTCATTTCCAGCGTTTCATCCTGCTGACCAACTATCAGCGTTATGTCGATGCCTTTCGTGAATATGGCCATGCGCAGGTCGATGGCGGGACGGAATACAACGCCTTCGTGGAACCCGGCGAGATCATCCACACCCGCGACACACCCCATATGGCGACGCATGCGGGCCAGAGCCTGCCGCAGATGCCCGCCTACCACCTGTGCCGCCCGGATGGGGATGGCATCACCCTCATCAACATCGGTGTAGGACCTGCCAACGCCAAAACGATTACCGACCATCTGGCCGTACTGCGCCCGCATTGCTGGCTTATGGTCGGGCACTGCGCGGGCCTGCGCCGGAGCCAGAAGCTGGGTGATTACGTGCTGGCGCACGGTTACCTGCGCGATGACCATGTGCTGGATGACGACCTGCCGCCATGGGTGCCCGTACCCCCCATTGCCGAAGTGCAGGTCGCCCTGCAGGACGTGACCGCGCGCGTCACCGGCCTGCACGATGCGGAAGTCAAGACCCGCCTGCGTACCGGCACGGTCATGACGACGGATAACCGTAACTGGGAACTGCGGCTTAACGCCCTGTTCACCCGCATCAACACGTCCCGCGCCATTGCGGTGGACATGGAATCGGCCACGATCGCCGCCAATGGCTTCCGCTTCCGCGTGCCCTACGGCACGCTGTTATGCGTATCGGACAAACCGCTGCATGGGGAACTGAAGCTGCGCGGCATGGCCAACGCGTTCTACCGCGAACGCGTGCGCCAGCATCTGGTGGTGGGAATCGAAACCATGCAGCAGCTTCGCGCGCAGGGCGTGGACCGACTCCATTCACGCAAGCTGCGCGGGTTTGACGAACCGGCTTTCCGCTAGAAGGAAAGGGGAAGCCGGAGGACCGAAGGCAAGGCGGCTTTCTGCCCCATGCCCCGATCCAGGGCGGGTTTTTCAGAAATCAGGCAATGTCGGGGCCAGATGCCCACCCTGACGCACCGGGGCCATGCGACGGGCCAGGCCGGTCGCATCATCGGTTTCAACCATCATGCCCGCGATGCTGGCTTCCCCTTCGGCAGGTTGCAGGCGCTCACCGGGCATCTTGCGCACGAAACGCGCAATGGCCGCATCCTTGCCCATGCCGATCACACTGTCATAATCGCCGCACATACCCGCATCGGTCTGGAACGCCGTACCACCGTTGAGGATGCGGTGATCCGCCGTAGGCGTGTGGGTATGGGTTCCGATCACAAGCGAGACCCGACCGTCGAGAAAATGGCCCATGGCCCATTTCTCGCTCGTGGCTTCGGCATGCACGTCCACCACGGCGGCCTGTACGGTCACGCCCAGCCGGTGGCGTGACAGGATATCCGTGACCGCCCGGAAGGGATCATCCATTGCATCCATGAACTGACGGCCCATGACACTGGCGACCAGCGCCTTGCGCCCGTCCACCAGTTCCACAACCACGCTCCCCTGCCCCGGCGTGCCGGGGGGGTAATTGGCGGGTCGGATAATGCGCGGTTCGCTGCCGATATGGCCGATCAGGTCACGGCGGTCCCAGCTATGGTTGCCCAGGGTGATGACATCCGCTCCCCCTTCCAGCAGATCCCGGCCAATGGCGGGGGAAAGGCCGAAGCCATGGCTTGCATTTTCGCCATTCACCACCACAAGGTCGAGGGCAAGGTCACGCCGCAGGGTCGGAAGACGGGAAAGAACAGCCTCGCGCCCGACACGGCCCACGATGTCACCCAGAAACAGAATTCTCAAGAAAACAGCCTTTTTTACCGCGCCCGCCTGTCACCACGACACCGGATCAGTTCACGTTCGGTCACGATCGCGGGCAAAGCCACGTCATACAGCCCCGTGGGAATGCATGTCACTTCCTGAAAGGACAGTCCGAACCCCATGGCGCGCGCACGCGGCAGCGCGGCCAGCGTACGATCGTAATACCCACCGCCATATCCCAGCCGCATGCCCCGCCTGTCAAACGCCAGCAGCGGCACGCACACCACATCGGGCTGCACCGGCGGCCCTTCGGGGTGGCAGGTGCCATGATGGCCCGGCTGCATGACGCAGTCCGGCTGCCACAGGCGGAAGGTAAGCGGACGACGTTTCGCGGTAACTTCTGGCAGGGCGATGCACAGGCCATCGGCATGAAGGGCCTGCATCACGGGGCGCAGGTCGCTTTCACCGGGCAGCGGCCAGACCAGGGCGATGCAGTCCCCCGCCCCGGCCATGCCACGCAGGGTACGCACCATGCGCCGGTGCAGGCTGTATTCAGCCGCTTCCCGGTCGGGGCTGGAAAAGAATGTGCGCCTGCGCGCGGACATGACGCCACGCAGGGCCTGCTTGGCGTGCGTGACAGGCCAGGATTCAGGAGAAGTCATGAAACCATAATACGGAGCCACCGTGGCCGTTGGTCGGATCAGCCCTCCCGGACCTGCTGACGCAGGTGGGCGCCAGGTAACGTGACCACGATCACGACAGTGCCAGCTCCCTAGGAAGTGCTTATCGGCCCAGGGGTTGAATCATGCCTGACGCACCCGGTAGCCCCGCCCTTTCATTCTAGTCCTCTTCCATGGCGGCTGCAATGCTTTCCGCACGCTCGACCAGATGGGCAAGCTGCTCGGTCCGCCGCTCGTTCTCGATTCGCGCCTGCCTGCCCTGTGCAAGCTGGTGGGCGGTATCGGAAGACATCTTTTCCGCCTTCAGATCATGGATCTCATCGGCCATGAGCAGGGCCGCAAGGGCCAGAAGCCGCCCTTCCCCGCTATGACCACCCAGCGCATGGATACGCTCGATCCGGCGTTCGACTTCCTGCGCCATGGCCTGAAGATGCTTCTCCTGCCCTTCCTTGCATCCCACGGGATAGGAAAAGCCGTTGATGCGTACTGTCACCTGCGCCATGCGCTAGCCCTCCCCACCGATCAGTCGGCCTTCATCGCCCAGCACATCGCGCACGCGGGCGATCAGGGCGTCGATATTGGCGGCAAGCGCCTGCAGGTCCGTATCCGGGGCGGACGGACGGGCCACGGATGCCAGTTCGGCACGACGGTCAAGGGCAAAGGCAATGCGGTTCAGCGCCAGTTCAAGGCGGTCGGCCGGGTTCTGGTCATGATGCCGGTTCTGGCCGTTTTCCGCAGGGCCTGTATCAGCAGGCCCGGCATCCGAAGGCGTGTGCGCCATGTCGTGCTCCGGTGGCATGATAATGTCAGACACGTTCATCCTTTCCCGCATTCCTCCCCTTGAACTGATCGCGCGATGGCGTTTCAACGTCAAGCATGATCGACAAACAAGACCATTGTGTGCCCGACCTTCCGCATGTGGTCATTAGCTGCGCGCGGGATCTGGCGCAGGTCATGGCGGTGGTGGCCTCATTACGTGTGGACTGCGCAGTGGTTTCGCCACCGGGGGCGGGGTGTTTCATGGGGGTGCCATGGTGGGCCGCCCTTACGGCTGGCTGCCCCCTGCCTTCCATGCTGGACTGCGGACAGGCCGCGGGCCATGCCGCAGCGGCCCTGCGTGCGGGCATGAAGCATGTGATTGTCAGCGCAACGCCCGCGCAGCAACATGCGCTTGCATCGCTGGCGCAGGCCACGGGCGGGCATGTGCTGTCCCGCCGCCCCGTGGCGCTGGACCTTCCGGCGCGTAACGCATGCGACACGCTGGAACGATACCTGTGCGCCCGTAACCTGACGTGACACGACGCCCATGCGGGGGGTGTTCGCCGCCCGCGCGGTGGCATAGGATCGACCCGACATGACCGATTGCCAGCTTTACCTCATCACGCCCGAATCGCTCGATCCCGTGGCGTTCGCCCCCCTTCTGGCCGAAGCGCTGGATGCCGGCCCTGTTGCCGCCGTCCAGCTTCGCCTGAAAAACGTGACGGACGACGCCATCCGCCATGCCGTGGCGGTGCTCCAGCCCGTGGCGCATGCGCGCAATGTCGCCTTCATCCTCAATGACCGGCCTGATCTGGCCGTTGCCTGCGGCTGTGACGGCGCGCATGTGGGTATGGAAGACATGGACGTGGCCGAAGCCCGCCGTGTGCTGGGCGATGACCTGCAACTGGGCGTGTCATGCTATGACAGCCGTGACATGGCCCTGCGCGCGGGTGAGGAAGGGGCTGACTACATAGCCTTTGGCGCGTTCTTCCCTTCACCCTCCAAGGAAACGGAAGTCCGTGCCGATCCGGCCCTGCTGACGTGGTGGAGCAGCATGATCGAACTGCCGGTCGTGGCCATTGGCGGCATAACGCCAGCCAACTGCGCGCCACTGGTGCAGGCGGGGGCGGATTTCCTGTGCGTCATCAGCGCCGTCTGGTCCCATCCCGATGGACCCGGCGCTGGTGTGCGGGCGATGAACGCCGCCATCGACGCCGCCTGAACCGCGACCGCACCCCAAAGGCCGCCATCACCCGCAGTGCGGCGGCATGGCTATGCCCCGTCGCCCATCCACTGCACATCGGCAATACGGGGCGTGCCGGCAGCCAGCATCACCAGCCGGTCAAAGCCCAGCGCGATGCCTGCGCACGGCGGCAGGCTGTCCAGCGCCGCAAGGAAGGCTTCGTCCAGCTTCCAGTCCAGTCCCGCAACGTCGGGATACAGCCCGGCCCGCCGTGCGCGGTCTTGTGCAAAACGCTGGCGCTGTTCGGTGCTGTCGGTCAGTTCCTCGAACGCATTGGCTAGCTCGATTCCGCCTGCATAAAGCTCGAAACGCAGCGCCACGCGCGGGTCTGCCGGGTCCCGGCGGGCAAGGGCGGCCTGACTTGCGGGCCAGTGCGTCAGGAATGTGGGCCGCGTACGACCGATATGCGGTTCGATGCGGGCCATCATCAGGCGGAAGAACAGGTCCTCCCACGTCTCGTCCTTACGTAATGCGCAGCCCGCGGCTGCGGCCAGAGCAGCGGCATCCCCTTCGGTTGCCAGAATATCCACGCCCGCATGACGCAGGAATGCTTCCGCCACGCTCAGCCGTTCAAACGGGGCTGCGATAGCGATGGTATCCGTCCCTACCCCGACACTGGGGGGCAGGACCGCACGCAGCAGGGTTTCCGTCTCGTCCATCAGCGTCGCAAGCGTCGCGCCGGGCCGGTACCATTCCAGCATGGTGAATTCATGCGCATGCAGCCTGCTGCCTTCCGCGTTCCGCCACACGCGCGCAAGCTGGTACACGGGCAGGCCCGTTGCCGCCACGATGCGCTTCATGGCGAATTCGGGGCTGGTATGGAGCCAGAGGGGCTCAACCGTGCCGTCCACCCGCTCGCGTTCCGTGCGGAACACCTTCAGATGCACTTCCTCCCCCGGAGTCGGAACCGCGTAGGGCGTTTCCACTTCCATGTAGCCACGGGCATCGAAAAACGCCCGCACGCCACGCAGCACAAGGTTGCGCCGCACAAGGAAGGGCAGCCGGTCGGCAATGCGGGCCGGATCGGGACGGGAACGGACAGAATCGGGCATGGGACGGGATCTCCGGTTGCAGCGAATACGGCGGCGCAGTACAGCCCCGGCATGACATCCACGGTCAACCCTTCCACACCCCGGCGCACGGACGCCCGCCGCACGCTGCGCAGCGTGGCGGACCTGCTTGATGCGGGTCTGGTCACGCCAGAACAGGCACCGGAACTGAAACAGGTGGCCCGGCAGTATGCCACCGCCATTCCCCCCGCTTTTGCCGCCCTGATCGAGACGCCCGACGACCCGATCGGGCGGCAGGTCATCCCCGATGCCGCCGAATGCCATACCGAAGCGGTGGAAGACCCGGACCCGATCGGTGATGACGCCCTTTCCCCCGTACCGGGCATCGTGCATCGCTATGCCGACCGCGCGCTGCTCAAGCCGCTGCTGGTCTGCCCGCTATACTGCCGCTTCTGCTTCCGCCGCGAACATGTCGGCCCCGGCGGCGGGGTGCTGGACGATGCGGCGCTGGCCCGCGCGCTGGACTGGCTGCGCACGCATACGGACATTCATGAAGTCGTGATGACGGGGGGTGATCCCCTCATGCTCTCGCCACGCCGCATGCGCGCCATCATCGCGGCCCTGGAAACGATGGATCATATCCACACCATCCGCATCCATACCCGCGTGCCGGTGGCGGACCCCGCGCGTCTGGACGACGCCATGGCCGATGCGCTGGACACCACGCGCTCCATGTGGGTGGTGGCGCATATCAATCACGCCCGGGAACTGACACCACAGGCGCGTGCGGCCATCCGCCGGGTGCAGGCCCGCGCCATTCCCGTTCTGGGCCAGTCGGTCCTGCTGCGCGGGGTCAATGACACGCCCGATGCGCTGGAAGCCCTGCTGCGCGCGCAGGTCTCGGCCCGCATCCGCCCGTATTACCTGCACCAGCTTGACCCCGCACCGGGCACCGCGCGTTTCCATGTACCCATCCGCGAGGGGCAGCGCCTGCTGGCTTCCCTGCGCGGGCGGGTCACGGGTATTGCATGGCCAACCTATGTGATCGATATTCCGGGTGGGTACGGCAAGGTACCCATAGCGCCCGACTACCTGCATACCGGGGCGGACGGCTACCTGCGGGTCACGGCACCCGATGGCGCAATCCACCGGCTTGCACGGGAACGGGGCTGAAAAGACAGCGCGCAACCTTGCCCTTCCGCGCCGGGGACGCTAGAAGCCGAACCGCCATACTTCCCACAACCATTACAGGGACCACCATGAAGCAGCAGGCAAACCTGATCCGCGCCGGACAGGTTATTGAGCACGACGGCCGTCGCTGGACGGTCCTGAAGCAGCAGATCATCACCCCGGGCAAGGGCGGCGCGTTCATCCAGGTGGAAATGCGCGACCTCAAGACCGGTAACAAGACCAACGAACGCTGGCGCACCGCCGACACCGTTGAACGCCTGATGACCGAGGAGAAGGAATACACCTACTCCTACATGGACGGCGACAACATCGTGCTGATGGACCCCGAGACGTTCGAACAGCTTCTGCTGCCGCTGGAACTGCTGGGCGATCAGGCTCCGTTCCTGCAGGACAACATGACGCTGGTCCTGAACCTTGTCGAAGGCGACCCGGTCGGTGTTGTCCTGCCCGCGCAGGTCACGCTTGAGGTGGTCGAGGCCGATCCCGTGGTCAAGGGCCAGACGGCAAGCTCGTCCTACAAGCCCGCGCGCCTGTCCAATGGCGTCAAGACCATGGTGCCCCCCTTCATCGAAGCGGGTGAGCGCATCGTGGTCCGCACCGAGGACAGCACCTACGTCGAGCGCGCCAAGTCCTGACCACCCACCGGCCGGTGCGGGTCGTCCCGCGCCAGCCACTTTTCCAGACCCCTACCTTCATCCCACCGCACGAACCAGACAGGACCGATCACCGTGGCAATGCGACTCTCTCCCCATATGACGGTGATGCAGAACGCTGCCCAGAAGGCTGCACGCCGTCTTCTGCGTGACTTCAACGAAGTCGAGCAGCTTCAGGTCAGCATCAAGGGCCCTGGCGATTTCGTGTCGCAGGCCGACCTGCGGGCCGAAACCACCATTCACGAGGAACTGGCCCGCGCGCGCCCCGGCTATGCCTTCCTGATGGAAGAAAGCGGTGCGTCGGGAAGCGAAGGCTGGACGTGGCGCTGGGTTGTCGATCCGCTGGACGGCACGACCAACTTCCTGCACGGGCTGCCGCACTGGGCCATTTCCATCGGCCTGCAGCGCCGCCTGCCCGATGGCACGATCGAGATCGTGGCCGGTCTGGTCTACAACCCCGCCGCCAACGAAATGTTCTGGGCCGAAAAGGGCGTGGGCGCCTTCCTCAACGATCGTCGCCTGCGCGTCTCCGCCCGTCGTTCGATGCAGGAATCGCTGTTCGCCACCGGCATCCCGTTTGCGAAGGTTTCAGCCCGCAACCGCCTGTCCTTTGCCCGCACGCTGGGCGCGCTCATGCCACAGGTGGCCGGCATCCGCCGATTCGGCGCAGCGGCCCTCGACCTCGCATGGGTCGCGGCAGGCCGGTATGACGGTTACTGGGAACTGGGCATCAAGCCGTGGGACTGCGCCGCCGGTATCCTGCTGGTGCGTGAGGCCGGTGGTTACGCCACCAATCCCGCGGGCGAAGACCTGAACGACCTGCCCGCGTCGATCGACGCGGTGGTGGGCAACCCGCACCTGCACGCCCAGTTGCGCGAACTGGTCGCCAGCAGCATCGACTGAGGCCAATGCTGCAACCGGCCTGTTTTGCCGATTGCAGCATCCCCCGTCCCCCGGTAGCCTGCCGGGGCAATGCAGCATCTATCCCTTCCCTTCTTCCGACGTTCCCTGCATGGGCTGGCCCTGCTTGGTGTCGCCACATGCGGGCTGTGCGGTCTGGCTACGCCCACGCATGCGCAGGTTACGACCAGCAGGAGCGCGCTTGATGCCCTTGGCGCGCCCCAGCATCCCGCAGCCACCCCGCATGAGGGTGGCACAACCGCGACCGCAACGGGTCCGGGCGGGGATGTACCGGGCAGCCATGCCCCCGCAAGCGCCATAGCCTCCCCTGCCGCCCTTGCATCGCTGCCACCAATCGCCACGAAGCCGCCTGACAATCCCGTGCTCCGGCCGCCGGAACTGCATGTCCCGCAGCATCCCTTCCCGCCCCCGCCGGAGGTCAAGGCCAATCCTGATGCCCGTGGACGCGCGGAGCGGATTCCCGGCGGCACGCGCCTGCACTTCACCAGTCAGTCGGCGGACATGAATTCCCGCATGATTACGGCCCTGCAAACATTTGCCACAGTCATGGCGAAACTGCCCGACCAGCATGTGATCGTGGCCGCGTATGGCGAGGGACGGCAGGATGATCCGTCCACGCCCCGCCGTGTTGCGCTGTCGCGCGGGCTGGCGGCGCGTTCGGTGCTGATCCATGCGGGCGTGGCCCCCACGCGCATCTATGTCCGCGCCATCGGCCTGCCCGATGAAAACGCACATGGTGCGGGCGCGGATTGTATTGACGTCACCCGTTCCGGTGTGGTGGCCTCGGACACTACAGGTTCATCTGCGCATTAAGGAAATCACTGCGTGACACGTCCGACGACCTATCTTGTACGGGTTCTGCTGTTTCTTCTGGCGGTCGGGGGTGTCACAGCCCTGCTTTCCTCCACACTTTATCAGGCATTCTGCAACAATCCCTATCTCGACGGGCTGATCGTCGGCATCCTCCTGCTGGGGATCGGGTGGAACATCACCATGATCCTGCGCCTGGTGCCCGAGGTCCGATGGGTCAACATCCTGCGTCATCCACGTGACGGACTGACGACACCGCCGCCACCGCGCCTGCTGGCCCCGATGGCATCCATGCTGGCAACGCACGAGAAGGGCCGCAGGCTGACCCTGTCCGCCCCGGTCATGCAGTCCCTGCTGGACAGCCTGTCCGCCCGCCTGGACGAAGGACGCGAACTGTCGCGTTACCTGACGGGGCTGCTGATATTCCTTGGCCTGCTGGGCACGTTCTACGGCCTGCTGCTGACCGTGGGGTCCATTGCGGATGTGATCGGCAACATGAGCGTGGGCAGCGGCGACATGAACGTCATGTTCGACCAGCTCAAATCCGGTCTGGCCGGACCGCTGCATGGCATGGGCACGGCGTTTTCGGGGTCCATGTTCGGGCTGGCGGGCGCGCTGGTTCTGGGCTTTCTGGACCTGACGGCAGGACAGGCGCAGACCCGGTTTTTCAACGAACTGGAAGAATGGCTGGCCAGCATCACGCGCCTGTCTGCCGGCGGGCTGCAGGTTGGCGGCAGTGACGCGACGGTTCCCGCCTATGTGCAGGCACTGCTTGAGCACACGGCCGAGAACATGGACAAGCTTCAGGTCCTGCTTTCACGCAGCGAGGAGACACGCGCGCAGGAACACCGCCTGCTGACCGCGCTGAACGACCGGCTGGTGCAGATGACCGACAGGAGTGGTGAAGACCACCTGCAGGGCATCGAATCCCTTCTGGCGCGGCTGGTACAGGAATCGGCGGCGGGACGGGAGCAGATGGTGACAGACATCCGCAATGACCTGCGCCTGCTCGCGCGCACCATTGCTGCCAGCGCCCCCGGAAAGAACCCTTCCGCCTCCTGACCGCATATTAAGGTTCATCCCATGGCGCGCCGCTCCCGTCGCTCGATCCGTTCCGAACTCAACGCCTGGCCCGGCTATGTCGATGCGCTGTCAACGCTGCTGATGGTCATCATCTTCGTGCTGCTTGTTTTCGTGCTGGGGCAGGCTTTCCTGTCGGTAGCACTGAACAAGCGCCAGCAGGCGCTGACCCAGCTTGAACATGAAGTTGCCAAACTGGGGCAGATGCTCTCGCTCGAGCGCAGTCATACCAGCGCGCTCCAGCATGAGGTCGCAGGTCTGCAGAAAACCCATGAGGCGGACGCCGCGACCGCAACATCCCTGACCGCGCAGCTTAACCAGCAGACCAGCGAGCGCGACAACGCGCAGGCCCGCGCCACCGCGCTGGATGAGCACGTCGCCCAGCTACGCCAGCAGCTCAGCGCGCTTTCCACCGCGCTGGATGTGACGGAAAACGACGTGCGCGAGCGCGACAGGAAGATTGACGCGCTTGGCATGCAGCTCAATGTCGCGCTGGCGGAAAAGGTGGAACAGCTACAGCATTACCGTTCCGAATTCTTCGGGCGGCTGCGCGACGTGTTGCAGGGCCACAAGGGCGTGCAGATCGTAGGCGACCGCTTCGTATTCCAGAGCGAGGTGCTGTTCCCCCCCGGCGGGGCCGAGCTGTCACCCGAAGGGGTGAAGGAGATCAGGATTCTGGCGCAGACCCTGCGGCAGATCGCGCAGCAGATTCCGTCTGACGTACCATGGATACTGCGCGTGGACGGCCATGCCGACCGTCAGCCGATCCACACCGCCTTCCCCAGCAACTGGGAACTGTCATCCGCCCGCGCCATCACGGTGGTCAAGCTGCTGATTGCGGAAGGGATCGATCCGCACCATCTGGCCGCAACCGGCTTTTCGGATTACCAGCCGCTGGACCACGGCACGACACAGGAAGCCTTTGCCCATAACCGGCGCATCGAATTCCGCCTGACGGATCGCTAGGGGCGATCATACAGCCGTCTTTCGGTCCAGAACTGATCGCCAGTCGGTTTCTTTTGGGGCGTGGGGTAGATGCCGGACCGGATGCACGGTTCGGGTCCTGCGCTCTTCCAATGGATGTGATCCGCGGCACCCATTGGTGAATCTTTTTTCAAAAAGCTTCAGGCAACACCGCCTTTTTGAAAAAGACCCGTCCAAAAACTTCTTCTATTTTTTATCGACGGATTGTTTGAGGGCCGCTTTTACTCAGGTCGGCTGACCAAAGGCCTTCAGGCGCAGGCGTTCAGTTTCATGGGCGGCATCGGGCGTTGTGGGATCAAGTTCCACCACATGCTGCCATGCCTTCCACGCCGCCAGCCAGTCGCCGCGCTGCTGCTCGGCATTCACAAGAATCTTCCACGCCATGATATCGCGCCCGTCATGATGCAGCGCCACGCCCAGATCCGCCACGGCGCCATCAGGATTGGCCGCCGCCAGACGCGCCTGCGCACGGTTGCGCCACAGCACTTCCACATCGGGCTGAAGCAGCAGGGCATCATCCATGTCCTGCGTCGCATCCAGCGGGCGCTGGGCGTTCAGGTCATCCTGCGCGCGACGCAGCAGCAGGGTGGTGGTGGGGGCCAGATCCTTTATGCGCAACTGCTCGATCCGCCCCAGCAGATCACGTGCGGCCTGCACGCTGGCCGCATGCGCCAGTTCCGTTTCCAGCCCGTCAATTCCCGTACCGGCCTGCTGCCGGCTACTGGCATAACCGCGGGCCGGTGGCCCTGCATGCTGGCCCAGATCATGGGGCGGGGTCACATCGGCGGCCTGCGCGGGTAACAGACCGGCGGCAACAAGCAGGGGTACGCACGAAAAGCCACGTAAACAGGCTTTTAAAAACCTGTCCACGCAGCTTTGCGGCTGTCTGAAGAAAATGCTGACGGACAAAACGCCGTCCGGCACAATCAGCCCTGACGGGCCTTCATGCGCGGGTTCTTCTTGTTGATGACATAGACCTTGCCACGGCGACGGACCACGCGGCAGTCCTTGTCGCGAACCTTTGCCGATTTCAGGCTGTTTCTGATTTTCATGATCCGACCCTCGACTAGCGGCGGAATACCGCCAAAGAGGCGCCCGAATACCCCTGCCTGCGCCAAGAGTCAACTCCATGGCCGGATTCTGGTGGTTTTTATAGCAGCGAATTCGCCTCCGGGATGGAATCGGGCACGAAAAACGGGGCGATGGTATGAAAATCCGTCGCACGTGGCGAACGCGGCCGCCATGCAAGCCCGATGGTGCGCCACGCCTGCGCCCCCGTTACGGGCCTGACCGCCAGAAGCTGCCCGTCCAGCAGGGGAGAATCGACCGCAAGCTGCGGCACCAGCGCCAGCCCCATGCCCGCGGCCACCATTTCCAGCATTGTGTAAAGGGACGTCACCGCACAGGTGGCATCCTCCCCGTTCTGGCTCCAGCCACGCACCTGACGGCACATGGCCAGCGTCTGGTCGCGCAGGCAGTGCCCGTCCTCCAGCATGATCATGTTTTCATGCACGATGCTGTCCACCGGCACCGATGGCAGTTTCGCCAGCGGATGGTCACGCGGCATGACCAGCATGAACGGGTCGCGCCACAGGGGCAGCGTCTCGCTATCATCACAGTCGCAGGGCATGGCCAGCAGCACCAGGTCCAGCCTGCCCAGCGCCAGCTTTTCCATCATGTTGTGGGTCATGTCCTCATTGAGCGAAAGCCGGAGCTGCGGATAGGCATGCGGCAGCCGACGGACCAGCGAGGGCAGGACAAACGGCCCGATGGTGGGAATGACGCCGATGCGCAGCAGTCCGCTCATCGGTTCGCGCGCCGCCACGGCTACGTCCAGCACGCCCTGAAGGGCATCAAGGGCAATACGGGCGCGGGCCAGCACCTTGTCCCCCAGCGGGGTGAACACGACCTTCTTGCCGACATCGCGGTCAAGCAGCCTTGCATCCATCTGGCGCTCAAGGGCCAGTATCCCGGCTGAGAGCGTGGACTGGGTCACGGCGCAGGCCCGTGCCGCCCGGCCGAAATGACGCAGTTCGGCCAGAGTGACAAGATAACGCAACTGCTGGGCGGAAGGCATCGGCAGCATCGGTAATTCCGATCAGGCATATGTGGATTATTCCCCATCACGATAGCATTACCGTCGGCACGGATACAGGCTGCCAGTCGTAACGCTGCCACCCAGGCAGCCTGCTTCCACACGGAAAGGGCCTGCGGCCGCCCTGCTGCCAGCAAAACGCCCTCAGCATGATGTTCAGGACGTTTTTTTTCGTCTGCCCTGTTGCCATGACGGGACCGGCCTGTTATTTGCCCTTTCACCGAACGGTTGCAGCCCCACGGGGCGGCAGCGGATGCGGGTGTAGCTCAGTTGGTTAGAGCGCCGGCCTGTCACGCCGGAGGTCGCGGGTTCGAGCCCCGTCACTCGCGCCATTTTACGGTGCCCTCCCCACATAATATCTATCTGCCCTGCTGCAGCCTTGCACGGCCCCTGTATGCCACGCATGCCTGACGCATTGCGTCATCTGCCAGACAGGATCAGTCTGTCCGCCATTCCGTGCTGATGGATGCAGAAAAATGACTGATCTCTTTACCCCCTACACACTCAGGGGCACGACCCTGCGCAATCGCATCGTGGTCTCGCCCATGTGCCAGTACATGGCGGTCGATGGTGTCGTGAACGACTGGCATCATGCGCATTACGCGGCGCTGGCGCGGGGCGGCAGCGGACTTGTGGTGGTGGAGGCGACCGCCGTTTCACCAGAAGGACGGATCACCCCCGGATGCCTCGGGTTGTGGAACGATGCACAGGCCGAAGCCTTTCGCCCGCTGATGCGCGCCATGCGTGACGCGGGGGCGGTGCCGGGCATCCAGATTGCCCATGCGGGCCGCAAGGCCAGCGCCAACCGCCCGTGGGAAGGAGACGATTCGATCGCAGCCGATGACCCGCGTGGCTGGGAAACCATCGCCCCTTCGGCCCTGGCCTTTGGCGCGGGACTGCCCAAGGTGCCGCGCGCCATGACGGTGGCGGATATTGCCCGCGTGCGGCAGGATTTCGTGGCGGCGGCGAAGCGGGCGCGCGATGTGGGCTTTGGCTGGCTCATGCTGCATTTCGCCCATGGCTATCTGGGGCAGAGCTTCCTTTCCCCCCATTCCAACCAGCGTGATGACAGTTACGGCGGCAGCCTTGAAAACCGTGCGCGGTTTCTGGTGGAAACCCTGCTGGAAGTACGCGCCATCTGGCCGGAGGACCGCCCGCTCAGCGCACGGCTTGGCATGATCGAGTTTGATGGACAGGACGAACAGACACTTCAGGACGCCATCACGGTTGCCAGGATATTTCGCGAATCCGGACTGGATTTTCTGGATGTCAGCATCGGCTTTTCAACACCGACGGCGAAAATTCCGTGGGGACCGTCCTTCATGGCCCCGGTTGCGCGCCGTGTCCGTCAGGAAAGCGGCCTGCCGGTCGCCACAAGCTGGTATCTGGGCAATGCGCAGACCATTGACGGGCTGATCCGCACGGAACAGATCGATCTGGCCATGATTGGCCGCCCCCTGCTGGAAAACCCGCACTGGCCTTACGCCGCTGCCCGCGCGCTGGGCCGTGAGGACGCCCCATGGGTCCTGCCCGCGCCCTATGCCCACTGGCTGTCGCGCTACCGCTCCCTTTAGGCCAGATCAGGCGGGATTGCGCCTTCAGGCGCGTCCCGCACCCGCCACATCGAGATAATGCGCCACCAGCGGCATATAGGTCGCGCCAAAGCGGCGCAGATGCACAAGCGCGATCCACAGCCGGTAGATGGCGAAACGCACTTCATACCCCGCCTCAACACCGCCATGGGCCGTGTAGAAAGCGGCGCTGGGGCGATCAAATACCCCTGCTGTCGCCAGATCGACCTCCGCATGGCCGTAATGACAGCAGGGGTCGATCAGCCCTGATACCCGACTGCCCGATACCAGCACGTTCCCGCCCCACAGATCACCATGCAGCAGGGATGGAACCGGTTTGTGCGGCAACAGGTCAGGCAGGCGACGCATCAGATTTTCAAGCTGGCGGGCAAGGTCCGGCCCGACATGATCCAGATGCACGCCAATGCGGTGACGTGCCCAGAATTCGGCCCAGTTTTCCGTCCATTCATTGCATACCGCCACGTCCCCGAAGGCATGGTCGGCATGCCAGCCATAACGGATTGTATCCCCCTCGGGCCTGCCGGTATGGACCTGCGCCAGCACCCGCCCCAGATCGTCCCAGCATCCCGACAGCCTGCCATCGGGCGGCAGGTACTGCAGCACAACTGCGTCCTCATCCACCGCCAGAACCTGCGGCACGGGCGCACCGGTCCGGCCAAGGCTGCGGAGCATCGCGGCCTCCTCCACCGGATCGGGACCGTTCTTGACGACAACCTTGCGCCCGTCATTGAGATAGAGGAGCAGCGTCTGCGCCGTGTCCCCGCCCTGCAGCGGATGCCAGTTCCATATCTGCGCCCCCAGCAGGGCAGCGCCGTGGCGGGCCAGACGGGTCATGACCGGCGCTGCAGCTTCCTGACTAGGGCTTCGACCCCCGCCATGACATCCTGCCAGGTCGTGTCAAAGCCGCTGGCGCTGCCGTAATAGGGGTCCACCACATCGCGCCCTTCCATGCCGGGCACGTGATCCATCAGCAGCGAGACTTCCGCCCGGTAACCAGCAGGACGGATGGACAGCAGATATTCCAGATGGCTGGCGTCCAGGGCGATGATATGGGTGAAACGGTCGAAATCGGCCACCTTGACCACCCGCGCACGATAGCCACTGATATCGATCCCGTGCCTGCGGGCCACGGCGCAGGCACGCCGGTCGGGTGGAGCACCTGCATGCCAGTTGCCCGTGCCCGCCGAATCGACCGTGACCGCCAGCCCCGCCTGCCGGGCGGCATGGCGGAAGGCGCCTTCCGCCAGCGGGGAGCGGCAGATATTGCCGGTACAGACGAACAGGACAGCAGGCGACTCGGTCATTTATTCCCGTCCGGCGGCATTGCGTTCAGGAAATTTCTGTTTCAGCAGGCCAAGGGTCTCGGCGATGAGTTCGGCCGGTGTCGCCTCCAGATGCACGACAACGGGATGCTCATCCGCCGTCGGCGGCTCCAGCGTGGCAAGCTGGCTGGGCAGCAGGCTGGCGGGCATGTAATGTCCCCGCCGCCGACGCAGGCGATCGTACAGGGTCGATTCCGGTATTTCCAGATAGACGAACACGATATCCGCAGCCCCGTCGGCCCGCAGCAGGTCACGATAGGACCGCTTGAGCGCGGAGCAGGTCAGGATACCCCCCTGACCCGACTTCACACGATCCAGCAGCCATGTGTGGCAGGCTTCCAGCCATGGCGTGCGGTCGGCATCGGTCAGGGGAATGCCTGCGGCCATCTTCTGCACATTGGCGCGGGGATGCAGCAGGTCCCCTTCCTGATACGGCCAGCCCAGAAGGTTGTGCAGCCCTTCGGCAAGGGTGGTCTTGCCGCAGCCCGAAACCCCCATGACGACCAGCACCAGCGGCCGGATGCCCTGATCCTGCAACCCCGGCCCGGTCATGCCACGCGCAGCCGCTGCAGGCCATCCACCGTGGCAACGATCACTTCCGACGTGCGGCCGATGAACAGCCCGGTCTCGATCACGCCGACAATCCCGTCCAGTCGCCGCTGCAGTTCGACCGAATCGGCAATTTCACCGAAATGGCAGTCGAGGATCATGTTGCCCCCGTCTGTTACGAACACATTGCCGCTGCGGTCCAGGCGCTGGGTCACGCGCGCGCCCAGACCTTCAAGCTGGCGGGCCGTGCTGGTCCACCCGAAGGAGGCGACTTCCACCGGCACCGGCACGCGCGCGCCCAGCCGGTCGACCAGCTTGCTGTCATCCACCACCACGACGAATTTGCGTGAAGCCGCCGCCACGATCTTTTCACGGAACAGCGCACCCCCCAGCCCCTTGATGAGGTTGAGGGAACCGCGTTCCACCTCATCCGCACCGTCGATGTCTATGTCGATCTGGGGATGGGTTGCGAACGTCACCAGCCTGATCCCGTGCGAACGCGCCTGCTCGGCTGAGCGTTCGGACGTGGGAATGGCGCAGAACCGCAGCCCTTCGGCCCAGCGGCGGCCCAGTTCCTCGATCATGAAGGCGGACGTGCTGCCGGAACCCAGGCCGACAACCATACCTTCCGTGACCATGTCGGCCGCTTCGATCGCGGCCTGTCGCTTCAGTTCTGCCCTCGGGTCCGTAGTGTGGGTGGACATGCGCTGTTTCCTCTGCTGCGGGGCATCCCTTTCCCGGGTGCCCCGTCATTCTTATTTGCGTAACGCGTATCCAGGCGGCCAGATACGCTTCTCCGCACTTATTGCCCCGCTGCCGCCTTGTCCATAAGCCAGATGAGTTCGCCTTCGGTTGTGATGTGGCTGGCCGGTTCCGCCGGATCACCCGCGCGCACTTTCGCAAAGGCTTCCTGCTTGCCCGCGCCCGCCAGCATGAACACCACATGGCGGCTGGAATGGATGGCGGGATAGGTCAGGGTCAGGCGCGTATGCGGCGCGTCATCGGGCACGCAGGTCGAAACCCACAGCTTCGTTTCCTTCAGCACCGGCTGGCGGGGGAAAAGCGATGCGGTATGCCCGTTATCCCCCAGCCCCAGCATCACCACATCAAATAGCGGGCGACCCGGTTCAAGCGTGCTGCCGCCATAGACCTTTTCCAGTTCCGCCTGATACGCCGCCGCCGCCTGCACCGGATCGCCCGATGTCGGCATGGGATGCACGTTGGCGGGCGGCACGGGAACGTGGGCCAGCATTTCGGTCTCGACCATGTGGTAGTTGCTGGCCGGATCGCTGTCGGGCACGAAACGCTCGTCCCCGAAGAAGAACTGCGTGTTCGCCCACGGGAAGCGGTCGCGGTAGGCGTCGGATGCAAGGATCTGGTACAGCCGCTTCGGCGTGGACCCGCCCGACAGGGACAGCACGAACGGGCCGTCCTTCTTCGCCAGCGCCTGTTCCGTCAGCCACTTCGCCATATGTTGGGCAATGGCCTCCCCATCGGGGAGGACAACCATCGCGCCCGTTTTCACGTCATGTCCACCGGTCATGTCACGCATCTCCCAGCACGTATTTCTCGATCCCGTTGGCGAACCCTTCCTCCTCGCACGAGGTGGAAACGTATGTCGCCTGCTTCTGCACTTCGGGGCTGGCCTGTCCCATGGCGATCGACATGCCGCTCTTGCGGAACATCAGCACGTCATTGGGCTGGTCGCCCAGTGTCACCATCTGCGCCGCAGGAATGCCCAGCAGGCGTTCCAGCGTCATGACCACGCCGCCCTTGTTCGCATCCCTGTTGGTCACGTCCACATAGTACGGCTGCGACAGGGCTGCCGAAGCCGTATCGCCCAGCGCCTGCTGCAGGTCGTGTTCAAGCCGTTTCATGAGATCGAGGTCATCGCTGACACCGGTGATCTTGACCACCTGATCCAGCTTTTCTTCCACATTGCCGACCACCGGCGGGAATTTGACCGTCCACTGCTCACGCGCCACATGCGCGGCATCGGCATTGGAAACGATCCAGTCATTGCCGTTATAGACCCACGGATCGGCCTTGTGATCGCGGATGATGCCAATGACCTTGCGCGCGGTATCAGCAGGCAGCGTGCGGGCCTCGATCACGGTAAAATCGGGCCGGACCATCATGCCGCCATTGAAGCCTGCGATAGGTTCGGAAATCTTCAGCGGATCGATCACCATCTTCATCCCCTTGGGCGGACGCCCGCTGGTGATGGTGAACAGGATGCCACGTTCGCGCAGGCGTTCGACCGCACGGATGGCACGCGGCGTCAGGATCTTGTCTTTCGTGACCAGCGTGCCATCCACATCCGCCAGCACCAGCCTGATCTGATCGGCCGATGGTTTAACTGCATCCTGTGGCATGTTCTCTCCCTGTCATGTGCCGCGCGTTCATGCGCGGGATAGTACGAAACTTTCCATGGCAAACGCCCATCCGTCCTGCGTGTTGGGCCTTGTCACGAAACGGGCATGGGCCTTCACATTATCCGGGGCGTTGCCCATGGCGATGCTGACCCCGGCTTCCTTCAGCATGGGTATGTCGTTGTTCATATCCCCGATGCATGCCGTATTGCGGATATCAGTATCCAGCAGATGCGCCAGTTCTTTTGCCGCATAGCCCTTGTTCGCGCGTGGATGCGTAATATCAAGGTAGATGGGGGAAGACTGGTGTACGCTCGCCCCCCCGCCCAGCATGGCCGCCAGTTCACGCTCCACGCCCGGCAGGCGGGCGGGGTCCGCCGAAACGCCCATGATCTTGCCGACATCACTGTAATGCCCGGCAAAATCGTCCACCTGCACCGGGGTGGTGCGGACCACCGCGCATTCATGGTGAACCTGTGGCGTATCGGCGCGTCGCACCAGCCAGTCATGGCCGATGAACAGCCACGGCTCGACCCCGTTGGCCAGCAGGAATTCCACGGCCCGGCGGGCAACATCCGCCTCCAGCGACAGGCGTTCGCGGATCGTGCCATCGGGATCACAGATCAGCCCGCCATTCAGCCCGGCTATGGGCGTGCTGATCTTCAGTTCCTTCACGAACTGCATCATCCCGCGCGGGGCACGGCTGCTGACAAGGCTGAGCCGGATTCCCGCGCGTTCCAGATCGCGCGCGGCACTATGGGCGGCGGCTGTGATCTGGCGTTCAGGGGTAATCAGGGTGCCATCGATATCGGATACGACCAGACGGACACCATCCGCCGGGGTAACGGGTATGGACATGGGATTATCCGATCTTCAGCCAGTGGCGGTTGTCGCGGGCCAGCAGGGCGTCGGCTGCGGCGGGCCCTTCGCTGCCCGCGGCATAGGGGGCCAGTGTCCGCCCGTCCTGCCCCCAGTCCAGTATCGGCTGCACGGCCCGCCATCCGGCTTCGATATTGTCCGCGCGCTGGAACAGGGTCGCATCCCCGATCATGCAGTCATAGATCAGGGTTTCATATCCGGTGCTTGGCCCTTCGCTGAACCATTCGGCATAGTCGAACTTCATGCGCACACCGCCCAGCCTGACGGCAGGACCGGGGATCTTGGCTGAAAACTGCAGCGTTACCCCTTCGGTCGGCTGGATATGGATGACCATGATGTTGGGGGTCAGGCTTTCCACCGGCGTATCGCGGAACAGGGCATAGGGCGCGGATTTGAAGTGGATTGCGATTTCCGTCTTGCGTGCCGCCAGCCGTTTGCCCGTGCGCACGTAAAACGGCACCCCGGCCCAACGCCAGTTATCGATCTGGAACTTCATGGCCGCGTATGTCTCGGTCAGGGAATGGGGATCGACCCCCGGTTCCTGCCGGTAACCGGGCACATCCTTGCCGCCCACGACACCAGCCGCGTACTGCCCGCGCACCACGTCCCCCGGCGCCAGGGTGTGGATGGCGTCGAGTACCTTGGTCTTCTCGTTGCGCACCGCATCGGCGTCGAATGAAATCGGGGCTTCCATCGCCGTCATGGCCAGAAGCTGCATGACGTGGTTGGGCACCATGTCGCGCACGGCACCCGTACCTTCATAGAATTTCGCACGCTGTTCCACGCCCACCGTTTCGGCGGCGGTGATCTGTACGTGATCGATGTTCTGGCGGTTCCATAAGGGTTCGAAAAACCCGTTGGAAAAACGCAGCGCAAGGATGTTCTGGACCGTTTCCTTGCCCAGATAATGGTCGATACGATAGATCTGCTGCTCGTCAAGGGTGTTGAGCAGTCGTGTATTGAGCGCAATCGCCGATGGCAGGTCATGGCCGAACGGCTTTTCCACCACCACGCGGCGGAATGTGTTGCGGCCTTCGGTCACCAGCCCGGCTTCACCCAGCCGGTCCACGATGGGTCCAAAGAAACGCGCGGCAACGGCAAGGTAGAAAATGCAGTTCCGCCCACCTATGGCGGCGGCAATATCCTGATAGGTCTGTTCGGTTTCAAAATCGCCCCGTACGTAGCTTATGCGCGGCTCCAGCCAGGTCCATACGTCATTACGCAGGGCCACGGCTTCCGCCCCGCGACGGGCGACGAAATCTTCCAGTGCGGCGTGCATGTTCTGGCGTAGCTGCGCATCGGTCAGATCCGCGCGGTCAACCGCGATGACACTGAAACCGTCATCCAGCAGGTCGGCGCAGGCAAGATTGTAAATGGCGGGCAGCAGGAGGCGGTGCGTCAGGTCGCCGCCGCCACCAAAAATGACAAACGACCCCGGCGGACTGCGTCGGGGGGCATTTTCCCGTCCGGCGTCGTCTACCTGCGAGACCGCAGATGCGATGATATTTTCCATTGCAATACTGTTCCTGAACTGTTTTCCGCCTGTGTTCCTCCTCCGGCTGTTCCGGGCGCAGTCATTTGATTGCTGTCTTGTGTTCTGAAACAGCCGGGGGGCCCGGATACGGATGTATCCGGGCGGACCCGGTCAGTTACCGACCGGGAACAGGGTCAGTTATTGGTGCCTTCGATGTGACCGCCAAAGCCGAAGCGCATGGCCGACAGCATCTTTTCGGCAAAGTTGTTGCCCGTACGCGAACGGAAACGCGTGAACAGCGAGGCCGTGATGACGGGAACCGGCACGGCTTCCTCGATCGCGGCTTCGATGGTCCAGCGGCCCTCGCCCGAATCGGCAACGTCACCCTTGTAGTTGGACAGGTCCGGGTTGCCCGCCAGCGCGCTGGCCGAAAGGTCGAGCAGCCACGACGACACCACGCTGCCGCGACGCCAGACTTCGGCAATGTCCGCCATGTTCAGATCAAAGCGCTGTTCTTCGGGCAGGTCGGTGGAGTTCTTGGACTTCATCACGTCAAACCCTTCCGCGAAGGCCTGCATGATGCCGTATTCGATGCCGTTATGGACCATCTTCACGAAGTGGCCCGAACCGGCGGGACCACAGTGCAGGTAGCCCTGCTCCGCACGGGGATCAAAGCCATCCTTGCCGTCGCGGCCCGGCGTGCGCGCAATGTCGCCAATGCCCGGTGCCAGGGCGGACAGGATGGGATCGATGTAATCGGTCGCGGCCTTGGTGCCGCCGTACATCATGCAGTAGCCACGCTCCAGCCCCCACACGCCACCGGATGTGCCGACATCGATGTAATCGATGCCTTTCTTCACCAGTTCAGCGGCGCGGCGGATATCGTCCTTGTAGAAGGAGTTGCCACCGTCGATCACGATGTCACCCGGTCCCATCAGCGTACCGAGTTCCTGTACCGCCTGTTCCGTCACCTCGCCTGCGGGCAGCATGAGCCAGATCACCTTGCGGCCTGACAGCTTGCCAACCATGTCCTTGAGGCCGGTGGCCGGGGTGGCGCGACCGGCTTCGGCCTGTTCGCACACTTTCGCGGTAACGGCGGAATCGCGATCATAGGCCACCACATCATGACCGTGGCGTGTCAGGCGGATGGAAATATTGCCGCCCATCTTGCCAAGACCAACAATACCGATTTGCATAATCAAACACTCCTGAAGATGGGGTTAAGGCTGTATGCCTACCGCCTTCGTGACCATTTCCCAATGACCGTTATCAAAAACCCGCCCCTCCGGGGGAGGGACGGGTCCGTAAATGTGGATTACACCGCGCGGGCGATATCCTGGGCCAGTTTCTCAAGCCCTGATTTCAGATCGCCATGGATATGGACGCGCAGCACGCGACGCCCCCGTTCGGCCAGTACTTCCATGTCACCACGGGCCTGCGCCTCCTTCACGATGCCGAAAGTGTATTTCTCACCCGGCACGGGCAGGTTTACGGCGTCATCGCATGTGATCTGCAGGAATACGCCGGTGTCGGGGCCGCCCTTGTAGGCCTGTCCGGTCGAATGCTGGAAACGGGGGCCGAATTCCGCCGCCGTCGCCACCTTCAGCGCATCGCGCAGGCCAAGGCGGACCGTCTGTATCCATTCCCGCGTTGCGGTATCACGGTCGATATAGGCCAGCAGGGCCACGTAATCACCCGCCTTCGCACGGGCGAAATGGGCCTTCAGGATCGCATCCGCCGACGTACCGCCCTTCAGCGCCGCCGCGTTTTTCGGATCGGCATAGAAGGCAAACGGGCCATCCTTCGCAAACGGCTCGTACGGCGGCAGCTTGCCGGTTTCGTTATAGGCGGTGGTGATCTTCTTGGTTTCGATCTTCGACGCCTCGACATCGGGCTGGTTGAAGGCGTTGATCCCGATGATCGAACCCGCAACAGCGGTCGCGAATTCCCAGCGGAAGAACTCTTCCAGCACCTGACGGCGTTCGTGCAGTTCGATGGTCACGACCGGCTCACCCGCTTCGGCCAGCGCCGCGAAGGCCGCATCCTGCTTCGGGCAGGGATCTTCAGCCAGACGCAGGTAAATGAAGACCCGGTCCTTGCCATACACGTCGGGCCTGCCGATGGTCTCGTCATCGATGGGGATCAGGCCGCGGCCTTCCTTGCCCGTCGATTCCGCCAGCAACTGCTCCAGCCATGCCCCCATGTCGTAAATGCCGGGGGATGCGATGATGGTCACCTTGTCGCGCCCGAAATCGCGCGCGGCCACACCCAGCACGCTGCCCAGCACCACACCGGCATTACGCGCGGGCGGGACGGAAGCGGCGCATGACTTTTCGCCATACAGGGCGGATTCCAGCAGCAGCCTGAGCGGCAGGCCAGCGATGGCGGCGGGCACCAGCCCGAAATCGGACAGCACGGAATACCGGCCCCCGATCTGCTTTTCGCCATAGAAGATTTTCCAGAAACCGTCCTTCTTCGCCACGTCTTCCATGTGCGATCCGGGATCGGTCACGGCAACGAAGTGAGATCCGGCCCTGTCCCCCAGAACCTTCTTCGCTTCATCGAAGAAATAGGCCTTGAGGATGTTCGGCTCCAGCGTGCCGCCCGACTTGGACGAAACGATGAACAGGGTCTTGGAAATATCGATCTTTTTTTCGAAATCACGGATCTGCTGCGGGTCCGTGCTGTCGAGGACATACAGGTGCGGGAAGCCTTCATGCTTGCCGAATGTCTGGGCCAGCACTTCCGGGCCAAGGCTGGAACCACCCATGCCCAACAGCAGCGCATCGCGGAAACCGCGTGCTTTCACTTCCGCCTGGAATTCCTCGAACTTCGACAGGGCTGCAATCTGGTCATCGGTGATGTCCAGCCATTTCAGCCAGCTTGCCTCATCCTGACCGGTCCACAATGTTGCGTCCCGGTTCCACAGGCGACGCACCTTGCCCGCCTTGCGCCATTCCTCCAGTTCCGCATCAACGGCCTTGTGCAGATCGGCAGGCAGCTTCAGTGCCGTGGACGTAACCTTCTTGCCAAGGAATGCCGCCTGCTTGGCCGCGACCGACCCCAGCAGGTCGTCAAACGCATCCGCGAAGGAGGCGACACCTTCATCAACCAGCGTCGTGGTCACGCCATCGAGGTCAAGGCCCAGACGTTCAGCTTCCGCCAGCACCTTACGTGCGCCAGCCACATCCTGCGTCAGGGTTTCAGCCACCTTGCCGTGGTCACGGAAGGCATCGAACGTGGCAGGCGGGATGGTGTTGACCGTCTCCGGCCCGATCAGGCCATCGACATACAGCACGTCGCTGAAGGACTTGTCCTTCGTACCGGTGCTGGCCCACAGCAGGCGCTGCGGATGGGCACCGGCATCGGCCAGCTTCTTCCAGCGCGGGCTTGCCGTCACTTCCTTCCAGTATTCATAGGCCATCTTGGCGTTGGCGATGGCGACCTTGCCGCGCAGCGCCTTCAGGCTGGCCGCTTCCCTGTCGCCAGCGGCGACGCGGGTATCGATTTCCTTGTCGATCTTCACATCGATACGGCTGACGAAGAACGAGGCGACGCTGGCGATGCCCTTCACGCTCTCGCCACGGGCGAGGCGTTCTTCCAGCCCGGCGATATAGGCTTCCAGCACTTTTTTGTAGGCATCGATCGAGAACAGCAGGGTGACGTTGATGCTCAGACCCTGCGCGATGGCGGCCTTTACGGCGGGAACGCCTTCGTCAGTGCCGGGAATCTTGATCATGAGGTTGCGGGCATCAACCGCTTTCCACAGACGCAGGGCCTCATGCAGCGTGCCTTCGGTATCGCGCGCCAGATAGGGCGAGACCTCAAGGCTGACATAACCGTCCACGCCCTTCGTCTGTTCATAGACGGGATAGAGCACCTTCGCCGCCGCGCGGATGTCATCAATGGCCAGCAGTTCATACAGCGTGCCCGCATCGACAATCCGGTGTTCCAGCACCGAGCGGATCTGCGCATCGTAATCCGTGCCCTGACCCATCGCCTTCTGGAAAATGGCCGGGTTGGAGGTCACGCCCTTCAGCCCGTCTTCTTCCACCAGTTTTTTCAGGCTGCCATTCTCAGTATAGGAACGCTGGATGAAATCCAGCCAGGGGGACTGATTATACCGGGCCAGTTCCTTTAGCGGATTTTCCCCACCAGATTCACGCGCAGTCATGGCTGTGCTTCCTTTATCTTCCAGCGACGCGAAAGATTTCCTGTCGCCTTACCAGTTCCTCAGAAACAGTGCAGGCAGGACCAAGGGTCCTGCCTGCTTTCGTCGTATCCTCTATTTTCCGGCCTGCCTGCGGGCGGCGGCCACGACGGCCTCCACCGTGAAGCCGAACTTGACTTCCAGCTTTTCCGCCGGGGCGGATGCCCCGAAGCCGTGCATGACGATCGTCTCACCCGCAAGGCCGGTGTAACGGTCCCATCCAAGCTGTGCCGCCATTTCCACCGCCACGCGCGCGGTGACATCCGGCGGCAGCACACTGTCGCGATAGGATTTGGGCTGGGCCTCGAACAGGTCCCATGACGGCATGGAGACAAGGCGTACCTTGATCCCGTCCGCCTTCAGTTTTTCCGCCGCCTTGATGATCAGTCCGACTTCGCTGCCCGTGGCCATAAGGATCACATCGGGACGCCCCTCGCTATCCGCAAGGATATAGGCGCCTTTTGCCAGACCTGTTGCCGGCGCATAGGTCTTGCGGCAGATGGTTGGCAGGTTCTGGCGGCTCAGCGCCAGCACGCTGGGCCGGTCGCGGATCTGGATCAGCGTGCGCCACGCCTCCGCCACTTCGTTCGCATCGCCGGGGCGCAGCACGGTCACGCCCGGTGTGGCGCGAAGCTGGGCAAGCTGCTCGATGGGCTGGTGGGTCGGGCCATCTTCCCCCACGCCGATCGAATCATGCGTGAAGATATAGGTGACCGGCAGCTTCATCAGCGACGACAGGCGGATGGGCGGCTTCATGTAATCGGAAAAGATCAGGAAGCCCGAGCAGTAGGCATGGATGCCATACAGGGCGATACCATTGCTGATCGACCCCATGGCATGTTCACGCACGCCGAAATGCAGGTTGCGCCCGCCATAGGACCCGCCCCATTGCGGCGGCTGGAAATCGCCCGCGCCGTCAAAGGTCAGGTGCGTCTTGGTGGAAGGCGACAGATCCGCCGAACCACCGATCAGCCACGGATAGTTCTTCGCAACCGCATTGAGCACCTTGCCCGAGCTTGCGCGCGAAGCCACACCCTTCGCATCCGTGTCGAATACCGGGATGTCCCTGTCCCACCCTTCGGGCAGGGTGCCCGCGAAGATGTGGTCAAGCTGTGCGGCTTCATCGGGATACCGGGCGCGATAGGCCGCGAACAGTTCGTTCCATGCCTTGCTTGCGGCGGCGCCGCGCGTTGCGATCCCCTGCTGGAAATGCGCTTCGACCCCGTCGGGCACATAGAAGTTCCTGTCTTCCGGCCAGCCGTAGAATTTCTTGGTCTCGCGGATTTCTTCCACGCCCAGCGGCGCGCCGTGGGCTTCCGCCGTGCCGGCAAGGTGCGGCGCACCCCAGCCGATGATGGAATGGACGATGATCAGCGTGGGGCGCGACGTTTCGGCCTTGGCTTCCGCCAGCAGCCGGCGGAAGTCACCCGTATCGTTGGCGTCCTTCAGTTCAAGGACGTGCCAGCCATAGGCTTCGTAGCGCTTGTGCACGCTTTCGGTGAAGGCGAGGTCGGTCGAGCCTTCGATGGAAATGCGGTTGCTGTCATAGATCCATGTCAGGTTGCCAAGCTTCAGATGGCCCGCAATGGATGCGGCCTCGCTGGCTACGCCTTCCATATTGTCGCCATCACCGCACAATGTGTAGATGTGATGGTCAAACAGCTTAAAGCCGGGGCGGTTATAGCGTTCGGCCAGCCATTTTTCCGCAATCGCCATGCCGACGGAGTTGCCGCAGCCCTGACCCAGCGGGCCGGTCGTGGTTTCGACACCGGCGGTATGGTGATATTCCGGATGACCGGGGGTGAGCGAGTCGAGCTGGCGGAACTGCTCAAGGTCTTCCAGCGTCAGGGCCGGGCCGTTGCCCGGCGCCTTCCCCGGACGCACATCGCGGATACCGGCAAGGTAGATCAGCGAATACAGCAGCATCGACGCGTGCCCGATCGACAGCACGAAACGGTCGCGGTTGGGCCATAGCGGTTCGGCGGGATCATAGTTCAGCACGTCGCGCCACAGCGTATAACCAACGGGGGCAAGCGCCATGGCTGTGCCGGGATGGCCGGAATTCGCCTTCTGCACCGCGTCCATGGACAGCGTGCGAATCGTATTGATGCACAGCGTATCGATATTGGCAGGCATGCTGCCGCCTCCTTCTGGTGCCATCGGGGGAGATGTAAACACGGAACGCATAAAAACCGGCCTCCTTACAGCCATGGTTGATATCCGGGTCAGGCCGGGCAGGACACAGGGGGCCGGACAACCTTTCTTGCTCTTCTTTCCGCAACCACCCGCAGCCTGTCGCCCGCAGGCCACAGAATGGGGGACACGGGGCCAAAAGGCTCTTGACGGCACGCACCTTCTCACGACCTTGGGGCCGGAACAAGCCATCTCATCAAGCCGTTACCAGCGCCATTCGTCCCGGTATCCCCTGCCCTGCTTCCCGGTAGTACCAGCGTATGGTCGGTTATCGGGTTGCACGGAGCCGCCAGAGGGGCCGGATTTGACACGACGGCGCGGCCCCTTTCTCCTGTCCATCCAGAACGCGCAGGCACCATGGAGATCGCGCATGAAGCCGCTGCCCCACAGCGATCACACGGACGGAACACGCTTTTTCAACCCGCCTTACCTTCGCCGCGAAACCGCCGGAAGCAGCCGTATCCGGCCACTTTCCATCCTGAAATGGCAGTGGAACCGGCCGAAATCGGACTGGCCTTCATGGATCGAAAATCCCCACCCCATGGGCAACCCGCATGCCGGTGTGCCACACGGCGGCGTACAACTAACATTTATCGGGCACAGCACCTTCCTGATCCGGATGCCCCGTCCCGACGGGACGATAACGACCATCCTGACGGACCCGATCTTCTCACAACGTTGTTCCCCGCTGTCCTTTCTGGGGCCACGACGCGTGCGCGCGCCGGGACGCCAGCTTGCGGATCTGCCGAAGGTGGACATCGTGCTGGTCTCACACGCCCATTACGACCACATGGACCTGCCCAGCCTGCGCGCGCTGGCACGCCGGGGCGACGACCCGCTGGTCATCACACCGCTACAGAACGCCCGTTTCCTGCGTAAGACCGGCCTGCGCCGTATCATGGAACTGGACTGGTGGCAGGCTGTCAGCAGTGCGGGCGCGCAGATCACCTGCACGCCTGCCGTGCATGGCGCGGCCCGCACGCCTTTTGATCACAACAAAAGTCTGTGGGGCGGGTTCATGCTGCGTGACGAAACTGGCCACCAGCTCTTCTTCGCCGGGGATACGGCGCATGGCCGCCACTGGGCGCTGATCCGGGAACGGCTGGGCGCGCCCGATATCGCGCTGCTGCCCATCGGGGCCTATGCCCCGCGCGCGCTCATGGCCAGCGTGCATGCCACGCCCGAGGAAGCCGTATCCGGCCTGCGCGAACTGGAAGCCGGACGGGGAATCGGCATGCATTTCGGCACTTTCCGCCTGACCGACGAACCGATGGATGAGCCGGTCCACCGTCTGGCGCAGGCCCTGCGTGACAGGGGCCTGCCGCCCGATACCATGGGCGTGCTACAGCATGGGGAATGCCGCAACATGACATGGTCCCCACCCGAGCGGGCATGATTGCCCGATGTTCTTTTCAGCCGAACCATCCTATGATGCACCGGCTCCAGGCGGAACGGCCCCCCGTTTTCCGCAAACCGACCAGCGAGACAGGCATATGAGCAATACAACCGCCAGCGACACCCCTGCCGCCGCACCCGAATCCTTCAGCACCGCGGAAATCGAGGCCCTGTTCCTGTCCGCCGCGCGCGACGGGCAGACGGATCTTGTAAACGAATTCCTTTCCGCGGGCATAAACCCCGATACACGCAACGACAAAGGCTACACGGCCCTGATCCTGGCCGCCTATAACGGCCATGCCGAAACCGTGCGCGCCCTGCTGGCCGGTGGCGCTGCCCCCGACCTGCAGGATGACAAGGGGGCGACCGCGCTGGCTGGTGTCGCCTTCAAGGGCGACCTGCCCTGCGCCCGGGTACTCGTGGAATATGGCGCGGGCATCGACATACCCAATTTTGTGGGGCGTACGCCGCTGATCTTCGCGGTGATGTTCAACCGCGATTCCATGGTCCCCTTCCTGCTTGAACACGGCGCCAATCCCGACCTGCGGGACGGGGAGGGAATCAGCGCGCGCATCTTCGCAACACGGCAGGGCAAGACGGCCCTGCTGGCGGCGATGAACCGCACCCCGGATGCTGCCGCCACGCAGGCCTGATCCCTACGCCTTTCCCCCTTTATGCGCCGCCATATCGCGTTATGGTGGCGCATATTTTTTTGCCCCTGTTGATCTGGAATTTTCCCTGATGAGCCGTTTCTGGAGCCCTGTCGTCCACACCCTGACCCCGTATGTACCGGGGGAGCAGCCCAGACTGGCCAACCTGATCAAGCTGAACACCAATGAATGCCCGTACGGCCCGTCGCCGAAGGTCATCGCGGCGCTGAAGGCGGCGGTGGACGACACGCTGCGCCTTTACCCCGACCCGACCGCGCAGGCGCTGTGCGCCACGATCGCGCAGGACCATGGCGTACCAACCGATCATGTATTTGTCGGCAATGGCTCGGACGAAGTGCTGGCCCACGCCTTCCAGGGGCTGCTCAACCACGAAAACCCGCTGCTTTTCCCCGACATCACGTACAGCTTCTACCCCGTCTATTGCGGCCTGTACGGCATCCGGCACGAGACGGTGCCGCTGGATGAGGCGATGCGCATTGACATCACCGATTACCGCAGGCCGTGCGGCGGCATCATCATTCCCAACCCCAACGCCCCCACCGGCATAGCGCTTGACCTGTCCCGTATCCGCGTCCTGCTAGATGAACACCCCGATGCGGTGGTGGTGGTTGATGAAGCCTATGTCGATTTTGGCGCGCAGACGGCGATTTCGCTGGTTACGCAGTATCCCAACCTGCTGGTGGTGCGCACGCTGTCCAAATCCAGCGCACTCGCCGGGCTGCGCGTGGGTTATGCCATTGGCCAGCCTGATCTGGTTGCCGCCCTGACCCGCATAAAGGACAGCTTCAATTCCTATCCGCTGGACCGTCTGGCGCAGGTGGGCGCCATTGCCGCGATCGAGGACAGGGAATGGCTTGCAAAGACCACCGGGAAGATCATAAGCTCACGCAACAGGCTGACCGACAGCCTGGGAAAGATGGGGTTTGAGGTTCTGCCGTCGCAGGCAAATTTCATATTTGCCCGGCACCCGGACCGTGATGCGGCATATCTGGCGTCTGCCCTGAGGGAACGGGCGATCATCGTGCGTCATTTCCGGACCCCGCGTATCGCACAATGGCTGCGCATCAGCATCGGCACCGACGCCGAATGCGATGCCCTGGTAACAGGACTGGCCGACGTGTTTGCGCAGAACGGGGGCTAGCCCCCGGTTCATCACACACTGCACCCGCTGCCCCGCCCACAGGCGGGCTACGGGTCAGTACGTGCTGTCCACCTTTCCACATATGGTTAACAACTCATTTCCTGGACCCGAGGTCCACAGGATACCTGATCATGCGCGCATTCCACGGACAGATGTCCGACAACCAGCCGATCCGTCGCACGCTTCCTGAAAAGCAGAAGCAACTGCGCGACCTGCGCGAAACGCTGGCTTCCATGAAATCGCATACATCGCCCGCCCTGCGCGAAAGCGTGCAAAAACGCATCCGCCAGCTTGAAAGCGAAATCAGCGCAGCCCCGGCGCTAAAGACCGGGGAACAGCGCAATACCCCCCGCCCCGGCGGCACGGACCGGCCGCGCAGCCCGCGCAGGCGGCCTGAACGCAGCATCTGAACAGACATGAAAAAGGCCGGCCCCATGGGGACCGGCCTTTTTCATGCCCTGTCGCCTCATATTTCCGCCCTATGGTTCATCGCATCGGTGCGTCACTGCCTGAAAACATACGGTTGACAGGTGAGCATTTCCGGATGCCGCCTTTTTTCAAGAAGACTGTGTTTTTTTTCGAATCTTTTTGAAAAAATCCTCACCAGAAACTTCGGCTATTGCCCGGTTTCCGTCCATACGACCGGTTGCGCCAGCCCGCGGGAAAATCGCCCTGAACGCCAGCATTTCAGGCTGAGCCTGTCATCTCACCTGCAACCTTGAGGACAATAAAAAACGGGCCTGCCTTGCGGCAGACCCGTTTTCCACCCGTATCGGAACACCCGACCGGATCAGGATTCATGATGGATCAGTGACCAAGCGTCACTTCTTCCGCCACATCACCGCGTGCGGCAGCGGCGTCAATGTAACGACGGGCTTCGGGCGAGACGGTCAGCACCAGCGTCATCAGGGCCGAGGCAACATACAGGCCGGAGAAGATCCAGATGATCCCCTCGATCCCGCGCCAGCTTTCAAACCACGTCACAATGGCCGGACCAACCCATGTGCTGGCACCGGCACCCAGACCCAGAGCGGACAGGGCGGCAGCCTTTTCCTTCGGGCAGATCTGCGGCACCAGACCGGACAGCGGCACGAAGGCGGCAATCGTCGCGCCATACAGCGCACCCATGGCAGCCGCGATGGGGAAGTTGCCGGGGAACATCTGCGGCACATAGTAGAACAGCGGCACGGTGATCGCAGCACCCACGCAGCCGAACAGGGCAACAACGGTGCGGTGACCCAGACGGTCAGCCGTGATGCCGGACACAAGGTTCACCAGAATGTTCGACAGGAAGATGATCGACAGAAGCTGCAGCCACTGCGACAGCGAGAAGCCGATCACCTTGGTGAAGAACGCCGGCATGATGACCAGGAACGCATATTCGGACGACGTGTTGATGGTCCGCACGATCATGGCGACAAACGTCTTGGGCTCACGCCACAGGATGCTGATCGAACTGAAGAAGATCGTGCCGGGCTTCGTGCCCACTGGGGCAAGGCGGCGGGAACCGATGGGCTCACGCGTCATCAGCAGGGCCAGCAGGCCACCGAACATGACCAGCGCCAGCGAGGACCAGAACGTCGCCATTTCGCCAATCAGCGGAATGGAGAAGCTGGCGAACAGCGAACCCAGCGTGGGCAGTCCGCCGGAGAAGGCGAACCAGAACCAGCCCGCGGCCGAGCCAAGCTGACGCGGCGGGGTCGCGGCCGCGATCCAGACCAGGAAGCCATAGGTGAACAGCGGATAGCCAAAGCCACGCATGGTATAGGCGGCCAGCATGATGGGATAGCTGTTGACGGCCACGCCGAAGGTCAGGAAGACGACCTCGAACACGCCCCAGATGGCAAGGCCGATCCACATGACCCGCTTGGGGCCCCACAGATCGGACAGCGGCCCCGATGCCCATGAGGACAGCGAGACGGTCACACCATAAATGGTAAACAGCAGCGCGGTATTGCGCGATGAAATGCCCTGCCCCTCCAGATAGGGGGCCAGATAGCCGGCCTCCACCCCATCACCGATCATGAAGAACAGCAGGCCGACAAAACCCCAGAACAGGGGTGCCGGAATGCCAAGCCGGTCAGCGAAGGACGTTGATTCGGACAGATTGTCTGTCTGTTTCAAGGGGAGATACTCCTCTTTCACAGGCAGCCGACACGAAGATGAGGGGCTCCACCTCATTGCGGAGCGTCGATGCAGGCTGCGTCCGCACAATCCGGGCCTTGCCCGGAACTCCAGTGCGGAACCTCAGTTTCATAAGGTCGGGCATGCGGGCGCCCGGGCCGGTTACAGCAGGGAAAACGTGGCGCGGATTTCAGCGCCGGACCAGCAGCGCATCGGGCTGGAAAAGCGCTTTCCCCTCTATGTCACCGACAGAATTCGTCAATCCAGCAGGAAAACGTGCCCTGTGGCACGACTTTCATTACAAATTGATGAAAAAACACAAAAACGTGCCGAATAGCCGGTACGATTATGTGATCTCTCACCGCCAGAAAGACCATTAATTGAACAGATATACAAAATCGTTGCAGTTTCGAACGATTTCACAGTGATGCGATAGTTTCCAACCTCCGCCAAAGCGCAAAAAATATATTCAGTGGGATCAATCTATACTCAAAAAACCGCATGAATGTAAGGGAATTCTCAAATTTTTGACGCAATTCCCATTTGTCCCTTATTATATCAGAAGATTCTGGATCACATTTTGCGCAGACCTTGCATGCGCCCAGCGTCTGGACCATCTTTCATAACGGATGGGTTCCTGTCATAGTCTCCTCCCGCTCCCGCCTGTCCGGCGGGGCCTCACTCCCGCATGCGGCTGCCGTTGCCTGCCGCATCACCCATGCCGGGGATATGGACAAACGGAACGGTCACGGTGAACATCAACCCGTCTCTACGCCTTGCCGCACTGCCGATCGCGTTACTGCTTTCTTCCCCGCTGCTATGCGCGCCCGCCCATGGGCAGAGCCTGTCGGTGCAGAAAGTCCAGCGCGCGCTGGATGTGCTGCGACTCAAGCCGGATCTGGCCAGTCAGGCATGCCTCGACAAGCTCGATGACCTGCACAAGATGGAAAAGATTATCGAGGAAGCAGGCGAAAGCGCGCATAACCCCAACCTGTCGCTGGCGCATGACGTGATGACGTCCGATTATGAGGACGCGACGGAAACCTGTGTCCCCGATGCCGCCAAATTCTGCGAAGCACCCGGTTCGTCCGCCAGCGCGAACCAGAAGAAACTGTGCAATGCGCTTGATGCGGTGATGTCGGTCGATGGTTCGGATGAAGGGGAGGAAGTCATTTCCGCCCCGCAGGGCACGTCAAGCGACTGACGGCCCCACAGTCCGGGCGCGTCAGGGAAGCTGCGCGATCAGGCGCAGCCCCTCCGCATTGCCCAGAACGGCGGATTTTTCCGCACGGTTGAGTTCACGCACCGCCGTTTCCACATCAGGGGCCTCGCGCAGTTTCAGCAGCCCGACCAGCAGGGCCGGATTGATCGGGTCGCCCTTGCGGCGTGGTGGCGGCAGCATGATTTCATGCACCCGCAGCAGCCCCGCCCGCGCCCGCAGGGCGGCAATGGCTTCCTGCACCGGATGGCCCGCCATCTGGTCCATATAGGTCACGGCCTCGTTCAGAACCGAAGGCGGTGCGGTTTCTTCGGGTATCAGCAGCAGGCGGACGCGACGGAATGCCTGTCCCACCGCAACGCTTCCGGTCAGCACGGCCAGCGGAATGGCGCAGACCAGCCCAAGGGTGACCGGCAGCATCCACAGGAACAGCGGCAGCGAGACGCTCCATGCGGCGGCGGCCAGTGCCAGACCCAGTATGGTATGGAGCATGTACAGCCGCACATTGGCCATGATCTGCAGGCCGCCCGCATCGCGCCGCTGGGCGTTCCAGCCGGAATCACGCCCCATCAGGATGGAAAGGACGCCCCCGGTCTGGATCATCATGGCGATGGGGGCCAGCAGGCCGCCCACCAGCGTTTCAGCCACAATGGATGCGGCCGCGGCAATCGCGCCCCCACAGCCGCGCCGCAGCGGCCCGTCCAGCAGCAGCAGGACATAAGCAAGCAGTTTGGGCGCCAGCAGCACGAACATGGTACCCAGGAACATGTATTCGGCCTGCACCGGGTCAACATGCGGCCAGTGGGGATAGAGCAGCTTGGTATCCCCAAAATATTCCGGCTTGTAGAACCGATTCTGCAGCGAAACCACGATGCCCACCAGCAGGAAGACCAGCCACAGCGGCGACGTGACATAAGACCCGATGCCCATGAGCATGTGCATGCGGCTGATCCAGTGCAGGCCCCGGGCGGATATCACCTTGGCATGCTGCAGGTTACCCTGACACCAGCGCCGGTCGCGGATGGCGATATCGGTCAGGGAGGGCGGGCTTTCCTCATACGATCCGTGTAGAGCCGGAACCATGTGGATTGCCCAGCCACCCCGGCGCATGAGGGCGGCTTCGACAAAATCATGGCTCATGATCGCCCCGCCAAACGGCTTGCGGCCCGGCAGGTGCGGCAGTGCGGCCTGTTCGGCAAAAGCCCGGGTGCGGATGACCGCGTTATGCCCCCAGTAATTCCCTTCCGATCCATGCCACCATGCGATCCCGTGGGCGATCAGCGGGCCGTATACACGTCCGGCAAACTGCTGCATGCGGGCGAACAGGGTGCGCCCGTTCACGATCACCGGCAGGGACTGGATCAGCCCCACGCCGGGATTACGCTCCATGGCGGCGGTCAGCCGCACGATCACGTCGCCTGACATGATGCTGTCGGCGTCCAGCGTGATCATCTGCTGGTAGGCCGCGCCATAGCTGCGCACCCACTGCGCGATGTTCCCGGCCTTGCGGTCGGTATTGACGGCACGGCGACGGTAAAACAGCCGCCCGCCCCACCCCGTCGCACGGCACAGCGCCATATAGGCGGCTTCTTCCGCCACCCATACGTCCGGATCGGTGGTGTCGGAGAGGATGAACACGTCAAAGGCGCGTTCCTGCAATGTGGCGCTCAGACTGTCGATGGTGGCGCGCAGGCCCGCCATGACCCGGCCAGGGTCCTCGTTATAGGTGGGCATGAGCAGCGCCGTGCGGCTGGACAGGCGCGGCAGCGGCCCGGTGCGCTCGATCCCCAGCCCCAGACCACCATGGTTGAGCATCGACCAGAACCCGGCAATGGCCGAGGTAAATGCCAGCCCGATCCATAAAAACAGCACGACGAACAGCACCAGCATCACCATGCCGGCAACCGAACGCTGAACGGCATTGAACACCAGATCCATTTCATAACCGGCAAGCCCGGTCATGACGACGGCGCCCCCGATAACCAGCAGACGCCGCAGGTGGATCAGCTTCCACTGGCTGACCGGCACACGACCACGCCCATGCAGGTCCGGTTCATCCGCCAGCGCATGAACGGGCATGTCCAGCGGTGCCGCAGGTGGCAGCGCCGCCCAGCCCTGCGGCAGAAGGGTGGACGGCGCCCCCGCCGGCGGCCCGGACGGAGGAACTTCCCCTACGGCGTCCATCGATACACCCATTCTTCCGATACGGGGCCGTTGTCATCGGCCAGCACGCAGTTCAGTTCAGCCACCTTTGCATCGCCGGGCGCGAACTCGAACGTACTGCGCCAGCCATGGATGGGGGGAACCGGTTCGACCACCACATTGCGTATCTCCCCAGCCGAAGTGCGACACTGCAGGTGGAAATGCGGATTTTCGGGCAGGTGGTCGAACGGTGCGCCGACAAAGTCGAGATCGAAGAAACGGGTATGCGAATCATCCGTCGACTCACCCACGCGGGTTGCCGCGATACGGGCAAGCCGCGTGGGCCAGGGCGTGTCCCAGCCCCAGTACATGCGATAGGTGAATATGTATTCCCGTCCCGCGGTCAGGCCATCCTGCGGACGCCAGAAGGAGACGATGTTGTCATTCACCTCATTGGGTGTGGGGATCTCGACAAGATCGACGGCACCGGCACCCCAGTCGCCTATCGGTTCGATCCACAGGGAAGGCCGCTTTTCGTAATTCAGGGCCACGTCCTCGAAATCCGTAAAGGCCCGCTTGCGCTGCATGAGGCCAAAACCATGCGGCCTGACATCGCTGAAGGCCGAGAACTGCAGATCACGTGGATTGCGTAGCGGCCGCCACAACTGCTGGCTGCTGCCCGTCCACATCAGCAGGCCCTCGCTATCATGCGCGGCGGGACGCCAGTCATCCACGCGCGCGCGGTCGTTCGCATCGAAATAGAACATGCCCGTAAGCGGCGCGATCCCGGATTCCGCAAGGGTCTTGCGCGGATACAGGTAGGACTGGACATCGAATACCGTGGTCTCGCCGGGGCGGATGGTAAAACGGAACGCACCGGCAAGCGATGGGCTGTCCAGCAGCGCATGAACGACCACGCTGTCCACTCCCGCCTTGGGCTTTTCCAGCCAGAACGCGCGGAACAGGGCAAATTCCTCACCCGCCGGATCGCCTGTGCCATTGGCGAAGCCGCGTGCCGACAGACCGTAATTCTGTCCCTTCGCCACGGCGCGGAAATAGGATGCGCCGAGGAAGACGCAGAATTCCTCCATGACGCCGGGCGTGTTGATCGGCGCGCGCAGCCGCAGCCCCGCAAAGCCGATATCGTCACTCACCCGCAGGGCAGGATCGTTATAGGTAAACATGTCCGGGTTGAAGGTGATGGGACGGGACTGTCCGTCAATCACCTCGTTCATTTCGATCCGGGGGGCGTACAGATAGCCACGGGGAAAGAACTCGACATCGAAGCCCAGATTCTCGCCATGCCACAATGCCTGTTCCGAACGGAAAGCCATGGAACTGTACTGATCGAAATTCAGGTTACGCAGCGGGGCAGGCAGGGTCTGTGAAGGCGGCTGGTAAGCCTGCTGTGAAAGCTGGTGCGCCAGCGTACGCACCGTGGTGGAGTCAAAGTTACTGCTTTCAGCCGCACCGGCAGGTCGTGCCGCCCCCATACCCACCAGAGACAGGGCAGACAGGGCGGTACCCGCTTTCATGAAATCACGTCGTAACACTGAGTTGAACTCCAGTTCATTTTTCTTATTTAACGCGCTGACACACTATTCTTGTTTATTGGTAAAGCCGGGGCGGTAATACGTGTGATCGTGACAGCTTATGGCTTTTTCACGGCGGGGATGAACACATGCCCGCCAATGTTTCAAGCGGTCCCGCGGCAGCGGCGCGGGCCGCATCCTCTATTTCCCGGTACAGGCGCAGTACCGCTTCCCCTTCGGGCGAAAGGCCCGCACCACCCCCACCACCGGGGCGGGCAGACACCAGGGGATGCGTGAAAGCGGTGTTCATCGCCTCGACCAGCAGCCATGCCCTGCGATATGACATGCCCATCGCCCGGGCGGCGGCGGAAATGGACCCCGTCTCGCCAATCTGTTCCAGCAGCCTGATCTTGCCGTGCCCCAGCAGCGGGTTGCCATTTGCGTCAAGCCGTATTGTCAGGCGCATTTTTGTCATGGTTTTCCGTACTCCCGCCGGCAGCTATATCATCCGTCCCTTCTACCGGAAACGGCTTCTTCTGGAACGGAATTTTCCCCCATGTGCCCATCCATCCCCTCCACCGGACCGACCACGATACCCCCCGCGAACCCATGGCGGCCCATGCGGGCTGACGATCTGGATGGCGTTGTCGCGGTGGCGACACAACTCCATCCTGACTACCCCGAGCGGCGCGACGTGCTGGATGAACGCCGCAGGCTATGTCCGTCCGGATGCCTGATTCTGCCCGATGCGCGCGGCAATCCGGGCGGATATGTTCTGAGCCATCCGGGGCGCGTCGCATCTCCGCCCGCACTGGATACGTACCTCCATACCCTGCCTGAACAGCCCGATTGCTGGTACATCCATGACATCGCCATCCTCCCCGCCCTGCGCGGGCAGGGTGCAACACGGGGCGCATTACAAATCGTTACAGGGCGGGCCCGCCAGCACGGACTGCACTGGCTGGCACTTATGGCGACACCGGCCGCGCGTGGATTATGGACGCATCTGGGCTTCACCCCCATTGCGGACATCCCACCCCATATCGCCGCGACCTATGGCAGCGAGGCCTGCCCGATGCGCAGGCCCCTTTCCCCCGGCACATAAGCGGGGGATAAAACCGGATCACACCGGAAGCACGGCGCGCAGTCCTTTGTCGCGGATGGCCTTGCGGGCTGCAACCACCGCTGCGTCCAGCGCCGTGGTGTCCATGTCACGCCAGCCGTCAAAGGCAGGCAGGGCAAGGGCCGCGGCAAGGTCATCAGCACGAACCAGCGCCAGATCCTTCTCATTCAGCGTCGGTTCGACCGGCTTGTACGCCTGCCCCTTCTCATCATGTCCGCGCAGCATTTCCAGATAGGCGGCAATGCCGAAGGCAATACGCTCAAGCGGCCGCCCGCTGGTCAGCGAACGACGCACCGTATCGGTCCAGAACACACGCACCTTCGATGCACCATCACTGCAGATGCGCAGAAGCGTGTCAGCCACCGACGGATTGGAGAACCTGCTGAGCAGACGCTGGCGATAGGCATCCAGATCGACACCTTCCGGCGCATCGATCTGCGGCATGGCGTCCTGCATCCAGTATGCGTTGACCAGACGTTCCAGATCCGCGTCCTGCACCGTTTCATGCGCGTAGCGGTAACCCAGCAGCAGCCCGGCCGAACCCAGCAGCAGATGCGCGGCATTGAGCATGCGCACCTTCACCTGCTCGTAACCGGCAACGTCATCCACGAACTCCACACCGACCTTTTCCAGCGCCGGGCGGCCATTGCAGAATTTGTCCTCCAGCACCCACTGGCTGAAATCCTCGGCCAGGACGGGCAGTTCATCATCCAGACCGCTGCCCTTGTTCAGCGCCTTGCGGGTCGCGTCATCGACGCCGGGGGTGATGCGATCCACCATGGCGCAGGGGAAGGTCACGTTGGCGTCGATCCATGCGGCCAGATCCGCATCCAGCGCGCGTGCGTACCCGACAAAGGCCTCATGCGCGACATGGCCGTTACTGCGCAGGTTGTCACAGGACAGCACGGTAAACGGCGCAATCCCCGCATCCCGCCTGCGGCGCAGGGCTTCCACCACGTAACCGAACACGGTGGCGGGGGTGCCCGGGTTTTCCAGATCGGCACGGACGGCAGGGGTATCGAGGCGGAAGCGCCCCGTTTCCTCATCGATGTTGTAGCCGCCTTCGGTAATCGTCATGCTGACGATTCGCGTCTGCGGATCGGCAAGGCGGGTCAGCACGGCTTCGGGATTGGCGGGGGCAAGCAGGTATTCGCGCAACGCCCCGATCACGCGCACGCTGCGCGCGCCATCGGCGGTCACATCCGTCAGGGAATACAGGCAGTCCTGTTCCTGAAACGCCTTCGCCTTGGCCGCGCCGCGTGCGCCGCCACCAAGGCCCACCCCGACAATGCCCCATTCCGACTGCCCCGGCAGGGCGAGACATTTATCCACGTACCAGGCTTCATGCGCACGGAAGAAATTGCCAACACCAAAATGAACGATCCCTCGTCCCACCTCCGCCGGTTGGTAACCCGGCGCCTGCACGCCAGCGGGAAGATGATTCAGGGTTGTTTCATTCAGCATGGTGTCTTTTGAACTCCTGTTTATGTCTGTTCGCGCGGCAGCCCTATCGCTTCACCGGCACGCTGGCGCCCGGTGGCCCGAACGAAACCTCGGCCAGAACCGGGTCTCCCGCAGGGGGGAACGGACTTTCGTCGGTCTGCCCATCAGACCAGATATTGCACACGGCAAGCCGCATATCGGCGTGCAACAGTCCCAGGGCAAAACGCATGACGGGGGTCCAGTGTTCCCCTGCCTGACGCTCCAGCCGGTCCACAATGTCGCGCATGCCCTCATCCGCGGGGGCATGGCCACGGCGGCTGGCCGCCAGCGCATCGCAGCGATCGGCCATCTGGCCCAGTATCTGCGCCAGCATGTCGCGCTCATGTTCGAGCATGTCACCCGTACGGGCGGTTTCACCTTCAACCGCCGCGCGTGCGATAAAGATAGCATCCGCACGGACCCGACGCAAAAGTCCCGGCAGGCGGGCCACCAGCGGGTCATGCCGCGCAAGGGTGCCGGGATGTTCGACCTCGGCTTCCTGCACCCCGTCATTGATGTCCTGCAACAGGGTGCGGCACATCACATCCGCCGTAGCCAGCGCATCATAATCGGGATGCTGGTGCAGGGCGCACGAAACCAGATCGGCCAGCCTGCGCAGCAGGCTGGCGGAATTGGTCAGCACTTCGCGCCGCGCCTCGTTCCGCAGGACGAAGAACGAGACCGCAAACGACACCACAACCCCGGTCATGATCGAGGCGATACGTTGCAGGGGCCGCGAAAACGGCGCGCCGCTGGATGGAAACAGCAGCACCACCATCAGGGTTACGATCGCCACCCGCATCTTGGGTCGCAACGCCACCAGAACGGCCAGCGGCATGAGCATCACCCAGAACACCACGAACAGGGAAAACCCATACCACTGTTCCAGCGCGATGGCCGACATACCGGCGGCAGCCCCGATCAGGGTGCCGACAATCTGTTCGCGCCCGGTGGAAAGGGTCTGGGTCAGGCGCGTCTGGGTAATGACGATGACGGAGGTGATAAGCGCCCAGACCGGTTCGTCCAGATGGATCATGGCCGCAACGATGCCGGACAGGACGAGCGAGACGCTCATCCGCACCACCTGCCGCCATGTGCCCTGCTGCATGATCGAATGCAGCAGGATTTTCATGCGTGCGTGCATGTGCGATCAGTGCCCGGGATTATCCGGCAGGGGAAAGGGCACCCAGCGCAGGCCATCGGCATTCTGCACAAGGAACAGGACCGTCTTACGATGCACGGCACGCGCGGCATCAAGCTGGCGACGCAGGTCGGCTGGCGCGTTGACGGCAGACTGCTGCACTTCCGTCACCACATCACCGGGACGCAGGCCCCTTTCCGCAGCGGGGCTGTCCTCGGTCACGCCGGTCACCAGCACGCCTTTCTGCCCTTCGGCCATGTTGTATTTCTGCCGCGCGATGTCGTCGATCTCGCCCACGGTGAAGCCCATGCCCGTTACGGCCACGCTGCCCTGCGCCGGTTTTTTCGCGGCCGCATGGTCGGGATCGTCCTTGGCGGCCTTTTCTTCGGGCAGGGCGCCAATGGTGATGGCGACATTCGTCTGCTGGCCTTTGCGCCACACGCCCAGATGCGCGACACTGCCACCCGCCAGTTCGGCCACCAGCCGGGGCAGTGCGCGGCCATCAATATCCTTGCCATTCAGGCTGACGATCACATCGCCGGTCTGCAGATGGGCCGCGGCCGCGGGTCCCTTGGGTTCGACACCTGCGATCAGCGCGCCATGGGCGTTCTGCAGGCCCAGCCCGTCGGCGATTTCCTGCGTCACGTCCTGAATGCGCACACCGATCCACCCGCGCGTGACGGTGCCATGATGGCGAAGCTGTTCGATGATGCCCCGCGCCTCGGCGGAGGGGATGGAGAAGCCAATCCCGATCGACCCGCCCGAAGGGGAGAAGATGGCCGTGTTGATCCCGATCACCTCACCGCGCAGGTTGAACAGAGGGCCGCCGGAATTCCCCTTGTTGATGGGGGCGTCCGTCTGGATGAAATCATCGTACGGCCCCTGTTCGATATTACGCCCGCGTGAGGAAATGATCCCCGCCGTAACCGTGCCGGACAGGCCGAACGGATTGCCGATGGCCAGCACCCAGTCCCCGACCCGTGCATGGTCGCTGTCGCCAAAGGGCACGGCGGGCAGCGGTTTGGGGCTGTCCACTTTCAGCACGGCCAGATCGGTCCGGTCGTCATGACCCAGCAGCCGCGCCTTGAGCACGGTATTGTCCTGCAGCGTAATGGTGATCTGGTCGGCATGGCGCACGACATGGTTGTTGGTCACGATCACGCCGGAAGGGTCGATGATGAAGCCCGAGCCCAGCGCCTGCATCTTGCGCGGCGGGGCGTTGGGGCTGTCCTGCCGGTTCATGAAATCGTGGAAGAACTTCTCGAACGGCGAGCCTTCGGGGAAGTTTGGCACCTGCGGCGTGCTGTCACCGTCATCGCCGCCTTCATCATCGTCCTCGCCGGGGCGGACCATCTCGGTGGTGGAAACATTGACAACCGCAGGCAGCAGCCGTGCCGCCAGATCGGCAAAGCTGTCGGGCATGTTGCGTCCTTCACCCGGCAGGTGAAGCGGTGTCGCGGATGCCGGGGCAGGCGCGGGATCGGCCGCATACGCGCCGGTGGCCCCCAGTGTCGTGAGCAGCCCCATGGCAAGGCAGGATCGGGAAAACGCAGCGGCACGGAAAGACATGGGGCACATACATCCTGCTTAACGGGATTGAATGGCGTACCTATACCACGCCCGTCACCGGCACGGAAACCACGCCCTCAGTTACGGCATAACGGCGCGGCCGCGTGCAGGTCGTCCGGTTTCGGCTGCGGCGGGGTGCGGGCGGCCACCCGCGCGCGTTCCTTCATCCGCGCCACGGCCAGCAGCACCACGAACCCCACCACGTTGACGGCCACCTGCATCACCCATCCGGTGCCAAAACTGGTCAGTACCAGACGGCCATACAGGTCGATGATCGTACCCATGGTAAAGATTTCCAGCGAATGCCGCCCGAACAGCGCCATAAGCTGTCCGCCACGCGTATTCGCCAGCCGCGTCGCCCCGTGTGAGGACTGAACCAGATAGAACACCGCCAGCACGTCAACCAGACGCCACGGCGAAAGGATCATCTTGTCCGGTACCGCCATGACGACGGGGCGCAGGTCATGAAAACCCCACTGCGTCCACGGAAAGGACTGCACGCCTGAAAAGACCAGATACATGGCGCATCCCCATGCCAGCAGGCGCGAACGCGGCAGGCTGCCATCGTGCTGGCCCGCCACACGCGCGGCACATACCCCCAGCACGAACAGGAACTGCCATGCCAGCGGGTCAAAGAACCATCCGTCAGGGTCAAGCCAGTTGGGAAAGTTCAGCCGGGGGTTGATATTGACCACCAGCCATACCAGCCCGCTCAGCCCCAGCACCACGGCAGTCCCCGCCCGGCGCAGCAGCACGTAAAGCGGCGCGAACCCCAGCAGAAGCACGATATACAGCGGCAGGATATTCAGGTTGCCCGGCAATGCGACCAGCGACAGCACACGCCATACCGAATCCAGCCCATGCGCCAGTTCGGGCTCCAGAAAATCAACAGGAACGGGCCAGAAATTCCGCCATATGCGAATGGTGGCGACACAGACCACCACCATCACGATCTGGAATACATATAGCTGCCAGCACCGCCGCCCGATCCGCGCAAGGACGGTGGGCACCGGCTTTCTGGCAAACCCGCGCCCGTAAGCCAGCCACGACGCATAACCCGCCAGCAGCACGAACACCTCCGCCGCATCGGCAAAACCGACATTGCGCATGGTGAAACGGTTGAGCACGTCCTGCGGGATGTGGTCGATACACATCATAAGCAGCGCCACGCCGCGCAGGGCATCGACCCGATGATCCCGCCGGTGCGGTACAGCCGCCTGTGGAGTGGAAGTGCCCATCGTAATCCCTGCCCGCCTGAACGACACCCATGAAAGCCGTGCCCTTCATGTAATGGGGGAAGCGTAAAGCAGCAAACCCGCGGGCTGACCATTCCCCCACCGCACATATGGCGCGCGCGTCCCGCATGACCATGCCCTGCCCGCGCCCGTCACCGGTCAAATGCGTCATCCCGCCGTTTCATGACTCGACCGCCACGGGCCGCCCCTTCTATACCGCAGGGGCGACAGAGCAGGGAGCGCACACGCATGACCAGTCCCGACCGGAACACCATCGAGACCGTACTGCAACAGGTCCATACGGCTGACAGATCGGCCAGCGTCGCCACGCTGGGCAGCCTGGACGCATTCATGGTCCGTGACGGTGTGCTCCATGTCGCCATTGCGACCGATCGCTCGCGCGCGGCGGCATTGCAGCCGCTCCTGCCGGAACTGGAACGCGCCCTTGTTGCGGCGGTACCCGGCTGCACCGCTGCAAGCGTGATCCTGACCGCGCATCGTGCTGCCCCGCCACAGGGTGCGCCTGCGCAGGATACGCCGCCCCCTGCCGCCAGCGGCCACCGCCCGCTCAACCTTGGGGCCAGGCCCGGCAAGGCGGCCACCGGCCCGCTCCCTGCCGGCGTGGGCGTGGTCATTGCCGTGGCGTCCGGCAAGGGAGGGGTTGGCAAGTCCACCACCGCCGTCAATCTGGCGGTGGGGCTGGGACAGGAAGGACTGAAGGTTGGCCTGCTGGATGCGGATGTTCATGGGCCGTCCCTGCCCCGCATGATGGGCGTGAGCAACCGGCCAGAGGTGCGCGATGGCCATCTGGTGCCCCCGCATAAATGGGGCATCACCGCCATGTCGATCGGCATGCTGGTGAACGAGAATGATGCCATGATCTGGCGCGGGCCGATGGTGATGGGCGCGATCGGGCAATTGCTGGGCGATGTGGAATGGGGCGCGCTGGATGTGCTGGTGGTGGACATGCCGCCGGGCACGGGGGACGCGCAACTGACACTGGCGCAGAAAACCGCGCTGGCGGGGGCTGTCATCGTTTCCACGCCGCAGGATATCGCGCTGCTGGACGCACGGCGTGGCGTCGCCATGTTCGAGAAGATGAACGTGCCCGTTCTGGGCGTGGTCGAGAACATGTCCTATTTCTGCTGCCCCAACTGCAACCACCGTACCGAACTGTTCGGCCATGGTGGCGCACGGGCAGAAGCGGAAAAGCTGGGCGTACCCTTCCTGGGCGAAATCCCGCTTCTGGCCGATATCCGCGCCAGCGCGGATGAAGGCGCGCCAATCGTGATCTCCGCACCCGAAAGTGCCGCGGGACAGGCCTATCGCACGCTGGCCCACACGGTAGCCGGCGCCCTGCGCCGCCTGCTGGACAAGAAGAACAAGGCCGCCACCTGACGGACGGAAAAGAACCGGCGCGGGATCGACAGGGCCGGTTCCGCACCGTTACCCATGCCGCCTTCCTGACCTGACGGAATCAGGGACAGGTCAGCCGCTAAAGCCTGCGGTCGCGCTTGATCCGGTCCCAGGCCGCATTGATCTGCGCGATGCGGGCCGCACCCTGTGCCTGCTGGGCCGGGGTGGCGCCGCGCGCCGACATGACATCGGGGTGGTGTTCACGCACCAGACGCCGCCAGACCACGCGCACTTCCTCATCACTCACATCCCGGCTGACACCCAGCACGGCATAGGCGTCGACCTCGCTCACACCGGGGCGGGCACCGCCGTCACGCGCGCGATCCCATGCGCCGGGGCTCAGTCCAAACGCCTTGTGCACACCGCGCAGGAACGCTTCCTCCTGCGCGTTGATCTCGCCATCCGCGCGGGCGATCACGAACAGGGAGGCCAGCGCCTCCTCCAGCATGCCGGTACGCCCCGCGAAGGCACGGCCCAGCTCGGTGGCGAATGCCCGGTAATCATCCGTGCGCTGGCGCGCGCTGTCGAACAGGCGCCCCACTTCCTTCATGTTTTCGGGCGGAAGGTGGAAACGGCGCTTGAAGGCGTCGATCTCGGCCCGGTTCACCGCGCCATCGCATTTCGCCATCTTGGCCGAAAGGATGATGATGACCAGACCATACATCTGGTCGCGCTTGCCCATCGCCCCGGCCATCTTGGCCGCAATGAAGGTCGCGGCCCCCTGCGGGTCCGCGTTCATGCGCGGACCCCAGCGGTCGGTCCAGCCCCCTACCGGCGTTTCCAGCAGGGAACCGTTATCCGCCGCATGGCCCAGCGCGGTGCCGACGACAGCCCCCATGGGGCCGCCCACCGCGAACCCCGCAACGCCACCAAAAATCTTGCCCCATATCGCCATGCCCCGACGCTAGCACGGATGCGGGCTCAACCCAACTGATCTTCCCTGTTGTTATCAGCCATTTCCGTCAGGTCAGGCATCCATTCCCGCAATGCCTCCACCCGCAGGGCCGACGCAAGCGGGCGGTCCGGCGGGCGTGCCGCATCGACCTGTCCCACCAGTCCCGCAAGGGTCAGGGCGCGCTTCTGCGCAATCAGGTTCAGGGCGCACCAGAACTCGGGCTCCAGCGCGACACTGGTCCGGTGGCCCGACAGGTTCAGGCTGCGCTTGTGCAACGGGCGGGCACCCCGCTGCGCGGGCAGCGGCAGGGCATGATCGTTCATGACGGCAGCCGCACGGTGGCCCACTGCGCGGCTTCCGCCACCACCGGGTCCGCATCGGCGCACAGGGCGGCCACCACGGGCCGCAGTTCGGGCCGTCCGCTATTGCCGATGGCCACGGCCACATTGCGCACGAACCGGTTGCGACCGATGCGCTTGACGGGTGAGCCGGAAAACCGCGCGCGGAATCCCGCATCATCCAGCATGGCCAGATCGCGCAGCGCAGGTGCGCGCAGGTCATCGCGTGCGGCAAGCTTCATGTGGTTCGTCGCCCGTGCAAAGCGGTTCCACGGACAGACGGCCAGACAGTCGTCACAGCCATAGATGCGGTTGCCCATGGCGGGCCGGAATTCATGGGGGATGGGATCGCGATTTTCAATCGTGAGATAGGAAATGCACCGCCTTGCATCCATTATCCCCGGCTGTGGAAACGCACCGGTCGGGCAGGCATCGAGACAGCGCGTGCAGGTGCCGCATCCCCCGCCGGAAGGGACGGATTGCGGCAGGTCCAGCGTCGTGTAGATCTCCCCCAGGAACAGCCAGCTTCCATGCTGGCGGGAAACGAGGCTGGTATGTTTGCCCTGCCAGCCCAGCCCGGCATTCTGCGCCAGCGGTTTTTCCATCACCGGGGCGGTATCGACAAACACCTTGACCTCCGCCGCACCGGCACCCTGCCGCCGCCCGGCATTCACCACGAACTGGGCCAGATGCTTGAGCATGCCCTTGACCACATCATGATAGTCACGATGGCGGGCATAAACGGAAATATTGCCCGCTTCAGGCTGGCGGGTAGTGGCAAGCGGGTCGTCTTCCCCCGGTGCGTAGCTGACCCCCAGCGCGATCACACTGCGTACCTCGGGCCACAGGCCCCGCGGGTCACCGCGCTGTTCCATGCGCTGCGCCATCCACTCCATGCTGCCGGCGAAGCCGTTTTCCACGAACGCGGCCAGACGGGCGCGCACGCCATCATCCAGTTGCGCCGGGGCGAATCCGACCGCATCGAAGCCCAGTGCCCGTGCATGGCCGGCAATGGCTGCGGCAAGGCGCACCGGATCAGCCATGGCCGATGCGCACGGCCCGGCCATCAGGCAACCGGTGGTATGTCGGGAAAGGGCATTTCATCGCCGCTCCAGTCATCCAGCGCCCATTGCGCGCGCAGGTGGGTGGCGTGGGCCATAAAGCCGCCATCGACGATCGCCGCCCGCATCCCGCGCATGAGACGCTGGTAATAGGCAAGATTATGCCATGTCAGCAGCATCGGGCCGAGGATTTCATTCGCCCGGAACAGGTGATGCAGATAGGCGCGGCTGTGGCGCGAACAGGCCAGACAGTCGCAATGCGGCGAAATGGGCCGCGAATCGGTGGCATGCCGGGCATTGCGCAGGTTGAGCGTGCCGCGTTCGGTATAGGCGCGCGCCGTGCGGCCCGCGCGGGTCGGCATGACGCAGTCGAACATGTCCACCCCGCGTTCCACCGCGCCCAGCAGGTCATCGGGGGTTCCCACGCCCATGAGGTAGCGGGGGCTGGCATCGGGGATCAGCGGCACGGTCACATCAAGGGTGGAGAACATGAGTTCCTGCCCTTCCCCCACCGCGAGGCCACCGATGGCATATCCCTCGAATCCGATACCCGTCAGGGCCTTGACACTTTCGGCGCGCAGTTCCGGTTCGGTACCACCCTGAATGATGCCGTACTGCGCATAGCCGGGGCGCTGGACAAAGGCATCACGACACCGTTCGGCCCAGCGCATGGACAGGCGCATGGATTTCGCGATCACGTCCGCTTCCGCCGGAAGGGCGGGACATTCGTCAAAGCACATGCTGATGGTGGCATCGAGCGCATGCTGGATATCGGTCGAGCGTTCGGGGGAAAGGCGGTGTTTCGAGCCGTCGATATGCGAACGGAAGGTGACGCCATCGGCATCGAGCTTGCGCAGCGGCCCGAGCGACATGACCTGAAACCCGCCCGAATCCGTCAGGATCGGTCCGGGCCAGTCCATGAACCGGTGCAGGCCGCCCAGTTCGCGCACCCGCTCGGCCCCCGGCCGCAGCATGAGGTGATAGGTATTGCCCAGCACGATCCCGGCACCCGTGGACCGCACGTTGTCCATCGTCATCGCCTTGACGGTGCCAACCGTGCCCACGGGCATGAAGGTCGGCGTGGGTACGCTGCCATGGGCGGTATCAAGCCAGCCCGCGCGGGCATGGCCCGCACGCGCTTCCGGACGCCAGCGGAAAGAGGTCATGGCAGGTCTCCCTCGGCGCGATGCAGCAGGCAGGCATCGCCATAGGAATAGAAACGGTAACCGCTGGCGATGGCATGTTCATATGCAGCGTGCATGCGGCGATAGCCGCCAAAGGCGCAGACCAGCATGAACAGCGTCGAACGCGGCAGGTGAAAATTGGTCAGCAGCATGTCCACCGCACGGAAGCGGTAACCGGGCCGGATGAAGATGGCGGTCTCGCCATGGAAGGGATGTACGATGCCGTTTTCATCCGTCGCACTTTCCAGAAGGCGGAGCGATGTCGTGCCCACGGCAATGATACGCCCGCCCGCCGCACGCGCGGCGTTGATGCGTTCGGCTGCATGGGGGCTGATCGTGCCGCGTTCGGCATGCATGCGGTGTTCGGATATCTGTTCGCTGCGCATGGGCAGGAAGGTGCCTGCCCCCACATGCAGCGTCAGGGTCTGGCGAAGCACGCCCGCCGCATCCAGCGCCGCCAGCAGGCCAGGCGTGAAGTGCAGCCCCGCCGTCGGGGCGGCGACCGCGCCGCGATGCTGTGCGAAGATGGTGGCGTAATCCCGACGGTCTTCTTCCGTCGGGCCTTCGGGACGGGCGATATAGGGGGGCAGCGCCAGACGGCCCGCATCATGCAGGAACTGATCGAAGGCTTCCCCCTCCGCCGAAAAGCGCAGGGTGACGTCACCCGCGTCGCCACGGCTGACCACCTGCGCCGTGACCGGACTTTCGCCAAAGGTCAGCGTATCGCCCGGATGCAGGCGGCGCGCATTGCGCGCCAGCACGTGCCACGTGCCATCGGGCAGGATGCGGTCAAGCGTGATGCCAATTTTCGCGGCCCCGCGCATGGCCGATAGCTGGGCCGGGATCACCGCCGTATCATTGGCCACCAGAATGTCGCCCGGCCGCAGGCAGCCCGGCAGGTCGCGCATGTGGCGATCCATGATCGGGCCTTCCACCGGCACGTCCAGCAGGCGCGCGCTGTCACGCGGGCGGGCCGGGTGGTCGGCGATCCGTTCGGAGGGAAGCGTGAAATCGAAATCAGAAACCAGATCCGTCATGCGGCCCCCTTTACGGAATCCGCACGATACTTGCCAGCCCGAACTACGCCCTTCGCCATGAAGCCGCGGGCCATCTGCCGCCCGCGCCGGGATATTGGACAGAACCGGCGGCGAGCGCCACAATAACGCAGCGATTCCCCTGCGGGAATTTTTTCGTCCCGCCTCCGCATGCCGGATGCGACAGCATAAGGAAGAAATCACCATGTCCTACGCAGCACTGGATGCCGTACGCATCACCAAGGCCTGCAAGACCGCCCTGCATGTGCTGGAAACGGTCGAGGAACAGGACCGCACCGAAGCCCACCAGCGCAAGACGCTGATGATCCAGCGGATCGAGGCCCTGGCCCGCGCCGCAGCCGAAAGCAAGAACGGCGATCAGGCCATTACCCTGACATCCGAGGAATTCTGGCTGATCAGCCAGAACTGGTAAGTCCCTTCCACATCCCTGCCGGATGACAGCGCCCTGTCCGGGCGCTACCCGGCAACGGGATGTGCGATATGCCTTCCCACTGCGCGCAGAGCAGGAAAACGACATGACCTTTACACTGACCAGCCGCTGCTTTCACGATGGTGATCGCCTGCCCCAGGCGCAGGTATTCGACGGCATGGGCCATTCCGGCGGCAATATCTCCCCCCCGCTTGCGTGGCAGGATGCGCCGACGGGCACCAAAAGCTTCGCCATCACCATGTATGACCCCGATGCCCCGACCGGATCGGGCTGGTGGCACTGGGTCGTCATCAACATCCCGGCCACCGTATCCTCCCTGCCCGCAGGTGCCGGATCGGGTGACAACAGCCTGCCCGAACCCGCCGAGATGACGCGCACCGATTTTGGCGGGAATGTCTATGGTGGCGCCGCACCGCCGCCGGGACCGGACCATCACTACATCTTCACCATCCATGCGCTGGATATCGAGCGGATCGAACTGCCCAGTGATGCGTCGGGCGCCATGGTGGGCTTTGTCATCAACCAGCACCGTCTTGCCTCGGCCACGCTTACGGCGGTTTATGGCAAGCAGCCCAGATAAACCCTGCGCCTAGATACGCGGCAGCAGGAAAGGCGCGCGTCCATGATGCCCGAAATGGGCGACGCGCGCCTCAAGCACCCGCACCCTGCCGAACAGACCCGTATGCACAAGCAGCACGACCGCAAGGGCCGCCCCGCAGAACGGGGCCGTGCAGTAAATCCAGAACGCATGCCACTGACCGGAGAAAACGGCGGGACCAAGACTGCGCGCCAGATTGGTGCTGTCGCCTGACAGCCATGCCTCGAACGGATTGAGCATAAAAAACAGCGGACCGGACAGAAGCGGCGTAAGCCAGCGCAGCCGCGCGTGGCTGCCGGTCAGCAGGACACCCGCGATCAGCAGCATCGTCGCCCCTGCTTCACCCATGAAGGGCCAGCTTGCAGGCACGGCGGGATTGGGGACTGTGCCTGCGTAATGGTCCATGACCGCCCAGTGCCCCCAGGCAGGGAAAACCCGCCCCGCCAGCGCCAGCAGGGCCGTACCCGCCACAGCGCCCGCGCATTGGGCCAGCATGTAGCCCACCATGTCCCGCCATGCGAGCCGGGATGCCAGCGCGAAGGCAAACGAGACGGAAGGGCTGACATGGCCGCCACTGACCCGACCGAAGGGGGATAGCGCGGCAAGCGTTCCCCCTGCGCCGAAGAACAGGCCCTCCATCCCGACCCGCAGGACCGGATGGCCCGCGAACTTTGGGGCGAGCGGACTGGCCGCCGCCCCGATCAGCACATTGGTGACGATCCCCACCAGCATGAGTACGACCGTGCCCATGAATTCGCACGCGTACAGGCGCAGGTGAAACGGATGGTCGGGCCGGGCCGCACCCGCCAGCGGACGATCCAGCGGGTGCGGGTAGAACAGGTGGTCAACAGGACGGACCTGCGGCGCGGAAGGGGGCGATGCGGATGGGGTACCAGCCGCCATCGCCCCTACCCCTGATAGGATGCGATCTCGATCAGGTTGCCATCGGGATCATGGCAATAGACCGATGTAACCGGTCCCAGCGCGCCAAGGCGGGCCACCGGCCCCTCCGTCACGCGCACACCGCATTTTTCAAGATGTTCGATCACGTCGGCACTGTTGACGGCCGTGATGAAGCACAGGTCATTGGTGCCGGGCAGGGCGTCTTCCGCCGTGACCCATCCCTCCGCCCCGTGGGGACGGAGGTTGATTTTCTGGCCGCCGAATTTCAGGGCCGTGCGGTTGTTGCGGCCATATTCCTCACGTTCCATGCCCAGTACACGCTGGAACCATGAGGCCGAGACCTCAAGGTCACGGACACTCACCACAAGGTGGTCAAGACGATCGACGGTAAAACGCATGGCGTTCACAAACCTCCGGTATGTCCGGCCCTACAGGCAGGCCGGACGGACCGCAGGGGTCACGTTCAGCCGGTCAGGCCATCGTAAAAATCATTACCCTTGTCATCAATCACGATAAAGGCCGGGAAGTCCTCGACCTCGATCTTCCACACCGCTTCCATGCCCAGTTCGGGGTATTCCAGCACCTCGACCCTGCGGATGCAATCCTGCGCAAGGCGAGCGGCCGGACCACCGACGGAACCAAGATAGAATCCGCCATATTCCTTGCACGCATCACGCACCGCGCGCGAGCGGTTGCCCTTGGCCAGCATCACATATGATCCGCCCGCTTTCTGCAACATGGCGACATAGCTGTCCATGCGACCGGCGGTCGTGGGACCGAACGCGCCGGTGGGCATGCCTTCGGGCGTCTTGGCGGGACCGGCGTAATAGACGGGATGATCCTTGAGGTACTGGGGCAGCCCCTCCCCCTTTTCCAGCCGTTCGCGGAACTTGGCATGCGCGATGTCACGGGCCACCACCATCGTGCCGCTGAGCGAAAGCCGCGTGCGCACCGGATACTGCGACAGCTTGCGACGGATTTCGTCCATGGGCAGGTTGAGGTCGATCTTCACCGCCTCTCCCTCAAGGTCGTTATCCGTGGTTTCGGGCAGGAAACGTGCCGGATCGGTCTCAAGCTGTTCAAGGAAAATGCCATCGGCATTGATGCGCGCCTTCACCTGACGATCCGCCGAACAGGACACCCCGATCCCCACCGGCAGCGACGCGCCATGACGCGGCAGGCGCACCACGCGCACATCGTGGCAGAAATACTTGCCGCCAAACTGCGCGCCGATGCCCAGACGCTGGGTGAGCTTGTGGATTTCCTCTTCCATTTCCAGATCGCGGAAGGCATGGCCCTGCGGGCTTCCCTGCGTGGGCAGGCTGTCAAGCCAGCGGGTCGAGGCGAGCTTTACCGTCTCGAGGTTCTGCTCGGCGGACATGCCACCGATCACGACGGCAAGATGATAGGGCGGGCAGGCCGACGTGCCCAGCGTCCGGATCTTGCCATCCAGCCATTTCAGCAGGTTTTCCTTACCCGACAGCAGGGCGCGGGTTTCCTGAAACAGGAAGGTCTTGTTGGCCGAACCACCCCCCTTGGCGACGAACATCAGGTCCATCTGTTCGGCATGGTAATCGCCTGGGGTGGCCGAGATGTGGAACTGCACCGGCAGGTTGGTGCCGGTATTCACTTCCTCGAACATCGAAAGCGGGGCCATCTGCGAATAGCGCAGGGAAGTGCCGGTATAGGTGTCGTACACCCCGCGTGAGAAGGCTTCCTCCTCATTCCCATCAACCCAGACACGCTGTCCCTTCTTGCCATACACGATGGCCGTGCCGGTATCCTGACACATCGGCAGCACGCCGCCTGCGGCGATGCAGGCGTTCTTGAGCAGGTCCAGCGCCACGAAACGGTCGTTATCCGACGCTTCGGGGTCCTTGAGGATGCTGGCAAGCTGCGCCAGATGGCCGGGACGCAGCAGATGCGCCACGTCGTTGAAGGCACGCGCGGCCAGCGCGGTCAGGGCTTCGGGCCGGACATGGACGACCGTGCGCCCACCAAGGACCGAGGTGGTCACCCCCTCGATCTCCAGTTTCTTCCACGGCGTATCATCATCATGCAACGGGAATAGCGGCCCAAACACAAATGGTTTGCGCGCGGGTGCGGATACATTCAACGGACGGTCTCCTCTGCCTTATCTCCCCCGGATTGTTTCCAGGTGGCGGCGTTCAGGTAATCCAGGGCGCGTCCGGTGCATCCGGCGCACCCGGATGGATGGTGTGGCTCAGCCCGGTCCCCCCGGCCCCCGCTTGCGGAAGGCGGCCAGACTCACGACCTGCGAGCTTTCGTTCCGGTCCGTTTCCTCTTCCTCATCCGTCCCGGCGGCTGGCTGCGACTCCGCCGGGGCTTCCCCTGCAGGCTGCACCTGCACCACATTTTCGGGCATGGTGGCCATCGGCGCGTGCTCGGGCACGGTGAAGCGCAGCGTAAGGCGGATATGCGGATCGGCAAAGGCCGAGACTGCCGACACCGGAATGACCAGCGTGGAGGGAATCCCCCCGAACGAAAGCCCGACCGATATGGTCTGCTGCGCCCGGTCCACCTTCAGGCCCCAGAACTGGTGCTGGATGACGATGGTGATTTCATGGGGATACTGGGCGCGCAGGTGGTCGGGCATTTCCACACCCGGCCAGTCGGTCCGGAATGTCAGGTAGAAATGATGATCGCCTGACAGCCCGTGCGCCGCCGCATGCTCGAGCGCGTGCAGCATGACCTGGCGGTAGGCATCCTCGATCCAGGAATCATAGGGCATGAGGCAGTCGGGAATGGCGGTGTCAAAACCGTTTTCCTCGTCGTGATCATCGGACATTTCGGACTTCTCCGTGACATCCGCCCGGACGCACGCGCCGGAGCGGATTTTTGCAGACATGCGGGTTCGGACCACGCCGTGCCACAGTAGCAAGCTGTGCGTCAAACTTCCGGTGATGGCAACCCACCGGCATGACCCATTCCTTCACGAAGCGGATACCACGCCCGTAGCCTGACCCATGCGAAAGAAAAACGAAAAAGACAGAGGTGGGAGGGCTTCTGTTGCCCGGTGCCCTCCCGAACCGCGCTTATCGCTTATGCAGCGACAGCGAGCACCTCAGAGTTATCGTTGGCACTTGTGATTTAGCCCGATAACGGTGGTACAATGCCGGGCAAAAGGCGGGTCTTTACCATGCGTGTCGAGCCTGTTTCGTCCCCCTGTTCCCCATAAAGGGGAAAATGGTGGAGACGCCGGGTACCGCCCCCGGGTCCACAACACTTATTCCACGCGCCGTTTATCGCCATAGCCAAGGGGCAAGCCCCTCCTGCACCTGTGAACATAGGGAGCGCCAAGGCATATGGCAAGGGGCATCAGGCCGGCGAAGCCACTGGTCGGGTGCGGCCAGATATGGCATGTTGCCGGGGCGGCGGACGGCGCGCGCAAAGACATCCGCGCCATCCGCGGTCGCGCCGCCGTTGCCGCCATGCAGGCCATATAGCACAGGACGGTAGGATACATGTTTTCCAGTGAGCAGAAATCGGCAATCGAGGCAGCCCGCGCCGGGTGGGCGCAGACACGCCGCCTTGTCGTACCCGCGATGGAAGACGTGCTGTATGCCCCCGTCCCCGTACTGGAAACCGGCTTCGTCCGCGCGGTGGACTACATGGGTGGCGATAGCGGCGTGGTGCAGGGTGCCCGCGTATCCTATGGCAAGGGCACGCGCAGCACGTCCGATGACCGGGGGCTGATCCGCTATCTCATGCGCCACCGCCACACCAGCCCGTTCGAGCTGGCCGTGCTGAAGCTGCATGTGCGCGCACCCATTTTTGTCACGCGCCAGTGGTTCCGCCACCGCACCGCCAGCATCAATGAATACTCGGCGCGCTATTCCGTTCTGGAAAAGGAATTCTACTTCCCCCGGCCCGAAGACATCGCCACCCAGTCCACCAACAACAAGCAGGGACGTGCCGACAGCCTGCCCCCCGAACAGGCGCAGCAGGTACTCGACATCCTGCGCGATGACGCCTCGCGCTGCTACGACCATTATGTGGACCTGCTCAACGAGGACGAAAACGGACAGACGCGCGACCCCTCCCGCCCGTCGGTGGCCCGCGAACTGGCCCGCATGAACCTGCCGGTCAACATCATGACGCAGTTCTACTGGCAGATTAACCTGTGGAACCTGCTGCATTTCCTGCGCCTTCGCGCCGACAGCCACGCCCAGTACGAAATCCGCGCCTATGCGGACGCCATTCTGGGCCTTGTCGAAAAATGGGCGCCGCTGACATTCGAAGCTTTCACCGATTACATGCGCGATGCGATGCTGCTGTCCGGTCCGGCGCTGCGCGTGCTGCGTGCGGCCATGAGCGGCGAGCCGGTCGATCCGGCGGCGCAGGGGCTGTCCAAGCGCGAGATCCGCGAACTGGCTGAGATGTTTCCCGAAATCGCGCCCCGGCTGACGGTCTGACCCCCGGCTCCGGTCAATAAACCGTGATGAGCCACCACAGCCAGCACGACCCGTCATGGCCATGGGCTGTGGATTCTACGTCACACTTCATGGGGCAATTCCACCGGCATGGCCTGCATATGGCGGTTGCCATCGCCGGTTAGCCCCCATGTTGCTGCTGCAATGCAGACACAATATGCCCGTGATCCCATGGCAAGCGGATTGCACAACAGCATTCCCATGCTAGAGAGTGACGCAAGAAAGGGCGTTGCGCCCGGTTCAGGATTCTTCAAACGCATTGGGCCATTCCGCCATCACATGGCGGGGAAGCGAAGACAGAGGGAAGCGGAAACGAGCATGCGAGCAGAGACAGGATCGAATTCTTGGTCGTCCCGCCCGTTCCCGTCCCTGCGTCGTTCGGCGATTCGCGTCGCAGGGGTGGCACTCGGCCTGCTCGGGCTTGCCGGATGTGCGGCCCCCCCGCCCACCGATCCGGATGCGCTGGCTGAATACAAGGAAGCCAACGACAAATACGAAAAGCTGAACCGCAAGGCCTTCGATGTGACGATGTGGGCCAACAAATATACCCTGCGCCCGGTCGCCAAGGCCTATATCTGGGCCGTGCCGCGCCCGCTGCGCAATTCGTTCGGCAGCCTGTACCAGACCATGAACGAACCCGTCGTGTTCTTCAACGACGTGGGCGCGGGCAAGCCGCGCCGCGCGGGCGACGCCTTCGTACGCTGGTGCATCAACATGACGGCGGGTATCGGCGGGCTGATCGACGTTGCGAACTATGCCGGTTACAAGCACCATGACAACGACGCCGGCCTGACGCTGGCGACATGGGGCGTGCCGTCCGGGCCTTACCTGTTCCTGCCGGTGCTGGGTCCGTCCTCGTTCCGTGACGGGATCGGCTATGGTATCGATACCGGCCTGTCGCCGTGGAACTACGTGCCCCGGGGCTATGGACTGATCACCTTCAACTGGGCCTATAACATCATGGGCACCATCAACGGCATGGCCACCAACGTTGATGCGCTCGATCAGGTCATGAAGGATTCGCTCGATCCCTATGCCACCATCCGCAGCGCCTACCAGCAGCAGCGGCAGGCCATGGCCGAAGCCATAAAGAACGACCACCGGGCCACCGTGCCCGACTGGTACCACACAAGATAACCAAAAAGGGATACAGCGATGCAGACAGCCATCCCCCGTCGCCACGCACTGGCTCTGCTGGCAACCTGTGCCGCCACGCCTGTTGCCTCAGCATGGGCGGTTGATGCACTCACGCAGGCCCGTTCCTTTGTCTCCATGTTCGGTAACAAGCTGGTCGGCATCGTCAACAGCGACATGCCACTGGAAAAGAAGAAGCAGGACATCCTGCCCCTTCTCAACCAGTACGTCGATGTGGACGCCATCGGGCGTTACTGCCTTGGCCGCTACTGGCGCATCGCAACCCCCGAACAGCAGGCACGCTACATCAAGCTGTTCCATGAAGTGCTGGTCAACGCCATTACCGACAAGATCGGAGACTACCGTGGCGTGACATTCGTGGTCGGCACAAGTGCCCCGTCCGGTGACGATACGGCGGTGTCCACCGTCATCAACCGTCCCGGCCAGCCGGGTGCCGATACGCAGTGGATCATCAGCACCGCAAGCGGCAGCCCCAAGGTCGTCGATGTGGTGGGCGAAGGCGCGAGCCTGCGCCTGACGCAGCGGCAGGACTACAGCTCCTTCATCGCGCGCAACAGCGGCAATGTGGATGCGCTGCTGCATGCGCTCGACAAGCAGATCGCCAACCACCACTGATCCCTGTGCCTGCCCGTCATCAACGCGGGCAGATGGACGCCAGAAAGCCGGTAGCATTCCTACCGGCTTTTTTAATGCAGGTTCATTTAATGCAGGCAGGCGGCATCCGTCCCGTTACGCACGCTCTGATAGAGCAGGATGTTTTCGCCCCCCGGCACGGGCTGCGCATCGCATACGCTCATGCCCGCCCCGCCAAAGACCTGCCGGGCCATGATGTCGCTTTCCCTTACATAGGAAATGATCCGCCTGACGCCTCCTTCATGGGCAAAGGCCAGCGCCAGACTGGCGGCTTCGCGCGACAGGCCGGGTTCACGGGCCTGCGGGACAATGGCGAACTGCAGTTCGTGACAGTCAGGTGACGTGGCGGAAGGCTGGACCCCCGCCAGACCGATAAAACGGTCCTGCTGGCGGATGGTGAACATGCCAACACCTTCCCGCCCCCATGTCATGAGATCGGTCATCATGTCCTGTTCACTCAGGACACGATTGGATACCCCGGTCGCCAGTCGACCGGATACCCCGGCGCTGGCCTTGAGCCGCGCCACATCTTCCAGATCAGCCCAGGAAACCGGATCAAGCCGCATCCGGCCTGTCTGTATGCGGTATCTGCCACCCATGGCTGCCTCCATCCCGGCAGGGTTTATCGACCTGCCGTTATTGACGCAGATAACAGGGCGGGTGGCAAATGGAATCAGCGTTCGATGGGACGGTACTTGATCCGGCTCGGCTCGGTCGCGTCCGGTCCCAGGCGGCGGCGCTTGTCTTCCTCATAGGCCTGGAAGTTGCCTTCGAACCATTCGACGTGGCTGTCACCCTCGAAGGCGAGGATGTGGGTCGCCAGACGGTCAAGGAACCAACGGTCATGGCTGATGATGACCGCGCAGCCCGCGAACTCGGCCAGTGCGTCTTCCAGTGCGCGCAGGGTGTCAACGTCAAGGTCGTTTGTCGGCTCATCGAGCAGGATGACATTGCTTTCCTGCCGCAGCATCTTGGCCAGATGTACGCGGTTACGCTCACCACCCGACAGGACGCCAACCTTTTTCTGCTGGTCCGGTCCCTTGAAGTTGAAGGCCCCGACATAGGCGCGTGACGGCACAGCGCGCTTGCCAAGGTAGATCACGTCCGTCCCGCCGGAGATTTCCTCCCACACGGTCTTGTCGTCATCCAGGCTGAAACGCGACTGGTCAACATAACCCAGCTTGACCGTCTCGCCGATGGTAAGCGACCCGCTGTCGGGCGTTTCCTGCCCCATGATCATCTTGAACAGCGTGGATTTACCCGCACCGTTCGGCCCGATCACGCCCACGATTCCACCGGGCGGCAGCTTGAAGCTCAGGTCATCGATCAGCAGGCGGTTGCCGAAGCCCTTGCGCAGGTCCTCCGCCTCGATCACGGTGCCACCCAGACGCGGGCCGGGCGGGATGACGATATCGGCCACGCCACCGGCCTTCTCGGCGTTCTGGGCCAGCATTTCCTCATACCGCGCGATACGGGACTTGCTCTTGGCCTGACGCGCCTTGGGGGAGGAGCCAATCCACTCCTGCTCGGCGGCAAGGGCGCGCTGGCGTGCGCTTTCCTCTTTCTCTTCCTGCGCAAGACGCTTGCGCTTCTGCGTCAGCCACGACGAGTAGTTGCCCTCGAACGGATAGCCACGGCCGCGTTCGAGTTCCAGAATCCAGTTGGTGACGTTATCAAGGAAGTAACGGTCATGGGTAATGACCATCACCGTGCCCTCGTAGTCACGCAGCGTCTTTTCCAGCCACGATACGCTCTCGGCATCAAGGTGGTTGGTCGGTTCGTCAAGCAGCAGCAGGTCAGGCTTTTCGAGCAGCAGGCGGCACAGGGCCACACGGCGACGCTCACCACCGGACAGCTTGTCCACCTGGCTGTCGGCAGGCGGGCAGCGCAGGGCCTCAAGGGCGATTTCCAGCTTGCGGTCCAGTTCCCAGCCGTCGCCCGCGTCGATCACTTCCTGCAGTTCGGCCTGTTCGGCCAGCAGGGTGTTCATCTCGTCATCGGACATGGGTTCGGCGAACTTCATCGAAATTTCGTTGAAGCGGTCCACGGCCTTTTTCAGCTCACCAAAGCCCAGCGCCACGTTCTCGCCAACGGTCAGGCTTTCGTCCAGCTTGGGTTCCTGTTCCAGATAACCCACGCGGGCACCTTCGGCGGCCCATGCCTCGCCACCGAATTCCTTTTCCACGCCCGCCATGATCTTGAGCAGCGTGGACTTACCCGCGCCGTTGACGCCCAGAACACCAATCTTGACGCCCGGCAGAAAGGACAGGGTGATACCCTTGAAGACTTCACGCCCACCCGGATACGCCTTGGTCAGGTCCTTCATCACATAGACATATTGCGTGGCGGCCATGACGGTCGGCTCCTGATAACTGAGAGAAAATGGCAAGTGACCCGCACCACACGATCGGGCGCGGGACGCGCCGCAGTGCAGTGCTGCATGCTAAAGAGCCTGCGCCCGGCAGGACTTGAACCCGCAACCAAGCCGTTATGAGCGGCCCGCTCTAACCAATTGAGCTACGGGCGCGCAGGCAGCCCCTGATCTCGCGCATGTGGAGGGATTTGGCAAGATCCATGCACCCATTTCCGCGCATTTTTTCCATGCCGTCCAGCCGCGATGGCAAAAGGAAGCATGATGCGCGGCACATGCCGGCAGAACATGGCTTGCGCGGCAAAGCGTGGGGGCTATACCGTCACCGCCGTAAAATCACGCCGCGACAGCATGCTGTTACGGCACAGCACACAGGCAGCAGGAGGTCTGGAAGCAATGGACGTATCAAAGATTTCACCCGGCAAGGACGTTCCCGACGACATCAATGTCGTCATCGAGATCCCGCAGGGTTCCGGCGTCAAATACGAGATCGACAAGGACAGCGGCGCGGTCGTGGTCGATCGTATCCTGTTCACGCCCATGGTCTATCCCGCAGCCTATGGCTTCATCCCCAACACGCTGGCCGCCGATGGCGACCCGACCGACGCGCTGGTGCTGATGCCTGCCGCCGTGGTGCCCGGCTGCGTGGTGCGCGCGCGTCCCATCGGCATGCTGAAGATGGAAGACGAAAGCGGACAGGATGAAAAGATCATCTGCGTCCCGCACGACAAGGTCCACCCCTACTATTCCAAGGTAGAGAAGCTGGAAGACCTGCCCGAGATCGTGCTGAAGGAAATCGAGCATTTCTTCACCCGTTACAAGGACCTGGAAAAGGGCAAGTGGGTCAAGGTATCGGGCTGGGCCGACAAGAAGGCCGCCGGTGAGGCGATTGTTGAATCCATCAAGGCCGTAGCGGGCAAGTAAGCCCCAGGGTGCAGCCGCCGGGTCCGTCGGGATCCGGCGGTCAGGCCACGTCGCACAGCGCGGGCCGCCCGCCACAGGCCACAAGCTGGCCGATCAGCCAGTGATAGCGGTCCAGATAGGTACGCATGTCCAGCGTGGCGACTGCGTGTTCGCGCACGCTGGCGCGCAGCCTGCGGGCCAGCCGCCGGTCTTCCAGCAGTTCCACAACGCCATCGGCGATACGCTGCGGTTCAAGGAAGGGGACAAGGCGCGCAGTCACGCCATCATGGAGGAATTCCTCCACCGGGGCCGTCCGGCTGCCCACAATGGCGCAGCCACAGGCCATGGCCTCGCGCAGCGACCATGACACCACAAACGGATATGTCAGATAGACATGCGCGTCCGAACGCTGCAGCAGGCGGCAGAAACTGCCATAATCCACGCGCCCGGCAAAATGGACCCGTTCCATATCCAGTGTCCGGCCGACTTCGGCCATCATATGCACCCGCCACGTCATCCCGCCCGGTGCCCGCGCGCCATAGCTGACGCCATCCCCCCCCACGACAATGACCCGTGCATCCGGCCTGTGTTCAAGGATACGCGGCAGCGCACGCATGAAAACATGGAAACCCCGATAGGGCTCCAGATCCCGCGCGACATAGGTGACCAGCTTTTCCCCCGGCCGGACATGAATGTTGCCCAGCGTAAAGGACTGCATGCGCGCATGGGGATCGGGCACGCATTTTTCCAGATCCACCCCTTCAGGGATCAGGGTCAGGCGGTCGCGCGCCCAGTCGGGATAGGTATCGCGCTGGAAATGGGTCGGGGTATGCCCCCAGCCTGCTCCGGCCAGCGCCAGAAGGTTGAGCGTATTGCGGGCACGGATCAGGGGGGCCACGGTGGCTGGAGGTGCGAATTCCGGATCAAAACCCACATCCAGCCCCGTGGGCCGATAGAAGAATTCATAATAGCCCAGTATCGGGACATCCGGGTACACATCGGGCAGGTCCAGCATCTCGCCCCAGCCGTGATGGCCGATGATGATATCGGGAACATAGCCCAGATCGCGCAGGGTACGCGCGGCACGCGCAACCGCCGCCGCACGCTGCATGCCCCTGGCCAGTTCATCCACCGGCGCGGGGGCATCCACACGCGCGGGTTGTGGCATGCGATACGATACCCGGCGTACGCCCGGTATCTGCAGACGGCCCGATTCACTTATGAAAACAATCTCGTTACCACCCTGCACCGTCAGGGCGCGCACGAGATGCACGAACTGGGCAGGAAAATTCTGGTGCACGAACAGGTATTTCATAAGGAAGCTCCTGTCCTTGCCACCTTCATGATCCCGCTGGCTTACGCCGCCGCGTAGCCCTACGCCGGCGGGGAGATGCGGATGCCACGGGGACGGCCGCAGCTTTCCCCTGTGACATCCCTTCCACCACCAGATCATCGGACGTTTCCATCGACTGTTCCGCAGGCATCCGCCTTACCTGTCCCGGCGATGACCGGACCGGCTGGGTTGCGGGCGTCAGGGCAGCCAGAAGCGCTTCTTCCGCCGCATCTTCCGGTACGGATGGACGAAGCACGGAGCGGGACGGGCAGGGACGTAATTCAATACGGAACGCTTCCAGCGGCGCCTGTGTCGGGGCCATGACGGGCGCGTCTTCAGCCAGGCCGACACGGCTGCCATCAATGAAGCTGGCTTCGACCAGACAGGTGAACGCCGACGCCGCCTTCCCCTTCAGGCGGACCCGCAGGCCCAGTATGGGCAGCGCCATGCCCCGGCTGCCGCAATATTCCCCACCGCCAATCCATGGGGAAAACCAGTCCTGACCCAGAATGGCCTGATATTCCAGATCATCCACCGCCACAGCACTGCCTGGCTGAATGGCGAATCCCTCCATCCATTGTCCACTGCCGGTTTTGCCCATCCATGCCCCAAGCGGGGCTTTTACATCGCCCCGGCGCTGGATATGGGCGGTCATGCTTCCGTCATGATCCCCTGCCGGCAGGGCGGTCTCCGCAGGGTCGGGGTCGGATACAGGCGGCGCCACGCGTCCGGTCCCGCCGGACAGGCGGACCACCTGCAATCCGGGCAGGTCGCGGGCATGCTCCGTATCGTGGTAGGTCGTGACCAGAACTGCGGCGCCCCGCGCGGGTATGCGGACCAGCGCCGCGCCATCGCGCCCCCCGATCCAGCCATCCGCGTCGAACGTACTGACCTGCACCGCCGTCATTCCCGGCGGGGAACTGATCCGCATGCCTGACAGCCCGCCAGTCCGCATATCCGCCGGAGGAGCAGCATGGAAAATGCAGTATGTGCCTTCTGCCAGCCGTATGAGCCGGGCGGTGGCCTGTATCGTATCGGCCTGCCCCGTACGGGCGGCAGCGTGTCCGCTTTCCATCACCCTCTCCCCGCATTACGGAAAAAGGGGGGGAATACGGCGGGCTGACCGGCGGGAGAGATAGGGATCAAGACAGGCCTCTTTCCTGTGGTCATGAACGGGCAGAGGCATAAGACAGTAAAAACGTATTCAATTGGTGAACGGGCAGACCATGCGGCACACATATCCCGCGCCCCGTCGCCCTGATACGCGCCGCCACCGCCCCGAGATCGAAGGCGACACTGCGCAGCCCCGCCCGCCACAGAAGTGTCAGGGTAAAACACCATGTCTCGGGGCAGATGGATGGCACCAGCCCCACCTGCCCCCCACAGGACCGTATCAGGGCCACGGCCTGCCCCGGTTCGTAGGGACCTGTAATGAATACCCGCCCCGTTTCCAGAAGCGGCGCGTCATCGGATGTATGTCCCACCACCACGAATTCCAGCGGCAGGTCACGCATGCGCGCATCCCGCGCAGCGGCCAGCAGGACCGCATATCCCTTGTCCGGCCCGATCGCGCCCACCACCACGACCCGGCACAACCCCGTATCCGGCATAAGGGTCAGGGAATGATCGTGCAGGGGCTGGGCAAACTGCCGCAGGGTCTGGTCAGGGCGGTCATCTTCGAGCGGTTCCGTCCCGAACCGGATATCGGGAAAATAGCGCGCCAGCCTGCGCGCCACATCGGCGCAGGGTACGACCACGCGCCGCGCACGGCTCAGGTCGCATCCTGTCTTGCGCCGCAGGCGATCAGCATCCGTTTCCTCCACCCGCGTCCCCAGTGCGCGGACACATCTCCGGCACTCCGTAATGTCAGGTTCGCCACAGTAACGGCCCTCCCTGCCAACCAGCGTAACGCGCGGACAGATTCCGGCGTAATCATGCACATACCGGTCATACGGCACCGCCAGTTGCTGGCACAGTTCACGCGCCCGGTCGCCATGGCCCATGTGATGGTGGATTTCGACATGCTCCAGCCCCAGCGCGCGCAGCAGCGCCACAAGGGCCGCGCCCTGTGCGGGCCATACGAAATGCAGGGGCGGACATGACCCCTCATGCCTGCCATCCCTTATGACAAAACCATCGGGAAACGGTTCCACAACGACAGGCAGCACGCCCTCCGTCAGCCACATCCGCGCGCGGTCGGCCACGACCTGCGCCACGCCGCCCGCCCTGCCGTGGCTGACCAGAAGCACCGTACCACGCAGTCCCGCGCGCAGGACGGCGCGATGCCAGACCAGCAGTGACAGGCGCTGGCGGGCAGCGGCAAGCGGATCGGCCGCGATATGGTCCTGAACCAGCCGGTCATAGCCGGGAAACAGCCGGTTCAGCACCCAGTGGTTGCGCTGTTGCAGCGCCGGACGGCTGAGACCAAAGGACGCACCGCCCGCATGCCCCACAAATACACCGGGCGCTGCATAATGCCGCCATCCCGCCAGCCGGGCGCGCATGCAGAAGTCATTTTCCTCCCCATATCCCCGGCCGTACAGTTCGGGACGGAACAGGCCGGTATGACGCAGGCAGTCATGGCGGATCAGCATGCAGAAACCGTGGCCTGTGGGAATTTCAGGGCCCTGCCCGCCATTGGCCGTTAATGCCGCGGCCATGAAGTGGCGCACATCATCCATCCCGCCAGCCAGTGGGGATGGCCGTTCGGGATCAGGCCATGTCAGGATCGTGGCATCGTTCGACAGGGGGGATACAGTGCCCGCATCGGCGCGCGCATAGGCTGCCCGCAGCATTTCATCCAGCCAGCCATCGGCCACCAGCGTATCGCTGTTCAGCAGCACGACATCCATCCCGGCCACATCAGAAAGCGCCGTATTGACCGCTGCGGGATAGCCCCGGTTGGTTTCATGCCGCCGCAGCACGATCCGCCCCTGCGTCGCCAGATCATCCAGTACAGCGGCCATTACGGGATCAGGGGAGGCATCATCCACCACCATGATTTCCACTACTGGCCCTTCCACACGTCGGGCCAGCGTCGCCAGCACACTGTCCAGACAGGCGAGGGTGCGCTCCCGGTCCGCATGGACCGCAACCACGACCCGGCAGCGCGCGGCGCGTCCGGGCGGGTGTAGAAGTCCATCCCCGCGCGCCCGCATGGCGGGAAAGACCCGTCGCGCGCGTGGCAGGCGGACCGGGAGAGGAGAACCGGTCAGATCCCGCCCCTGCCCCGTGACAATGCGCACGCATCCCTGTGGAGCGATATCTGCCCACCCGACCCGGAATGCCCATACCGACGTGGAAGGACCGGCGCTGGCCGCCGCCATCGGCACGATCCTGCGTGTAAGCTTCAGCCGCCGCCTGCCATGTGCATCCATCAGATATAGTGCGGGGCGGCCCTCCGGGCGGGCGGGCATGATCGCCCATCCCGCAATGCCCTGCCCGTCTGGCAACGCAACACCAGCGACCTGGCATAAGGCCACCGGATCGGGGCTGCCGCCCAGCAGGGGCATGCCATCATGCAATATCCCGATTTCCCGCGCCTGCCGCCAGCGCGGCGGCAGGGACATGGACGTGCCGGCCACACGACGCGGGCCGAACCTGCTGCCGTCCAGCCAGACCACCGGCACGCATCCTTGTGGCAGGCCGCCCCAATGCAGCACGCCCCGTCCTCCGTCCAGCGCGCACCAGCTGGACCGGCCCATATGCTGGCATGTCAGATCCGCCGGAACGGACAGTGCCGGATCAAAGCCGTATCGGGTAAAAAACCGCTCCAGAGCTACCGCCGCGCGCGCCCATGCGCCCGCCGCGCAACAGGCCAGCACCAGCAGGCGCAGCCCCGCGCGAAAGCCCTGCCCTGCGGCCATGACGGTTTCCACCGCTTCCGCGGCACCCGTGCCATCGCCAGCACCCAGCCGAACCGCAGCCAGCGCGTACAGCACAGCCCTGTCATCGGGTGCCAGCCGCGCCGCGCGTTCCATCCACGCAAGGGCCTGCGCATGCCGTCCCTGCCCCGCCAGCAGCCGGGCATGCCCCACGGCGGCCGCCACATCCGCGCCCGGCGCAACGGATGGACCGGATTCAGGACGCGGTATGGTCTGCCTCCACCCATGCCAGCCGGTCACATTCATCCTGCGCCGCGCCCAGCCCCTGCGCCGCCGCGCGGGCGAACCACTCCCGCGCCTGCACCGGGTCTGCCGGCCCCGCCAGCCCGCGGGCCATATACCGCCCCAGCATGAGCTGCGACAGGGCATTGCCCCCCTGTGCGCCCTGACGGAACCAGTGCAGCGCCTGCATGCGGTCGGGCGCGATATCGTGGCCACCACCGTACATGGCCCCAAGGGAAAACATGGCTTCGACCCGCCCGGCACGCGCCGCCACATGATAGAGGGCAAGCGCGCCAGCATGGTCGCGCGGTCCCCCATGGCCATCCAGCCGAAGCTGGGCCGCGACAAGGCAGGCATCGGGCAGGCCATGTTCCGCTGCCTGTTCCAGCCACTGGCGGGCACGTATCGGATCAGCCGTTCCGCCCCCTTCACCCAGCAGCATGCGTCCCAGCCAGTACTGCGCATTGACCACACCCGCCCGGGCCGCGCGTTCCATCCATATGACGGCCTGCCTGCGTTCAGGAGCAGTTCCCGTTCCCCGGTACAGGCTGACCGCCAGATTGAAGGCGGCCACCGGATCGCCCGCCTGCGCGGCCGCATGAAAATCAATACCCGGCGCGTCTGCCTCCGCTCCCTCCGTCAGCAGGGTTGCCGCAAGGTCGGTCATGGCCGCGACATCACCCAGCACGGCCGCACGCTTCACCCACATACGGGCCAGCGTAAGGTCGGCGGGAACACCACGCCCCTGTATGTAAAGCATTCCCAGCATGCGGCAGGCCACGGCATGGTCCTGTTCCGCCGCCATGCGGTACCATGTCGCGGCTTCATGGGCGCAGGGCACGGCGGCTTCCCCGCGCGCGTGCATGTCCCCCAGCAGGGAGGCGGCTTCACGGTCCCCGGCATGGGCGGCACGACGCAGCCATGTCTCGGCGGCCATGACATCGCGCGCTCCCTGCACGCCCTGTAACAGCAGGGCGCCGTAACGGGCCTGTGCCGGCCGTATGCCCTGCCCGGCGGCACATGCGTACCAGTGCGCGGCCTGTGCCCGGTCCTGCGCCACGCCCCAGCCCCGCTCATGCAGCAGGCCCAGCATGTACTGCGCCGTCGGCAGCCCCCCCTGTGCCGCGCGGGTCAGTGCCGCGACCGCATCGGGATCACTGCCGGGTGCCATGCCGGATGCGCTGAGATGCGCCAGCGCCAGACCCAGATCACCCTGCGGGCAGCCTGCCCGTGCGGCCTGTGCGCACCATGACCGCGCCGCCTGCGGGTCCCGCACGCTATCCGGGCCGGTAGCGAGCAGATAGCCGTACAAAGCCTGCGCATCCGGCAGGCCCTTTTCCGCCGCGCACGCGGCCCATGTGGTGGCGGCAACAGGATCGGGCCATCCGGCAATACCTTCGGGCAGGGATACAGGCAGCAGGCTGTCAGCCCCAACGGTACGGGGCGGCGCCCCCAGCAGCAGCAGGGCAAGGGAAAAAGCGGCCTCCACATGGCCTGCGGTCGCGGCCTCGTGCATCCAGCGCAGGCCCTCGACCGGACTTGGAGGGACGCCCGTTCCCTCCAGATAGGCGCGGGCCACCTGATACTGCGCGGCGAGCATGCCCCCGCGCGCCAGTGTCCCGAGCAGCGCAAACCCCTGTGCCGCGCGCCCTTCGCGTTCCAGCAGGTCGCATGCACGCCGGAAGCGCGCGGCGGGGGTAAGACCATCCCGCAATCCCGACAGGAGCCTGCGCATGACCGTGCGCCCCCGGCCTAAGGTTCGCGCATGCCGTCGGTCACGGCGGGCAGCAGGCGGTTGAGCAGATACTGCATCATGGTCCGCCGCCCGACATGAATGTCGGCTTCCACCGGCATGCCGGGCCGGGGCTGGAAAAAGGGCGGCACCCCATGCAGGGTGTAACGGTCGACTGACAGGCGCACGCGGTAATAGACCGTCAGCGGATCGCCGGTCCCGTCGCTGCCCTGCTGGGCATCGCCGCCCGCGCGGGCAGGCTGACCGGCAAAGGCATCCGCGCTGATGACACGCACGGTCGCTTCCCCGCCGCCGTACTGGGTGTAGGGAAAGGCCGCGAATTTCAGCAGTGCCGGATCGCCCGCACGCACATAACCCGCATCCACGCCGCGCAGGGTCGCTTCCACATCAAGGTGGCTGCCGGTCGGCACCAGCGTCATGAGCGGACTGGCCGCCTGAATGACCGAACCGGCGGACAGGTGCGCGATGCTCAGCACCACCGCGTCACGATCCGCCCGCATGACGATCAGGTCATGATGCAGCATGGCCTTGCTGTAGCTGCCATCGGCATCCGCCAGCCGGTGCTGGGCCAGCGCCAGATCCTGATACACGGTCGCGTGCCAGTTGCTGGCGTAGCCATCGCGCTGCGCCTTCATCGCATCCAGCCGGGCGCGCGTGCTGTCGGCCTCATGCCGGGCGGATACCTGCGAACGCACCACTTCCATCAGGGTGTCCTGTGCCGCCAGCGTGGACAGGCGGCTGCCGACCTGTTCATGCTGCAGGCGCTGGCGCATGTCCTGCACGTCGCGGGCAACGCGCGCGCGGGCGCCATACATCGCGGCACTGGCCTCATAGCCCTGCAGTTCGCTCTGCAATGCTGCGATCTGACGGTCATACCCGGCCATCTGCGCGTCATATTCCGCCTGCCGGCGCAGATAGGCTGCCGCCTCCTGCACCGATGCGGGGTCGTTCATGTCAGCCCGGTAGGGCCTGCCCGCCGCTTCCGCCGTACGGCGCGCGACCTCAGCCCGGTACGCCATGACCTGATGGCGCAGGTTGGTCACATCCGCATCCGTCATGGTCGGATCAAGACGGGCCAGCACCTGCCCTTTATGCACGGTATCGCCCTCATGCACGTCAAGCGAGCGGATGAGCGAGGTTTCCAGCGGCTGGATGACCATCGTCTCGTCAAAGGGCGTCAGTGTGCCATTCACGCTGATGACCCGATCCAGCGGGAAGAAGGTCATGACCAGCAGACCCGCCCCGGCAAGGGCCGCGACCAGCCAGACCACATACCGCGCCGCATCGGATGGCGGCAGATCCACCAGCGCGGCACTGGGTGAGTAGAACGCCAGCAGCGCGGGCGGCAGATCGGCCGGAACATCCGCGACCGGGGGCGGCAGGACGGACAGGATACCGCCCACGCCATCATCGCCCGCATCGTCCGGCGCGGGGGGGGCGAGGTCGCCGTCGCTCATGCCGCGTCTCCATGCAGGGAGGACGGGGGCGGCGCATCGTTGCCGCCACCATCGTTGAAACGGTTCTGCTGCATCCACAGGGTGCGGTAGATGGGGCTGCGCGTCAGCAGTTCGGCATGCGTGCCGATGGCCGCGACACGTCCCCGGTCCATCACACAGATCTGGTTGCAGTCCACCAGCGAGGCGAGACGGTGCGAGACGATCACCATGGTCCGACCGTGGGCGAGGCGACGCAGGTTGGCGTTGACCACGGCCTCGCTTTCCGGATCGAGGGCGGAGGTCGCCTCATCAAGGATCATGAGCTTCGGGTCGGAAATCACCGCGCGCGCTATGGCAAGCCGCTGCCGCTGTCCGCCGGAGATGTTGGTGGAACCTTCCTCGATCCACGTATCGTAGCCTGCCGGCATCCGTTCGATGAACTCTTCCGCCCCCGCCAGACGGGCGGCGCGGATCACGTCCTCCAGCGTCAGGCCGGGACGACCGGCGATGATGTTGTCGCGTATCGTGCCCCGGAACAGGAAATTGTCCTGCAGCACCACCCCGCACGAGCGGCGCAGGTAGGTCAGGTTGATCTCGCGCAGGTCGATGCCGTCAAGGCGCAACTGCCCCGTATAGTTGCGGCTGACGCCCTGCAGCAGCCGCGTGATGGTGGACTTGCCCGACCCGCTGCGCCCCACCAGCCCCAGCATGGTGCCCGCAGGCACCGAAAACGTGACATCCGACAGGGCTGGACCGGATGCGGCGGGATAGGTGAAACAGACATCCGAAAACGCCAGCGCGCCGCGGATGGGCGGACGCAGGCCGGTGGTAAGGGCGCGCGTCTCGGTCGGGCGGTTGAGCACGGAGCCCGCTTCGGACAGGGCGCTGCGCACTTCGTTCAGGTCATCGATCAGCCGCGCCATGCCCACCAGCGGTGCTGCCACGCGCCCCCCCAGCATCATGAACGCCATGAGCGCCCCGGCTTCCATGTCCGCCGTGGGGGCGGTCAGGGCCAGGTACGCACCGACAAGGATGATGCCGCGATTGATGAACAGGTCCAGCGGCATGACGGCGCTCGCCACCCAGTTGCCCATGCGTCCCGCATCCAGCGATGCCGTTACGACAGATGCTGTTTTTTCATCCCATGCTTCCCGCCGCACGGGTTCCAGCGCCAGTGTCTTGACCGTACGGATACCGGCGACGGTTTCGTACAGCGTGGCGCTACGGTCCATTTCGGCACGGACCTGCCGCCCCACCATGCGCCCCATGCCCGGCATCGCCACCAATATGATGCCGCCGATCAGGGCCGCCGCCGCCACGGTCATCCACGCCAGCGAAAAGCTGAGCCAGAACAGGAAAGGCAGCACCACCAGCAGCGTGAACAGGTCGAGAAAGGTACTGAGCAGCCTGCCGGTCATGAACTGGCGCACCCTGTAGATGGCGCTGACGCGGCCGATCACGTTGCCGGTCTGCTCGCGTTCGAAAAACTCCAGAGGCAGGGCAAGCAGCCGGTCGAAAACCGCCAGAGAGATGCGCGTATCCAGCCGCGTGGTCAGCACCAGCGTCAGTTCGCGCCGCGCGTAGCTGAGCAGGATTTCGTAAAACGCCATGACCACGACCAGCCCGGTCAGGGAAATGAGGGTGGCCATGGAATGGAAGCTGACCACCCGGTCGATCACCTGCATCACGATCAGCGGTGGAAAAACCGCCAGCACGCTTATGACGACGGAAGCCAGAACCACATCGCGCAGCAGCCGCCGTTCCCCCAGTACAAGCCGCCGCAGCCATGCGAAATCGACCGGTTCCTCGACCGGTGCCCCACCACCGCGCCCGCGCACCAGCAGCACGTCGCCCCCCCATACGGCGCACAGGCGCAGTTCATCGACCGCGACAGGCGGACTGTCGGGACTGGCGAACGGATCGACCAGCCAGATGACGCCATTCACCTCGTCCGCACCGACCATAAGCCCTGCCGAACCGTCGTTGAACATCAGGGCTACGGGCGGGACATCACGCAGGCGAACAAGGTCGCGCCATTGCAGGTGCAAGCCACGGGCGGTCCCGCCATTTTCCTCCACCCACCGTGCGAGGGCGGGGATGGAAGGAGCCGCATCGTCGGATGCGCCCACGAAATCATGCACATCAAGATCAATGCCGTGAAACCGTGCCGCACGCAGCACCGCCTGTAGCCGGATCAGGGCTGGCGCGGGGCGGGACGGGCCGCCCGCCTGGTCCGCTGTCTGGTCTGAATGGCCCACGGCATCCCTTTGCTTTGCAGGTTCTGTCCATCACGGCCACCAGATCTAGGGACACAAAGCTGAAGGGTTCCTTAACAGGTCATGTTTTCATGCAGGCCCCGGCGGACATATGGCAAAACGCGCGCTGGCCAGCACGTCCCCCGCCAGCGCCGCACGCCATGCCGCCTCCTGCCCGGTCGGGGGCAGCACGATGATGCGGGTGAACCATTTCACGCCCCCCGTGGCACGCCTGCGGAATATATCGCCCAGTGCGGCGGCGATCCCCTCGCCCCGCCCCGTGCAGCACAGGCATCCGGCCACATGCGCGAACGGGGACGTTACGGCGTTGATCACCGCCACATCGGCCCATGCCCCGACGGCTGGCGGCGTGCGGCCATCGCCCACCACCAGCAGCGTATCGGAACGCGGGACGGGTATGGCGGTCACGAATTCCAGTGGGATACGCCCGTCAGCGGTCATGACTTTCTCCGTTCATCGGGCCGGGCCGACGGCATTCTCCCCTTATGGGCAATGATACTGGACACCGGCCGGAAGTTGGGGGAATAAAGAGCACCAGACATACCCAATGCAAGACAGCCGGAATACGGGCCTGAACCTGCCGCCCGCGCGTGGTGACATGCCCCTGTCATGAGATTTCAGGATAACAATGACCACTCGTCCCCATCTTCTCGATGCCCTTCGCGACCAGGTTCTGCTGTGTGACGGCGGCATGGGCTCCCGCGTGCAGCTACTGGATCTGGAAGTCGAGCGCGATTACTGGGGGCAGGAAAACTGCACCGAGATCCTGAACCTGTCGCGCCCCGAACTGGTACGCGAAATCCACCGTGGCTATTTCGAGGCCGGGGCAGACATGGTGGAAACCAACAGCTTTGGCGGCTCGCCCATCACGCTGGGTGAATTCGGGCTGGAAGACAGGGCGCGGGAAATCAACCGCACGGCAGCCCATCTTGCACGCGAAGCGGCGGAAAGCTTTTCGGACGGGCGCCACCGCTATGTCGTCGGCTCCATCGGGCCGGGCACCAAGCTGCCTTCGCTGGGCAATATCGATTACGACACGCTGGAAGCCGGTCTGGCCGAACAGTGCCGTGGCCTGATCGAAGGGGGCGTGGACTGCCTGCTGATCGAGACGTGTCAGGACACGCTCCAGATCAAGGCCGCCGTCAATGGCGCCAAGATCGCGCGGGCGGAGATGGGCACGGATACCCCCATTTTCGTGCAGGTCACGGTCGAGACGACCGGCACGCTTCTGGTCGGGCCCGACATCGCGGCGGCAGCCACGGTCATAAACGCGCTGGACGTGCCGCTCATGGGCCTGAACTGCGCCACCGGCCCGCAGGAAATGGCCGAACATGTACGCTGGCTGGCCGAAAACTGGCCGGGCCTGATCTCGGTCCAGCCCAATGCCGGGCTGCCCGAACTGGTCAACGGCAAGACGCACTACCCCCTGACCCCGCAGGAAATGGCAAGCTGGGTTGACCGCTTCATTACCGAGGACGGGCTCAACCTCATCGGCGGCTGCTGCGGCACCTCCACCCCGCATACGCAGGCGCTGGACCAGATGCTGCGCCGCCGCGCGGAAGGTACGGGCCGCATCCGCCCGGCACCCGTGGCACGCAAGCCGGTGTGGATTCCGTCGGTCGCCAGCCTGTATTCACAGGTCCCGCTGCGTCAGGAAAACAGCTATTTCTCCATCGGGGAACGCTGCAACGCCAACGGGTCGAAGAAATGGCGGCAGTTGCAGGAAGCGGGCGACTGGGACGGCTGCGTGGCCCTTGGCCGCGAACAGGCGGCTGAAGGTTCGAATGCGCTGGATATCTGCACCGCCTTCGTCGGCCGGGATGAAATGCGCGAGATGAACGAGGTCGTGACCCGCTTCACCGCCTCGGTCAATGCGCCGCTGGTGATCGATTCCACCGAAACCCCCGTGATCGAGGCCGCACTGAAGCTGCATGGCGGCAAGCCGATCATCAATTCCATCAATTTCGAGGATGGGGAGGCGATCGCCAGCGAACGCATGCTGCTGGCGCGCAAGTTCGGGGCATCCGTCATCGCGCTGACCATTGATGAAGTCGGCATGGCCAAGACGGCGGAAGACAAGCTGCGCATCGCCACGCGTCTGGTCGAATTCGCGTGCGGGAAGCATGGCCTGCCGCAATCCGACCTGATGATCGACCCGCTGACATTCACCATCGGCACCGGCACTGAAGATGACCGCAAGCTGGGGGAATGGACGCTGGAGGGCATCCGCCTGATCCGCGAACGTTTCCCCGATATCCAGATCGTGCTCGGGCTGTCGAACATTTCGTTCGGCCTGAACCCGGCGGCGCGCGCGGTGCTGAATTCCGTCTTCCTTGACCATGCGGTGCGTGCAGGCATGACGGCGGCGATCGTGCATGTATCCAAGATCCGTCCGCTGCACCTGATCGCGAAGGAAGAGGTGAAGGTTGCCGAAGACCTGATCTTTGACCGCCGTAGCGAAGGCTATGACCCGCTGCAGCGCATGCTGGAAATCTTCGCCGACCGCAAGGCCGCCGACGCGGTCAAGAAGGCCCGGGCCGAAACCGCGCCCGAGCGCCTGAAGGACCGCATTGTCGATGGCGACCGCAAGGGGCTGGAAGATGACCTTGCTGAAGCCATGCGCGACATGGCCCCGCTGGACATCATCAACACCGTGCTGCTGGATGGCATGAAGGTGGTGGGCGAACTGTTCGGCGCAGGCAAGATGCAGCTTCCGTTCGTGCTCCAGTCCGCCGAGACGATGAAGGCTGCCGTGGCCTGGCTGGAACCCCACATGGAACGCACCGAAGGCCAGGTCCGTGGCACCATGGTACTGGCCACCGTGAAGGGTGACGTGCATGACATCGGCAAGAACCTTGTTGACATCATCCTGACCAATAACGGCTACCGGGTCATCAACCTTGGCATCAAGGTGCCGGTGGCGGACATGATCGCCGCCGCCCGGGAACACAAGGCTGATGCCATCGGCATGTCCGGCCTGCTGGTCAAGTCCACCGTCATCATGCGCGAAAACCTTGAGGAAATGCACCGCCAGGGCATTGATGCACCCGTCATGCTGGGAGGCGCCGCCCTTACCCGCAATTATGTGGAGGAGGACTGCACCGCCGCCTATGGCGAAGGCGGGCGCGTGGCCTATGCGCGTGACGCATTCGATGGACTGTCGCTTATGGACAAGGTGGTGAAGGGCGAGTTCGACACCTATCTTGCCGCCATCCAGTCCCGCCGCGCAGGCAAGGCCACCCGCACCAACCGTACGCAGGATATCGAGGAGGCGTCGACCCGGGGCTTCGGCCCGGTGGATGTCGCCGCAAGCCGTGCCCGTCGCGCGCGCATGACCGCAGACGAACCCGTCCTCACCCCGCCCTTCTGGGGACCACGCGTTCTGGAAGCGACACCGGAGGCGGTACTGCCGTTCCTGAATGAACGCTCGCTGTACCAGTTCCAGTGGGGCTTCCGTAAACAGGGCCGTTCGCTGGATGACTTCATGGTCTGGGCGCGCAAGGAACTGCGTCCGGTGCTGCGTCAGATGCTGACCATATGCGCAGAGCAGGACATCCTGCATCCCCGCGCCAGCTACGGCTACTGGAAAGCGGCGGGCGAAGGCAATGACCTTGTGCTGTTTGGCGAGGATGGCACGAATGAAGTCGCCCGCTTCACCCTGCCCCGCCAGCCGCGTGAGGACGGTGCGTGCATTGCCGACTTCGTGCGCGATATCGACGACGCCCAGCGCGACGTAATCGGCCTGCAGGTCGTAACCGTAGGGCAGGATGCATCGGACCGGGCGCGGGAATGGTTCGAGGCTGACCGCTACAAGGATTACCTCTACCTGCATGGCCTGTCGGTCGAAATGGCGGAAGCCATGGCGGAATACACCCACAAGCGCATCCGCGCCGAAATGGGTTTCGCGGCCGAGGATGACCGCGACATGGCGAAACTGCTCCAGCAGGGTTACCGGGGTTCACGCTATTCATTCGGCTACCCCGCCTGCCCCCGACTGGAGGAACAGGAACCGATCCTGAAACTGCTGGATGCGGAAAAGATCGGTGTATCACTGACAGACGGCTTTCAGCTTCATCCGGAACAGTCCACATCGGCGCTCGTGATCCTGAACCCGCACGCCAAGTACTTCTCGATCTGACGCAGGGCATACCATACTGCGTCGCAGGCGGCGGTATGTGATCCGGAATAATGGATACACATGCCGCTCCGTCCGAAAGGAAAGGTAGACCAAAACGACTGGTACCCGGCACAGGGCTCATGCTTATGAAATCCGGGCCGCTGTGTACATCGTATTATACCAACGGTTATAGAGACTGATCTGTGTAAGCCCACTTTCTGAGACCGATGGATTGAATGGTATCAGGCAGGGCGACAAGGTTGTGCCAGGCGCAGTAGGCGGCGTCGATGATATGCTCGATGCCGTCGAATACGGTGTTGGACAACCAGTTGGCGCGTAGGAACTGCCAGATATTCTCGACCGGGCTCAGTTCGGAAGCACGGGACGGCAGGAAGATCAGGCTGACATTGCGGGGCAGCTTCAGCCTGTCGGTGATGTGCCATCCTGCGCGATCGAGCAGCACGACGGCGTGAACGCCGCGAGCGATGCAGCGCGAGATTTCCTCGATATGCAATTGCCTGCTGGCCGTACCGATGAACGGCAGCGCCAGGCCGGCGCCCTTGCCGCGCGCCGGGCAGATCGCCCCGAACAGCTAGGCATTTTCGTAGCGTTGGTCAACCGGCTGGCGTGGCCGCGTGCCGCGTCTGGCCCATTGTCGGACGATGCCGTTCTTCTGGCCGATGCGGGCCTCGTCCTGGAACCATATCTCGATCGGCTTTCCCTTTGGCAGAGGGCCGGTATGGCCGCTCAGGATGCGGGGAAGTTTTTTTGAATGCCTCCATGACGGCAGGACCCTGCCCCGGATGACGCGGCCGGGTGCTGATAGCCGCACAGGCCATCGAGCCCTTCGGCATTGAAGCGGTGAACCCGGTCTCGCAATGTCTGGCGGTCCATACCACCACCCGGGCCGCATCGGTGCGGCTCGCTCCGTCACAGATCGCCGCCAGGGTCAGAGGCCGAATAGTCATCCCGTAGCTTCACCGCTCTCGTCATCAGCCAGTTCCTCCCGCAGCAAGAGAATCGAGCCAACACCATTCGTCACTTCACACACGAGTCAGTGGCTACATCCTTTAGTATTAGGCCTCGATATAGTCTGCTGTAGCCGCGATGAGAATGACGGAGAGGAAGGATAAGGCTGTCTTCTCGTATCGGGTTGCGACAGCCCGCCATTCCTTGAGCCTCGCCCACAGGTTTTCGACCAGATGCCGATGCCTGTAAGATCATTTGAGACAGGCGATTCTGGATCATTCTTTCCTGGCGGGATCACCGGTTCCAGAGATATTCATGAAATTTTTGCGCGGCATACCCACAGTCACAGACGACATAGGTCGGTGGATGCGACAGGTCGTCGAGTAGAGCATAAGCGGATGCCAGTTCATGCGCCTGACCGGGCGACAGCGTGAAGGACAGCACCCTGCCATGACCATCTGCGGCTACGCAGGCCCTGGCGCCAAAACCTCCACATGAGCGGCCAGGCGCCTCACGATCCCTGTGACGTTCGTCGTATCCCCTTTTTTGGTGGCTCCGGCCGCCTTGTGATGGGCACGGATCGTCGTGCCATCAGGAAAAACCATGCCCGGCGCCGGGTCCGTGCCCCTGACCTTTTCAGACAGGCGCAGCCAGACACCGGGTTTCGACCAGCGAATGAACAGTTGTGCGGCAATCCACCAGAGACCAAACCCGGACGGCAGGGCGCGCCACTTCGCGCCGTTCTGATGGCACCAGAAAATCGCCGATATCGTCCGTCGAAGGTTCCTCGGCGGGGTCTTGCCCTTCGGGTGGACTTCCTCGATCAAAGGCTTCCGGACAGACCAAACCTGATCAGAAAAGACAGGCTGCATCATGCTCATCATAAATAGCTGTGCAGCCCGTTCTGTCATTCAGGACCTAACAGGCCCTGTTTTTTTAAATTAACCCATCTATCAACTCGAAGTTGCCTGCCCAGTAACTGCCTTCCTACGGCGTGTCGTCAGTTAAGCTCTGAATATGGCATGTGAGGGTTGTACTTTGTGTCTGCGTGTGCTGACTGTTTTCCCGTTTTTTGGGGGAGACAGACTGATGCGGCGCTATAGTTTACGCGATGACCAGTGGGAGCGGATAAAGGATCTTCTTCCCGGTCGAGAAGGCTATGTCGGCGGCACTGCGGTGGACAACCGTCTGTTCGTGGAGGCGGTGCTGTATCGCTATCGCGCGGGTATTCCATGGCGCGACCTTCCTGCCCGTTTCGGGGACTGGAAAAACGTGCACCGGCGTCTGCGCCGCTGGTGTGAAAGCGGCGTCATCGAACGGATATTTCGTTATCTGGCCGCTGATCACGACAACGAATACATGATGATCGACAGCACAATTGTCCGGGCGCATCAGCATAGTGCCGGAGCTCTCAAAAAAGGGGCACGGATCAGGCCATCGGACGATCACGAGGCGGGTTGACTACAAAGATCCATGCCATCTGCGACGCTCTGGGTAATCCGGTGGAACTCGGCATCACACCGGGACAGGATGCCGATATCACCCAAGCGGAACCACTTCTGGAAAACATCGACCCAGATGCTTTCCTTGCTGACAAGGCGTATGACGCAGACAGGTTGATCGATCGGCTGATACAGCGCGGGATTACCCCGGTCATCCCGCCAAAACGCAACAGAACGACACGACGGAAAACCGATTTTTCTCGCTACCGCGAACGGAACCTTGTTGAGAGGTTCTTCAATAAACTCAAGCAGTTTCGCGCTATCGCAACCCGCTACGATAAACTGAAATCGACCTTCCTCGCTGCCGTGCAGTTCGCCTCAATCATCATCCTGCTTAACTGACGACACGCCGTAAACCGCCTGCTGCATTTTCCTGACCAGCGATGTTGTCGAGCGACCGGAAACAATATCGATCAACGCGACCCGACCGCCATTCTGCTTGACGAAATCGCCGCCAACCACATTTTCTTCAGTATAATCAGCGCCTTTTACCAGAACATCGGGTTTCAGGGCCCTGATCGTCTCAAGTGGCGTGTCCTCATCAAAAATCACCACCATATCCACATCCCGCAGGGCGCCGATTACCATCGCACGTGCCTGCTCATCCTGCACCGGTCGGCTTTCACCCTTCAGGCGCCTGACCGACTGGTCGCTATTGATCGCCACGATCAGTTTGTCCCCTTCACGGGCAGCGCCATGCAGCAGTGCAATGTGACCGGGATGCACCAGATCGAAACAGCCATTGGTAAAAACGACCCGCGCGCCATGCTGTCGCCAGTTCTGGACCACCTGCACTGCCTGATCGAGGGGTAGGGTCTGCCCGGTTTCAACCATTTCAGCCCGCAGCGCGCGGCTCAGTTCCTCTTTTGACACGCTTGCAGTGCCCAGTTTGCCAACAGCGATGGAGGCTGCTGTGGTCGCAATCACCATGGCCGTATCCAGTGTCTGGCCAGCGGACAGCACTGCCGCCACCGTTGCCACAACCGTGTCGCCCGCACCGGACACGTCATAGACTTCCGATTTACGGGTGGCCGCATCGGTCATGGTTCCATCCGTGCGCCACAGGGTCATGCCCTCTTCCGAGCGGGTTAGCAGCACATCCCCCCCAAACGCGGCCGATGCCGCGCGAGCGGCACACTCGATTTCATCATGCGTGTGCAGGGGCAAGCCGGTCGCCTGGGCCAGTTCCTTGCGGTTTGGAGTAATGAGCGAAGCGCCACGATAAGCCGCCAGATCCCTGCGTTTGGGATCGACGATAACGGGAATGTCCCGACTGCGGGCGGTCGCTATAAGTTCTGCCAGAACATCCTCGGACAATACGCCCTTGGCGTAATCGGAACAGACCAGCACATCACATGTGGCAATCGCAGCCTTGCCAGCAGCGATGAGCCGGGCGGTCAGTTGTACCGACGGTGTTTCAATGCGTTCATCATCAATACGCACGATCTGCTGGCGCCCACTCAGCACGCGCGTTTTTGTAATGGTAGTCCATTGAGGGTCCGCCAGAATGCCGGTGCAGTCGATAGTGTCCCATGGCGCCAGCGCATTGTGCAGCGCATCCGCCGCGGGATCGCAGCCCACCACACCGATCAGTTTTACGGCACAGCCCAGTGCTGCCGCATTGACCGCGACATTCGCAGCGCCCCCTGGCACGGAAGCCTGTCGGTCGCGCCGGAGCACTGGCACCGGCGCTTCAGGTGAAATCCGTTCCACCGAACCATAGATGTATTGATCCAGAAGAAGATCACCGATGACGACCAGAGAGCCAAACTGGAAATTTTCAATCATGAACTTCTTACGATCAGGAGTGGGTTACAGGGATATAGATACAGGCAACATCATGAAAATTCACCCATCAAAAACGGACAGGTCTGGGTTACAGGTCGTTCTGCCAATGGGAGTATCCCAGCCTGCTGGCGTTCACGAGTTGTATTTCACGAAAACAGTTTTGTATCGCCATGCGGATTGTGGCAGGCACACGGAAATGGGACAGGGCACTTGATAGGGTGATGGTTCCTGTCCATATTTTCAGTCCTTCGTGTTTGCGGAACCCCTGATGATTGACTTCGGCTTGTGTAAGACCATGTGGCAGGACTGGCTGAAGGAATCGGCACTTCCCCTGTGGAGCCAGTGTGGTTTTGACCGCAGCAGAACACTTTACCACGAACGTCTGACCTTTGAGGGTACGCCGGTTTTGCTACCGGAACTGCGTCTGATGGTGCAGGCCCGTCAGGTGGCGACCTATTGCCGTGCCGCACTGGATGGCGTGCATGATGCGGCGGAACAGGCAATTGACTGTCTGGAGGAGATTGGCCGGCGCTACCATGGCAGCGATGGGGAAAAGGGATGGATTTTCTCCCTCGCGCCCGATGGCAGGCCGGGCAATCGTACGCGCGACCTGTATGCACATGCGTTCATTCTTTTTGGTTACGCATGGGCCTATCGCCTTACGGGTAATGGGACTTATCTGGCTACGGCCCGCCAGACCGTTCTGGAAATTGACCTGATCTTCAAGGCGGAAAACGGTGGCTATCGTGACGCCATGCCGACGCCCGACATGATCCGCCGTCAGAATCCGCACATGCATCTGCTGGAGGCTTATCTCGCCCTCTTTGAAGTCTCCTCTGACAGTTTCTATCTCGATTATGCCCGGCAGATCGTTGCATTGGCCCTGAAACATTTTATCGATCCCGGATCGGGAATGCTGCTGGAATACTTTGATTCCAAATGGATCCCGTTGCAGCCTGCAGGCCAGAACAGGGTAGAGCCCGGTCATCTTTTCGAATGGTCGTGGCTGTTTACCGAATACTGCACACTAGCGTCCGGCGAGTCCCATGAAGATGCCCTGCTGCGGGTAGCCGATGGCCTTTTCCAGACAGGCAGTCGCCATGGGACCGCTCCCGACACAGCCGATGTATATGATGCAATTACGGAATCCGGCACGCAGCTTGAATTATCCACCCGCATATGGCCCCAGACCGAATTCATGCGCCTGCTGTGCCAGCGCCTGAAAAACGGACTGCCCTGTGACAGGACGCTCCTGTCTATGCAGGCTACACGGTTTTTTACCCTTTATGCACCGGCACGCCTGCATGGTGGCTGGGTAGACAGGTTGACGCCTGACGGGCTTACGCTCGTTGATTATATGCCTGCCAGTTCGCTTTACCATATCTACGGTGCGGCCCGGGAAATCGCGCGGGTGTCCGTTACGCAGGAACAGACCGCAGTGTCGGCACAACCCAATTGATTCCCGTGTGCTCCGTCCTTTCTGCGCTAGCAGATACAAATGCGGAAACCTGTCACATCGTCTGATAACGAGCAATCTTCTCCATCATTAGGTCTTTTAAATGGCATGACATAGTGCCCTTCTCCATGAATGGATTACGGCCTTTGATCAGACTGTCAGGGCATGGCTTCTCAACAGAAAGGGGTATCTTTTTGACGGCAGACCGCCCCCCTCGCTTCACAGGCATTTTTATTCTATACTCTCTACAGAAATAAGGTCCTGAAAGCATGATATCCGATGAGAACGTCAATGACCATGTATGACAAAATAAAGGAGCTGAAAGTAGATTTCAGAGTCCAGTTACAGGTCATTTATGCATTGATGATGCGTGAAATCCATACACGTTACGGTCGAGAAAATCTTGGCTTCTTATGGGTCTTGGGGGAGCCTGTTCTATTTTGTACGGGCGTTATCATCTTGTGGACAGCGATACGTCCCTCACATGAACATGGCCTGCCTATGACAGCAATCGTGGTGACCGGCTATATTCCTCTTACCATGTGGCGGCACTGTTTAGGTCATTCCGTCAAGGCCTTTGAAGCTAACGGCAGTTTATTGTTTCACCGTCAGGTTACGCCAGCATCGATTATCTTGGCTCGAACGTTTCTGGAAATAACCGGCACCCTGATGGCAGGGGTGATTGTCACGTGTGGGACAATATTTACCGGTTTCATGAAGCCTCCCCAATATTATGGTATGATATATTTAGGCATGGCATTCCATATGCTGCTGTGTATAGCAATCGCCATGATTTTTGCCTCTTTAAGTGAAATATCTGATCTGGTTGAAAAGGCCGTCGGCGTTCTGAGTTATCTTTCTCTGCCATTTACCGGGGCGTTTTCCATGGTAGATTGGCTTCCGCCCAAATATAGATGGTACATGATGATTTCCCCGAGTGTCGACAATATAGAAATGATCCGGGAAGGACAGTTTGGTCTAAACGCACATGCCCACTATGATATATTTTATGACTGCTGGATCACCCTCTTACTACTTATAATCGGGTTTTATTTAACAATACGGATACGACGCTATATTTTGGTGCAATGATTAATATATATTTATTATTGCAATGATGCCTGTGCGGGTGTGTTATACGAGCACCCGCTCATCACAAAACTATTACGTAAATCGATTAGGGTAAAATAAAGTCCTATCAGGCTGTCGGGTTGGGCTCTGCCGTAGTGATGAGTGACGGAGGCGATGGCGTTTATGCGGCTTTCAGTCGCGTGATCCTGCGGCAATTGTATGCGAGGGCGACGAGCGTCCATTCTGTTGCAGCCTGGCCTTCATTTCCAGGCGCCAGGGTTTGGTGATCCGGCGCGGCTCCTTGGATGGCGGGCTCTGGCCGGAAGTCATAAGGGCGTCAGTGTTGATTTTCACTGAGAACTGACCCGGGTTTTGCCTCAGGAATTGACCCAGTCAGATGCTATTTCAGGCATAGTCATGCGGGCGGTCAAGAAGGGGATCTGTCCTTTCTGTTTTTTGACGCAGCAGTGCTGGCGCGGAACCTGTAGCTGTCATTTCCAGTCTCGAGAATATGACAGTGATGGGTCAGCCGATCGAGGAGCGCCGTTGTCATCTTCGCGTCACCAAAGACGTGTCCCCATTCACTGGAGCTCAGATTGGTTGTGATGATGACACTGGTGCGCTCGTAGAGGCGGCTGAGCAGATGGAACAGCAGGGCGCCCCCAGACGCGCTGAAGGGAAGATAACCGAGTTCATCAAGGATCACGAGATCCAGGCGGAGCAGCCTGTCGGCAGTCTGCCCGGCGCGGCTGGCGGTCTTTTCGTGTTCGAGCGCATTGACCAGGTCGACCGTTGACGCAGAAGCGCGCCTTCTTCCTGTGATAGGTGATCGCCTGGATGGCCAGCGCGGTCGCCAGGTGGGTTTTCCCGGTTCCCGGACCGCCGATCAGCACGATATTTTCAGCACGCTCGATGAAGTCCCCGCCATGGAGATGGCGGACCATGGGCTCGTTGACCTGCGTATCGGCAAAGGAGAACCCGGACAGGTCCCTGTAGGCAGGGAACCGGGCTGTCTTTGTCTGGCAGGCGATGGAGCGCACTGCGCGTTCAGCCAGCTCCGCCTTCAGAAGCTGCGAGAGGATGGGGATGGCCGCCTCGAAGGCGGGTGCGCCCTGCTCGATGCGGTCAGCCGCAGCCTAGGACATGCCATACATCCGCAATCCACGGAGCATGACGACAAGTGAAGCGGCGGCGGGATCATGACGCATGGCGGCTGTCCCTTCGCAGAATGTCATACCGCCCTGTATCGGCGCACGGTTCGTGTTCGAGCACTACGGCGTGTCGTCAGTTAAGCTCTGAATGTGGCATGTGAGGGTTGTACTTTGTGTCTGCGTGTGCTGACTGTTTTCCCGTTTTTTGAGGGAGACAGACAGATGCGGCGCTATAGTTTACGCGATGACTAGTGGGAGCGGATAAAGGATCTTCTTCCCGGTCGAGAAGGCTATGTCGGCGGCACTGCGGCGGACAACCGTCTGTTCGTGGAGGCGGTGCTGTATCGCTATCGCGCGGGTATTCCATGGCGCGACCTTCCTGCCCGTTTCGGGGACTGGAAAAACGTGCACCGGCGTCTGCGCCGCTGGTGTGAAAGCGGCGTCATCGAACGGATATTTCGTTATCTGGCCGCTGATCACGACAACGAATACATGATGATCGACAGCACAATTGTCCGGGCGCATCAGCATAGTGCCGGAGCTCTCAAAAAAGGGGCACGGATCAGGCCATCGGACGATCACGAGGCGGGTTGACTACAAAGATCCATGCCATCTGCGACGCTCTGGGCAATCCGGTGAAACTCGGCATCACACCGGGACAGGATGCCGATATCACCCAAGCAGAACCGCTTCTGGAAAACATCGACCCGGATGCTTTCCTTGCTGACAAAGCGTATGACGCGGACAGGTTGATCGATCGGCTGATACAGCGCGGGATTACCCCGGTCATCCCGCCAAAACACAACAGAACGACACGACGGAAAACCGATTTTTCTCGCTACCGTGAACGGAACCTTGTTGAGAGGTTCTTCAATAAACTCAAGCAGTTTCGTGCTATCGCAACCCGCTACGATAAACTGAAATCGACCTTCCTCGCAGCCGTGCAGTTCGCCTCAATCATCATCCTGCTTAACTGACGACACGCCGTAGCAGCCTGTCGGGTTGGGGTACCCTGTGAAGGGGTGAGGTTGTAAGGTGGTGAGATGAGCAGCTTCATCCCGTTTGACCGGTCTCAGCCGTATCTTCTGCCACCTGATCTGAAGTCGTGGCTTCCGGCTGATGATATGGCGCATTTCATTGTCGCAGCCGTTGAGCGGGTTCCGATGAATGCGTTCTGCGTGCCAGTGCGCACGGGAGGCAAGGCGCAGTATCATCCGCGCCTGATGTTGGCCCTTCTGATCTTCAGTTACGCGAACGGGTTGTTTTCCTCACGCCGGATCGAGAGGGCGACATATCGCGACATCGGTGTGCGCTTCGTGGCGGCGAACCTGCATCCGGATCATGATACGATTGCGACCTTCCGCCGGACGAACCGGACAGCCATTGAAGCTGCATTTGCGCAGGTCCTGCTTCTGACGCGCGAGACAGGTCTGCTGCGTCTGGGTGTCGTATCGATCGACGGCACGAAAATCGATGCCGACGCTTCGAAATACCGTTCCCTGCGTTACGACCGGATCAGGGCGCTGCGCAAACAGCTGGCGGTGGATATCGCGAAACTGCTGGAGCAGGCGGAGCACGCAGATGCCACAGATAGCGATCCGCAGGCATTGCCGGAAGAGCTGGCCCGACGGGAAATACTGAAAGCGAAGCTGGACGAAGCCTGCGCCCGGCTGGAAGCAGATGCGAAGGCGCAGGCCGAAGCTGCACGTCCGGCATACGAGAAAAAGAAGGCGCGTATGACGCAAAAACAGGGCGTCGCGGCCGGGCGCCCAAACCGCCTGATGATGAACCACTACCTGAGCGGCAGATCAGCCTGACCGATCCCGACAGCCGCCTCATGCGGCGTTCGGACGCCCACGAGTTCCGGCAGGCTTACAATGCCTAGGCCGTGGTCTGCGCCGAAGGCAGTCAGCTGATCGTGACAACCGACGTTGTCGCCACGTCAGCGGACGCGCCGTCCTTTGCCAGCACCGTGCTGTCGATGGAAAACACGATCGGTCTCCCAAATACAGTGCTCGCCGACACCGCTTACGCCAACGGGCAGGCGGTCCGGGACCTGCGGAAAAAAGGCATCGATCCGCTGGTCGCCATCGGACGACCTCGCGCCCGCAGACCATATGATTTCCGGCCCCCTCCTGAAAACAGGGAGCCGCGCCGGATAACCGAACCCTGGCGGCTTGCCATGAAGGACAGGCTGGAAACCACAGATGCCGGAGATGTTTACAGACTACGAAAACAGACCGTTGAACCGGTCTTTGGAATTATCAAAAGCATCATGGGGTTCAGAAGATTCAGTCTGCGCAGCCTTGCAAAAGTCACGACCGAATGGACACTCGTCGCTCTCGCATACAACTGCAAAAGAATGGCACGGCTTCACGCAGCATAAGCCGGGTCAGCCTCGGCGTCATCCGCCGCAAAATGCCCAACCCGACAGGCTGTTAGAGCTTGATGTAGTCTGCTGTGGCAGCGATAAGAATGACGGAAAGGAAGGATGAGGCTGTCTTCTCGTATCGGGTTGTGACAGCCTGTCATTCCTTGAGCCTCGCCGTATCCGTCCGGTGAAGATCGCCTTGCTGGGGTGAACAGTGATTTCTGATCTTAAGAGCGAGCTTAAGGACGTTTTTAAGAGCGGAAGATCGGATGGAAATCATCACGGGTGTGGAGCGGCGTCGGCGGCGGGACGGATCGGGGCTTCTTGGCGGTGACGCTCCCGACCTTGCCGTCGGGTCCGACATTGCTCGACGGGCGCGCGGACACGGGATTGGAGATTGTGCTGCCTGACGGGTTGCACCTGCGCGTGACGACTAGGACGGACCTGGATCTGGTCGCGCGTGTGCTGACGCTGCTGAGGCGATGATCCCGGTTCCGTCGGGCGTCCGGGTCTGGCTGGCAACGGGTTCGATTGACATGCGCCTTGGCATGCCGAGCCTGTCGCTCTACGCCAAATGGCTGGAACGCGGCCGGTTCATCTGGCCGTCGCCGGCGGATGGCGTGGTGGCTCTTTCTGCCGCCCAACTCGGCTACCTGCTGGAAGGGATCGACTGGCGGCATCAGAGGTGGCCCCATTTGTTCGGACAGATTTGCGGGTTGAATAAGCTATCGCCCGATGTTGCTATGCCGCCAATTTCTCGGTGTCGGAGCGGATCCATGATACGCCTCATCGGGCGTGCGTCCAGCGAGCGCCGAGTGTGGGCGCCGCGAATTATAATGACCAATCCATTTCGCCAGGCCGGCACGAAGTTCCGAGCCGGTCTCGAAAGCGTGGAGATACACGCATTCATATTTCAATGACCGCCAGAGCCGTTCGATGAAGACATTGTCCATCCAGCGGCCGCGCCCGTCCATGCTGATGCGGATCTGCCGGCCCTGCAGCACTTCGGTGAAGCGCGGCGTGGTGAATTGGCTGCCCTGATCCGTGTTGAAAATCTCCGGCGTCCCGTAGCGGGCCAACGCCTCCTACAAGGCCTCGATGCAGAAGTCCGCATCCATGGTATTGGACAGGCGCCAGGCCAGAACCTTGCGCGTCGCCCAGTCCATGATCGCCGTCAGATACAGAAAACCCCGGCGCATCGGAATGTAGGTGATATCCGAACACCAGACCTGGTTGGGCCTGTCGATCGTCAGGTCCCGCAGGAGATAAGGATATGTGCGATGCTCCGGGTGGGGCACCGTCGTCCTGGGTTTCTGGTAGATCGCAACAGCCCCATCCGGGCCATCAGCCGTCCGATCCGCTTGCGGCCTACCTCATGGCCCAGACGGCGAAGGTGCCGCGCCATCTGCCGGGCGCCATAATACGGCGTTTCCATGAACTGTTCGTCGATCAACCGCATCAGCATCAGGTTGAACGCGTTTTCGGGCGCAGGCTGATAATATACCCCAGATCGGTTGAGCCTCAGCAAGGTGCATTGCCTGACAATCGGCAAGCGGGGACGTTGCGGGTCGATCATTTCCCGCCTCTGGTCACGCCCAAGCGAACAGAGGCATCCCGCAAAAAATCCCGTTCCACCAAAAGCTGGCCGATCTTCGCATGAAGCTTCTCAACCTCGGCCGCACTCGTCGCAGGCTCCGCAACGGCCTTGCCCGAAAAGGTCGCTGCCATGCCCTCGATCGCCTGACGCTTCCACTGGGCAATCATCGTCTGATGCACACCGTGCTTCGACGCCAGTTCCGACAACGTCTGCTCGCCACGGATCGCCTCAAGAGCCACACGAGACTTGAACTCACACGAATACCGTTTCCTCGTAACCTTGCCCATCAGTCCCTGTCCTTATCCAGGCCGGGGATAGCTTATCACCCTGTCCGATTTTCCGGGGCCTCCTCTATCCGCAGCACACATGGCGGCTGGAACTAGCAGGCTGAGCGCAGTTGCTGGTACCCAACCGGGTCGATCCGTGTTTTTATGGCCGACATGGAAACCGGCAGGTCGGAAATCGATCCCCACGCTTGGCTCGCTGACGTCCTTGCCCGGATCAACGATCTGCCGGTCTCACGCCTGCACGAACTCCTGCCATGGAACTGGAAAACCTCAGGACAGCACCAGAATACCCATGCCCCCTGAACACGCACGCGGCACTCCCCGGATGCTTACGCTTCGCCCACAGGTTTTCGACCAGATGCCGGTGTCTGTAAGACCATTTGGGACAGGCGACTTTCGGATCATTCTTCCTTGGCAGAATGACGGGACGAACTCCCCGGTCCCAGAGATATTCACGGAATTTATGCGAGGCATATCCACGATCACAGACGACATAGGTCGGTGGGTATGGAATACGCGGATGGCAGTTCATGTGCCTGTCCGGGCGAAAGCGTGAAAGACAGTGCCCTGCCATGACCATCTGCGGCTACGCAGGCCCTGGCGCCAAAACCTCCACATGAGCGGCCAGGCGCCTCACGATCCCTGTGACGTTCGTCGTATCCCCTTTTTTGGTGGCTCCGGCCGCCTTGTGATGGGCACGGATCGTCGTGCCATCAGGAAAAACCATGCCCGGTGCCGGGTCCGTGCCCCTGACCTTTTCAGACAGGCGCTCCCAGACACCGGGCTTCGACCAGCGAATGAACAGTTGTGCGGCAATCCACCAAGGACCAAACCCGGACGGCAGGACGCGCCACTTCGCGCCGTTCTGATGGCGCCAGAAAATCACCGATATCGTCCATCGAAGGTTCCTCGGCGGGGTTTTGCCCTTCGGACAGACTCTCTCGATCAGCGGCTCCAAGACAGACTAGGCCTGATCAGAAAAGACAGGCTGCATCATGCTCATCATAAATAGCTGTGCAGCCTGTTCTGTTATTTAGGGCCTAACAAGATCATAATAATATGATTAAGAAATCTGGTTTATAGACCCATTGAAGATATATATTTTTCTCCAAAACGTTTTGTAATAGAGTTTTTGGAATCGGCAAAAAACTTCTTGGGGTTTCTTTTCAATTTATTTTTTTTATTTTCACTCAAAAAGTAAATCAATATTTTAAAGAAAATTTTTGTCATTATATCTTTTGGTGGAGGGAAATCCTCATTATTTGGATTATTTTTTAATGATTTATTTGCAATTTCAATTTCTTTCTTGAATAAATATTGAATATTAATATTTTTCTCTGCATTGAAAACGATTTTTTTCCATGCCTCATGGGTCATGCATACAATATTAATATTGTTGTGTCGCATTATGTGTTGATATTTTGCAAAGTAAATTTTTGTTTTTGTAAAATCAGATATTATAAAATTGTCTGCGAGTATATAAAGAGACTCATTTATTGATGCCGTGTCATTGTGGTAATCTAGTTTTATATTATGAAAGAATTTTTTGAAAACAGTTATGGCTAGATACTGTTCGACAGCATATCGGCTAATAAACGTATTTTCCCGTGGTCCGGAGCCTTTCTTATAAGTATTGCGCTGATAATAAGTGGCATCAATTATGCCATAGGATGGAACATCCCATAATTTTTTTACATCTTCGATAAGACCGAAATGCATCCAGTCGCTATAGTGAAAAGGAAGTTTTTCAAATGTGAATGGATTAAGCGTAAAGAATTCAGAAATTAATACACGTTGCTTTAACGCGGCATATTTTCCGCGGGGAAGATTGTAATTATCAATATAGTAATCTATTAATGATGTATCTGAAAAAACAATATCATTTCTAATTCTTAAAACATAATCTGTATCTACCAGCCTGAGTCCAGCTTTGGCGGCTTCTATCTGGAGGTTACAATTATTTTCACGAAGGCCGCTTTTGACGGGTGGCAACACGATGGCCGAGTCCGACATAACAACTATATCGCAAAACTTATCTATTAATGCCAGTGCATCTTGGAATACAATATTGTTTCTATGTATTCTAACAATACGTAATTTAGGAATAATTCCTGAACCCTCGAAAATTATAAGATCCGATTGCGATATCGAAAAAATAATTTTAGATTTTGGGAAAATACTCCGCCATTGCGATATTAATTGGGCAGTCTGGACAATATTCCAGTCATACAAAGGCCCTTGTACTACGATTGACAAAGAATTTAGTATGTCATCTTTTTTTATTGTGCTGTTAGTCATATTTTATTTTTACCCATCTGTTTATGCGATAGAATGTGACTAATTATATATCATATTTATATTAAAATGATAACGTCATCAATGACGGTCTTCAAATCACTCAGAGCCTGAATCAGAAAGAGGTTTGATTGATTTTTCGCAGAACTCTGCGAATATGGGCAATCATCAACCACGCATGGGATGACGAGATTATTGCCTCGACATCCTTCGTGAGGCGGCGGCAGCGTCCGAGCCATGCAAAGCTGCGCTCCACGATCCAGCGTTTGGGCAGGACGACGAAGCCTTAGGCCCGATCGCTACGTTTGACGATCTCGATCGTCCATCGGCCGAATTCAGCCAGCGCACCACGCAACTTCTCGCCAGCATATCCCCCGTCACCGATCAGATGGCGAAGCCAGGGAAACAATGAGCGTATTCTGGTTGCTACCAGCGGCGCGCCGTCACGATCCTGAATGTCGGCGGGATGTACGACAGTCGCCACGACATGACCCGGCGTGTCGGTTGCGATATGCCGCCTGCGGTCCCTGATCTTCTTGCCCGCGTCATAACCGCGTGGGCCGCCATTTTCAGCAGTTTTAACCGACTGGCTGTTGATTTTCACTGAGAACTGCCCCGGGTAGGCCGGAAATTTTCATCGAGATTTGACCCATGCCTTCACACTCCCCGGCATCATCTGCTGGGGGTTTGAGGAGTGATAGGCATGGAGTTTCTGAGTGTGATCCGTCGGTGGCACTCCCGGGATCATCTTCCGATCTGCGAGATCGAACGCCGGACGGGGCTGTCACGCAATACGATCCGGAAATATCTCCGGGCACAGAGTATTGAACCGCGGTTCCAGATCCCCGAACGTCCCAGCCGACTGGACCCGTTTGCTGACAGGCTGAGGGGATGGCTGGTCCTGAAAGCCGCCCGCTCCCGCAAGAACCGGCGCACGGCGCGGCGACTGCATGAGGATCTTGTGGCACTGGGCTATGATGGATCCTATGGACGGGTGGCTGCTTTCATCCGGCAGTGGAAACACGAACAGCACCAAGCACGCCAGACAACGGGTCGTGGTGTTTTCGTGCCCCTGCGCTTCCAGCCCGGGGAAGCCTTCCAGTTTGACCGGGGCGAGGACTGGACGGTAACTGCCGGGCGTCGCATCAAGCTGCAGGATGCCCGGCGCCAGATCTGGCAGGATCTGCCCGTCTTTCCGGATCTGGGGGCGCTGAACGCCTGACTGGAAGCCCGTTGCCTAGACTGATGGGAACGGCTGCAGCATATCGAACTGGCCCGGACCATCGCCGAGGTCCATGCCAGCGAGCGTCCTCACCTCATGGTGCCGGGGCGTCCCTTCTTTGACGGGTTTGTCGAACAGACCAAGCGCGTCTCACCAACCTGTCTGATCCAGTTCGAAGGCAACCGCTATAGCGTGCCGGCCTCCTTTGCCAATCGTCCGGTCAGCCTGCGGGTTTATCCCGACAGGCTGCGCATTATCGCCGAAGGGCAGGGTTTGTGCGTGCATGACCGGATCATCACGCGTTCGCATGGCGTGCCAGGCCGCACGGTGTATGACTGGCGGCATTATCTGGCGATCATACAGCGCAAACCGGGCGCCCTGCGCAATGGCGCGCCGTTTACCGAATTGCCAGCCGCCCTTCCGGACCCTGCAGGATCAACTGCTCAGGCGACCTAGCAGCCTGTCGGGTTGGGCATTTTGCGGCGGATGACGCCGAGGCTGACCCGGCTTATGCTGCGTGAAGCCGTGCCATTCTTTTGCAGTTGTATGCGAGAGCGACGAGTGTCCATTCGGTCGTGACTTTTGCAAGGCTGCGCAGACTGAATCTTCTGAACCCCATGATGCTTTTGATAATTCCAAAGACCGGTTCAACGGTCTGTTTTCGTAGTCTGTAAACATCTCCGGCATCTGTGGTTTCCAGCCTGTCCTTCATGGCAAGCCGCCAGGGTTCGGTTATCCGGCGCGGCTCCCTGTTTTCAGGAGGGGGCCGGAAATCATATGGTCTGCGGGCGCGAGGTCGTCCGATGGCGACCAGCGGATCGATGCCTTTTTTCCGCAGGTCCCGGACCGCCTGCCCGTTGGCGTAAGCGGTGTCGGCGAGCACTGTATTTGGGAGACCGATCGTGTTTTCCATCGACAGCACGGTGCTGGCAAAGGACGGCGCGTCCGCTGACGTGGCGACAACGTCGGTTGTCACGATCAGCTGACTGCCTTCGGCGCAGACCACGGCCTAGGCATTGTAAGCCTGCCGGAACTCGTGGGCGTCCGAACGCCGCATGAGGCGGCTGTCGGGATCGGTCAGGCTGATCTGCCGCTCAGGTAGTGGTTCATCATCAGGCGGTTTGGGCGCCCGGCCGCGACGCCCTGTTTTTGCGTCATACGCGCCTTCTTTTTCTCGTATGCCGGACGTGCAGCTTCGGCCTGCGCCTTCGCATCTGCTTCCAGCCGGGCGCAGGCTTCGTCCAGCTTCGCTTTCAGTATTTCCCGTCGGGCCAGCTCTTCCGGCAATGCCTGCGGATCGCTATCTGTGGCATCTGCGTGCTCCGCCTGCTCCAGCAGTTTCGCGATATCCACCGCCAGCTGTTTGCGCAGCGCCCTGATCCGGTCGTAACGCAGGGAACGGTATTTCGAAGCGTCGGCATCGATTTTCGTGCCGTCGATCGATACGACACCCAGACGCAGCAGACCTGTCTCGCGCGTCAGAAGCAGGACCTGCGCAAATGCAGCTTCAATGGCTGTCCGGTTCGTCCGGCGGAAGGTCGCAATCGTATCATGATCCGGATGCAGGTTCGCCGCCACGAAGCGCACACCGATGTCGCGATATGTCGCCCTCTCGATCCGGCGTGAGGAAAACAACCCGTTCGCGTAACTGAAGATCAGAAGGGCCAACATCAGGCGCGGATGATACTGCGCCTTGCCTCCCGTGCGCACTGGCACGCAGAACGCATTCATCGGAACCCGCTCAACGGCTGCGACAATGAAATGCGCCATATCATCAGCCGGAAGCCACGACTTCAGATCAGGTGGCAGAAGATACGGCTGAGACCGGTCAAACGGGATGAAGCTGCTCATCTCACCACCTTACAACCTCACCCCTTCACAGGGTACCCCAACCCGACAGGCTGCTAAGAGCCTGAAACAGAAAGCAGTGTGATTGATTTTCCGCAGAACTCTGCGAATATGGGCAATCATCAACCACGCATGGGATGACGAGATTATTGCCTCGACATCCTTCGTGAGGCGGCGGCAGCGTCCGAGCCATGCAAAGCTGCGCTCCACGATTCAGCGTTTGGGCAGGACGACGAAGCCTTCGGCCCAATCGCTACGTTTGACGATTTCGATCGTCCATCGGCCGAGTTCAGCCAACGCACCACGCAACTTCTCGCCAGCATATTCCCCGTCACCGATCAGATGGCGGAGCTAGGGAAACAATGAGCGTATCCTGACCGCTACCAGCGGCGCGCCATCACGATCCTGAACGTCGGCAGGATGTACGACAGCAGCCACGACATGACCCGGCGTGTCGATCGCGATATGCCGCTTGCGGCCCCTGATCTTCTTGCCCGCGTCATAACCGCGTGGGCCGCCATTTTCAGCAGTTTTAACCGACTGGCTGTCGATAATGCCCACCGAAAGCGTGGCGTCTCGCCCATCCTGCCCACGCGACAAGATCACGAGCATATGGTTCATGGTTTCCCATCGTCCCTCGCGGATCCAACGGTAGAAATAGCCCTGTACGGTCGTGACGATATGGAGGATCGCCTCCACGACCCGGCGCAAATCCGTACATCGTAGTCTGCCCAGTCGTTTCTTCTCGGGCATCAGCGGCGCAACCAGCGCCCACTCCGCATCGCGAAGGTCGCTTGCATATTCCAAGTCGTCCCTTTGATACTGCGCGCGGGTGATTTCAGTCCAAACCATCTTGATCTCATCAGGTTCTCGCAAACCCATGAAACATAACCGGCTGAAATCACTCAACTCATTTTCGATCAGACACTCAGAGCCTGTTTGGACAATCGGCAAGATATGATTCAAGCTCTGGCTGTGGGCGCCAGAACAGAGGGGCCGGATGGCTAGAGGGTGTTATGTACTTTTTTGTGTAATTGTTGCAGAATATGTGGATGAATACTGCTCGCAAACCGTATCCGTCTGATATCAGTGACGAAGAGTGGTCTCTGATTGTTCCCTATCTCCTTCTGATGAAAGAGGATGCAGAGCAGCGACATCATGATCTGAGAGAGTTGTTCAACGGCCTGCGGTATGTGATCCGTTACGGTATAGCATGGCGCGCGATGCCGAACGATCTGCCACCGTGGACTGCGGTTTATCAGCAATCCCGGCGCTGGATGGACGCAGGATGTTTCGAGGTTGTCGTCCACGATCTCCGGGCCGTGCTGCGTCTGGCTGCAGGAAAGCAGGCCGAGCCGACAACGGCGATTATCGACAGCCGGACACTGCGCTCAACCCCTGAGAGTGGTTCACGCGCCGGGTATGATGGCGCGAAAAGAAAAAAGGGATCGAAGCTGCACATGGCGGTCGACACCCTAGGGCATCTTCTGGCCCTGCACGTCACCCCGGCAGACAGAGATGATCGGGCAGAAGTCGCTCCGCTCGCGCAAGCCATTCAGCAGGCAACAGACGGTAGCGTTGAACTGGCATGGGCTGATCAGGGCTATACCGGATCAAAACCGGCGAAAGCTGCCAGAGAGCAGGATATCACCCTCGAAATCGTCAGGCTGCCTCAGGCAAAGCGGGGTTTTGTGCTGCTGCCCCGACGATGGATCGTGGAGAGATCGTTCGCATGGGCGACACGGTGCAGAAGGCTCGTAAAAGACTACGAGCGCTGCGCCTCAACCCTCGCCGCAATGCACACCATCGCCTTCGCTGGCTTCATGCTCAGAAATGCCGCTCAACTGCTCGCCCAAAGTGCATAACACCCTCTAGGATCACCCGCAAGACGAAACGCTATCCGTCTGACATAACGGATGAGGAATGGGAGCGGATCGCACCTTTGATGCCCCTCCCCCGGACGGCGAGGAAGGCCGCGTTAAATTGAGTTCCGCGAGGTGATCAACGCGGTGCGCCATCTGGTGCGTTCAGGCAGTGGCTGGCGGATGCTGCCGATCCATTTCGGGCACGGGTGGACTGTTCACGGCTGGTTTCGCGAACAGGCCCAACGCTTCCTGTTCCAGAGCATCAAGGTGTCTCACGCCCAAACAGGAGGTTACGACGCCGGTAAGAAGGTCGTCGGCCGCAAGCGCCACATTGCCGTCGATATGGACGGACGCCTGTTGATGATCAATCTTGCTTCTGCCGGTATCTCGGATAGTGCAGGTGCCCAGATGATCTGGCCCTAGATAAAGCACCTGTTCGCCGATGGCGCCTGCGATCGGCTCAAGCTCATGGACAAGGAAATTTATTTCGACTTCGTCCTTCAGATCATCCACCATCGCAAGAGTGCCCGAGCGTTTGGGGTGCTGCCGCGCTGATGGGTCGTGGAGCAAACCTTCAGCTGGATGACCAGATGGCGGCGCCTAGTCCGGAATTACGAGCGTCGCACCGACGTATCAAAGGCCATGATTCTCGTCGCCATGAGGGCCGAAACGCTCATCCATAGATTTTCTAAACTGGCTCTAACTACTTCTGTACCAAGCAAGAAAGCGGTTAACCTTTTTAATAAAACGCCTAAACAGAGCTGTTCTGCGATCATGCGCCCAAAACATTCTGTCATTTGATATTTTTGTTTGTTTTGAAAAAACTTTATCAATATTACTTTGTGGATCTTCTATAATTTCATCTAAAATAGCCTGTGACATACATTCGATCCGTGTATGCTTGCTCATTTTCCTTACAATATGCTGATATTTTTTTATATAAGCATTCATATCTCTTAAATTGGCTACAATGAAATTATCTGCCATAATGTACAAAGACTCTTTCACGAATTTTGTATCATTATGATAATCAAGTTTTAAATGCGGAAATGATTTTTTGAAATAAGGAAAATGGATATACTGTTCACAAGCCAGCCTGATAAGAAATCTCTTTTCCAGTAGGTTTGTATTTTTTAAAAAATTATTGCTCTGATAGTAAACACTATCTGGAAAAGAGATTTTCCTTACACATTCCCATAAATCTTTTATGTCTTTGCTTAACCCAAAATGGAACCAGTCACTATAATGGAACGGCATTTTATATAGTGTTATGGGGTTTATCGTAAAAGTTTCTGATATAAGAACTTTTTGAGAGAAAACTCCATATTTCCCTCGTGGTCTAAATAGATTATTTTTATATATTTCTATAAATTTTTTACTTGTGAAGCATAAGTCACTTCTGATTCGAAGCGTGTATTTTCTGGAAACGCATTCCAGACCTTTCCTTGCAGACTCTATCTGTAGGTTTATATTATTTAAAGAATTGGTATCATTTTTTATTGGCGGAAGTGGTATTTCATCACGAGATTTTACAATGATATCTGCACAATCAAACAAAACTTTTAGAGAATTTCTTTTAATTGTATCAAATTCAGCGACCGTCGTTACAAAATCATCTGGGAACAATCCAGAAATATGGTTCCCAGATTTCAGAAAATCACATGATGAAACTGAAAATATAATTTCTGCCTGCGAAAATAGCTGGCGCCAATGACGGCAGATCAGAGCACAGTCATTGAGGTTCGTCTTTAATAAAGGCCCCTGCATGACGATGGAAAGCTGTGCTCCATCCTCAGCAAGGCCCTCTAGCTCTTTAATAATAAATTCGGCAGACAAAAAAATCTCCAGACTCAAATATTAACGCATGTATTAAATTAACAAGCGTAGTCCATTCAGTTTGAAGCGAAGATGCTAGCTAATTTTTCGCCACCATCTGCAATCAGAGCTTCATATTCCGCAGGCACGCCACAGAATATAACGTCTTCCTTAGGAACAACGGTATATCCGATTTCTTTCCCTGCTTTGATCAGATGGTTATAGATCGGAGCTACATACAGTTCGTTCTTGCTTGGATTTTTCCGTTCTTCGTTCAAGGCCCAACGGAAAGCATCAACCTGGGCAAACTGATAAAGTCCTGTGCAGCAAAAGCGCGAAATCGGCTCTTTTTCAGTAGTGCGGATAACGCGATTCTGATCGCTGCCATCGGGTTCGACAAACGACCAGTTATCGCCTTCGCCTACGAAGGTTTCCAGATAACCATCTTTCTGGTGAAGCTGCGCAGGAAACGTAAAACCAGGGCGGAAAGTATCTATGTTAAAAATAGTCATGCCGTTGGGGCCCGCATCCGTGATACCATCAATGCCACGTTCAACGGTTTCCGCCTGCCCTGCCGTCATTTCGTCAAGGATAACGAGGCGTGCATTGGTCACTCCAAGGGCATCCAGACGCTGACGAACAAAATCTGGCGTATCAAAATCCCGGCGCATGACAAAAGTAAGGGTATCGTCCTGAGCGGCCTTGATGAATCCCATCACGGAATAATCAAAACAGGTATGCTTGCCAAGCGGTAGCATATACTTGGGCTTTGCATATCCGGCTTCACGAAAACGACGGCTCATCCCGACCATAGGAAAAATAATCACGCGCTTGTCTCCATCATCTCTTTCAGTCTGAATGCGTTGGCGAGTATCGCTTTCTGGCGCTTCTTGTTGGTTGTATGGAGTGGTAGCATGCTCAGGAACAGCAACGCTGTCATCGCGATGGCCGAACGGTCCATGCAGGCATATTTCCCCACACGCGTATTTTTATAGAGATTCAACAGATGTTCGCGCGCCGGGTCTGAGCCGAAACTCAGATCTAGGTCATAATCGGAAGATTGCAGATCAAACCTGTCTGCGATCAGGAAATCATAAAACCCGAATATGGAATGCCCAAGCTTGGAAATATCGTAGCGCGCATCCCCGAACATGGTAAGGGTGCCATTTGACAACATGCCCCGCGGGTCTACCACGTTGACGCGGTTTGAGCGGAAATTATAGAAAATATTTCCGAAGTGGAAATCACCATGCCACATGGTGATATCTTCCTGCGTGGTGGGCGGAATGGCCGCGATCAGTTCTTCACCAAGTGCCTGCAATGAAGGTGCAGCCTTGCCATTGTAACGCCATTCCTTTGTCAGGGAGATGTCGTTGTCCCGTGCAAAGGTTTCCAGTCGCTTACCTGTCTTTCCCTGGATCATATCGTTAAAGAAGATCGCAGGATAATTATCACCGATTTCAAAAGCCTTGGGCCGGATGGACTGCATTTTCCCAAGGAAATCCATGCAGTTGCCCAAGATCAGTTCCCATGTATGGCCAGGAAGTCGCCCAAAGCAGAAGAGTTCGGATATCAGGGGAAAATATAGATATTCCAGTTCATAGCTATACGTTTCCGCAAGGCCGGCATCAATGAAATGCGGCGTATAGGGACGTAGCTTGGGAGGCAGATTCCTGAACCATTCTGCTTCCGCAAAAATTTTACGTTCGGGAGTTCCCGTTTTGACTACCGAGCAGCCATCACTCACGATGCTGTTAAAGGACCGGGCCAGCAGTTCACGGCAACGGGACTGATGGTAGGTATAAAGATGGCCAAAATCCAGCCACGTTATGTCGTATATGGGCTCAAGCGTATTTTCCTGGGCATATTCATTCAGAACTTCAATGAAGCTCCGCTTGTGCACCAGGTTCGACTGGACAAGCCCCTTGAACGCATCGCCGTTATGGAAATTGAAGAAGCCAGCAACGATATCGGTGGTCCGTTCGCTGTCGCGCTGATACTCGTAGAAAACGCACTGACCATCTTTAACTTCAAACTCGCTCCACCGAGCAAGATGATGGGTACCGCCAGCGGCAAAACCATTTTGCGGCCAAGGCGACGCGCTTTCGATCAGCGTATCGCCAAATAGAACATATACAGAACTACCCTTCTCTACAGAAGCAAGTCCTTGCGACAGACTTTCCAAGATGGACGCCGTCGGCGGAACCCGTTCAATATGGATATTGGCAGCTTCAATACGCTCCATATCATAATGCGGCAGAGGATAATTATCAGGCAGCACAATAATGGGCTGCGCATTCAGAGCGACTGCCTGCTTCAACTGGTCTTCGTAAAGACGACGACCACCATTAGGAAGAAACGCAGGTGGAAGATTTCCAAATTCTGCAACCAGCTCCGGGCAGATATATGCCCCGCTCAGAATGATAAAGTAAGCGCTGCTCATTATATTTTCTCTTTATTGAGAAGTTCTGTAATCTGATCGTAGCTTAGATCACGAAATTCAGACGGACGAATCGCCTTGTCGTCCACATAAAACCCATCATTTCCACACCAGGGCTTACCAACGACGATTGCATCATAAGGCACTTTATGCCTCTCGAGCCATTCCGTGATAATGGGCAAAGTGTTCTTTATGATGGCCGAGACATCACCATTGTATGTCCGCATATTACGGCTTGTGTGGATGGTAATATGAAATCCGTTTTTCTTATATTCACATATTTTTTTTATAATATCTGGAATGGGGGCAGCTTGGCTATATTTTAAAGCAGGATCTTCGATCTGATCTTCATTTTCATACGGTGTGCAAATCGTATAATCCAAGTCAATTACAAGATTCTTCATCTTATCTCCTGCCAGCCCTACGTAACGCGCTATATGATGTGGTCGCCCATTATATCATCTCCATTCTGTTTGGAAATGTTATTGGTGTTTTAGTATCAGGTTGATGACGCCCGTGTTTCACGAAACGGGAAGAGAATTTCATAACCACACGCAGATTGTCCGAACGATAGACAATACAGCAGTCGCAAGCTTTGCATCCAAAACCGGTTAGGTCTTGATGTAACCTATTGAGGCGGCAATGAGAATGACGGAGAAGAAGGATGCGTCTATCTTCTCGCTATTGGGAGCGCGACAGCCCGCCATCCCTTGAACTCTTTGCCCATAAATTTCAAAGCAGATGCCGATGCTCATAAACCCATTTGGGACAGGCGACTACCGGATCTCTGCGCGGATATAGAATGCTTGGACGAAAGCCACGGCTCCAGCTGATAAACCGGTTGTATAAGGTCTTGTGCAGTTCATATGCTCCCGTATCATCTTCCGCCCATTACGAATCACATACATGGTCCCACTGCATGTGACGATCGTCCTCGCGCGGCCATACGCCTGCAAAAAACAACTCAATCCGTATCATCTGACTTTTTTATAGTAAAAAATAGGCTGCCCACAGGCTTGACCTTCTACAAACCTGTGAATTACCCACCGTGGAGCGTCTAAACAGTTAAACAAATCGGCCACGATTCTAAAATTATGGGAATTACTTTTATATTTTATTTATAAGGAATGATATAAATCGATACCATCCTGCACACTTGGGCATTCTATCATTTTTCGATTGTGAATGACTGCACTTTTATCACATATCTCTTTAATAAAGTTCATATCATGTGAGACAATAATAAGGGCACGATCGGCACGCTTGATAAAGAGTTCGTCCCGACAGCGTTCAAAAAAGCGAGCATCGCCCACCATGATGACTTCATCAATAAGATAGCAATCAAATTCAATAACTACAGAAAGAGCGAATGCCAACCGAGCCCGCATTCCTGAAGAATACGTCTTGACTGGATCCATTAATTGTTTCCCAAGTTCCGAGAAATCATCAACGTATTTACGGGTTTTTTTATAATCAAGATTATATATTCGACAAATAAATCGTAGATTATCCAGTCCACTTAAGCTTCCTTGGAAGGCACCTCCAAATGCAAGGGGCCAGGAAACTGACATATTGCGTTGAACCCGACCGGAAGTACTCAGTTCAACACCTCCAAGAATCTTAATGAGTGTTGACTTACCCGCGCCATTCCTTCCGAGAATTCCTAGCTTTTCTCCGCGCTCAACCTGGAAACTGACGTGATCAAGAATTCGCCTTGTCTGCCCGTCTACATGATAATCTTTAACAATATCAATACAACGCAACATGTCAGGATTTTTTCCTCAAAAAACTGAAAGGCAGAAGGCCTGCCTATTCAGCGAATATTCAGGACGAATCATAGATTACACATAATTACCGAAGGTGGCGTTCCTGTGCACCGGCAATAAGCAGACGACCCATAACAAAAAGTCCCAGACAGGAAAAAAAGACAATGACAAGCACAACGATATTGCGAGGATATTCGGGCCAATCAGCAGCATTTGGCTGAGCGACCTCATCAACGTAGATCATCTGCTGGTTTGCCTGCTGCTTAGCTCCTTCAAGCGATGCAACATTACTGAGCAAAATCCGCTGCTGGATGTCCCGTTGTACCATAAGGTCTTCATACCCGGTAATCTTGGGCACGAGGGATGTGTCGGACCCTGTAATCTCACTTCCTGATTTCTTGATCTGCTCAGACAGGACATCGGCCTGATGCTGGTAAGCAGATATCAAGGGACTATTGGGAGCAGCCTCGCGTAGCTGATTCAACTGCATCTGGGTAGATGTCAGCATATTCTGAAGACTGGTAACAAAACCAACCATGGGGCCAGATTGCCGCATGGGATCAATTAAAGCGACAACATTACGATATTCAGCCAGCTTCTGGTTAAGATCGCGCAGCTTGGATTCGGCTGTCTTCACTTCTGCGCTAGTTGCACGAATCAGGTTTTCCCTCTGACGTTGGTTAATATCGTTTACAAGGTTCTCGCCAGCGTCCAACAAAGCTCGGGCAATTTTTTGAGAATCCTCTGCACGGAAAGTGCGAACCGTCAGAATAGAAATATTCGTTTCCGAATCCTGTTCAACCAGGACATGTCTTTTGTAATAATTATAAAAATGCTCAAAGTTTCTTTGAAAAAGAAAAAATGGGTACCGCGCCAGAAAATCCGCCTCAGGGCGAGAATACACATCCAGCAATTTATTTTGCTTGATAAGCAGTTCAGCCGCATCACGTGATTGCATATAATCCTGAACTACATACGTATTTTCAGACGTGGAGCCGCTCCCCCCGCTACTGGATTGCAGAATACTGCTCAGGGATATACCCGACTGGGCTGAATGCCCACGCACTACGAAATGCGCTTCAGATATGTACTGCGGTGTTGCTATGAGCGATAAATAAAGGAATGTTATGAACGTTGGGCCCAGAACGAATATAACAAAGTATATATGCCCCCGAAACCAGTTTAATATCTTGGTCAGCAGGGAGTCCTCCTGATACTGATCTTCACCATCATGAGTGTGTATGTCGATATTCATGGAGCATCATTCCGGTCAAAAACGCAGGAGAGGATATTGGGCAGAGCTTTTCCAAGGATATGATCACCCATACAGGGCATTACATACATCCTCATAAAAACCTTATATTCCTGGCGCCTACTCATTATTTTGCTATCCAAGCCGCTGTAATGCCTGGCGAAACAAGAGTACTGATTAATCCGAAGAATTTATAAAATTTATTACTTGAAGAATTAGCGACGTACAGTAGATCCCGGTCACGCATCATGAATTTATCTGCCAGAAAATAATTACTAGGATTCATCATGTCGAGTTGATAGATAACTGGCCCAGTAGTTGCGTTTTCATCAATGGGCATGCCCAGATGACGCAAGACATCAGCACTTTCAAAACGGAACAGATAAACCGCGTTTGGGTCTGCCCGGGAATCTATTGGACCACCCACACGTGAGATGGCCTCGGCCATGGTCAGTGTCGGCGTTGAAAACTGGGTCTGGGTAACCTGTCCGCTCGCACCAAAAACCGTGTAGCTACGCGGCTGAAAGACAAGTTGCACCCGGTCGCCCGGCTGCATGACAATATTCTGCTGCGGGTCGTTTTCTATGGTTTTAAGGGGCAGTTCGGCAACCTGCTCATTGCGTATCAGCCTGACAGTGTAATCTTCATCCGATTGGGATGTATGATCTTCTCCGCCGGCGAGAGCGATAACATCCAGAATCCGCTCCTGATTCGGTGTCAGGGTTATACGGCTGGGATGCCTGACGCCCCCGTAAACCATAACTGAATTGGCAATATCAGAGACAATACGCACCACGACCTGCGGCGCCATTGATTTCTGCCTGAGCTTGGCTGCGATGGCCAGAGAGACATCATTGGTGGTCATTCCCGTAACATGGATCTGACCGGCAAAAGGAATTTCGATGTTGCCGCTTCCATCCACATTGACAGGTGGCAGACTGGAAGCGGTAGACGAAGTGGGCATCGCATTGGTGCCCCCTGCAGTAGATGCAGCCATCGTCGCGCTGCTGGGACTGAAAATCGCACTGCCGACTTCATATATGGATATTTGCAGGACATCCCCAGGGCCAACCGTATCATTACTGGCATGAGAGGCGCTCCCAGCAGTTTCGACGTCGAAACTGCTGAAAAGTGGAGGAGCCTTACTTTGTAGCAAAGCTACCAGTTCGGGGCTAATCTGAACGATGCCATAACCAAGGTTATTTTTTTTCGGGTCACGCTGCGAATGTTTAACCTGAGCTTCTGTTGGACCGCTGTCTGGCAGCGAATTGCATCCCGCCAGAAGCAACAATCCCCCCCCGATTGCGACAAGGCATCCTCTCTTCAGGGCAGGAGATTGTATTGGACCCAATTTTTTCAACAGACAGAAGATGGTCAATGGGACACCGCAGATAAAAGTTATGGTAGAGCCGATATCAGACCCGCAAGGCGCACCTACATGCCTACAGATATGAAAGCTGAGAATTGAAGGTCAGACCTTTTATCAGATTCTATTTAAACTGGCCATATGCACAGGGTAACCCCCTCAAAAAATGAATGGCTCCGGCTAAAGAATCTACTTACGATTCCGGTTCAGGCCATACGCTTTAAGACAGGAGATGCAGCGCGCTGTGAATGTGTGAGCGCAGCAATCCATATCGGGGTTGCAGGACGTTGGCAGTTCTTTAGCGTTCTGAACATATTTTTGATGTGATGGCTCCTGATTATGCAGATGCCAGTGGCAATCAGACCTTGATTGCCGGTTTTTTCGGCGGATACAGGCTGTGATACTCTGCCCTCCCGGCGGCTGCCAGATTTTGTTACTTTCCTGACTCTGATTCCCTACAATTTCTTCAGTTTTATCCAGAAAATCCGCCAGCAGTATATCGGTGCTCCCGATAAGCAGGGAATATCCGGACAGCCCTCAACCTGATATGTGATGTTCAGTCGCAATGGCGTCCGCAAAAGCAACGCCTTCGGCCGCGCGGACGGGCCAGTCGGCGAAACCGAGTGGTGCAATATCTGCGGGACCGGGTCTTTTCGGATGGCGGTCGGGCATATGGTCCATGATGGCTGTCTGCCATGCCGGTCCATTGGTGGGGTCCAGATAAAGTGCCACATCCCCCGCAACTTCCCTGAAAACGGGCAGGTCGCTGCATATGCAGGGAACACCCAGCATCAGGGCCTCAGCCAGAGGCAGGCCAAAACCCTCCGCAAAGGAGGGGAACAGCAGTCCCTGCGAACGGCGCATCAGGGCGACAACCTGTGGATCTGACAGGTCATTATGTTCGATAACATGACCCTGAAGGGCCGGACAGCGCTCCAGCATGTCGAGGACGTTTTCGTTTTCCCAGCCCCGACGTCCGACCAGTATCAGTTGCGGCGCGTGCTCCCCCAGTTCTTGAACCATGTTCCGCCACTGGTTGAGGAGCAGAAGATGGTTTTTCCGGGGTTCGATGGTGCCAAGGGAAACGAAGTAGGGCTGCTGGTCCTGCGATGTGCGGGGCATGGTTGCGGTCTCTTCGCGCATTGCATGCAGGTGCAGGCCGTGCGGAATGGTTTTTACCGTTATCTTCCGTCCCGACCGGGCGATGAAGGGAGCAAGGGAGGCTTCGACTGCCTTGGATGGCACAATGACACCGTCGGCCAGATCCGTAACGGTGGTGATGCGGCGCAGATGACGCTCTGGTTCGGCAGGTCGTGCGTATTCAGGAAATTCGATGGGAATCAGGTCGTGCACCATCGGTACGAATACGGCCCTGTGACGGCGCAGGAAGCGCGCAATGGAGTCAGGACGTGTCAGGTGATGATGGGATACCAGCAGGTATATGCCGCCCGGTTGCACTGCGGAGCCTGATGCCAGCGTCCTGACAAAGGTCAGGTGCCGGGCCGTCCATTTTGTGGTGCGGGGCGATACTTTTTCGCCGTTCCATACCGCTTCCATCTGATCGATGAATGCAATGACCTCATCGCGCTGCAGCAGCCCGATATGTCCCAGTGGGTGGATCGCGGTAAAAATGGTCCGCTCGGCTGCGTGGCGCAGCAGATAGCGGACATATTCCACCTCAACCCGATCGATACCTGTGGGTACGGGATTGCCGGCACGCGAAAGCAGCCGCGAAACATCCATAAAAATCTGTGGCATACGACCTGACAAAATATTCATACCCGGTCGTGGGTCACGACAGTAGGCTGGCTTGCGCGCGACGGTTTCCGGGTGGGAAGGTGGAGCCTGAAGTGCGGTGTGCCGCTGGCGACGGTTTCCGATGCGATCCGTTCGGGAGCCGGACTGCGGCTGATCCGCTCAAGCACGCCCTGTATCAGCTGTTTCAGGCCCTGTTCGGAGAAGAAGCCGCCGGGGATCAGGCAGCGGTCAATCAGCACCCGGCGGAAAGCATCATAGGTCGCCTTGTCGGGCGGTGTGGGAGATACCCAGAACGTATCCAGGTCGCACTGATCGGTTACGTCGGGAATGTTGTATACAGCCTGTCCCATCGCCAGCACCGGCACACCACAGGCAAGCGCCAGCGTGCCCGTTGTGCTGTTGATGGTGACGACACCCCGTGCTTTTTGCACCAGCAGGGCGATGTCGCCCGTCTCAATGTAGAAAACCCGGTCGCCTACCTTATGTTCGCGGGCGATATCATTGATCAGGCTGCGCCAGTCCCGCACGCCGTTATCAAGGGGATGTTCCTTGATCAGCAGGACGGTATCAGATGGTGCATGGGCCGCGAAGGAACTGATGACACGCCGGATCGCGGGTTCCATGCCCGCAAACGATGAATGGAGACGTACCTGTGCATCCGCATCAAGCTGCAACGGAAACAGCATGTAGGGGTGACCGCTATCGGTAATATGCTGCATGATTTCCTGTGTCAGGATTTCGGCAGCCTTGCGGTTACGCAGGCGCTTGAGCCAGCCGATCCCTTCGGTCCATGGATGCCAGGGACGGTAGTCATTCCATTTGTGGAAATACCACCGGGTCAGGATGTCAGCAGCATTATAGGCTACAGCTTCCAGTGCGCGCCTGCGGAAGGATGAGGGAACCGTATTGTGTACTGGTGCGGGTGGCAGACGGGCCGCCTCCGCCCTGTACCACGCAGGGTCACGCGGCAGGCTGGAATTGCCGTTTACCCCGTCCACTTCCAGCGTGACCCAGTCAGGGCGGATATAGCCTTCCTCGAATACATGGACCGGAATGTGGCGCTGGCCGCAGAATTCAATCGCGGCCTTATGCATCGGACGGCAATCCCCGAACAGCATGACGTCCGTAATCTGGTGGCGGTTGATCACGTCTTCCAGAAAGGCGGGCCAGTGCTGCCCGTCGCCTGTATAATCAATGCCATGGGGCAGGCGCCAGAATAGCTGGTCGCCCCCATTGAAATTGATCTTGTAAACCTCATGCCCGCTTTTACGCAGCGCGATCCCGACCATGCGGAAGAAAGGCCCCATCAGTCCCTGAAGCAGAAGAAACCGCCTGGGTGATGTCTCTTTCCTGACGAAAGGATCATGCATCAGGGTTTGCCCTTTTTGTATTTTGTTTCTCACCTGCAACAGGGGTAACCCGTTCCGTTTTCATCTGGCCAAGCCTGCGCCTGACCCGCCCCTGTATTTCGCGCGCGCGCATTAGTAAAGTGGGACGCCACAGCCGTGCATCCTGGATTCTGTCAATAAGCATTTCAGGTTCGCACGGCAGGCGGGTTAGCGGGTCAATATATGACGGATAAAGGAGTAGTGTGCCCGCGACAAGTTCTTCCAGCGTAAGGCTGCGATGCCGACGCGTATGGGGAACCGGCCCCAGATCTGTGGTAAGTCCCCATCCGGCATAAAATGGCGCGCCATAAGTAACGACCTGCACCCCGCGCAGCAGGGCCTCGAACCCGGCGAGGGATGTCAGCGTATGAACCGCATCCACCTTCGACAGAAGGGAGATGACGGAGCCGCCGCGACTGATCTGGTCAGCATATTGCCTTACTTCCGCGTCATTCAATGCCCCCGCGCGATGCCCTGCATTCACGTCAGGGTGAGGTCTGTAAATGACGACAGCGTCCGGATTCCGGGCACGGACGGCGCGAAGCAGATCCATATTGCTGGTAATGGTCCCTCCACCCAGCAGGACCGACATATCATCACTGACTTGACCGGGCACCAGAATGACGGGACGCCTGCCGGCGGGCGCATCCGCCCGTTCGGGTAATGCTCCATCCGTATCGACACCGTATTTGGAAATGCCGCCTGCGACCACCAGGTCGATCAGTTTCCGTGCCCGTTCACGCAGCGTGTCGTCGAAGGGGTGGGTTGCCAGTATATGCTCAAGATCGCTGGGGCGGGACGGATCGTAATAAATTCCCCGCCGGTCGAGAAAAATGGAACACGGTACCTGTAATCCACTGCCCAGACCAACGGACCGTATGAACCCGTCTTCCACCCGCCAGATTTCCAGCCCGGCAGTACGGGCTGCTGCTTCCAGCCCCTGCGGAATGCGCGTGGCCCACACGGCGACACCCTGTGCATCGTGGCCGAACCGGGAACGCTTAATGCGCCGAAGCGCACTGGGATAACGGATGAAGGGTGGTGAACCGGGGGCTGTAGCCAGGAATTCGGCAATCCTGCGCCGTTTCCACAGGGACATGCCCGCGCAGGCCGCGACCTGTCGGTTGGACAGGATCGTGCGATGCCATAGCGTAAGGATTGCGATGGCCTCGCGGCATCCGATCGGCTTTCCGGTATAGGGGTCTATATACCGCGTGCCCCGGATCAGGCGGAGGCAGGCATCTGATCGTGTCCAGACGGTGGGGAGAGCGCCGGTTTCCCTATGTACGAGAACCGGCAGGCCACGCATGGCGGCCAGATCGGCCAGATCATGCGGCCCCGTGCAATGCACTTCGCGCGCGCCATCCAGCAGGGCATGCGGATCGACCTGCGCATCTGTGACGGCCACGCCGTGGCGTCGTGCAATCCTTACGGCTGAGCCGTGGGGATGACGGACAACCAGCAGTAGACTCTCAGATGGATAGTGCCGTAGCGCCCATGACAGAAGGCGGGAGGCCAGCTTCTGGTCCGCTGCGGGAAGATGGCCATCGCATATCACGATGGGCCGCGTTACATGCGGCGCTGGACCCCAGAATGTCCCACCAATACGTCCGCTTACGATCAGATTTGCAGTATCTTCATCGTCGGGAGCAAGTGTAGCGGTACGGTCTGCGGGATGACAGGAAGAACGGCTGACAGAAAGGGAAGGCATACCCCTGCGCATTGGGGGGGACCGTAAGAGGGGGGGCATAATTCAATTTCTCATTATTCTTGTTTCATCAGTCCGTGTATCTGTCTTCCTGATTGTCAATATTATGGCGATGCGGCATCTGGGGTGCCAGCATCAGCCGACACGTTATATATTCAGAAAATCAAAAGAGAAGGGTCATTGTGCCGTATCCACTGTTTATGTCCTTTCATGCCGGGTAAGCGAAGTGCGGCGGGCTGGATGGTATGGGGCATGTTCTGCCTGTAGGATGGGTTGGAAAAGCAGGTTGGAATGAACATCGCATCAAACTTTGGATTTCCTGTGGCAGTTTTCGGGACGGCGTTTTTTATAACCTTCCTGACAGAACGCCTGACGCGGCCATCTGTTCAGGTGGGGTGGTCATATCCCCGCTTTGTCATCCATGGTCTGATCATGGGGCAGATCTATGGCCTGTGTGCCTTTCTTTCCGGCTCGGCGTGGCTGTCGGGCTGCGTCATGGTGCTGCTGGCTGTGGTGGGGGTTGTGGCCTCCAACATAAAATGGTCGCTTCTGGGTGAGCCGCTGCTGTTCAGCGATGTGGTTGTTGCGCAAAGTTTCCTGCGCAATCCGAAATTTTATCTGTTTTCCATTCCTCCGCTCGCGCGGGTGGCGGTGGTTGCAATCGTGCTGATTGTTCCCGCCTTATTTATTTATGTCTCCGTTGAGGGGCTGCGACCGGGCACGCGAATCGCCGGGCTGTGCATGGTGGTCGCGGCATCCCTTGGGCTGCGGCTCGTGCCCGTGTCACGCTGGGCACCGGTGCCGGATATCAGTAAGGATATTGGCCGTCTGGGGCTGATCGGTTCGCTTTATCTTTACTGGCGTCGCTGGCAGGCGGAGCCTGAGGGTGTTCCACCGCCGCCGGTGCCATCCACGGCCAAACCCGCGCGGGATGTGGTAGTGGTGGTGCAGTGTGAATCCTTTGCTGACCCTTACACCCTTGGCCTGAGCGAAACTGTCCTGCCGATCATGAGTGGCCTGCTGAGTGCACAGGCGACTGCATCCGCATGGGGCGCACTACAGGTCAGTGGTTTTGGTGCTTATACAATGCGCACGGAATACGGCGTGCTGTTTGGACGCACGGAAGCACAGCTCGGTTTCCGTTATTTCGACCCGTTTCTGACAGCTGCGCGGGAGAAGGAATTCGCACTGCCATACCGACTGGGTGCGGCAGGATACCGCAGCGTGTTCGTCCATCCGCACGATCTGGGGTTTTACGGTCGGGACCGCCTTATGCCCGCCATCGGTTTCGAGCGCCTGATCGGCGATGATGCCTTTGCTCATGCTGAGTCCGCCAGTATGCCCTACACGCAGGACTGTGATGTTGCGGATGCGATCCTTCGGCTGGTCGATGCGGAGGGAGCGGAACCCCTGTTCGTATATGCCGTGACCATGGAAAATCACGGTCCCTGGCCAAACGGGAAAGGCGAGGGTGTGACCCATTACCTGCGCCATTTACAGGGCAGCGATCAGATGCTGGCCGCGCTGGTTAAGGGGTTTCAGGAGCGGGACTGTAAGGCCACGCTGGTATTTTTTGGGGATCATCGCCCGTCCATCCCCGGTTCGGTTGTTCCCGGCGGGGCGCGGCATACGCCTTTCGTTGTCGTGGATTTTCCTCTTTCCGGCCATAAAAACGCTTTATCCGCACAGAACATTTCTCCTGCAGGCCTTCATGATCTGATCGAAGCCCGCGCACTGGAACGATGACTGTATGGGGACGCAGAAAGCTGTAACTGACATCCCCCGCGTCACATTCTTGATCCCCGCGATCAGAAGCCTTCGAGGAGGAAAGGTCATGGAGCATAGGCGTGATGAGGAAAAGGCGGCAGGCCGATATCGTCTACCGATATGCAGTTCTGCAATCCCCCATGCACATGATGATACCGACCCGTCCCGGCTTCTATTGCGGGTATCAACCCACACGGGTAAGGAATGCCCGGAGAGAGCGGGGCGCAATCCCTAAACGGCCTCAGGACGGTAGAAACATGACGGGATTGGAAGGAAGTGCGGCTACAATGCAACTCTGCGCACCTGTCTGCGTCCCGTTAAGATGATGGCGGTTTTTTCCAGCCAGTCCCCCGGACAGGAATGGTATGTCCTTCCCCAAAGGGTTAAAGAAAGCATGGTATTGATACGGTATGCATTAATATCCCGGCTTGTAGAGTTTTGTTAATGCGTCTAAAATAAAAGACTGAAAACGGAAAATGGGAATATGAAGCGCCCGTCCCGATCACATAATGAGGCTCCCGTTCGTCTGTTTCAGAACGAGATTCTTGAGCGTCTGACGCAAATTTCTTTCCGGACCTTCGTATTGGTCTGGAGTGCGCTGTTGCTTGTCCTGCTCATTGTAGGGGGAAAGGCCAGCCATTCCTATGGCGCGTTCCTGCTGGCGACCGGCAGTGGTTTTGCCGTGTGGTTCGTGGTCGAATATTTCACCCACCGTTTTCTTTTCCACCTGCAGCTTCGTTCCCGTATTGGACAGGCGCTGATCTTCATGCTGCATGGCAACCACCATGTTCAGCCGAATCACCCGCTGCGCAACCTCATGCCGCTGGGGCTGTCCATCCCGCTGGCCGGTTTGCTGTGGGCAGGCGGGGTCATGATCGGCGGGATGGGTAACGGTGGGTGCTTTGTTGCTGGCTTTATCATGGGATATGTCATTTATGACGTAGTGCATTATGCCTGCCATCAGTTTCCCATGCGGCTGCCGGTCCTGCGTTCCATAAAGAAACATCACGTTCAGCATCATTATGTTGCGCCAGAATCAAATTTTGCGATTACGGCTATTTTTCTGGACCGTGTGTTCAGAACCAAAATACATTGAGTATATTTTAAGAATTTATTAATGCCTGCATAACAGAAACCTTTAGGGTTCGCCAAAAATTTTGAAAATCCCAAGCGATTTAAAATAGCCGTCCAATCGTTCTTCAGGCATTCCCTTCCAATTGACGCGGCTTAGGTCTGGACTCATTCTTTAAAATAGAAGATACAGTTTGCCGCAATGCAAATTGCGAACATGGAATGCATGAGCGCATCGTCCGTATACGGTTGCTATGCGTCGCCTGTCTTTTAGTTTTCTAGACATTGACGTGCCCCCTTTTTTGTATCCATTCAAAAGGAGAGTTCCCGTTTTTTATGGCTTTGGGTTGATGGGATGACAAGTGTCTCGGGTGCATGCCCCCGAGACACTTGTCTGGCGACCTGATCCGGTGTCCTGCCACCCAGCTGGGAATGGGGGCGCACCGTATTGTAGTCTTCCCGCCAGTCAGCCAGAACCTGTCGGGCATGGCTGAGAGACGTGAACAGCGTCTCGTTGAGGCATTCATCCCTCAACCGGCCGTTGAAACTTTCGACAAAGCCGTTCTGTTGCGGTTTCCCGGGGGCGATATAGTGCCATTCAACCTTCATCTCATCGGCCCATTTCAGGATGGCATGGGATGTGAACTCCGTACCGTTGTCGCTGACAATCATGAAGGGTTTGCCATATCGTTCCACCAGGACCGTCAGTTCCCGCGCCACACGTCCACCTGATAATGACGTGTCGGCATCGATTTTCGTGCCGTCGATCGATACGACACCCAGACGCAGCAGACCTGTCTCGCGCGTCAGAAGCAGGACCTGCGCAAATGCAGCTTCAATGGCTGTCCGGTTCGTCCGGCGGAAGGTCGCAATCGTATCATGATCCGGATGCAGGTTCGCCGCCACGAAGCGCACACCGATGTCGCGATATGTCGCCCTCTCGATCCGGCGTGAGGAAAACAACCCGTTCGCGTAACTGAAGATCAGAAGGGCCAACATCAGGCGCGGATGATACTGCGCCTTGCCTCCCGTGCGCACTGGCACGCAGAACGCATTCATCGGAACCCGCTCAACGGCTGCGACAATGAAATGCGCCATATCATCAGCCGGAAGCCACGACTTCAGATCAGGTGGCAGAAGATACGGCTGAGACCGGTCAAACGGGATGAAGCTGCTCATCTCACCACCTTACAACCTCACCCCTTCACAGGGCACCCCAACCCGACAGGCTGTTAGGGGAATCATACACCTTTGGCAGATCTTTTCATTTAAGCCCGTTACGGATCACACGGATAATCATCCATCCGCAGCAGTTCATGCGCCAGAGGGGAAAACAACCCGATCTCTACCATCTGACTTTCAGATAACAGAAACAAGGTGTTCACAGGCTTGCCTCCACGCAAACCTATGAACCATCAGTCACAGCCCCATTCAATAAATTAACGGGCCCTAATCCTAAGTCAGAACTTCAACCAAAAACGTAGATAATTCTTGATAAAAATCGGAGCAACTCCGATATTCAATTAATGAATAAGATATATACCTAAATTTTTAGAAGTTTATTAATAAGTGGGAAATTGTTTTTTGCCTTATTTTCTACTTTTGATAGCAAAATATAATCAATTGAAAGATCTACTTTAGAAAATGTCTCGATAACAATCTCAAATTCGATAAGATTTTCATACGTATTCTCAAATTCAAAATCCAAATAAACTAATTCATGGCTATAATTTTCAACCTTATCAAAATTATATTCTCTCGATCCAAGAACTATTTTTCCCTCCTCTCCTGTGGCAGATATTTTTATTGTGCATTGTTCATCTTCTGGATACAAAGCAGACAAAGAAACACGTGCAGCATAGGAACCCTGTCCTAGCGTAATGTAGGGGCCGAAGCACGCAACACCTGGCGGCGCATCATAAGGGATAACAATGCTTTTCCCAAAATGAAAACCTGTTTTCGTATGGAGTTGCTCCGTGCCTATTTTCAGTGGGAATATAACAGGAGCGTACTGACGGATTTTATCACGAGGAACATGAAGAAATTCAGCTGGGTTTACATTTCTATGAGTGGACAAATATTCCCACGCACGCTGCATGATTCTTGTGTTATTATCGCCATATGAATTGAATCCATTTAGGTATTTTGGATAATATACATTTAGATAATAAATATCAGAAATAATAAAATTATCTAATAATACCTGTATGGATTCCATAATAGAGCGATCATCGTTATGGTAATCAAGCTTGAATTTATTAAATTTTTTAGAAAAAAAGCTAAAATATACATACTGCTCTATAGCAGTCCGTGAATTGAAATTTCGTTCTTTTTCCTTACTTCCTGGCATATAATAATTAGTACTGTAGTACGTCATAAAATCCAATGTAACCAAAGGTACATCCCATATGGGACGGATATCAACCAACTTGCCGAAGTTAAACCAATCGCTATAATGAAATGGCAACCTACCTCCGGCAAAGGGATTAAGCGTGTACAGTGAAGAAATCATAACAGGAGACGAGAAAACTGTATATTTCCCCTTCCTATAGTAATTTTCAGATAATTTAATATATTCTTCTACAATAGATCTATCTTTGAAGAGCAAATCATTCCTAGTTCTCAGAACGAACTCTCTTGATGCCAATGCCAACCCATTGCGGGCAGATTCAATCATATGATTGGCATGACAGTTAGGTGCCCCCCGAAAAACAGGAGGAAGAGGCTGAGCCATATAGGAATAAGCTATTTTGTCGGCATATTTATTAACAATATGACAAAAACTTACCATATTTTTCTTAAACGAAAATACAGACTTCTCATTAGAAAGATCGAAATCTATAAAATCCGAACTGGATATAGAAAATATTATTTCTGATTCTTCAAATGTTTTTCTATAATTAATAAGTATATTTGCAACATCGGCTGCATCTTTCTCGAAACATCCACCATGTATAACAATACTTATTGATTTATTATCTATTTTCATCATATTTATGCCAAATAAAGTTTATATATGTTGTTTTTTATATCATAATATCGAATTCATGTGAAATGATTTTTTCATATTAGGTCACAAAAAAACATGAAAAGAAAATCATATTCTGTTTACATAAAGTATTTTATAATAATTACTGCAGAATATACTCAATAAATAAATCATATGATTCCCGCAAAAAACCAATTAGCATGAAAGAAATTTAGAAAATCATGCCATTTATTAAGAGCCTAATCCGAAAGTTTTTGAACAATACCAGCATGTTGTGATTCATCCGTCTTTGCGAAGAGATGGAGTGAATGGTGGCATGGACTGGTATTGCCCGACACGAACATAGCCGGGAGGGATTGCAATATCCATTGGATATGACGGATGCCGAGTGGGCTTTGATTATGCCGTTCGTGCCCCCGGCGAAACGAGGCGGACGGCCTCGCACGGCGGATATGCGCGAGGTTGTAAACGCGATACTCTATATCGCCTCGGGTGGGTGTGCGTGGCGTCTGCTGCCGAAATGCTTTCCACCGGTCTCGACCGTCAGGCGCTACTTTTACGCATGGCGTGATGCCGGACTGTTCGAAGCGATGAACACGGTACTGGTCATGAACCTGCGGGAGATCGAAGGGCGTGAGGCCTCCCCGAGCGCGGGCGTGATTGTAGCCAGTCGGTGAAAACCACGGAAAGTGGGGGAATTTCCGGTTATGACGCTGGAAAGAAGGTCAAAGGTCGCAAGCGCCATATTCTGACGGATACCTGCGGCTTCCTGATCTTCCTCCTTGTTCATGCCGCTGACATTCAGGATCGTGACGGGGCTGTCGATGTCCTGGCGGCAATACGCAAACACTTTCCATGGCTGCGCCACATCTTCGCCGATGGCGGCTATGCCGGTAATAAACTGCGATCCGCGCTCGCGAGCATGGGAAAATGGACGGTCGAAATCATCAGGCGATCAGACACAGCCAAGGACTTTGAAATCCTGCCTCGCCGCTGGGTGGTCGAACGAACATTCGCTTGGCTCGGTCGCTGCAGGCGGCTCGCCAAAGACTGGGAAAAGTCCATAGCCTCGTCAACAGCGTGGACTTTAAGAGACATGTTACAGAATTTAATGAACACATTCACTGATCACATGCTGGCGAATGTAAGTGTCTGACCGAAAATTAGTTAGGTTATTTCAGCGGGTTATGATTCATGGGTTTGCGAGAACCTGATGAGATCAGGATGGCCTAGACTGAAATCACCCGCGCGTAGTATCAAAGGGACGACTTGGAATATGCAAGCGACCTTCGCGATGCGGAGTGGGCGCTATTGCACCGCAGATGCCCGAGAAGAAGCGGCCGGGAAGACCACGACGTACGGATTTGCGCCGGGTCGTGGAGGCGATCCTCCATATCGTCACGACCGGCTGCCAATGGCGGCAGTTGCCCCGGCACTTTCTGGCCTTCACAACCTTACAGGGCTATTTCTACCGTTGGATCCGCAAGGAACGATGGGAAGCCATGAACCATATTCTCGTGATCCTGTCGCGTGAACAGGACGGGCGGGACGCCACGCCTTCAGTGGGCATTATCGACAGCCAGTCGGTTAAAACCGCTGAAAATGGCGGCCCACGCGGTTATGACGCGGGCAAGAAGATCAGGGACCGCAGGCGGCATATCGCAACCGACACGCCGGGTCATGTCGTGGCTGCTGTCGTACATCCTGCCGACGTTCAGGATCGTGATGGCGCGCCGCTGGTAGCAACCAGAATACGCTCATTGTTTCCCTGGCTTCGCCATCTGATCGGTGACGGGGGATATGCTGGCGAGAAGTTGCGTGGTGCGCTGGCTGAACTCGGTCGATGGACGATCGAAATCATCAGGCGTAGCGATCAGGCCGAAGGCTTCGTCGTCCTGCCCAAACGCTGGATCGTGGAGCGCAGCTTTGCATGGCCCTGACGCTGCCGCCGCCTCACGAAGGATGTCGAGGCAACAATCGCGTCATCCCACGCGTGGTTGATGATCGCCCATATCCGCAGAGTTCTGAGGAAAATCAATCAAACCGCTTTCTGATTCAGGCTCTCAACGAAACGCTGTTCACGTCCCTGACGCATGCCCGCCAGATTCTGGCTGACTGGGAGGAAGACTACAATACGGTGCGCCCACGATGGCAGGACACCGGATCAGGTCGCCAGATACGCGTCTCGGGGGCATGCCCCCCGAGACGCTTGCCATCCCATCAACCCCAAACCATAAAAACCGAGAACTCTCTTTTGAGTGGTAACAAAAAGAGGGGCACGTCATGTAGTAGAGAATATTACCATCTTAAGCATTTCAGAGCATAAACATGCGGCCGTGACAACATGGAGACGTGCGAAGATTGAGGCTTAACCCTCGCAATTCCTGATGAGCTTGTGAGGTGTGTGGCCCATGCGAAAAATCTCTTACCCATCAGCATGAGAGTAGAACCAAGCTTCGTCTGGTCGCAGGCAAGCTGACGACCTCAAGGGTGCCGCAGCAGGCTTTTTTCCCATATAGCCCTGATCAACATAAGCCAAGTTCAAGGATTTCCGTCCGTCGTATCCGAAATGGTGACAGCGAAACGTCCGACCTCGACACAATAATCGTCACGACTGCCGATATGACATGCAGGGTCTGGCAGGTAGATCTACCGTCTACCGCCAAGATGGAACCTTGATCCCTTTTTGCGTTTATCCTCCACCATATACAACGCATGATTCACTTTCCGGCGTTGAGCGGGAAGCCCGGCTGGCTATAATGGCCTCCGTAGAGGTTACACCCTACGCACCGAAAGCAATATGCAGATCAGGCCACCACTACATCGAAGCCGCCCGCCATCATCCAGCGACGGAATTGCCAATAGACCGACGACCACGAAGGAAGGTCATTCGGCATGCGCTTTAAACTAATGCTGTAGTCGATCATGTAACGCATGGTGCTGCTGCCTCCCCTCACACATCAGGACTGGATATGGGACTCAACTGATGTGCCAAAGGGATACAGGCTGTTGCCAACCCACAGTTCAGTCAATAGCGCATTGATTCACAGGGAAATATCCCTTCATAATCTTCTTTACGGCTACATCCAATATCAGATCTGGCCTTTACCTATAGTCAGTTGAAACAGAATTTGATAAAAGGCCCCACCATTTTTTCGGGGCTTTATATCCATGACGTGCTGGATGCATGCATGTGCCTTGCCTACCCTGATTACCGGCTTCACCTTAAACCTTCATCCGCGGTGTCACATTGACCATCTTCTGTTTTCCGAAAACTTTGGGCCCCGTTCCATCTAGCATGCGCAGAAAAAGACGCTTCGCGGTCGCGGGGGGGCTTCTGTTGCTATTGACCGGATGTAATTCCCTGCCTGACAGCGGTCCGACAGAAGCGCAGGTCAATCACATGCAGCGCGACCCGAAAAAGAATACGGTCGGATACGCGATCGTACAGATCAGCCCGGATCTCATCACGCTGCTCGAAAGTGAAGCCCCCCCCCAGTTCAGCAATCTGGATAGTGGAAACGCGCCGGTCCATCAAACCAGGAATGACACAATCGGCCCGGGTGATGTGCTACAGGTTGCGATATATGAAGTCGGTAGCGCGCTTTTCAGCCCCCCTCTAATTGGCATGGCGCCAGGAAATAATGCGATACCTAGCAGTTCCAGCAGTTCCAGCCTGCCGTTGCTCAGTGTCAATAGTGCCGGAAACATTACGGTCCCCTTTGCAGGTCAGGTGCATGTAGCGGGTCTGACGACCAGTCAGGCCGTTGAGGCCATCACCGCGCAACTGAAAGGCAAATCCCAGTCGCCGCAGGTCATGGTCCGTATCGCCACCGATATCGCCAATTCGGTCATGGTTTATGGCGCTGTCCAGCATCCCAGCCGCATTTCGCTGACCCCCAACCGCGAACGGATTCTGGATGTCATCGCCCTCGCCGGGGGACAGGACCATCCCGCTCAGGCGCATGAGGATTATACCGTCCGGCTGACCCGTAACGGACGCATCGCCGAGATGCCGCTGAAAACGATAGAAATTGACCCACAGCAGAACATCGTGGTGCAGCCGGGCGACCGTGTGCAATTGACCTTCCAGCCCCGCAGCTTCACGGTTTTCGGCGCCAGCGGCCGGGTTACCCAGACCCAGTTCACGACCCCGACACTGACCATGGCCGAAGCTGTCTCCCGCAATGGCGGCCCGATTGATTCGCGCGCCGATCCGAATGCGGTTTATGTGTTCCGCTTTGAAAATGCTGATATTCTGCGGCGACTGGGCATGCCAGTAGACCAGAATGCAACCACTGCGCCCATCATTTACCAGCTGGATATGATGAATCCGGCCAGTTTCTTCCTAGCACAGAAATTCATGATGCGGGATCGGGACCTGATTTATATTGCCAACTCTTCGAGCAACAAATTCTATAAATTCTTTGGCCTGATTACCACCATCATCTCCCCCGGCACATCAATGGGGGGCATAGCCCGCTGAGCGGTGACCCTGTTCATGTAATGGTGTAGGAAAATCATCGGCGACACCATTACGACGCGCCATCTGACACCGTGGAAAAGAGATATTACCATCTGGGGTTATCTCTTACCTTTTGCTCCCTGTCTTCCTCCCTGTTCAGGATCAGCTTTCCAACGCTGCCAGAAGGTGTGTCTCAGGCGGGGCAGGAAACAGGAGACGGGAAGTCGCCCCCGGATCATTTTTACCATTCCGCAATGATCAAATGCACACAATGCCAGGTGCTGGCCCTGTCCTGTCGCGTATGCAACGGATCGCAATCCAGCGCATGCCCTGCTCAATCCGACCTGAAAAAACACTGGGCCGATACGGGACGGGTCTTGTTGACCGCACGTGAAATAATCCCCATCATCGTTTCATGTCCCGCCCCCATCACACGCCAGCCAGCCAGTCGGGTGCGGCCCATGCGCTTGGCCCGTTTCAGGACCGGTCGGGCCGTGCCATCCCCGGCAAGGATACGACACAGGACCCTGCCCGCGCCCGTCGCGCGGGGCGGGCTTTTACCTGTGCGGCCGAACAGTGCGTGATGGATCTCATGACGGAAGACCGCGCGGGCCTGATCGCCCATAGTGCGGATGTGCTGGTCCATCTGCTGGAAATCTGGGCGGCACAGGCCGTCAGCCCTGAGGATGTATGGATCGAGCTTGACCGCCGCACCCGCATGGGCAACCTGCTGCTGGCCCTGAACACGACGGAGCGCAAGTCAGGCCCAGCCCTTGCGCGCAAGCGTCCGTGGAAAATTCGCACCACCAAACTGCCCTGAAACCCGACTACGTGCCCACGCGGGGAAATGGCTGGCCTCCACTTTTTTGCCTATGCGCGCTGCCATGGCGGTGGCATAAGCTGGCCGCTGGCCGAATAACGGAGAACAGTGCGACAGATGACCGGGGCCGTGCCCGTTATATGCCTGCCGACACCCAGCATAATCGGCAAGCATGAACTGGATTGACATCACAGGCATCGCCATTGTCGGCCTGTCGGCAATAGTTGGTGCAGTACGTGGATTCTCGCGCGAAGTACTGGGGCTTGCCGCCTGGGTCATGGCGACAGTGCTGGCGGTAGCCTGGTATGGCGCGCTGCTACCCTATGCCGCGCAATGGATCAGTAACCACACGCTGGCCGCCATCACGTCCTTCGTCGTGCTGTTTCTGGTCCTTCTTGTTATTTTCACCACGACTGCCCATCTGTCAGGACGGGCGGTACAGGGTTCCATCCTGTCCGGGCTGGACAGTGTGCTGGGCCTGCTGTTCGGGCTGGCGCGGGGCTATATCCTTCTTGTGGTGCTCTATGCCGGCATCACTGCCCTTGTACCGCAGGAGGAATGGCCCGATGTGATGCGCTCAAGCCGCATTACGCCCCTTATCGGCACCAGCATGGCCTATCTGAAGGCTTTCTCGCCCGATAACTTCCATGTGCATCTTGCGCAACCCGCCGGGACGCGGCATGACGCGCCCATCTGAACCTTTCGTCGGTACCCGCCGCCTCCGTCCGTCAAGGAAAGATCGCTGACCATGTCCCGCACCCGCCTCCATGCCGCTTCCGACAATTCCCCCACGCAGTCGGAACGCGACGATATCGCCGCCCAGTGGCGACACGATGATGACAAGCCGCATGAGGAATGCGGGGTATTTGGCGTATGGAACATCAATGACGCCTCCGCCCTGACGGCACTGGGGCTGCATGCGCTCCAGCATCGCGGGCAGGAAGCATCAGGCATCGTGTCGTATGACGGCACGCGCTTTCATACCCATAAGGGACTGGGACTGGTCGGGGACGTGTTTGGTGATTCCCGCGTCATGGCCACCCTGCCCGGCCACTGCGCGGTTGGCCATAACCGCTACGCCACTACGGGTGCCACGCTTATCCGTAACGTGCAGCCGCTGTTTGCCGATTTCGAATTCGGTGGCCTCGCGGTTGCCCATAACGGCAACTTGACCAATGCCGAAACCCTGCGCAAGGCGCTGGTGCGCCGCGGCTGCATCTTCCAGTCCACCACCGACAGCGAGGTGTTCATCCACCTCATCGCCATATCGCTCTACGCGAATGTGGTGGACCGGCTGATCGATGCGCTCAAGCAGGTGCTGGGTGCGTATTCGCTTATTGTCCTGTCGCGTGAGGCACTGATTGGCGTGCGTGACCCGCTGGGGGTACGACCGCTCATCCTTGGCCGCATCCGGGAGGAAAACGGCACGGAAGGCGCATGGGTGCTGGCAAGCGAGACCTGTGCTCTGGACATCGTGGGGGCCGAGTTCGTGCGCGACGTGGAGCCGGGCGAGATCGTCATCATCAATGATGACGGCATCCGTTCCCTCAAGCCGTTTGGCAGCAAGCAGTCGCGCTTCTGCGTGTTCGAATACATCTATTTTGCCCGGCCCGATTCCGTCATGGATGGCAAGGCCGTGTATGACACCCGCAAGCAGATCGGCGTCGAGCTGGCGCGCGAAAGTGCGGTGGAAGCAGATGTGATCGTACCCGTGCCGGATTCCGGTGTCCCTTCTGCCATGGGCTTCGCCGCCGAAAGCGGTATCCCGTTCGAACTGGGCATCATCCGCAACCATTACGTGGGCCGCACCTTCATCGAACCGACCGACCAGATCCGCAATCTGGGCGTGAAGATGAAACATTCCACCAACCGCCCCGTGCTGGATGGCAAGCGCGTGGTGCTGGTGGATGATTCCATCGTGCGCGGCACGACATCGCGCAAGATCGTGGACATGGTGCGCGCAGCGGGCGCGAAGGAAGTGCATATGCGCATTTCGTCGCCGCCCACCACGCATTCATGTTTCTACGGGATCGACACGCCTGAACGCGGCCAGCTTCTCGCCGCACAGCACAATGTCGAGGAAATGGCCAAGCTGATCGGTGTGGACAGCCTCGCCTTCATCTCCTTCGACGGGCTGTACCGCGCGCTGGGCTACAAGGACCGCAAGGACGCGTGCAACCGTTACTGCGATGCCTGCTTTACCGGTGACTACCCGATCGAACTGGTGGATTACGAAGCCGAACACCACCCCGAACCTGCATGAACGACCAGCCCGCCAGTCCAGACCTGCACGGGCGTACCGCCCTTGTAACCGGGGCCAGCCGCGGGATCGGGCGCGCGGTTGCCGTAGCCCTCGCACAGGCGGGGGCACGCTGCATTCTGGTGGCGCGCACGCAGGGCGGGCTGGAACAGACGGATGATCTGATCCGCCAGCATGCGAAGCAGGACGCCGTCCTGCTGCCGCTGGACCTGCTGGATGGCGAACGGCTGGATACGCTTGGTCCCTCCATAGCCCTTCAGGAAGGGGGGCTGGATATTCTGGTCCACTGTGCCGGGGAACTGGGGCTGCTTTCCCCCCTGCCCCATATCCGGCCACAGGACATGGAACGCGCGCTGCATGCAGGACCGGGCGTGACATGGCGGCTTATCCGCACGCTCGCCCCCCTGCTGGAACGTTCGCAGGCGGGACGGGCGGTTTTCCTGACGGACCGCCATGCCTGCCAGCCCGCCCCGTTCTGGGGCATGGTGGCGGCAAGCCGTGCGGCACAGGACGCCATTGTCCGGACATGGGCGCAGGAACTGCCCCCGCACAGCGCCTTACGCATCAACCTGTTTGAACCCGGCATGGTCGCCACCCGCCTGCGCCGACTGGCCATGCCCGCGCTGGATATGGCCAGCCTGACCACACCGCAGGCCATCGCCCCGCAGATCATCCGCCTGTGCCTGCCCGGTCCCCAGCCGCAGGGCTGCTACGTGCAGGCGGTGCCCGAGCCGGAGTTACATGCATGAGCAAGGCAACACCCGCCGCCGCCGCACTGGAAAAGGCAGGCATCGCATTTACGGTCATTGAATACAGATATGACCCTGCTGCCGGGCAGACGGGCAACCATGCCGCGGCCTCCATCGGGGAGGAACCAGCAAGGGTATTCAAGACGCTCATGGTTCTGGTGGACGGGAAACCGGCCTGCGTGGTGGTACCGGTGGCCGAGAGCATCAGCATGAAGAAGGTGGCTGCTACATTTGGCGGCAAGTCAGCCGAAATGATGCCGCCTGCCGTAGCCGAGCGTAACACCGGCTTCCGCGTGGGCGGCATAAGCCCGTTCGGACAGCGCCGCCGCGTGCGCACCGCGCTGGCGCAGGAAGCGCTGATGCAGCCCTATGTCATCATAAACGGGGGGAAACGCGGCTATCTGGTCCGCCTTGCCGCAGCCGATGCCATTGCGGTCACCGGGGCCATTACGGCAGATCTTCTGGCATAAATCATGCCAGCCCTGCGGTACCGGACCGCAGGGACTGGATGATCGGGTCTGTATTACTCGCCGCCGCCATTATCGCTGGGCTGGAACGGCATGACGGGGTACTTGCCGCTCTTGGCAATTTCCTCGGGGTCTTCCGTCGGTCCGGGCAGGTAGACGGTCGGCAGCGCCTGATTGAGGTAGGTCACAACCTGATCGCTGATATCAAGGCTGTTGTCATGCAGGGCGGCAGTGCCAGCCTGCAGCACCATGGTCATGCCCCGTGCCGCGGCAATGGCGCTGACGACCTGCTGCATTTCACGCTGGACCTGATTGAGGGCGACCTGCGCGTCCTCTTCAAGGATGCGGTTACGGTTGCCGAACTTGGTCCGGTCAGCCATCACACGCTTCTGCAGGTCCTGCTGCTGCTCGGGCGTGGGGGCCTTTCCCGCCTTGATGATGGACTGGCGCAGGGCCTGAAGCTGGGCATCCTCCGCCCGGACATCACGCACCAGGGCTTCGCGCCGCGTACCCAGTTCGGTCTGCAGCTTCTGCACGGCAGTGGACTGCGCCATGATCTGCTGTGTGTTGAAAATGCCGATGACAGGTGCTGCGGGCCGGGTACCGGCAGGCAGCGGCTTGAAGTCGGGCACCGGCGGCATGGGCAGGATGGGGGGGCTCTGCTGTTGCTGGTTGCCCGCATCCTGCGCCATGGCAATGGCCGGGGTCAGCGCAAGGGCCGCCCCAAAAAACGCGCCCCGCAGGCGCGCGTGTCCGGTCCGGGCCATAATGCTGCTGCGCATACCTGTCATTATCCGATCCATTATTGTTCCGCTATCGTGGTTTCTGCGTAGCGGATCGTATGGCGAAAGAACATACCCGCACAGCCAAAAAATGCATCTGCCCCGAAATGGGCGTCCTGTTGCGCTACAGCCGCCAGATCAGCGGCGTATGGGAAAGGAAAATGAGGCACAGCCCGCCGAGGAACAGCACCCGGAACCCCCGGTTCGTCCCGGTTTCCAGCAGTTCGTCACGCGTCACGATCTGCATGAAGGAATCGGAAATGCTGCCCCGCGCCGTATCGGACAGACCCGCGATCCTGCCACGCCATTCGTTACGATGCCGGGCCTGTTCGGCATGGGAGATGTTGGCGCGACGGTAGAGCGTATCCACATACGCATCCAGATCCTCGGTCCGGAACATCACTTCACGCCCGTTGCGCATGGCGGCATGCGGCCCGGCGCGCACAAGGCGCAGGCAGCGCAGCCGCAGCAGCGTAATGCCGATATATTCCGCAGCCTCAGGCAGCGACAGCATGCGCCTGAGGGGGAACATGTGCACTGTCGCCTGTGAATCACCTGTCGTACCGGATGATGTAGGGACGGTCATGGTAGCTCAAGGGTCAACCATCCCCACACGCAAAGTCAATTGGAATATGGCTCTGGTCCGACCATACCCGGTATATGACCCATACGGAATTACGCGGGCTGGTCTAGCGACAGACCCGGCGGCTGCCATCCGCCGCGATATAGGTGCCCGTCTGCGCATCGAAACAGGCATTGGCCGCGCAACTGCTGACCACGGGCGTAATGTCCGGATGTACCGTCGCCCCGATGCTGTTGGCTTCGCGCACGGCATGACCGCACAGGGGCGTGTCAGCCGGGGCGGACGGGTCATTGGTCAGGACGACACCCGGCGGGGGTGCCCCTTCTTCCCCGGTCAGGCCAGGAGCGAAACCCTGCGGCGGGATACGTCCCGGCACGGATGCCGCGGCTCCCGCCACGCGCGGGCGGGGCTGGTGCGGCTGATGCGTGCAGCCAGCCAGCGCCATGAAAACCATGCCTGTGGCGTATAGTCGTGTCCATCGTGTCATGCTGTCATATGCCTTGTCCGTAATGCGTTACAGATCGAGAATCTGCTGCGCGGCCTCACCCGATGGCAGGGGACGGGCGGCAACCTTTCCATCGGCGAAGGTCAGGACGACCTGTGCTGCCCTGCGCGCCTGCGCCGCCTGCGAAAGTGGCTTGCCCTTCCGATCCGTCACCAGCACGTAACCCCGTTCCAGCACGGCCTGCGGAGAGAGGGAAGCCAGTCGCCCACCCTCTCCCGCAAGGCGGCTGGCGCAGGCGCGCAGTTGTGACACCAGCACCGCAGGCGGTACACGCAGGCCGCCCAGCGTGGCTTCGCGCCGGTTGATGTACGCCGTCATCGCCTGCTGGCACGCCGTATCCACACGGGCGAGGTCCGCGCGGCGCAGCGCCAGGATCATCTGCGGGGCGGGCAGCCGGTCGGATGCGCTGCGCAGGCTGGCGCGCAGGTGGCGCATATGGGTGGGTAACGCCAGATCCAGCCGGTAACTCCGGTCATCCAGCCGCCGCCGGGCGCCCTCCACCACGGCGGGCAGGTCCGGCAGGCTGGCTGCCGCCCGGTCAAGACGCGCCCGGGCCAGTTGCAGGCTGCGCGCAAGACCGCTGCGCAGGCGGGCCTCACGCTGTGTCAGGCCGGCCTCAAGCTCCATGCGGACCGGCACCGCCATTTCCGCCGCCGCCGTGGGGGTTGGGGCACGGCAGTCGGATACAAAATCGATCAGGGTGGTATCCGTCTCATGACCGACGGCGGAAATGAGCGGAATGCGGCAGGCTGCCACCGCACGCAGCACGACTTCGTCGTTGAACGCCATGAGGTCTTCCAGCGAACCCCCGCCACGCGCCACGATCAGCACATCGGGACGGGGCACGCTTCCCCTGCCGTCAACAGCATCGAAACCGGCAATCGCATGGGCGATCCGTTCCGCCGCGCCTTCTCCCTGCACCGGCACCGGCCAGACCAGAACCGGAAGGGGAAAGCGGCGGGCAATGGTGGTGCGGATATCATGCAGCACCGCACCCTGCGCCGATGTCACCACGCCGATGACACGGGGCAGGAAGGGCAGCGCCCGCTTGCGCCCGGCATCGAACAGCCCTTCGGCCGCCAGCCGCAGCCGCAGGCGTTCAATGCGGGCCAGCAATGCCCCCTCGCCCGCATATTCCAGCCGGTCGATCACCATCTGGTATGATGACCGCTCGCCGTACGCGGAAATCTTGCCCGTGGCGATGACTTCCAGCCCGTTTTCGGGTTTCAGCCCGAGGCGCGAGACCGTCCCGCGCCACACGACGGAGGACAGCTTGCCCCCTTCATCCTTGAGCGAGAAATACAGATGCCCCGACGGGTAGCGCTTGAATTCGGTAATCTCGCCCCGCACGCGGATACGGCCGAACGTACCTTCGAGCGTACGGCGGATGGCGCCCGAAATTTCGGAAACCGAAAATTCAGGTGTGTTGCCGCCCATGATGGGCCCCGAGTCGGGAAACTGTTCATCCATTCGCCCAAGGTATGATAGAGACGGCCACCCCGAAAGGGCAGAGATGAAAAACGGAAGGTACGAGAGTGATGCGGGTGCTGCTGGTTGGATCGGGCGGACGTGAACATGCCATGGCCACTGCCATTGCGCGGTCGCCGCTTCTGGACGCCCTGTTCATCGCGCCGGGCAATCCGGGCACGGCGGCGCTGGGCACGAACTGCGCCGTGCGCGCGGATGACGTACCCGGACTGATCGCGCTGGCGCGGCGTGAGCGCATCGACCTTGTCATTCCCGGCCCCGAAGCACCGCTGGTCGCAGGAATCGCTGATGCCTGCCGCGAAGCCGGCATTGCCTGTGCCGGACCCACGCAGGCGGCGGCGGCACTGGAAGGCAGCAAGACCTTCACCAAGGAAATATGCGACGCGGCGGGCATTCCCACAGCAGGCTGGGCACGATTCGACGCGGCACGGCCCGCGCTGGATTACGTGCGCCGCCACGGCGCGCCCGTTGTGGTCAAGGCAGACGGACTTGCCGCGGGCAAGGGCGTTGTCGTCGCGCAGAGTGTCGCGGAAGCCGAACAGGCGATCACCGACATGATGACGGACGGCACGCTGGGTCAGGCAGGCCACAGCGTGGTGATCGAGGACTGCCTGATCGGCGATGAGGTCTCGCTGTTCGCTTTCTGCGCCGGGGAAACCGCCGTGCTGATTGGTGCCGCACAGGACCACAAGCGTATTGGCGATGGCGATACCGGCCCCAACACCGGCGGCATGGGCGCGGTCTCGCCCCCCACCGGCTTCGACCGCGACCGGCAGGAAGCCGCCCTTGACCTGCTGGTGCGCCCCATGCTGCGCGAGATGGCGCGACGGGGCACGCCGTTTACCGGCATCATCTTCGCGGGCCTTATGCTGACACCGCAGGGACCGCAGCTGATTGAATATAATGTGCGGCTGGGCGACCCGGAAGCACAGGCCCTGCTGATCCGGCTGGAAAGCGACCTGCTGGCCGCCCTTGCCGCCGTGGCGGCGGGCGAACTGGACCGGACCGATATCCGTTTTTCCAGCCAGTCCTCCATAAGCGTGGTCATGGCCGCGCGGGGCTATCCGGGCAAACCGGTCACGGGCGGGGCCATCCGCAATCTTGAAGCCGCCGCGGCCATACCCGGCGTGCAGGTGTTCCAGGCAGGCACGAAGCTGGATGATGAAGGTCGCCTGGTGGCTGCCGGTGGCCGCGTTCTGGCCGTATGTGCGGCGGCGGACACGCTGCGCGAAGCCTGCGACCATGCCTATCAGGCCGTAAAGGCGATCGACTGGCCCGATGCCGTCTACCGCCACGATATCGGCCAGCGCGCGCTGGCGGCACAGGACTGACCGCGCGGCTTTCGGGCCATCGCCATACCTGCCCCGCCCCGGACGGGTGTTGATGCAGGTGGCACGCTCGCATATCGTTTACCAATCAGAACATATTGCCCCCATCGCCCGAAAAGCCCGTGCCCATGTCTCCCCACGTAAAACCTGTCCTGATCGAAGGCGAAGGCCTGCATGGCGCGGCACGCGTACGCGCGATGACCGCCGTGGCGCTGTCCGTGCTGCTTGCCCTGCTTGACTACGCCATTGCCAATGTGGCGCTGCCAACCATCGGGGCGGACCTGCATGTCTCACCCGCCTCGGCGGTGTGGATCGTCAATTCCTACCAGTTGGCCAGCGTGGTCTCGCTACTGCCGATGGCGGCCCTTGGCACGCGGATCGGGTTTTCGCGGCTGTGCCAGCTTGGGCTGGCGCTGTTTACCGTGGCTTCCCTGTTCTGCGCCCTGTCCCACACGCTGCTGGTCCTGTCCCTCGCCCGTGCGGTACAGGGCGTGGGCGGCGCGTGCATCATGAGCGTCAGCATTGCGCTGATCCGCTTCATCTATCCCCATGCCATCATCGGGCGCGGCATCGCGCTGAACGGTGTGATGGTGGCAATGGGCGTGGGTGCCGGACCCACCGTGGCCTCCATCATCCTGTCCTTCGCCACGTGGCCGTGGCTGTTCCTCATCAACATTCCGCTGGGGCTGACCGCCCTTGTGCTGGCGCTGATCTCCCTGCCGCGCACGCCCATCAATCCGTCATCGTTTGACGGGACAAGCGCGGTGCTGAACGTGCTGGCTTTCGGCGCGCTGATCATGGCGGGTGATTCCATTGCCCACCACGCGGATACCAGCCGGGTCGTGCTGCTGGCCCTGACCGGGATTGTGGCGGGCTGGCTGCTGGTGCGCCGTCAGCGCGGGCAGGCGCATCCCATGTTCCCGGTCGACATGCTGCGCATCCCCGCCTTCCGCATGGGCACGCTTGTGGGGTTTCTGGGCTTTGTTTCGTCAAACCTGTTCATGGTTTCGTTTCCGTTCACGCTACAGGCCCTGTTCCATTATCCGCCCTCCATCGTCGGGCTGCTCATGACGCCATGGCCCGTCGGAATCATGGCCGTGGCCCCCGTCATCAGCCGACTGGCGGATAAGGTGCCCGCAGCCATCCTGTCCTCGATCGGGCTGTGCGTGACGGCGGTGGGTTTTCTGGCCCTCTACCTTCTGCCACCCGATCCCGGCTGGTTCGACATTGCGTGGCGCATTGCGGTAGCGGGCATGGGATTCGGCATTTTCCAGCCGCCAAACAACCGCATCATGATGGTCACCGCCCCGGCGGGGCGGTCGGGCAGTGCCTCGGGCATGGTCCAGATCGCACGGCAATGCGGACAGGCGACGGGTGCCATGTGCGTGGCCATGGCCTTTGGCCTGATCGCGCATGACGCGGAACGGAGCTGCCTTGGCTTCGGGTCCATTGTCGCCTTTACCGGCATGCTGTGCAGTGCCGCCCGGCTGCTCCCCTTCCGCCCGGCATCAGCCACCGCCACGCGCTGACCCATCCCTAGAGGGTGTTATGTACTTTTTTGTGTAATTGTTGCAGAATATGTGGATGAATACTGCTCGCAAACCGTATCCGTCTGATATCAGTGACGAAGAGTGGTCTCTGATTGTTCCCTATCTCCTTCTGATGAAAGAGGATGCAGAGCAGCGACATCATGATCTGAGAGAGTTGTTCAACGGCCTGCGGTATGTGATCCGTTACGGTATAGCATGGCGCGCGATGCCGAACGATCTGCCACCGTGGACTGCGGTTTATCAGCAATCCCGGCGCTGGATGGACGCAGGATGTTTCGAGGTTGTCGTCCACGATCTCCGGGCCGTGCTGCGTCTGGCTGCAGGAAAGCAGGCCGAGCCGACAACGGCGATTATCGACAGCCGGACACTGCGCTCAACCCCTGAGAGTGGTTCACGCGCCGGGTATGATGGCGCGAAAAGAAAAAAGGGATCGAAGCTGCACATGGCGGTCGACACCCTAGGGCATCTTCTGGCCCTGCACGTCACCCCGGCAGACAGAGATGATCGGGCAGAAGTCGCTCCGCTCGCGCAAGCCATTCAGCAGGCAACAGACGGTAGCGTTGAACTGGCATGGGCTGATCAGGGCTATACCGGATCAAAACCGGCGAAAGCTGCCAGAGAGCAGGATATCACCCTCGAAATCGTCAGGCTGCCTCAGGCAAAGCGGGGTTTTGTGCTGCTGCCCCGACGATGGATCGTGGAGAGATCGTTCGCATGGGCGACACGGTGCAGAAGGCTCGTAAAAGACTACGAGCGCTGCGCCTCAACCCTCGCCGCAATGCACACCATCGCCTTCGCTGGCTTCATGCTCAGAAATGCCGCTCAACTGCTCGCCCAAAGTGCATAACACCCTCTAGCCCGGTTCAGGAGCCGGACCGTTCTCCTTTCCCATCCGCCGCATCGGTTTCCCCTGCACCCACCAGCAGGTTCAGGAGAACACCGGACAGGATGCACAGCAGCACGCCGTTGCCCAGCAACAGTCGCCACAATCCGGAAAGGTGGGTGAACAGGTCAGGGCACGCCATGGGCAGCACGCCCAGCCCGATGGACACGGCGGCAATCAGGCCATTACGCGTGCCCTCGAAGGGAACATGCAGGAGTTCGCGCACGCCGCCGATCGTGGTCATGCCAAACATGACCAGCCCGCAGCCCCCCAGAACCGGTGGCGGCAAGGCCGCGATCAGCGCACCCAGCTTGGGGAACAGGCCCAGCACGATCATCACCACGCCCGCCGCCGCCACAACGAAGCGGCTGCGGATATCGGTTATGGCGATAAGCCCGGTATTCTGCGTAAAGGCATTGTAGGGAAAGCTGTTGAACAGTCCGCCCAGCACGGTGGACAGCCCATCGGCCCGCAGGGCGCCCGCGATGGTTGCATCCGTTACGGGCCGGTCAACCACACGACCTATGGCCAGACAGTTGCCGGTGGTTTCCGCAACAATGATGACCATGCTCAGCAGCATGATGACCACCGGCATAAGGTGGAATTCCGGCAGGCCGAACGCAAAGGGCATGCTGACGGCAAACCATGGCGCATCCGCCACCATGCCATAATGTCCCATGCCACACAGCGCCGCCAGAATGCTGCCCGCGATCAGCCCCACCAGTACGCTGATATTGGCCAGGAATCCCCTGCCCCATGCCTGTACCGCCACCGTGATGAGGATGGTGACAAAGGCCAGCAGCAGGTTCGCAACACTGCCGAAACCGGGCGCACCCGGTGTCCCGCCCCCAATCCAGCGCCCGGCCACCGGAACCAGCGTCAGACCGATTATGGTGATGAGGCAGCCGATCACGACCGGCGGAAAATACCGCATGAGCCGCGCCATGACCGGCGCCAGAAGCACCATCGCCAGCCCGGCCCCGATCACCCCGCCGAAAACCGAGGGTACGCCATAAATCTGCCCGATCAGCAGCATGGATGCCAGCATGGCGAAGGATGACCCCTGCACGATGGGCAGGCGGGAGCCGAATTTCCAGAAGCCGATGCTCTGCACGATCGTGGCGATGCCCGATGTCATCAGCCCGCAATTGATCAGCAACACCGTCTGGGCGGCTGACATGTGCATGGCGGCGGCAAAGATAAGCGGCACCGCCACGGTGCCCGCGTACATCACCAGTGCGTGCTGGAGACCAAAGGCAAACAGCATGCCCGCTGGCAGCATTTCATCAACCGGGTGTGTCGTGCCCGTTGTCACAGTTCCATTCCCCTGCTGCATGGCTTTTTCCGCCATGTGCGATGGTCCTGACACAAAGAACCCCGCCTTTGGAGCAAAGGCGGGGTTCCCCGTGCGCGATTAATGATCAGAAGGAGGTGGAAATGGTGCCTGTCATGGTGAAGCGCGGTTCAACCATGAAAGAGTTGCCATTCGCATAGCGGCCCATGGCCGAGGACGCACCGTAATAGACCGGGTAACCACCCTGGGTGCCAGCGTGATAGATCGCACCCATCGCGCCCGTCCGGACGATGGAGCCGGTCAGGTTGGTGAAGTTCAGGCGGAAGGTGGGCGACTTCGCATACATGAACGGCTTGAAGTGATAGCCAAGCGACAGGGTATCCGTCACGTAGCCGGGAATGCGCTCGCTGTTATCAAGTGCCACGGACTGCGCACCGGTGTAATGCACGCTGCCGTTGGCGAAGAAGCCCTTGTACTTATAGGTCAGGCCGAAATTCGCCATGATATGCGGCGCCATGATCGCCTGCTTGCCCTTCGCGGCATAGGTAATGCCCGAGGTGGGGTCCGTGACGTTCGAATCCTGGGTCGCATGCAGGTATTCAAACGATGCGTACGGGCTGAAACCATGGAACGGACGGGTGGCAACCATGGCGTCGAAACCACGCATCGTCTGGTTGCCCGCCTCGATCGGCATGTACTGGTTCGCACCGATATAGGTGTCCATCAGGCGGTTGGTCACGTTGTAGTTGAACAGCGCCAGATCAAACATCACGTATTTGTCGTGATAGCGATAGCCCAGTTCTTCCTTGATGGAATACTGGTTCTTCAGCATCGACTGACCCGTTACAGGCGTCAGCCACCCCAGATCAACGGCGGACGGCTGGCGGTAGTCCCCTTCGGCATTGATATAGATCTGATGGTGATCGTTGAAGGTATAGCCGATCGAAAGCTGCGGCAGCGGTTCGGTGGTATTGGCGCCATTATGGCCAACGGATGCCCCCGGCGTCAGGTTCTTGCCATAGGTCCAGCCATTGGCGGCTGAATTCCAGCCCTTGTTCCATGCATCGGACATGACGAACTTGAAGCCTGCGTGAATCTGCAGCTTGTCATTGAAATATTTGGCTGTGTCCTGAATGAACAGGGCATGCAGTTCATAGCCCGCATTCACACCCGATACGCCAAACGTCTCGTTTGAATACGTATTCTGGTACGCCGAGGCATTGGGGCTGGGAGCCGCGCCATTCGCCATGGTGTAGCTGAGCGGATAGGACTGGATCGTCTGGTTGTTTTCATACCAGTAACCAACCGAAACGTGGTTGTGCCGGTCGATATCATAACCCAGCTTGGCCACTACACCGACCTGACGGGACTCGTTTTCGAGGAAGTAGTCGGTATAGTTGCGCCCTTCGGATGGGGAGTAGTTGGCGCCGTACGCGGTGTTATTACCCGGCGAAGCATCCCAGCCCTGACCGAAGCTGAAATAGGACTGCAGGTCGAACGTAAACTTGGCGGGCAGCACGACGTGGATCGGCGCCGTCAGGAAGATCTGGTTCCAGTGGTCGTTGTTGTTCTTCCAGTAGTTGTCACTGGTCGGATCGGAATTGCGACCATAGCCCGTGCCACCGTGCTTGTAGGCTTCGAATGCCGTGCTGTCGGGATAGGCGTCGATGGTGAAATCTTCCGAGTTCCATGACAGGAACAGCCGGGCCGTGGAACCGTTGTTCCAGTCCTTCTGCAGACCGAAATCAATATGCTTGCGCTGGTTGATGCCCGACCCCATCCACGACCGTGCATGCGTGTTGGAGAACGAGAAGTAGCTGCGCAGGCCGGTCTTGCCGATGTCGCCCGATTCCAGACGGATGAATTCACGCGACAGGTTGTTCGTCCCGTAGGAGAAATCCGTCATGCCGCCGAATTTGTGCGATGCCGTGTGCGAATGCTCGTTCATCACGCCGCCCGCCGCCGACATGACCGGCAGGTCGGTGCCGGAACTGCCCGGCGTGACTTCGACGCTATCCAGGTTTTCGGAATCGATGTCTTCCGCCATGTATTTGGCAGCGGCAGCCGGGGCGCCATCAACCATGAGACCCATATCCAGATCGGTCAGGCCGCGGGTCTGGATCTGGCCGCCTTCCATGCCTGACGAATCAGGCGTGGTCACGTTCATGCTGGGCAGATTCTTGACGAGATCGAGCGCCGTGCTGGTCGGGCTGCGCATGTCAATGAACTGCTTGCCCACGGTCTGGACCGCATGCGGCGCCGTTTCCAGCCGCATCATGCCGCCGCCGCCGTCATTGGCCTGACGGGACCGCGCCACGTTGATGACTTCGGGAGCCTGATGGTTGACCAGCCCGGCGGGCTGCGCGGTAGCGGCAGTCGTGGTGTGCCTGGCGGCAGGCGTCGCACCCGTCTTTGTCGTCGCATGCTGCTGCGCCGGCTGCGTGGTGGTGGTTGCCGCCTGCGCCCAGCCATCAGCACCCGAGGCAATGCAGACCGTGCCCACAAGGCACGACATGGCACGCAGGCGCGTTTTCAGCCCCGGCATGCACAGTCCCGCAAGTCCGGTGCGTCCCCCCGCGTTCCGTACCTGACGTATCACTGCGCTATAGAAATCCCGGCCCGTCTTCATTCATTCCCCCGCAAATCTGTCTGGCGCACCGCTTTTCGGGGCTGCCATACGGTTTTGTTTTCCAGCGGCAGCCATCCCCGTCTGCCTTCCTACCAGCAGGTCCCGTCCTGTTCGGTAATGCTGAAGTAGTTACGGAAACTAAACATTCCGCATATATGTTGACTTAAGAAATACACATGGACACGGAAAGCTCAAAAAATGCAACGGGCTGTTTATCTATCTGACAACACACCGTTGCCGGAAGGGGCAAATAAGCTCTATCCCCCTAAAAAACAAGAAATATTCCATATTCCTGCCATGAATGTTCCTGCGTGACCAAGCCGATCTCACCGTCAACAATGTGTATTTCGTGGCTTTAATGTCACAGGTGAAACAGGCCGGCTGCCTTTAAAATAGGCAGTTTTGACATCTTGCATGATGGTACGAAAAAACGGCCCTTCCTTGCGGAAGGGCCGTTCTGTCATGCGGATTCATACCATTATCAGGAATGCAGAAGCCTTACTGCGCATCCATGAACTGGTCGCTGCCCATAATGCCAAGCTTGCTCACACCCAGGCGCTGCGCATCAGCCAGAACCCGTGCCACAACCTTGTAGCTGGCCAGACGATCCGGATGGATGTGCATCTCGGGCTGGACCGGCTGGGCTGCCGCTTCCGAAAAACGGGCCTGAAGGGCTGCATCATCCGGAACCGGTTCACCATTCCAGGTGATAGTGTTGTCAAAATCGATCGCCACAGTATCCACAACCGGGTCCGGCTGGACAGAAGACGGCGGGGGATTACCCTGCGGCAGGTCGATCGAAACTGAATGCGTCTGAAGCGGAATGGTGATGATCAGCATGATCAACAGCACCAGCATGACGTCAATCAGGGGCGTGGTATTGATATCGACAATACCTTCATCCTCTGTCGTGCTGTCTGAGCCGACATTCATGCCCATGGTGTCTACTCTCCCGAAATTGGCCGGGGATCAGACCCCGGCCGGGAATGGATATCAGCCGTGCGGCTGCTCGGTAATGAAATCGATGTGGACGATACCTGCCTGCTGGCAGGCCGCGATCACACGACCCACACCTTCGTATTTCGATGCCTGGTCACCACGGATCTGGATCTGTGGCTGCGGATTCTGCGCAGCCACGTGCTCCAGGTGGGACTCAAGGTCGGCATAACTGGTAAGCGGCGTTTCATCCCAGTATGCCTGCCCCTGTGGCGTCACCGCAATGACGACGTTGTTCATCATCGTCCGGGTGGGCTGGTTCGCATCCATCGGGAGGCTGACCTTGATAGTGTGTGTCGCGACGGGGATGGTGATCAGGAAGATGATCAGCAGCACCAGCATGACGTCGACAAGCGGTGTGGTGTTGATGGCCGACACCACCTCGTCTTCATCGCCGCCACCTCCAACTTGCATACCCATGATCAGGCCACCCGGTTATCGATAGTCGTTGTGGTCGGGGAGTTGTCCGGATGGATGGTGATTTCCGAACCATGGCGGTAACCACCCATCAGGATCGACTGCACGTCAGCCGCGAAGTTGCGGATCTTGTCCATGGCGCCCTTGTTGCGGCGCACCAGCAGGTTGTAGCCCAGAACCGCAGGCACCGCGGTGCCAAGGCCGATGGCCGTCATGATCAGCGATTCACCAACCGGACCTGCAACCTTGTCGATCGAAGCCTGACCCGCGATGCCGATGGCGGTCAGCGCGTGATAGATACCCCACACGGTGCCGAACAGACCCACGAACGGAGAGGTCGAACCCACCGTGCCGAGGAAGGCAAGGCCGCCCTGCAGCTTGGTCTGGATCACGTCAACCGAACGCTGGATGGACATGGTGGTCCAGGAGTGCAGGTCGATGGATTCCTGCATCGTGCCTTCGTGGTGCTCAGCAGCCTTCACACCCGTATCGGCGATGTAGCGGAACGGAGAGTTCGCGGGCAGGGCGGCGGCGCCGTCCTTGATGGAACCCTTGGTCCAGAAATCGCTCATCACCTTCTTGGCGGCAGCCATGACGCGGGCCTGCTCGAAGAACTTGGTGATCATGATGTACCATGTGCCAAGCGACATGAAGACCATGATCAGCAGCACGCCACGGGCGATGAAGTCACCGTTGGCCCACAGCGCGCCCAGACCGTAGGGATTGCCTTCGGGTGCCTTGGGGGCATCGGCGGGAGGCGTCGCATCCGCTGCGGGAGCGGGCGCCGGAGCGGCGGGCGCATCGGCCGGGGCGGCAGGCGCCGCGTCGGTCGGGGTGGGGGCCGCAGGTGCCGAGCCATCTGCCGGGGCAGGCGTCTGTGCAGCCGGGGCATCCGCACCCGGAGCCGGCGTGGCGGCCGCGCCGCTGCCATCGGTCGGCGGAGCGGAAACCGCCGGTGCGGGTGCCGTGGCCGCATCGTTCGCGGCCGGGGCGGCATCCTGTGCCAGCGCTGCGAGCGGAGAGGCAGCACACAGCATGGCAGCGAAAGCGGCCGAGGCAACAAGAGTGTGTTTACGATGCAGTCTGATCATTTAACCAAAATCCTCTGGAGCAGGATGTTTTTTCCGAGGCGGCGGGGTGCTGCCGGCCCCCGCCGTGCCTGACCTAACATTCAGGCTCAGTCATTCAGACTGAACGTGATCGTATAGAGATGGTGATATTCCTTGACGGGCACACCATTTTTAACAGCCGGCGCATACCGTGAGCGGCGGACCGCCTTCAGCGCGGCTTCAGCAAACGGTTCGCCACCCTTTACATTGACGACCTGGCAGTTGCTGGTCTCGCCGCTGGGCTCCACGTCACAGGCGACGGAGACCACGCCTTCACGGCCTTCTTCCGACATTTCCTCCGGATATTCCGGCACCACATGGTTCAGCGGCGACGTTCCGGCCGAATGGTCGGGCACCGGCGGGGCGTTGGACACGGGCGCATCGGACGGCGGCATGGCCTTTACGGGCGGCATGGCCTTCGGCGGCTTCGTGTGCGTCACGCGCATCGGCGGCGGCGGCGTCGGCACCTGAATCTTCGGCGGCGGAATATAGGGCGGCGGCGGCGGCGTGATTTCCGGCGGCGGCGGCGGCGGCTCCTTGATCATGTGCACCTGCACCGGCGGCCGCGGTGGTTCTTTTGGCGCATCAGGTGGTGAGTGAAGCCCAAACAAAAGTGCCATCACCAGCGCCGCTTCGAACACAAGGACAATGGCGAAAATTATCACCTTTTGTAGTGTATTGTCACTCTGTTCCGCATACGTCATACCCATACCTCACTCAGAACGGCATAGTTTTAGGAAGGAATTACTACAAAAATTATTCTAGATGTTCTGATTTCACCAATTTTACTGCGGGAGTATGACCAGATTTCTACGAAACGACTGATGCGATCCGCCTTGTTCTCCCTGACCCGGCCCTGAAGCACGGCAATCATCCCTCCTGGCGGAACAGGAGAACACGACCGCCGCGACTTCCGGCAACATGCAGGCAGGTGCCGAAGCACCCGATACATGCCGCCATGACAGGCCAAGCCACTCATTCATCACGTTTTATCCATAAACATTATTAACATCTCGAAATCAACCCCGATTTTATCCGAAATAAACTTATGTGCACGTCATAACTTTGCGAAACATACCGAGGGGGCGGGAAACGGTCCGATGGACCCGTTTTCACCACCGTTCGAAAGATCGCTGAAAAACCGTTCGTTCCAGCTTCATCAAAAAAAAATCCTAGTCAAGCAAAGTGTTAAAAAACGCCCGAAAAAATCTTTCCTCCTTTCCGTGGCCTTCCGGGCGGGCATAATAATATTTCGGATTCGATACGAGTCTGCCGTGGATCAGTATAGGTTGCAACAGATCACGTCCCCCGCCACCCTTATTTCTTGGCGAAAACGGATTGCGTATCCGGGGTGGCCGCATCGGGCACGCCACTGAAGGCCGGAAGGGTTTCGGATGCGTCCTGAAAGGCCAGCGCCTCGCCCTGTTTCACCATTTCCAGACAGGCCGAAAAGGTGCTGCTCCAAGCCGAGCGGCGCTGGCCGGTGGACAGGCGCCCCGGCGGTCCCTTCCGCATGGAATCGGGCAGCATGCGTTCAAGCGGCACGCGTTCGCGCGCCCGCGCCAGACAGGAGCGCACCCGCACCCGCGCATCCTCTACCGAAAACAGGTCAAGCTGGACCGGCGCGTAGGCGGGACTTTCCACCGGCATGACGCCCCAGTTGCCATCAAACACGGCAAGACAGCCCCACAGGAATTCGATGCGGTCAACTTCCCACGGCATCGATTCGTCCGTATCGCCGTGTATTGCGCCCCCGAAACCATAAACGTCGTGCCCAAGCTGTTCACGCGCGGCAAGCCATCCGGCAAGGCGGGTAGCGTTTTCCGCCGCAATCAGGCGCGAACGCAGGTCGGCCGCTTCCTGCGTGGCCTGCTGCTGGCGGGGATCATCGACCGGCAGCATGAGCCGCGAGCGCAGCAGCAGAAGGCCCGATGCCATAACCGCCCACTGCGCCTTCATGCCCAGCGGCAGGGACGCATGGATGCGCGCTGCTTCCGCCAACTGGTCGATCAGGGCGACGATATCAAGCTGGCCCAGATCGATTTCGCGCGCCTGCGCCAGTTGCAGCAGATGGGACAGCCCGCCCTGATAGGCTTCCAGCCGGATGACCGGCTCCCCCCCGTCCGGCATGCCACTGTCAAACAGGCCCAGTTGCGCGTTCATGCCAGCGACCGTTCCGACAGCCGGAAGGTCAGGGTTGGGAAATGCTCCTCAAGACGACGCACCACAGGGGCGGGCGCGCCATTGCGGGTAAAGAACCCGTAAACGGCTGCCCGGTGATCGCGCGGCAGGCGGCGACCTGCCTTCAGCCGGGGCAGCAGGCTGACCTGCACCGGTGCTTCGGCTATTCCCCAGTGCGTGCGCAACCATGCCCGCGCATCGGGATGCGTTGCGCCAAGTTCCAGTATCCGCTGCGGCACCGGCACCAGACGGTGAAAGTCCAGCGGACAGGCCGCACCCGACCGCAGGGCCAGCCGGGCATGACGCACTTCCGCCGCCTCGCGGAACTGGCGGGCCAGTATCCGGCACCCTTCCACCGACAGACCGCTGCGCCCCGGTCCCTTGCCACTGGCGCCGATGGCAAGGGCGAACACATCTTCCTCCACCCGCTCGGCATCGAACGGCCATGGAATCAGGCCGGGGCCGGATGCCTGCGCCACGAACGCATCCATGGCCGCATCGGGTCCATGGACCAGCAGGTGCCACCCCTTCCACGGCGCAGGTTCGGAGGATTTGGGCCACGATGAAAGAGGCCGTCGCCCCCGCCGTGCCGGTGTCCGGCGGGCGGGCGTGGCAGTTGGCTCTTCCTCCGCCACGGCGGGAGGTGGCAGGTCAGCCCAGGGCAGACGCAGGTTTTCAGCCATCGGCAAGCTGCCGTTCATAAGGGCGCAGGGCGCGTGGATCATGGTAGCGGGTATGGCGGCACAGTTCGGTGGTTTCCATCCCGCGCCGCAGGGCATCAAGGATAAAACCGGAGCGCAGCGCATGGGCGCTTAACCGGGCGACCGTATCAGGCGGAAGTTCGGCCATAAGCGCCCGGCGCTGCAGGATACGCGTTACGGCATAGGGGGTCAGGGCACGACCGCCTATGCGCTCCCCCTTTGAAATGCCACGGAACAGCGGGCCAGTCAGCCGGTGCGCCACCTGCTGCCACGCCGCATATGCCGTAGCCGGGCAAAGCGTCCGGTCCTGCGCCCGGGGCAGGATGACGGGCTGCGCGCCGCCTTCATCCCGAATCATCAAAACGACCTGTCCGTGGTCTGGCTGCACGTCTTCCACCTGAAGCCCCACCAGTTCGGAACGACGCAGCGCCCCGGCAAAACCGAACAGCAGCAGGCAGCGGTCACGCAGGCCACGCACCCCGTCCCCGCACCGCGCGACCATGGCGTGCAGCATCTCCGGCGTTACGACGGCCGGGGGTAGCGCGGGGGTGGCGGTTTTCTCCACCATTTCGGTCACCGCGTGCTGCACGCGGTGGTCCCTTACATCCCATGGCATTTCATTGAAACGGTGCATCTTGCCGATCGCCGCCAGCCTGCGCCGGATGGTGGCGGGGGCGAATTCCGTCAGGCTGCGCAGATAGGCGGCCACCACCTCCGCCGAGGCGGGAATGGGGGATACGGCCTGCGCCGCGCACCACTGGGTGAAATGCACCCAGTCGGCACGGTAGGCACGCAGGGTGGCCGTGGCTTCCCGCGCGGGGGCCTCAGCAACCGTTGTCATGGACCGTTCCCATCCATGCCTGTGTCAGACCAGCTCCATCCGGTTGACATCCACCATGCCGAAATCGGTAATTTTGAGGTGCGGAATAACCGGCAGCGGCAGGAAGGCAAGCTGCAGGAATGGTTCATCCAGTTCGCAGCCCAGCGCACGGGCGGCAGCGCGCAGGATCTCAAGCTGGTCACGCACGGCCTCGAACGGGGCATCGCTCATCAGGCCCGCAACCGGCAGGGGCATGTCGGCCACGACCTTGCCGTCACGCACCACCACGAACCCGCCGCCGGTCTTTTCCAGATGGTTGACCGCAACCGCCATGTCCGCATCGTTCATGCCGACCACACATATGTTGTGGCTGTCATGCCCGACGGAGGATGCAAGCGCCCCGCCCGACAGGCCAAACCCCTTAACGAACCCGCGTCCGATATTGTCATTATGGCCATGGCGCGCCACCACGCAGATCCGCGCGATGTCCTGCGCCGGGTCCGGCTGGACAATCCCGTCACGCACCGGCAGGTCGGCATGCAGGAAGGGTGTGATGATCTGGCCGGGCAGCAGGCCGATCACGGGACGCTGCGTGCCGCTGCCCGTAATTTCCATGTCCCGTGCCGTCACGGGCGCGGGCAGGTTGATGCTGTCGATGCCAACGGGGGGGATGATCTCACGCGCGGCGAACAGCGCATCATTGACCAGTCGCCCGGCGCTGATCACGTCCGACACCCGGCATTCACGCAGGTCGTCCAGAAGCACGATATCCGCCCGCCGTCCCGGCGCGATCAGGCCCCGGTCGCGCAGGCCAAAGGCGTTCGCCGCACTGAGCGAGGCACTGCGATATGCCGCCAGCGGTTCCACGCCCAGCGAGATGGCAAGGCGGATCAGGTAATCCAGATGACCTTCATGCGCGATTTCCAGCGGGTTGCGGTCATCGGTGCAGAAGGCGAAGAACGGGGACGTAACCGGGTTGAGCAGCGGCACCAGCGCGCGCAGGTCCTTGCATACCGATCCTTCGCGGATCAGCACCATCATGCCCTTGCGTACCTTTTCCAGCGCTTCTTCCGCCGTCGTGGCCTCATGGTCGGTGGTGATGCCCGCGGCAAGATAACCGTTGAGCCTGCGCCCGCGCAGCAGCGGGGCGTGGCCGTCGATATGACCGCCGGCAAAGGCTTCCAGCTTTTCCATGCATACCGGATCACCATTGAGCACGCCGGGAATGTTCATGAATTCCGCAAGGCCGATCACCTTGGGATGGTCACGATAGGCCAGCAGGTCCGCAGCACCCAGCGTGGCGCCCGATGTTTCCAGCGCGGTGGACGGCACGCAGCTTGAAAGATTGACCCGCAGGTCCATGACCGTGCGCAGCGCCGCTTCGGTAAAGTAATCCAGCGCGGGACGGCCCAGCACGTTCGCCATTTCATGCGGATCGCAGATGGCGGTGGTCACGCCATGGGGCAGGACGCAGCGGTCGAATTCAAACGGGGTGATCAGGGAGGATTCGACATGCAGATGCGTATCGATAAAGCCGGGTACGGCGATGCGGCCATGCCCCTCGATCACCGTGGCGCCTTCGTAACTGTCCAGCGTGCCCACGATGGTATCGCCACACATGGCGATGTCGGTCGGCAGCAGCGCCCCGGTCACCAGATCGAACAGGCGCACGTTCCTGATGACGGTATCCGCCACCACACGCCCGCTGCCCTGTGCAATCCGATCTGAAATGGCGCTGCCTGTCATACTGTCCTGCTTCCCCGGAAAAAAGATGTTGCCTGCCCGCACTCTATCACAACGGCGCGGATGGCAAATCGGCACACGGATTCTTTTTCGCCCCGCCTGCCCCGCTTTTCGCAATATCGTTGACAAGGACGGCAGGATTCATGATCCTGAAACGACCAAGGGGAGTCCCGGCAAGGGGCTGAGATACCGCTGGCATGACCCGGTCATGCGCGCGGGGACCCTTCCGGGCGCATGGTGCGTCCCGGGGAACCTGATCCGGCTCATACCGGCGGAGGGACTGGTGCGGACAATCGGCATACCCCTGCTGGCCCCTGTGGCCGAAGGTCATGCGCATACAGGCGCATAGCCCGGTTTTCTCCCCACACCCCCTGTCGGAGAGGAAACGAGGAGCATAGCCATGTCGTCCGTTGCTTCGCCTTCATCTCCCGACCATGTCACCACCGGCCCCATACTGGGGTCCGTCAAGGTCTGGTCATCACCCGTCGGACACGCCGACATCCGCGTGCCCTTTCGTGAAATAGCGCTGGAACCCAGCGCGAACGAACCGCCGGTACGGGTGTACGACACATCCGGCCCCTATACCGATACGACGGCACGCATCGACGTACGAAGCGGGCTTGATCCGGTGCGTGCGCCGTGGATTGCGGCACGCGACCTGCCCACAGTGACACCCCGCGCCGTACGCCCGGAAGACAACGGCTTCGCCCAGGGCGAACATCTGGTCCCCGCCTGCCCTGCCCCCCATGCGGTGCATGAAGGCAGGCAGGGGCAGATGGTCACGCAGTACGAATTCGCCCGTGCCGGCATCATTACCGAAGAAATGATCTACGCCGCCCACCGCGAGAACCTTGGCCGCGCCACCATGGATGCGCACGCGGAAGAACGCCGCGCGGATGGCGAAGATTTTGGCGCGGACATCCCCGCCTTCGTCACACCGGAATTCGTGCGCGCCGAAATCGCGGCGGGTCGCGCCATCCTGCCCGCCAACATCAACCATCCCGAACTGGAACCGATGGTGATCGGGCGCAACTTTCTGGTGAAGGTCAACGCCAATATCGGCAATTCGGCTGTTACCTCCTCGGTGGCGGAAGAAGTGGAGAAAATGGTCTGGGCCATCCGCTGGGGCGCGGATACGGTCATGGACCTGTCCACCGGGCGCAACATCCACAACATCCGCGACTGGATCCTGCGTAACGCGCCGGTACCCATCGGCACGGTACCGCTGTATCAGGCGCTGGAAAAGGTGAATGGCGTACCTGAAGACCTGACATGGGAAATCTTCCGCGATACGCTGATCGAACAGGCGGAACAGGGCGTGGACTATTTCACCATCCATGCCGGGGTGCGCCTGCGCCATGTGCCGCTGACCGTCAACCGCGTGACGGGCATCGTCTCGCGCGGCGGGTCGATCATGGCCGGATGGTGCCTGCACCATCACCGCGAGAGCTTCCTGTATGAACATTTTGAGGAAATCTGCGACATCATGCGCCGTTATGATGTCTCGTTCTCGCTCGGTGACGGGCTACGTCCCGGCTCGATTGCGGATGCCAATGACGCCGCACAGTTCGCCGAACTGGAAACACTGGGCGAACTGACGAAAATCGCATGGGCGAAAGGCTGTCAGGTCATGATCGAGGGGCCGGGCCATGTGCCCATGCACAAGATCAAGGTCAATGTGGAAAAACAGCTCCGCGAATGTGGGGAAGCACCGTTCTACACCCTCGGCCCGCTCACGACCGATATCGCACCGGGATATGACCACATCACATCAGGCATAGGGGCCGCCATGATCGGGTGGTTTGGCACGGCGATGCTGTGTTACGTCACCCCCAAGGAACATCTTGGCCTGCCCGACCGCAATGACGTGAAGGTCGGTGTGGTCACATACCGCATTGCGGCCCATGCCGCCGACCTGGCCAAGGGACACCCGGCAGCCCGTATACGCGATGACGCCATCAGCCGCGCGCGCTTCGATTTCCGGTGGAATGACCAGTTCAGGCTGTCACTCGACCCGGATACCGCATGCGCGTACCACGATGAAACCCTGCCGCGTGAAGCCCACAAGAACGCGCATTTCTGTTCCATGTGCGGGCCGAAATTCTGTTCCATGCGCATAAGCCACGATCTGAAGGCCAATGCCGAACGTATGGCGGGCATGGAACAGAAAAAGGAAGAATTCCGCAACAGCGGCAACCGCATTTACGTACCCGTTGAGGAAACGGTCACGCCTGCGGAATAACGGCCGCTCCATCCAGCCCGTGCGGCAGATGTCTGCCTGCTGCTGCACGGGTGCCGGACCACAGACCCGTCGCCCGCCGCCTCATCGGGGCTGGCACCGAATTCCGGTCATATCGATCACGAACCGTTTTGTCTGAACATACGCCACGCGATATACTGCGTGCTTTCGTTTCAGGAGAACACGCATGGCCACCGGTTGGGCTCCCGACGGAGCCGTACAGGATCAGATCGACGATACGATAGCAGACGCAGTCAAACGGGCACGGTCCCATATCCCCACAGGCGAAAGCGAAACCAGTTGCCGTGAATGCGGGGAAGACATCCCCCCGGCCCGACAGCAGGCGATGCCGGGCGTCAAGCTGTGCATCGACTGCCAGTCGGAACGCGACAGAAAGCCGGTCTTCACCGGCATCAACCGCCGGGGAAGCAAGGACAGCCAGCTTCGCTAGCAGCCCGTGGGAACCGATCCCGTATCACAGGACATGACCACAGACCTGCCTATTGACAAGAACTGCCACCCAATCCGGGATGGCGGGTTGCGGCATCAATCCAGACCAATCCGCTCACCCACCGTCTCAGGCATGATCCGGCCAGACTGACTGGCCGGATCATGCGGGAAAATCAGATAACCTTTTCCACCCAGCCATGCGGATCGGCCGCCGTACCGCGCTGGATGCCGATCAGGGCATTGCGCAGCTTTTCCGTAACCGGGCCGATCCCCGCGCCATCGCCAATCACCGCGTCACCGTTACGGCCACAGAAACGGCCAATGGGCGAAACAACCGCCGCCGTGCCGCAGGCAAAGACTTCCTTCAGACGGCCAGAGGCGGCATCAGCGTAAAGCTGGTCGATGCCATAGCGTTCTTCACGTACCGTCAGGCCCATCTCCCGCGCCAGGGTCAGCAGCGAGTCGCGCGTGATGCCCCGCAGGATCGTGCCGGTCAGGGCAGGCGTGGAGACCGAACCGTCATCGAACACGAAAAACACGTTCATGCCGCCCATTTCCTCGATCCAGCGGCGTTCGACCGCATCAAGGAACAGCACCTGCGCGCAGCCGTGCGTCTTGGCTTCCTGCTGGGCCATGAGGCTTGCGGCATAATTGCCCCCGCATTTGGCCTCACCCGTACCACCGGGGGCCGCGCGGCAGAAATCGGATACCCACACACTGACCGCCTCGGCCCCGAAATAGGCGCCGACGGGGGAAGCAATGACCATGAACAGGTATTCACCCGCGGGCCGCACGCCAAGGAACGTCTCGCTCGCGATCATGAAGGGACGGATATACAGGCTCTCGTCGGGATTGCCCGGCACCCATGCGTGGTCCACGCGCACAAGCTGGCGCACGGCTTCGACAAACAGTTCCTCGGGCACCTGCGCCATGGCCATGCGCTCGGCTGACTTGCGGAAACGCGCGGCATTGGCATAGGGCCGGAATAGGGTGATCCCGCCTTCCGCCGTGCGGTAGGCTTTCATCCCTTCGAAAATTTCCTGTGCGTAGTGCAGCACGGCTGCCGCCGGGTCCAGTGTCAGAGATGCGTAGGGCTGTACGCGCGCGTCATGCCATCCCTTGCCTTCCTCATAGCGGATAACGACCATGTTATCGGTAAAGACACGCCCGAAACCGGGATTGGCCAGAATCTCCGCCCGGCGCTGCGCCGAAACCGGCGACGCATTGGGGGAAAGCGTGAAGGGAAGGGAAGTGGCGCTGTCCATAGCCGTTGTTTCTCTTTCATCATGACGCTGGCGCGATACGCAAGGCGCGCGCTCATGCCCGCCGTCAGGCGCGGGCATCGCTAGCAGAAGTTCACCAGAACATTTCGCCGGTCAACCCCACCCTGCACCTAAACACCCTGCTTTCACGCCTGACCCAGCACAAAACCAAGCCCGCGCAGTGCTTCAGGCAGGCGTTCACGCCCATGAAGCGCACTGACATCCCCCAGACGCGCCAGCACGCTTTCGCTCCAGCTACGCCCCGGCGATCCCTGAGCGGTACGGGCGGCACGCAGCCGTTCATCATAGGCCGCGATGACAGCCGGGTCGTTCGCGGCAGCACTGTCATACCGTTCGGCATGCAGCACGGCATGCTGCGGCAGGCGGGGCTTGATGGCGGTGAGACGCTGGCGGTCGGGGTAGCCGACACTCATGCCGAACAGCGCAACCGTACGCGCGGGCAAGCCAAGTTCGGCGGCAATCGCTTCGGGCCGGTTACGCACCGCGCCGACATACACGATTCCCAGCCCGTAGGATTCAAACGCGGCAGCGGCATTCTGCGCGGCGAAAGCCGTATCCATGACGGCGGCCAGAAAGGTATCGAGGCAGTCCACCCCCGGCAGGTCACGGCCATGCGCCTGCCCCACATGGTCCAGCCGCGACAGGTCGGCAACCCATGCAAGGAACAGCGGCGCCTGCGCGATGAAATCCTGATCCCCCGCTATCTTCGCAAGCCGCGCGCGCCGGTCGGCGTCGCGCACGGCAATGACGCTCCATCCCTGCAGGTTGGATGACGTGGACGCCGACTGCGCCGCGGCCACGGCGGCCTCCAGCACCCCATCAGGCAGGGCGCTGGCACTGAATCCCCGCACGGAGCGGTGCGTCATGAGACCACGCGCCACCGGGCTTTCGGGCAATGCGGGGGCTGCGGGCGGCTGGGTGCCGTACCGCGCCCGCCACAGCGCGGCCATGGAAGAAAGGGCCGGAAAGGACGAAACAAGACTGTCGGACATGAAATGCCTCCTGCCTGTGCAATGGTGGCTGGATAATAAGCACACCACACTGCCTGTCTGGCGGGAAGCGTGGGAAAATCACACCTGCCCTGCACATTTTCGCATCATGGCGCAGGACGGCCATGCACCACCATCCGGTCATGGACCGACCGGATGGTCTTTAAAAAGATCCTTTGAAAATCTTGTTTTTTTCAGGATGCACTTTTCTTCACGTTGCTGCGATGTCACAGGGCTGTAAATAGGAAACCATACCTGAATCCTGCATGAAAGTTACAGTCACGCCGCTCCGGCCGCGCGTTTTCCCCTGCCCATAAAGGAAGTCCGCCAGCATGTTCGAGGCCCTGATGATCTCCCGCACCGACGATGCGGTCACGACCCGCGTGGAACAGGTCGATCCCGCATCCCTGCCCGCAGGCGATGTAACGGTCGCGGTGGATCATTCCAGCCTCAATTACAAGGACGCACTGGCCATTACCCGTGGCGCGCCGGTGGTGCGGCGGTTTCCGATGGTACCGGGCATCGACCTTGCCGGTCGCGTCATCGAATCGGAAGACCCACTCTATCGCGCAGGCGACCGGGTGCTCGCCACCGGCTGGGGACTGGGGGAGACGCACTGGGGCGGCCTGTCACGCATGGCCCGCCTGTCGGGACGGTGGCTGCTGCCACAGCCTGCGGGCCTGTCCTCGCGGCAGGTGATGGGAATCGGCACGGCGGGCTTTACCGCCATGCTGTGCATCATGAGCCTTGAAGAAGGGGGGCTGACCCCGGCCAGCGGACCGGTCATCATAACCGGGTCGGGCGGTGGCGTGGGTGGCATGGCCATCATGCTTCTGGCGCAACTGGGCTATCAGGTCACAGCCGTAACCGGCCGCCCGCAGCTTCATGCCTATCTGACCCGTCTGGGCGCAAGCGAAATCGTACCGCGTGAGGCGCTGGCCCCCACGGGCAGGCCACTGGAAAAAATCCGGTGGGCCGGGGGTATCGATGTGGTGGGCGGGGATACGCTGGCCACGATGTGCGCATCCATCCAGTACGGTGGCACGGTGGCGGCCTGCGGACTGGCGGAAAGCATGGCCCTGCCCCTGACGGTCGCGCCCTTCATCCTGCGCAACGTGCGCCTGCAGGGCGTGGACAGCGTCATGTGTCCCCGCCCGCGCCGGATGGCGGCATGGGCGCGTCTGGCGCGCGACATCGACCATACGCTTCTGGAAAGCATGCTGCACGATGCACCGCTGGCCGATGCCATCACCATCGCGCCGCGCATTCTGGCGGGTCACGTCCGGGGCCGGACGGTCATCAGCATGGCCTGAACGCAAAAACGGCATTCCCGATGGAAATGCCGTTCAGCACATACCCGGTCACGGGACCGGAACAGGCGGGACGAACCCGCGCCCCTACTGGATCAGTGGCAGGGGAAGCCCAGCAGATGGCGTCCGTCATGCACGAATTCATGCACGTAGTGACCGGAAATGAGCGCGGTCGCCCCCTGCTCCGCCCCGACGAAATACAGCAGCAGCGATGCCAGTACCAGCCCGAACACACCCCACGGCAGCAGGTCGCGGACCGGGATGGAAACCTGCGGCGCGGCAACGCTACCGGTGGACAGGACAGTTGTACCTTGGCTCATACTGGGAAACTCCATGGATCACGCACGACCCGGAGCAGTATGCATGAAACACGGCCTGATCTGCCGCCCGTTCCATAACCGGATCTGGCCGCATGTTTCCAAAATTGGCATGGAAGGTCAATCATCCATTGCTTGACCCACCCTTTCCCCATGCGCGGGACAGTGACCCATGAACCAGATCCTGACCTGCATTGCCCTTCCCCCGGCGGACAGCCTGCGCCCGGGCATGATCCCCCGCACGGACGATGCCATCGCCCTGCCCCCGGATTTTCCAGGCAGCCTGTCCGATGATGCCGACCTGACCCTGATCCCGCCGTCAATGGAACCACCGCCAGATTGTGCCTGCCACCATGTGCCCGCGCTGCGCATGGTGGAAATGGGCGCATGGCAGGGCGCTGCACTGAAGGATCTGCCCCCTGCCGGTCTGGCCCGCTGGACTGCGGATGCCACGTTCGCCCCGCCCGGCGGGGAAAGCCGCGCGGACCTCCTGCACCGCATCACCCCCTGGCTGACGGCCCTGCCCACAACACCGCCGCGCATCCGGGTGATGGCCGATGCCACGGTCATAAAGGCCATCGTCATCGCAGCCCTTGGCGGGGATGCGGGCATGCTGTCGCGGCTGGATATCGCACCATGCAGCCATACGGTGCTGACGCGGCATACGGCATGGCGCGTGCGCATGACCGGCGCGCCGCTGTCATGAAGGCGGGACATATCCAGCATTACCGTGGTTTCTTTGACAGCGCGGTCCGCAATCGTCTAAATCCGGTCCTGATGGTTCCCCATTGGGGAGAATAGGGAAGACGGTGCGCCCATGGGCAAGGCCGTCGCTGCCCCCGCAACTGTAGGTGGCTGTTTCCGGCCCGCGTGACCTGTCAGGGAACGCGGCATTGTCACTGGTCCCTTACCAGCGGGACCGGGAAGGCAGCCGGAAGGGAGGGATCACCCCCTCCGCCACAAGCCAGGAGACCTGCCATCATATGCCGCGCCGCAGCCATGCGACCCGGATGAGACCGATTTCAATCGCATGGCCGGCGGGGTGCCCGGCACGCGATGGGCCACCGTCCCCGCCCCGCGCGGGTGCGGGGTCGTAACCGTGCACCCCGCCTTCAGGCTGCGCCGCGCAGCCATGCCGCGAAAGGGCACGGACCGACATGACCGCACAGCCGCAGCCGGAATCCGGAAATACGCCCCCCGTGCATCTGCATGTATGCGTGACCTGCCGCCGGGGCCTGCCCGCATCCGACAATCCGCAGGGACGCCAGCTTCATGACGCCATGGTGGCGCTGGCGGCGGACACGCCCGGCCTTGTCATTCATGAGGTCTCCTGCCTTGCCGCATGTGACAGCGGCTGTGCCGCCGTGGTGGCCACGCCGGGCAAATGGGGCTGGCTCCTCGCCCGGCTCGGCCCGGAGAAGGCACAGGACCTGATGACCTATCTTACGGCCTACGCCGCATCGCGCAGCGGCACCGTCATGCCATCGCGCAGGCCCGCCAGCCTGTCGGACATGGTGCGTGGCCGTTTTCCCGCATCCCTTTTTTCTGGAGCCTGATCGCCATGACCCCCACCACCACGGCACGTGCCAGGGTACCCGTTACCGTCATCACCGGCTTTCTGGGCGCGGGCAAGACCACGCTGCTGCGCCATGTGCTGGCCAATGCGAAGGGCAGGCGCATTGCCATCGTGGTCAATGAATTCGGCACGCTGGGCATTGATGGCGACACGCTGCGCGCCTGCGGTGTGGAAGGATGCCGTGACGAGGATATTGTCGAACTGACCAATGGCTGCCTGTGCTGCACGGTTGCGGATGATTTCCTGCCGACCATGGAAGCCCTGCTCGACCGCGCAAGCCCGCCGGACCATATCGTGATCGAGACCTCCGGTCTGGCGCTGCCCAAGCCGCTGCTCAAGGCCTTTGGCTGGCCCACCATCCGCACCCGCATGACGGTGGACGGCGTGGTTACGGTGGTGGACGGCCCCGCCGTCGCCGCTGGCCGCTTCGCCGACGACCCGGAGGAGGTCGCCCGCCAGCAGGCGGCCGACCCGTCGCTCGATCATGACAACCCGCTGGCCGAAGTCTACGAAGACCAGCTCCTGTCGGCCGATCTGGTGGTGCTGAACAAGTCTGACCTGATGACGGCGCAGCAGGCCGATGCGGTGGAAGCCGCGATCCGCGCCGAAATCCCCCGCGCGGTCAAGGTGGTGCGCGCAACAGACGGGCAGGTTGACCCGGCGGTGCTGCTTGGTCTGGACGCGGCGGCGGAAGACGACCTTGCAGCGCGCCCGTCCCACCACGATGCGGAAGGCGGCGAGCACGAGCATGATGATTTTGAAAGCTTCGTGCTGGCCATTCCCGAACAGGGCAGCGTGGACGGTTTCATCGACCGGCTGAAAACACTGGCCGAACAGCACGACATCCTGCGCATGAAAGGCTATGCCTGCGTGCAGGGCAAACCCATGCGCCTTGCGGTACAGGGCGTCGGCAGCCGCTTCCGCCACCAGTTCGACCGCCCCCTTGCCAGTGATGCGCCGCGCACGGGCGATCTGGTGGTGATCGGGCAGAAGGGCATGGACCAGTCCGCCATCGCGCACGCGCTGGCGCAGGTCTAGGGGACAACGGCAGCAGGACGGGACAGGCACCATGCATCTGCTGGCACGCGAGGTCCGCACGCTCGACGACGGCGATCAGGCGGAAGATCTGGGGCATGCCCCGGCGGATATCGTGTTCCTGTCCTTTTCGGACAGCGACCTGCTGTGCCTGAACGCCGCCCATGCGGCGGCGGACGCTCCGGCTGCCAGCCTGTGCACCGTCACCCTGTCGCGGCTGCTGCACCCGATGTCGATCGACCTGTATGTAGCCGATACCATCACGGATTCGCGCTGCGTGGTGGTGCGGCTGCTGGGGGGTCTGGATTACTGGCGTTACGGGGCGGAAGAACTGGCGCGCGCATGCGGTCAGGCGAATATCCCGCTGGCCTTCCTGTCCGGGGATGGGCGCGATGACCCGCGCCTGGCGCGGCTTTCCACCGTGGGGGACGCCACGCGCGCGCGGCTTGATGCCCTCATGCGCACGGGCGGCAGCGCCAACATGGCAACCGCCCTGCGGGTCATGGCGCATCTGGCCGGATGCGGGCCGGATGTGGATACGCCCACCATTCCCCTGCCCCCGGCGGAACTGCTGCACGCAGCCGACCCCGCCCTGCCGCTACGTGCAATGGTGGTGTTCTACCGCACGCATCTGCTGGCGGCGGATATCGCCCCCATCATGGAACTGGCCTCCGCTCTGGCCGGACACGGCATCGGGGCTGACCTGCTTTATGTCACCTCCCTGAAAGATGCCGCGTCGGCGCGGGTGGTGACGGACCGGATTGCCGCAGCCCCGCCCGACATCATCCTCAACGCCACCTTCTTTTCCACGCGGGGCAGCGATGATGGCCACAGTCCGCTGGATATGGCGGGCGTGCCGGTGCTGCAGGTGCAGCAGCCGGGTATACCCTACGCCACATGGCGCGACAGCGTGCGCGGCCTGTCACAGGCGGACCTTGCGATGCAGGTGGTGCTGCCGGAACTCGACGGGCGGATTCCCGCCTGTCCCATTTCCTTCAAGGAAGAAGCCGCGCCCGGGCTGCCCGCGCGTCATGTGCCCTACCCCGATGGCATCGCGCTGACATGCGCCCGCGCCGCCGGGTGGGCACGGCTGGGACACACGCGGCCCGACGCGCGGCACGTGGGCATCATCCTGTCCGACTATCCCGGCGCGCAGGGCGCGCCCACGGGACAGGCTGCCCACGCCGTGGGACTGGACAGTTTCGCAAGCCTCGAACACATCGTGTACCTGCTGCACGCCGCCGGATACGATACGGGTGCGGCCCCGCTGCCTACCGCACGGCAGCTTACGGATGCACTGGCCCGTGCATCCGCGCGGCCCTTTGTCTCTATCGCCACCTACCAACGCTGGTTTGACGGCCTGCCTGCGGAATCACGCGCAGCGCTCACGACCTGCTGGGGCACGCCGGAAGAAGACCCGGCCTGCCGGGACGGGATGTTTCACCTGCGCCACATGCGGGCGGGAAACATCCTGATGGCGCTGCAGCCCGACCGGGGCGCACCGGGCGACCGGCACGGGGGCTATCATGATCCCGATACCCCGCCCCGGCATGCCTATGTCGCCTTCTATCTGTGGCTGCGCCATGAAGCGGGGCTGGACGCCATGGTGCATCTGGGCACGCATGGCACGCTGGAATGGCTGCCGGGCAAGGCTGCTGCGCCCAGCGCCACCTGCTGGCCGTCATTACTGGTGGACGGGCTGCCGGTGATCTATCCCTTCATTGTCAATAACCCCGGCGAGGCCGCCGCCGCCCGGCGCAGGCTGGGGGCCGTCACCATCGGCCACATGACGCCCCCCATCGTGCCGGTCGGCACCAGCGGGACCGATACGGGCGAACTGGAACGCCTGATCGATGAATATGCGGCGGCTGATGGTCTGGACCGCAGGCGCGGGGCCATACTGCGCGGGGAAATCCTGCAACGCGCGGACAGTCTGGGCCTGCTGGGAGAAAGCGGCGCGGCCCGTGACGGGGATGAGGATGAAGCCCTCGCCCGGCTGGATGCCTATCTGTGCGATGTGAAGGACCTGCAGATCCGCGACGGGCTGCATGTCTTTGGCCACCCGCCGCCACGGGCGGATGAACTGGCGCGGGCCATCGCGCATTCGTGCAACATGACCGATGGCGAGGAAATCGCCACCCGCCTGCACGCATGCGGACAGGCGGAAAGCAATGCGCTGCTGGCCGCGCTGGATGGCCGGTTCGTTCCCGCAGGCCCGGCTGGCGCGCCCACGCGCGGGCGTGCCGATGTGCTGCCCACGGGACGCAACCTGTATGCCATGGACCCGCGCGCCATCCCCACCCGTTCGGCGCTGGTGCTGGCCGAACGCACCGCCGCCATACTGATTGAAGGGCATCTTCAGGATCAGGGCGAACCGCTGCGCAGCCTTGTGATCGACCTGTGGGGTTCGGCCAGCCTGCGCACGGGGGGCGAGGATCTGGCCCTTGCGCTGCTGCTTATGGGGGTCAGGCCGGTATGGGATGACGCATCGGGCCGTATCACCGGGATCGAGATCGTCCCCATGGCCGAACTGGGCCGTCCGCGCGTGGATGTCACGCTACGGCTGTCGGGCCTGTTCCGCGATGCCTTTCCGGGTCAGATCGCCCTGTTTGAACAGGCGGTGCAGGCCATTGCGGGGCGCGATTTCGAAGCCCCGGACCTCAACCCGCTGGCCGCCAGTGTCACCGGACTGGACGGCCCGGCCCGCCACGCCGCCACCGCGCGCATGTTCGGCGCCGCGCCCGGTTCCTATGGCAGCGGGGTGGAAGACCTGCTGGCCGGGGGGGCATGGACCGGACGCGATGAACTGGGGCAGGCATGGCTGGCAGGCTCGGCATGGACCTATGGCGGCCAGCGTGAAGGCGGGCAGGACCCGGCCGCACTGGCGCAGCGCATGGCGCAGGCGGCAGTCATGCTGCATGTACAGGACAACGCGGAAACCGATATTCTGGAAAGCGTGGACATCGCCACACATGAAGGCGGCATGGCGGCGGCGGCAGGCATGCTGGGCAATGCGCCGCGCCTGCTGCATGGCGATACGTCCCGCCCGGATACGCCCCGCCTGCGCGCCACGGCGCAGGAAGTGGCCCGCGTGACGCGCGGTCGTCTGGTCAACCCGGCCTGGCTTGCGGGCATGCGCCGCCATGGCTACCGGGGCGCAGCCGAAATCGCGCGCGGCATGGAAGCCCTGCATGGCTTTGCCGCGACTTTGCCCACACGCTTCGACCGGCAGTTCGACCTGACTTTCGGCGCGCTGCTGGACGATCCGGAAATGGAGGCTTTCCTGCGCGAAGCCAATCCCGATGCCCATGCCGCCATCCGTCGGCTGCTGGCCGATGCGATGCGGCGCGACCTGTGGCGACCGCGCAGCAACAGCGCCGGGCTGCTGCTGGATGATGCTTCATGACCATCGCCCCCAGCGTGCGCGGCTGGTGCCCCGGCCTGCATACCCCCATGGAAGCCGCCGATGGCTGGCTGGTACGCGTGCGCCCGCCCCTTGGCCGCCTGTCCGCGCTTCAGGCACGCCAGATCGCGCAGGCGGCGCGGCGGCATGGCAATGGCCTGATCGAACTGACCAGCCGGGGCAACCTGCAACTGCGCGGCCTGACACCCGACAGCACGCGTGCTTTCGCCCGTGACATGCACGCCGCCGGTCTGGCCAGCGCGGATGCGGCGACGGAGGCCCGGCGCGGGCTGCTGCTCTCCCCACTGGCGGGGCTGGACCCGCACGCAGCGGCTGACGCGCCTGCCGTCATATGTGCGCTTGATGCCGCGCTGGCCACCGCCGATACCCTGTGCGGACTGCCTGCCAAATTCCTGATCGCCGTTGACTGCGGCGGCCATATCCCGGCGGGCACATTGCGCGCCGATATCGTTGTCCGCGCCTGCCCCACCGGCTGGCTGGTCATATGCGGCGCGCGGGGCCTGCCCTGTACCGGCGCACGGGTTCCCGCCACGGTTCTTGCACTGGCCCATGCGCTGGCTGCCACCGGCGCACGTAGCCGTCCCCTGCGTGATGCGGGACTGGGACGCGCGGCCTTTGCGCAGTCTGGCCTGCTGGCCGATACGGTGGAAATCCCAGCCGCAACCGGGGCGACACCGCAACTGGCCGGTCCGCTGCCCGGCAATGCCATGGGCGCGGTCCTGCCCTCCGGCCCGATTGACGCCGACATACTGGAAGCCGTGGCGGACTGGTCCGAAACCGCAGGCAACGGCCATATGCGCATTGCCCCGTGGCGCGCGATCATACTGGAAGACTGTGCTGCGCCACCGCCAGTGCCCGGCCTGATCGCCACACCCGATGATCCGCGCCTGCGCATATCGGCCTGTATCGGCATGCGCGGCTGTGGCTGTGCGCCGCGCGACGTCATTGCGGATGCGGCCTGTCTGGCCCCCGACCTGCCACCGGGCGTGAGCCTGCACGTATCGGGCTGCACCAAGGGATGCGCCCATCCGGCCCCCGCCGACATCACGCTGGTCGCCGGACAGGATGGCTATGCCCTGTGTCCGCATGGCCGGGCGGACGATACGCCTGTAGACATCGGGCTTTCGCTGGCACAGATACATCCCATCGTGCGGGGCTGGTCCCCGCAACAGGGCGATGCCTCGCCACAGAACGGGAGAACTGGACCGGCATGACCGCGCAAACGGAACCGTACGACTACATCCATGACGGGGCGGCGATCTATGCCCGTTCCTTTGCCATCATCCGGTCCGAAGCGGACCTCAGCGGCCTGAATGAGGCGGAAGCCCGCGTGGTCGTACGCATCATCCATGCCTGCGGCATGGTGGACGTGGCGCAGGCCGTCCGCATGTCACCCGATTTCGTCAGCAGCGCACGCGCCGCCCTGCTGGCGGCCAGGCCGGTCCTGTGTGATGCGAACATGGTCGCCCATGGCGTGACCCGTGCGCGCCTGCCCGCCGATAACCCGGTCATCTGCACGCTGCGCGATCCGCGCACACCCGAACTGGCCCGGACGATCGGCAATACCCGTTCCGCCGCCGCGATGGACCTGTGGGGCGATGATCTGGCGGGGGCAGTCGTCGCCATCGGCAATGCACCGACAGCACTGTTCCACCTGCTGGAAATGATCCGGGCAGGCGCGCCACGGCCCGCGGCGGTGATCGGCATGCCGGTCGGTTTCGTCGGGGCCGCCGAATCGAAAGAGGCGCTGGCCGAATTCGGCGACCTGCCCTTCATCATCGTGCGTGGTCGTCTGGGCGGCAGCGCCATGGCGGCGGCGACCGTCAACGCACTGGCGAGCGAGGCGGAATGACCACTGGCCACCTGTCCATTCTGGGCATGGGACCGGGTGATCCCGAACTCATGACCCTGAAGGCCGCGCGCCTGCTGCGCGAAAGCCCGGTCGTCGCATGGTTCTGCCGCCATGACCGCCCCGGCCATGCCCGTGAGATCGCGGGGGATCTGGTCTCCCCCACCGCCACGACGCTGCGCTTCGCCTATCCCTTCACCACGGAAATCCCGGTCAGCGATCCCGCCTATCTGGTGCGCATGGCACGATTCTACGATGACTGCGCCGGGCGGATCGCAACCTGCCTGCGTGACGGGCAGGATGTCGCCCTGCTGTGCGAGGGCGATCCGTTCCTGTTCGGATCGGCCATGTATGTATTCGACCGCCTGCATGACCGTTTCCCCTGCACCATCGTGCCGGGCATTACCGCCATGGCCGGATGCTGGTCGGTGGCGCAGGCCCCGATGGTACATGGCGATGACGTGCTGTGCGTCATTCCCGGCACGCTGGATGCCGTATCCCTGACCACGCGGCTGGAACAGGCCGATGCCGCCGTCATCATGAAACTGGGCCGCAATCTTGAAAAGATCCGCACCGCCCTGCGCCAGACCGGGCGGGAGGAACGGGCGATCTACGTGGAACGCGCCACCCAGCCGCAGCAACGCTGCATGAAGCTGACCGAAATGCAGGGGCCTGCCCCCTATTTTTCCATTATCCTCGTGCCCGGTCGGGAGGACGCACGATGACGGAAAACCGGGGTCGCATCCTTGTCGTCGGGCTGGGACCCGGCGCACTGGCGCAGCGCACGCCGCAGGCCGATGCGGCGCTGGCGCAGGCAACCGACCTGATCGGTTACGCACCCTACGTCGCCCGCGTTCAGGCCGGGCCGGAAGTGATACGGCATGCAAGCGACAACCGCGTGGAACTGGATCGTGCCCGCCATGCCGTGGAACTGGCGCTGGCGGGGCGGGTCGTGGCGGTCGTATCGGGTGGTGATGCGGGCGTATTCGGCATGGCCAGCGCCGTGTTCGAGGCCATCGACCACGGCCCCGCCGCATGGCGCGGGGTTGAGGTAACCGTCATTCCCGGCATTTCCGCCGTACTGGCGGCGGCGGCACGGCTGGGTGCGCCGCTGGGGGGGGATTTCTGCGTCATTTCCCTGTCCGACAACCTCAAGCCGCGTGAGGTCGTCCATCGCAGGCTGGCGGCGGCGGCACAGGCGGGGCTGGTCATCGCGCTCTATAATCCCCGCTCCCGCGCACGACCCGACCAGCTCGGCGAAGCACTGGACCTGCTGCGCACCATCCTGCCCCCCACCGTGCCGGTCGCCTTCGCCCGTGCCATCGGCAGGCCCGATGAACGCGTTATCCTGACCGACATCGCCAGTGCCGACCCCGAACAGGTGGACATGAGCACGCTGGTGCTGATCGGCTGCCCGCTGACCCATGTCATCAACCGGGCGGATGGGGGCCAGTGGCTTTACACGTCACGCAGGGTGGACGCGCCGTGATCATGCAGGGCGTCCAGCCATGCCATGGCGGCCGTGGCGTCGGGCACGACCGGGGCCGGGGCAAGAACGGGCCGGGCGACCATGATTACCGCCACCCCCAGCCTGCGCGCGGCGACAAGTTTGCCCGCCGTGGCCATGCCACCGGAATTCTTGGTGACGATCACGTCAATCCGTTCGGTGCGCAGCAGGGTTTCCTCCGCCGCCTCATCAAAGGGACCACGCGCCTGCAGCACCCGCGCGCCCGGCGGCAGCAGGGCGGAATCGGGCCGGTCCACGCTACGCAGCAGCCAGTCATGCCGGTCCATCGTGGCAAAGGGCAGCAGATCCTTGCGCCCGACCGTCAGCAGCACGCGCCGGGGCACCGTGCCCAGCGCACAGGCTGCGGCCTGCATGTCGGGCACGAGGGTCCAGTCATCGCCCGCAACGGGTGTCCAGCCGGGCCGCTCCACCCGCAGCAGCGGCACGCCCGCCTGCGTACAGGCCTGTACCGCATTGCCACTGATCTGCGCGGCAAAGGGATGGGTGGCGTCAATGACCGCCTCGATACCATGGGTTTCCAGCCATGCCCGCAGTCCCGCCATGCCGCCGAACCCGCCGATGCGTACATCCAGCGCGGGCAGCACCGGCGCGCGCGTCGCCCCGGCAAGGGAAACGGTAGCCTGAAAGCGCCCGGTCCGTGCTTCCAGCAGGCCGTAAAGCGCACGTGCCTCCGTAGTGCCGCCCAGAACCAGAACCCGCATCCCTATCCTCCTGCATGCGCGATGGGTGCCGCATGAACACGCCATGGCTGCACGTTATCGGCATTGGGGAAGACGGTGTCGAGGGGCTGTCCGCCGCCAGCCGTGCGCTGATCGCCGGTGCGGAACTGGTGGCGGGCGGCGCGCGTCATCTGGAACTGGCCGAATCCCTTATTACGGGACGCATGCTGCCGTGGCCGCATCCCTTTGCCGCGGGTGTAGCGGAACTGCTGACATGGCGCGGCAGGACGGTCTGTGTGCTGGCATCGGGCGATCCGTTCCTGTTCGGCGTCGGGGTCACGCTGCGCCGCCATGTCCCGATGGGTGAAATGGTCTGCCTGCCCGCTCCGTCCTCGGTCGCGCTGGCGTGCAACCTGCTGGGCTGGGCGGAACAGGACGTGGCCGTGCTGTCGCTATGCGGTCGCCCGATGGAAGCCTGCGCGCCCTCCCTCCAGCCCAGCGCGCGGCTGGTTGTCCTGTCCGCCGATGAACATACGCCCGCTGCCTTCGCACGGTGGCTGGACCAGCGCGGTTTTGGGGCTTCCACGCTTCATATCCTTGGCGCGCTGGGCGGAGCGGAGCAGACGCATGAGGTCCTGACGGTTGCCGCGCTGGCAGGCGACAGGGCAGCATCCATCCCCCGGCTGAACCTTATGGCGCTGGAAATCGTGGCGGAGCGGGACGCGCATGTCATTCCGCTGGCCTGCGGGCTGCCGGATGAACTGTTCGAGCATGACGGGCAGATTACGAAGCGTGAAATCCGTGCCGCCACCCTGTCCGCCCTTGCACCCCGGCGGGGGGAAATGCTGTGGGATATTGGCGGTGGATCGGGTTCGATCGGCATCGAATGGATGCTGCGCCACCCCGCCAACCGGGCCATCGCCATTGAAAAATCGGCCACGCGCGGCGCGCGCATCGCACGCAACGCGCTCAGCCTGGGCGTGCCCGCCCTGCGCGTCGTTGCAGGCGAGGCCCCGGCTGTCCTCACACAGATGCTGGCCGACGGTGTGGACGCGCCCGACGCCATTTTCATCGGTGGCGGCACCAGCAATCCGGGCATGCTGGAGGCGGCGTGGCAGGCGCTGCGCCCCGGTGGCAGGCTGGTCGCCAATGCCGTGACGCTGGAAAGCGAGACGGCATTGGCCGCCGCCCATGCACGTTGGGGCGGCACGCTGACGCGCATGCAGGTCGAGCGACTGGAACAGATCGGACGTTTCCACGGTTTCCGGCCCGGCATGACCGTCACGCTATATGCCGCGCAGCGTCCTGATGGCGCGCGCGCATGATCGTGGCCGGACTGGGCCTGCGCAGCGGGTGTGACAGGCAGGTGATCCTTGACCTGCTCCATGCGGCGCAGGAGTGCTGCGGCAGGCAGGCGGACCTTGTGGCCGTGCCCGCCTTCCGGTACGACGAGCCCGGCCTGCGGGCCGCCGTCGCCCATCTGGGCCTGATGCTGCGCGGGGTGACACGGGCGCAGTTGCTGGCCGCGCAGCCCCGCTGCATCAGCCATTCCGCCCGGGCGCTGGCGGCTACTGGCGTAGCTTCCGTTGCGGAAGGGTGCGCCCTTGCGGTGGCGGGACCGCGATCGAGACTTGTCGTGCCGCGCCTGACCGGCACCCACGCAACATGTGCCATGGCACAGGGAGAGGATGCATGACCGTACACTTCATCGGCGCCGGGCCAGGCGCTGCCGACCTGCTGACCCTGCGCGGGCGCGACCTTCTGGCGAAATGCCCGGTCTGTCTGTACGCGGGTTCGATCGTACCCGTGGAAATGCTGGAACACTGCCCGGACGATGCGCGGCTGGTGGATACCGCCCCGCTGACGCTGGACCTGATCGAGCAGGAATATATCCGCGCCCATGCGGCGGGACAGGACGTGGCGCGCCTGCATTCGGGCGACCTGTCGGTCTACAGCGCCGTGGCCGAACAGATCCGCAGGCTGGACCGCAATAACATCCCGTGGACCATGACACCGGGCGTACCGGCGTTTGCCGCCGCCGCCTCCGTGCTGGGACGTGAACTGACCGTGCCGGAAGTCGCGCAGAGCGTGGTGCTGACGCGTGTCAGCGGCCGGGCCTCCGCCATGCCGGAACGTGAAAAACTGGCCGCCTTTGGCGCAACGGGAGCAACGCTTGCGATCCATCTGGCCATCCATGTGCTGGACCAGATCGTAGCCGACCTGATCCCGTTTTATGGCGCGGACTGTCCGGTCGCCATCGTGGCGCGGGCGACATGGCCGGACCAGTTGGTGTTACGCGGCACATTGGGCGACATAAGCGAACAGCTTGCCGAAAATCCCATCGAGCGCACGGCGCTCGTTCTGGTCGGGCGCGCGCTGGGCACGCATGATTTCCGCGAAAGCGCGCTCTACAACCCCGACTATCACCGCCGCTTCCGTTCCTGAGCCAGCAGGCCGGTTACCGCGTAACGGGATGCGGGCCATGGCGGGCCACCATCTGGCCCGCGCGATCGAACAACAGCACATCCAGCATGCAGTCCGCGCCCGCCAGCACATCGCATGCAGTCTGCCACGCAGCCCGCGCCACGACCGGGCCAAGGGGCACCCCCGCTTCGATCGCAAGGGCAAAGGCCGCCGCGACGGAATGGGAGCGCGCAATGTCCGCCACCACACCTGCCGTCGCACCCTGTGCGCGGGCAAGATCCGCCACACGTCCCATATCGGCCTGTCCCCGGCGGGAATGCAGGTCCAGAAAACCCTGCGCCAGCTTGGTCATCTTGGCCACGCCCCCCGCCACCGTAATGTGGTCCACGGGGTGGCGGCGCAGGTATTTGAGCAGCCCCCCGGCAAAATCACCCATTTCCAGCATGGCTTCGGGCGGCAGGCCATACAGCGCCTGTGTCGCCCGTTCCGACACATCGCCCGTGCAGCCCGCCACATGCCGCAGCCCGAGCGCGCGCGCCACGTCCACGCCACGATGGATGCTGTCAATCCACGCGGCGCAGGAAAATGGCACCACGATGCCCGTCGTGCCCAGGACCGACAGTCCCCCCACAATACCCAGACGGCCATTAAGCGTATGCCGCGCCATATCCTGCCCGCCGGGGATGGAGACGGTGACTTCCACATCCGGCTCATACCCGCTCACGGCACTCAATGCCGTGCGGATCATGTGGCGCGGGACGGGATTGATGGCAGGCTCCCCCGGCGGTAGCGGCAGGCCCGGCAGGGTGACGGTGCCCACCCCCTCGCCCGCGCGAAATACCACCCCGCTGCCCGGTGGCGCATGACGGACGGTAGCGCGCACATGTGCGCCATGGGTCACGTCCGGATCGTCGCCCGCGTCCTTGACCACCTCCGCCCATGCGCTATCCCCCTCATATCCATGGGCGGCAAGGGCAAAGGCGACATGCTGGCCGCCCGGAAGCGTTATGGTTACGGGGTCTGGAAAACCGGGCCCGCACAGGCCGCCCCACGCGGCACGGGCGGCAGCAGTGGCGCAACTGCCTGTAGTCCAGCCCCGACGCAGGCTGGTATGGGAACGCTCCATCGGGATGACCTTCTTTTCCGATACGGATAACTAGGATGGCAGGCAACGGCATGGGTTCCGTCGCCACGGTCTAGCAGGAACGGACATGATGACACGAGGCCTGATGATAGCCGCCCCACGTTCGGGCGGTGGCAAGACGACCCTGACGCTGGCCCTGCTTGCCGCCCTGCGGGACCGCGGCGTGGCCGTGCGCGGGGCAAAGACGGGACCGGACTATATCGACCCTGCGTTCCATGAGGCCCTGACAGGTCATGCCAGCCTCAATCTCGATAGCTGGGCCATGCCGCCTGCCCTGCTGGACAATGTGATGGCGCGCAGCCTGTCCGGCTGCGACATGCTGGTAACGGAAGCCTCCATGGGGCTGTTTGACGGGCTGCTGGGGCCGGATGGCGCCCGGGGAGCGCCCGCGGACATCGCCGCGCGCTACGGCCTGCCGGTGGTGCTGGTGCTGGACATTTCCGGTCAGGGCCAGTCGGCGGCGGCGACGGCGCTGGGTTTTGCAACGCTGGACCCGGCGGTGCGGGTGGCGGGCGTCATCCTGAACCGTGTTGGCTCCCCCCGTCATGCCGCGATGGCGACACAGGCCATTACCGCAACCGGCATCCCCGTTCTGGGCGCGTTCGGGCGGGATGCGCAGTTGCAGATGCCCGAACGGCATCTGGGACTGGTACAGGCGCGCGAACATGACGGGCTGCATCAACTGGCCGCACGTCTGGCCGCGCAGGCCCGGCGCGATCTGGACCTTGACGCCATCATCGCATGCGCAGCACCCCCGCGCATCGCCCCGATGGGGGGCGCCACCGTCGCGCTATCCCCGCCGGGCCAGCGGATTGCGGTGGCGGATGATGCCGCCTTTTCCTTTCTGTATGGCCATATCGCCGCAAGCTGGCGCGCGGCGGGGGCGGAACTGCATTCCTTTTCCCCCCTGAATGACGAAGGCCCGGCGGATGACTGCGATGCCTGCTGGCTGCCCGGTGGCTATCCCGAACTGCATGCGGGCCAACTGGCGGCAGCGGAAAACTTCCGGGGTGTGCTGTCCCGTTTCGCCGCCACCCGGCCCGTGCATGGGGAATGCGGGGGCTTCATGGTGCTGGGCCAGAGTCTGACCGATAAAACCGGCCAGACCCATCGCATGACCGGCCTGCTGGGTCATGCCACGTCCTTCGCCACCCGTCGCATGAACCTTGGCTACCGTGCCGCCACACTGCGCCATGACTGCGCCATAGGCCGGGCGGGAGATACGCTACGCGGGCACGAATTCCACTATGCCACGGTGACTGACCCCGGCCATGACGAGGCACTGGCCGACATGCGCGATGGCTATGGTGTGGAACGCGGCGCGGGTGGTGGGCGACGTGGTTATGTATCGGGCACGTTCTTTCACGTGCTGGCGGCGTGTCCATCATGAACATGGCGGCGCATGCAGGGTAAACATACCCGTAATGGTGGCAGCACAGGGATCGGGACAAAGATGATGGACACCATTACGGTTCATATTTAATAATAATTATTATTACTTACTTATATTGTCCGGATTAAACCCGCCAATGCGACTGAGCGACCTGCCACGTGGCACCGATGCCATAATCGACCACGTGGACGATCATGCCAAAACCGACCCCGTCGCGCGGCGCCTGCGGGAACTGGGATTCGTGCCGGGTGAACCGGTGCGGGTGGTCGCAACCGCCCCGCTGGGGGGCGATCCGCTGGCGGTGCGCATCGGGTTTACCCGCTTCGCCCTGCGTCGCACGGAAGCGGACCGCGTGGTTATCCACCCGGTGAAAGAACTGGCATGACCACCCTGAACATCGCGCTGGTCGGCAATCCGAACTGTGGCAAGACCGCCCTGTTCAACCTGCTGACCGGCAGCCGGCAGAAAGTGGCGAACTATGCCGGCGCGACGGTCGAACGCAAGGAAGGCTGGTTTACCACACCCGGGGGCCGCCGTATCCGGCTGCTGGACCTGCCTGGCGCGTACAGCCTGAACGCCACCAGCCCCGATGAAGCGGTAACGCGCGATGTCTGTGCTGGGACCTATCGCGGGGAGGCCGCACCCGACCTGCTGGTCTGCGTGGCGGACGCCACCAACCTGCGGCTGCACCTGCGTTTCGTGCTGGAAATGCGGGCCATGGGCCGTCCCCTTGTGCTGGCGCTGAACATGATCGACGCCGCCAGACGCAACGGCATGGAAATCGACCTGCCGCGCCTGCAGGCGGAACTGGGCATGGTGGTGATCCCCACGATCGGCGTCCGGCGCGACGGCGCGCGCGAACTGTTGGCGGAACTGGACGGGACGCCACCCCCCGTACCCGCGCCACTGCCCGAAGGCACGGACCTGCACGCGCTGGTGCGCCAGATCCTGTCGGACTGCGTGACGCAGTCTTCCCCCCTGTCCGACCGGATCGAGGAACGGCTTGACCGCTGGGTGCTGCATCCGGTGTGGGGGCCGGTCATCCTGATCGTGCTGCTGTTCTTCATGTTTCAGGCGGTATTTGCCTGGGCACAGCCCCTTATGGATGCAATCGATGCGGGCATGGGGATGCTGGGGCAGAAGATCGGCACGCTCATGCCCGATGGCGTCCTGCGCAGCCTGATCGTGGATGGCGTGATCGCGGGCGCGGGCAGCGTGGTGACATTCCTGCCACAGATCCTGATCCTGTTCGCATGGATACTGGTGCTGGAGGAATCGGGGTACCTGCCCCGCGCGGCCTTCCTGCTCGACCGGCTCATGTCCTTTGCCGGGCTGAGCGGGCGATCCTTCATTCCGCTGCTGTCCAGCTTCGCCTGCGCGGTACCAGGCATCATGTCCACGCGCACGATCCAGAATCCGCGCGACCGGCTGGTCACGATCCTGATCGCCCCGCTCATGACGTGTTCGGCGCGCCTGCCGGTCTATACGCTGCTGATCGGGGCCTTCATACCGCATCGTAACATCGCCCATTTCCTGAACCTTCAGGGGCTGGTCCTGTTCGGCCTGTACGCAGTAGCCATTGCTTCCGCCCTGGTGGTCGCGCGCGTACTGCGCTGGCGCAATGCCGACCGGCAGGAAGCCACGCTGCTTATGGAACTGCCCGCCTACCGGGTACCCAACCCCCGCGATCTGGCGCTGGGGCTGTGGGAACGGGCGCGCATATTCCTTTTGCGCGTAGGCACGACCATTGTCTCGCTTACCGTCATGCTGTGGGGGCTTTCCAGCTTTCCCGCCCCGCCCGCAGGCGCGCAGGGTCCGGCAATCGACTGGAGCTTCGCGGGCAGGATCGGCCATCTTATGCTGCCGGTTTTCGCCCCGCTGGGTTTCAACTGGCAGATCTGCGTCGCGCTGATCCCCGGTCTCGCCGCGCGTGAGGTGGCGGTAGGCGCGCTGGCCACCGTCTATTCCCTTGGCTCGGGCACCGATACGGATCAGGCGGCACTTCAGCTTGGCCAGATGCTGCCCACGCACTGGGGCGTGCCAACCGCCCTGTCCCTGCTGGCATGGTATGTCTACGCACCGCAATGTGTCGCGACACTGGCCGTCATCCGGCGCGAAACCGCATCGTGGCGGGTGGTCGCCATCGCCGCGGGTTACCTGTTCGCCCTTGCCTACGCCGCATCGTTCCTGACCTATCACATCGCCCGGATGTTCTGATGGGGCCCCACCACATCATCCAGACAGTGCTGGCCTGCGCGATGGTGCTGGCCTGTGGGCTGTACTGGGCCGGGCGACTGTTTCCTGCCGCCAGCCGCAGGGGATGGAGCAGCATGACAGCCATCCTGCGCGGGCTGCATGCACCGGCGGCCATGATCCATTATGCCGACCGCCGCAGCCGGCCCCGCAACCGGACAGGATGTGGCGGCTGTTCGGGTTGTGCGGACAGAAACTGCACGCCTGGCGCCGGACCTGACAGGTAATCCGGTTCACTGCTGATCCAACTGACAGCTACAGTGCCATTGCGGGCAGGATATGGCGATAAATTATACAAGTATAGAATAAGTATTATCTAAACTGGTATGTGATGTCTGTGCCATCCACATGTGATACCCATGCACCATTGCCGCCAATCCTGTATACTGGCCATATTGAGAATATGGGACGGGACCATACCCGTCCTGACCATTTGAGACTGCGCGACCCCGTGCGTTGGCGCGTGATGGCGGATCGCCCTTACCCCTTGTGCGAGGTAGATCAATGCCAAAGCCTAAACTGAGTGCCGAAGTCCTGATTTTGGCACTGGAGCAGGCCGCTGATGCAACCATTATCATTGATGACGCAGGCCGGGTGATCCTGTTCAACAGGGCTGCGGAAAAACTGTGGGGCCTCGACAGGCAGGACGTGCTGGGCCAGTCGATGGACACGCTGCTGCCGCAACCGCATCGCAGCCGCTATGAAGCTTTCATCAATCGCAGCAGTGACAGCACGGTAGCCGAGGGCGACGCTACACATGAAGTGGCCTTTACCCGCAGCGACGGGATGAACATCTGCGGTGAACTTTCCCTGTCGCGCGTCAATGCGGATACGGGGCGCTGTTTTTACACGGGGGTGATGAAGAATGTCACCAGCGCGTGCCAGCAGCACAAGATCCTGATTTTACAGAATGACGTGTTACGCGCTCTGGCCAGCAACACGCTCATGCAGGATGTGGCCGACCTCATGTGCCGCCGGGTGGAAAGTTTTGTGCCCGACGCGGTGGCGGCCTTCCTGCTGATCGAGCCGGACGGGTCATTGCTCGTGCTGGCCAGCCCCACCCTGCCCAACCGTTACCGGAGCGCACTGGAAAGCCTGCCGGTTTCCGGCCCGGAAATGGAAAAGCTGCGCGCGGACGCCCGCCATGCCACGCATATGGTATGGGACAGCTACCGCTCCCTTGGCATTTCACTGGGGCTTCAGCAGTGTTTCAGCATGCCCGTGCATTGTGGCGAAGGGCAGGTAAAAGGCATTTTTGCCCTTTATACCCGCGTGGAACAGGGCGCCAATACATGGGCGCAGCGCGTGGTCGATGCCTGCGTGCCGTTCTGCGCGCTGGCCTTTGAAAAGAACGCGGCGCAGGAACATATTTCCCACCTCGCCAATTTTGACCCGCTGACCGGCCTGCTCAACCGCACCGCCGTACACCGGGAAATCGAGAAACTGATCGCCAGGCAGGAAGGCAACCGGCAGCTTGCGGTCTTCATGCTTGATATCGACCGCTTCCGCGACATCAACGATGCGCTGGGCCATATCTACGCCGACCAGTTTCTGGTGGAAATCGCCCAGCGCCTGCGCTCGATCGTAAAAGACGGCGACATCATCAGCCGTTCGAACGGCAACGAATTCGTGGTGATCGCACCCGACTGCACGAACGAGGACGCCACCGATTTCGCCCGTCTGCTGCTGGACACCATCGCGCGGCCGATGCGGGTTGGCCAGAATACCCTGACCATTTCATGCAGTATCGGCATCAGCATCTTCCCCACCAACGGGCCGGACAGTGAATCGCTGCTCAGCACCGCCAATGCCGCCATGCGACGGGCCCGCACGGATCGGCGCGGGGCATTCCGCTTCGCCAGCCCGGCAAAAAGCCAGCTTGCGCAGGACCGGCTTGTCCTTGGTTCGGCGCTACGGGACTCGCTGGCCGAAGGCATGCTGAAGCTGCATTACCAGCCACAGGTCCGCATCAATACGCTGGAACTGACGGGGGTGGAGGCACTGGCGCGGTGGCATCATCCGCGCCTTGGCAACATCTTTCCCTCCCGCTTCATCGCGGTGGCGGAGGAAACCGGCCAGATCGAGGCCATCGGCCAGTGGGCGCTGCTTGAAGCATGCCGCCAGATCGTGAAATGGGACCGCGACGGCATCCATGTGCCCACGGTGGCCGTGAACCTGTCCGCCGTGCATTTTCGCAACCAGACGCTGCCCGCCTATATCGACGCGCTGCTGAAGGACCACGGCCTCAGCCCCGCGCGGCTGACGGTGGAAATTACCGAAAGTGTGACGATGGACAGCAGCCACGAGACCGAAAGCGTGCTGCATGCCGTGCGCGCGCTGGGCTGCGGGCTGTCGATGGATGATTTCGGCACGGGGTATTCGTCGCTGTCGCGCCTGACACGGCTGCCGCTTACCGAAATCAAGATGGACCGCAGCTTCATCCATAATTTTGAACACGATACCAACGTGCAGGCCGTGACCATGGCGGTCATCGGTATCGGGCGGCGGCTGGGCATGACCGTGGTTGGCGAAGGGGTCGAGACGGCGGAACAGCGCGCGCTGCTGGAAGAACTGGACTGTGACGTGATGCAGGGTTACCTGTTTGCACGTCCGCAGGCCCCGGGGGAACTGGCGCAGTGGGTACGCCAGCACAGGACAGTGGGGGATGCGGTAACAACATTGCAGACCGCCAGAGATGTTCCACCAAGCGGGAAGCCGTCCTAAATCAATTTACGCCACACCCCCGGTTCAGCCCGTATTCGAGGTACCAGCATGGCCGCACAACATGATAACAGGCTTCGCGCCCTTACGCATGACGATGCCGACTTCTGGGCTGATGTTGTCGATAATGTCCTGATTGTAGCCGTAACGGACCGAAACGGGACGATTACGTACGTAAACGACAAATTTTGCGAGATCAGCCAGTATTCCCGCGAGGAACTTCTGGGCCGGACCCACAGCATGCTGAATTCCGGCCAGCATGACCGGGCATTCTTCCGCAGCATGTACAGAACGCTTTTTACCGGTCGTACATGGCATGGCAACCTGTGTAACCGTGCCAAGGATGGCAGTCATTACTGGGTCGCAACCACCATCATTCCCCACCGTAACAACGATGGGAAAATCAACGGTTTCGTCGCCGCGCGCTTTGAAATTACCGAGCTTATGAACGCCAAGATGCGGCTGAGAAAGCAGGCGGCGACCGACATACTGACCGGGCTGCTCAATCGCGGGGGCTTCAATACCCACCTTATCGCCGCACTGGAAGCCAGCAAGCGCCGCAATGCCGAACCCAGGGTTCTGGTCATGTTCGACCTTGACGGATTCAAACCCGTCAATGATATCCACGGGCACCATGCAGGGGATGAAGTGCTCAGGACCATTGCCACGCGCCTGATCGAACTGGTGGGTGGCGAAGATCCCGTCAGCCGTCTGGGCGGGGATGAATTCGCCCTGATCCTGCATAAAAGCCTGAAAACGTCCCCGCTTGAGACGATCCTGAAGAAACTGCAGAACCTGCTGGAAGAACCCATCATGCTGGACAGCGCGACAGTGCGCATTTCCGGCAGTATCGGCACCACCCGCATCACCGGCGACGAAACGCTGGAAGGGTTGCAGAAAAACGCCGATGTCGCGGTTTATGCCGCCAAGCAGGCAGGCGGGAAACAGGTGCGCATGTTCACACCGGGCCTGCACAAGAGCACGATAAAGCGCGCAAAGCTTCTGGCCGAAGCCCGACTGGGCGTACAGGAAAACCAGTTCGAGGTTTACTACCAGCCCATCGTGAACACGCGCACGGGCCGTATCGAACAGGCGGAAGCCCTGATGCGCTGGCATCACCCGGTGCGTGGGCTGCTGTCCGCAGGTGTGTTCGCGGATGTCTTTACGGATTCAACACTGGCGCAGATCATGGAAGCGCATCTGGTCCAGTCCTTTCACGACGATATCCGCAAATGGCACGCAGCGGGCCTGTCCAGCCTGCGACTGGCGGTCAACCTGTCCCATCTGGACCTGCTGAACCTTGAACAGCAGACCAACCTGTTCAGCGAAATCCAGCGGCATAGCCTTGATCCGCGCAGTTTCATTCTGGAAGTGACCGAGCAGATGCTACAGGGCCGCCGCGCGGAAAAAAGCGCCCTGCGCCTGCGGGAACTGGCACAGGAAGGATTCGGGCTGGCCGTGGACAATTTCGGTTATGGCACGGTGCGCCTGTCCACGCTGGGAGAACTGCCGTGGCAGTCACTCAAGATCGACCGCTGCGTCGTGCGCAACATGGCAACCGATGAGAAAGCCCGCAGCCTGCTCGCCTCCCTCATCAATATCGGTCATGGCTATGGCCTGACCGTAACGGTGGAAGGCGTGGAAACGCACGAGGAGTTCGATGCCGTGCGTGATCTGGGCGTGGATTATGTGCAGGGCTTCTACATCGCGCCGGCTGTCTCCGCCGCGGAACTGATCCACCTTACGTACCAGAAGGTATGGAGCCCGCTGCCCGCCTGATCTCACACCCGGCAGAAGGATACGAAAAACCCACACGACAGGGATACTGCCGTGTGGGTTTTTTCATTCCGGCGTGTCAGATGTGGATGGCGCGCTTGTCCACATCAAGTGCGGCTTCCTTCACCGCTTCGCTCAGCGTGGGATGGGCATGGCAGGTGCGGGCGATGTCTTCGGACGATGCCCCGAACTCGATCGCCATGGTGCATTCGGCAATCAGTTCGCCCGCCATCGGGCCAATGATGTGAACGCCCAGCACCTGATCGGTGGTGGCATCCGCCAGAACCTTGACGAACCCGTCGGTCATGCCGATGGCGCGCGCGCGACCGTTGGCGGTGAAGGGGAATTTGCCAACCTTGTAGCTGACACCTTCTTCCTTCAGGTTTTCTTCGGTCTTGCCGACGGTCGCGACCTCCGGCCATGTATAGACTACGGCGGGGATCGCGCCGTAATTCACATGACCCGCCTGCCCTGCCAGAAGTTCGGCCACGGCAACGCCTTCTTCCTCGGCCTTGTGGGCCAGCATCGGGCCTGCGATCACATCGCCAATGGCGTAGATGCCCGGCACGCTGGTCGCGTAATGCGCATCGGTCACGATGCGGCCGCGCTTGTCCAGTTCAATGCCCGCTTCTTCCAGCCCGAAGCCCTTGCTCGCCGCCGTACGGCCAATGGCCAGCAGCACCACATCGGCTTCCAGCGTCTCCGCAGCACCGCCTTTGGCGGGTTCCACGGTCAGGGTGACACCCTTGGCGTTCTTTTCCGCCCTGGTCACCTTGTGGCCCAGCTTCATCTTCAGGCCCTGCTTGGTCAGGATGCGCTGGAAGGTCTTGGCGACCTCGTTATCCGTGCCCGGAACCAGACGGTCGAGATATTCGATCACCGTCACATCCGCGCCCAGCCGGTGCCATACGCTACCCAGTTCCAGCCCGATCACGCCACCGCCGATCACGACCAGCTTCCTGGGCACGGCAGACAGTTCCAGCGCGCCGGTGGAGGTGACGATCTGCTTCTCGTCCACTTCAACGCCCGGCAGGCCCGCGCTGTCACTGCCACTGGCAATGACGATATGCTTTGCCGTGACCGGCTTGCCATCGACCGTGATGCGGCCCGTGCCTTCGACCTTGCCGGTGCCCTTGAGCCAGGTGACCTTGTTCTTCTTGAACAGGAACTCCACGCCCTTCACGTTGGCTTCGACAACGGACTGCTTGCGCGCCATCATCTTCGCCAGGTCCAGCTTCACGCTGTCGATGATGATGCCCATATCGGCATATTCATCCTTGGCGGCATGAAAGTTTTCGGACTGCTGCAACAGCGCCTTGGACGGGATACAGCCCACATTGAGGCAGGTGCCGCCAAGGGTCGCGCGCTTTTCCACGCACGCCACCTTGAAACCAAGCTGGGCGGCGCGAATGGCGCAGACATAACCACCCGGTCCCGCACCGATCACGATCACATCGTAATCCGTCTCGGCCGGGGCTTCAGCGGCAGCCTTGGGTGCGGGTGCGGCGGCAGGGGCCGTGGCAGCCGGTGCGGGCTTTGCCGGGCTGGTGGCAGCCGGGGCCGCCTTCTGGCCACCCGCGCCGGGGGTAAGCGTGGTCAGAACGGTGCCGACCTCAACTTCGTCGCCTTCCTTTACGGCATGCGCGCCCAGCACGCCCGCCTGCGGCGCGGGCACTTCCACGCTGACCTTGTCGGTTTCCAGTTCGGCTATCGGGTCATCCGCGTTTACGGCATCCCCCGGCTGTTTCAGCCATTTGCTGACCGTAGCCGTGGTCACACTTTCGCCCAGCGTGGGCACCTTGATGTCGATTGTCATGTCTCTTCAGTCCTGCTTGCGATACAGCGGTTGCGCGTACGGGCCGCGCCTGCACGCGGCCCCGGCAGGCGTCAGACCTGCAGCAGCAGACGGCGCGGATCTTCCACGTTCTGCTTGACCCGCACAAGGAAGCTGACCGCTTCCTTGCCATCCACGATACGGTGGTCATAGGTCAGCGCGATATACATCATGGGACGGATCACGACCTGACCGTTCACCGCGACCGGACGGTCCTGAATGGCATGCATGCCCAGAATGGCCGACTGCGGCGCATTGATGATGGGCGTGGACATGAGCGAACCATAGATGCCGCCATTGGTGATGGAGAACGTGCCACCCGACAGTTCATCAATCTTCAGCGTGCCTTCGCGCGCCTTCTTGCCAAAGCCCGCGATCGCCCCTTCGATCTGGGCGAAGTTCATCTTGTCCGCATCGCGGATCACCGGCACGACCAGACCGTTCGGACCGCCCACGGCAATGCCGAGATTGACGAATTCGCGGTAGATCACGTCATCGCCGTCGATTTCAGCGTTGATGGCGGGGAATTCCTGCAACGCCGCGATGACCGCGCGGCTGAAGATGGACATGAAGCCCAGCTTCACGCCGTTATGCTTCTTGATGAACAGGTCCTTGTATTCCGTGCGCATCTGCATCACGGCCGACATGTCCACCTCATTGAAGGTGGTCAGCAGGGCGGCGGTGTTCTGCGCATCCTTCAGGCGGCGCGCGATGGTGCGGCGCAGGCGGGTCATCTTCACGCGTTCTTCACGCGGATCATCCTGCCGGGGCGGGCGGGGTGCCGCCGCGGGCTGGGCCACGCGCGGCTGGGACAGGAATGTCTGCACGTCACCCTTGGTGATCCGGCCATCCTTGCCCGTGCCGGTGCCGACCTGCGCGGCCGATACGCCCTGCTCCGCCATGATCTTGCGCGCGGCGGGGAACGCCACCGCAGCCGCACCCTGCGCCACCACATCGGACGGCGGGGTAGCGGGACGGGCAACCGGGCCGCTGGCCACGGGCTGGGCCTGCACGCCAGCGGGCGCGGTCACCGGGGCGGGTGCCGCAGGCTTGGGGGCGGCGCCGCTGCCGGCTTCGACCGTGGACAGCACGGTGCCGACTTCCACTTCAGAACCTTCGGGCACCAGAAGCGGGCCAAGCACGCCTGCCTGCGGGGCGGGGACTTCCACGCTGACCTTGTCGGTTTCCAGTTCGGCCACCGGGTCATCCGCGTTCACGGCATCGCCCGGCTGTTTCAGCCATTTTGCAACGGTTGCGGTGGTAACACTTTCACCCAGAGTCGGTACCTTGATCTCGGCAGACATTTTTTATTTCCCAATCCCTTGCCCGTCCGGCGCGTCAGCGCGACACCGGTCGGGCCTTATCATTATTTATGGGGGCGACCAGCCTGCCGCCCCCGATTACGCGTATTCCAACCCGTTCCGTCAGGCCCCGACACCCAGCGCCTTGTTCACCAGCGCGGTCTGTTCGGCAATATGGACCTTGGCCAGACCGGTCGCGGGGCTGGCGGCAGCGATGCGCCCGACATATTCCGGGCGGGTGCTCTTGTGGCCAACGGAAGCCAGCACGCCTTCGATCAGGCGATCGACAAAGTTCCAGCCACCCATGTTTTCGGGTTCTTCCTGGCACCAGATGACCTTGGCCTGCGGGTAACGGGCCAGTTCCTCGGCCAGCATCTTGTCCGGGAAGGGATAGAACTGCTCAAGGCGCAGGATGGCGACATTGTCCAGCTTGCGCTCGCGTCGTTCAGCCAGCAGATCATAATAGACCTTGCCCGAGCAGATCACCACGCGTTCGACTTTCCCCGGATCGACGATCGGGTCGATTTCACCAATCACCGGCAGGAAGCGGGTGCCCGGCCCGAAATCCTTCACTTCCGACACCGCCAGCTTGTGACGCAGCAGGGATTTCGGCGTCATGATGATGAGCGGCTTGCGGTAATCAAGGAAAAGCTGGCGACGCAGCGCGTGGAAGTAGTTCGCCGGCGTGGTCAGGTTGCACACGCGCATGTTGTTTTCGGCGCAGAGCTGGAGATAGCGTTCCAGACGGGCGGAAGAATGTTCCGGCCCCTGCCCCTCATACCCGTGTGGCAGCAGCATCACGAGACCGGACATACGCAGCCACTTGGTCTCACCCGATGCGATGAACTGATCGATGATGACCTGCGCGCCGTTGGCAAAGTCACCGAACTGCGCTTCCCACAGCACCAGCGCGTTGGGGTCCGCCAGCGAGTAGCCGTATTCAAAGCCCAGCACGCCGAATTCGGACAGGAGCGAGTTGTAAATCTCGATCGCCGCCTGTTCGGGAGCGATATTGTTCAGCGGGATATAGGTGTTCTGGTTCACCTGATCGATCAGCACCGCATGACGCTGGCTGAACGTCCCACGCTGGCAGTCCTCACCCGACAGGCGGACCTTGTGCTTGTCCAGCAGCAGCGTGCCGAAACCAAGGGCTTCACCCGTGGCCCAGTCGATCCCCTCGCCACTTTCAAACATCGCGGCCTTGGCCTTGAGCTGGCGGGCGATCTTGGAATTGACGTTGAAATCGTCAGGCACACGCGCAAGCGCCGTGCCCACTTCCTTGAGCCGTTCGATGGAAACGCCGGTTTCCGGCGCGGGGCGGGTCGTATCCACCGGCGGCGGCTTGAGGCCCTTCCACGCGCCTTCCAGCCAGTCGGCCTTGTTGGGCTTGTAGCCCTGCGCCGCCTGATAGGCCTGTTCCAGCCTGTTGTGGAAGCCGTCCCATTCACTGGTGACCTGATCTTCGGTCACGACGCCTTCGCGCACCAGACGGTCGGAATACAGCTTGCGCACCGTCGGGCGGGCCGCGATCGCCTTGTACATGATCGGCTGGGTGAAGGACGGCTCATCGGACTCGTTATGTCCGTGGCGACGGTAGCCCACGATATCCAGCACCACATCCGCCGCGAATTTCTGGCGGAACTCGGCAGCCAGACGCGAACAGTAGATCACCGCTTCCGGCTCGTCGCCATTCACATGCAGGATCGGGGCCTGCACCGCCTTGGCCACGTCCGTGCAGTACAGCCCGGAGAAGGAATGGACGGATACGGTGGTAAAGCCGATCTGGTTATTGACGACCACATGGATCGTGCCGCCCGTGCGGTAGCCGATGAGCTGCGACATCGCCAGCGTTTCATACACGATGCCCTGACCGGCAAAGGCCGCGTCACCATGCAGCAGGACGCCCATATGGCGGCCCCGCTGGGTGGGATCGTCGTCATCCTGCGTCGCGCGGACCTTGCCGATCACAACCGGATCAACCGCTTCCAGATGCGAGGGGTTGGGCTGGAGCGAGATATGGACCGGCGTGCCGCCGATCTCCACATCGGTGGAGGTGCCCAGATGGTATTTCACATCGCCCGAACCCTGCACGTCGTCCGGCTTGAAGGACGCGCCCGCGAATTCGCTGAAGATCGCGGTGTAGGGCTTGCGCACGATGTTGACGAGCGTGTTCAGACGCCCGCGATGCGGCATGCCGATCGCCACCGAGCGCACACCACCCAGCGCCGCCTGATCGATGATCGCATGCAGGGCCGGGATGGTGACATCCTCGCCCTCAAGGCCGAAGCGCTTGGTGCCGACATAGCGCTTCTGACAGAAGGATTCGAAGCCTTCCGCCTCGGTCAGCTGCTGCAGGATGACCTTCTTCTGCTCGGGGCTTGCACCCTTGCGCCAGTTGTCGCCTTCCAGCCGCGCCTGCACCCACATGCGCTGCTCGGGGTCCTGAATGTGCATGAATTCAGCACCGATCGGCCCGCAATAAACCGAACGCAGCGCATCAAGCACCTGGTTGATCGTGCCGGTATCGGACCCGATCAGGCGGGCGACCACGCGACCCAGATAGATCGGGCGGTCCAGATCCTTCGGGCCGAAACCGTAGGTGGCCGGGTCCAGATCCGCATGCGGCTTGGGCACCTGCAGGCCCAGCGGGTCCAGCCGGGCCTCAAGATGGCCACGAACGCGGAACGCCCGGATAAGCTGGGTCGCCCGCAGGCTGTCATCCGCTGCCGCGCGCAGGCTCTCGGCCGTGACGCCAGCCGCCTTGCCGTTGGGCAGGGGAGCGGGTTCGTCGCCCGTGATCATGGGCGGGCGCGGGGCCCATGATGCGCCTTCCGCATCCTGAACGATTTCCGCGTCCTGTTCATGCATCTCCGCGAACAGAGAGGCAAAGGAAGGATCGACGCTGTTGGGATCGGCCGCCCAGCGTGCATACAATTCAGCCAGATAGGCCGTATTGGCACCGCTGAATGCGGTCGAAAGAATATCTACGCCCGCCATATTGAAGACATCTCCTCGCTGGCGGCCTTTGTGGCCGCGCTATTTTCAGGTCCGGCGCTTGGTGTGTCACCGGCCCGATTTGTATCGCTACCCTAGCCGCACCCTTGCCCGGATGCCGCCATCAATCATCAGGATCAGGTCTGCTTGCCGCGCATACTGACATTTTCGTGCCCGCCCCTGCTTCCGGGGACTGAGGGGCAGGAAAACATCCCGTTTCACGGCCGCGTTCCTGCTGATGCGATCTGGTCCATACCCAAGCAAAGACGGTGCCGCTTGCCTACCGCCCCATCAGTCACACCACCGCCATAACCGTCACGATGGCGTGACCCTGCGGCCATTCCGCTCCTTATGCGTTGAGATGCGGCAGCAGCATGTACGCCGCACTCTGCATCTCCTCCAGACGGGAAGCGGTGCGCTCGAACGCGGTCGCCCCCTGCCCTTTCGCATACAGGGCGTCCGGCCCCACCGCAGCGGAGGCGAACAGCTTGACGTTCTGTTCGTACAATGTGTCGATCAGCACGATAAAACGCCGCGCTTCGTCAAAATTGTCCGGTCCCATGCAGGGCACGTCATCCAGCACAAGGTTTGGAAAGCGCGTGGCCAGCGCCAGATAGTCACCCGCCCCCAGCGGCCTGCCGCACAGATCGGCAAAGCTGAAGCGTGCGACGGGGCCTGCCGCCTGTTCCACCTTCAGGCTGCGGCCCATGACATCCAGCGTAACCGCCCGCACCGGCGCGCCATCAGCCAGCCGTGTAAAGATCGAGTCGAGCGCGCAGCGCGCGGCATGATCCGCAGGCGTGATCCATGTCTGCATGCCCGGCGCGTTGCCACGGCGGTAATCGCGCGGGGAATCGAGTATGACGGTATCGACCTCCTTCAGCATCACGGCGATGAAGGGACGGAAGGCATCCGCGCCGGGACGGTCCTGAAACAGGTCCTCGGGCCGGGTGTTGGACGTGGCGACCACCACCACCCCATCCGCGAACAGGTAGTCGAACAGGCGGCCGAGGATCATCGCATCGGCAATGTCATTGACCTGGAATTCATCGAAACAGAGCAGCCACGCTTCCTGCGCGATCTGGCGCGCCAGTGGGGGAATGGGGTCGGTCAGGTCGGGATCGGCGGCCTTCATGTCATGCAGGCGCTGGTGCACGTCCTGCATGAAACGGTGGAAATGCACCCGGCGCTTGTGTTCCACCGGGGCCAGACTGAAGAACAGGTCCATGAGCATGGTCTTCCCACGCCCTACCTGTCCCACCATGTACACGCCGCGCGGGCGGTCCGGGGTCTGGGCGGCGCGGCCCGACAGGCCAAGGCGCGCCTTGAGCCCCCCGAGCCAGCCGCCGGACGACGGCGTGGAAGACGGAATGACCGGATGGTAGTCGCGCAGTTCCCGCCACAGGCGGTCAAGCCTGCGGGCAGCCTTTTCCTGCTCGGGGTCGCGATCAAGACAGCCTGAAGCCACGCGGGCCTCATAGGCGGCGAAGGGGCCTGTGCCTGCGGGCAGCGCCGCAGCGGACGGGCGGGCGGGGGCGATGTCTGTGTCCATGATATTCCGCCGATAGTCCGTAAAAATACGGCCTTCAAGGGCACAATCTCGCCAAACTGTGTCATGACAGGCGTTCTCTCCATCTGGTGAACTGAAACCCGGCCAAATGGAGAACTTGTGATGACCGACTGGAACGCCTACCGCGCCCATCTGGGCCAGTCCGTAACGGCATTCGCCACCCTTGCTCCCGACACGATGAAGGGAATCCAGACACTGGACCACGCCGCCGCACGCACCGGCAGGCTGGATGCCAAGACGCGCGAACTGATCGCGCTGGCCGTGGCGGTGACCACACGGTGCGACGGCTGCATATCCGTCCATTCCGAAGCCGCGGTGAAAGCGGGCGCAACGAAGGAGGAAATAGCCGAAGCCCTGGGCGTCGCCATCGCGCTGAACGCGGGTGCGGCGCTGGTCTATTCCAGCCGCGTGCTGGATGCGGTGGATACCGTGAAGACGTAAGCCCGCCGGGGTCGCTGCTTGCGACGGGAGGAAACCGGGCCTAATCTTGGCCCGGTTCACCCAGACAACATGCAGGATGGCATGATCCAACCCGTTATTCCCGACTATGCCGCGCTGGAGGCCGCAACGGTCTCGACCGAACCGTTCGCGCATGCAGTGGTGCCGGACTTCATCCGGGCCGACGACCTGCGCGCCCTTGCGGCAAGCCTGCCCGTCATCCGCTCCGGCGGGTCCTTCCCGCCGCAGGCGCTGGGCCTTACGCCGCTTATGGCGCAACTGGTCGATGAACTGCAGCAGCCCCGCCTGCGCGGCATCATCGCCACGAAATTCGGGCTGGATCTGGATGACGCGCCCACCATGCTGACCCTGCGCGGGCGCACGCGCGCAAAGGATGGCCGCATCCACCGCGACTCCGCATGCAAGCGGGTGACGGTCCTGCTCTATCTCAACGCCGCCGATAACGCGGCATGGTCACGGCACGAAGGATGCCTGCGGCTGCTGCGCAACGGGCATGATCTGGAGGATTTCGCCGCCGAGATCGCCCCGGTCAACGGCACGCTGGTCATCTTTCCCAACGGGCCGGACACATGGCATGGCCACCGTCAGTATGTGGGTCCGCGCCATACCATCCAGCTTAATTACATGGCCAATGACGCCAGCGCGCGCAACGAATTGCGCCGCCATCGGTTATCTGCCCTGACAAAGCGTCTGCCATGGGTTGCCTGAGATGTGTCCCCCGAACCGGGACCATGGCAATTTCCGGCCATTGTTTCGACACGAGTGGGGGTCATAAAACCTCAGTCTTCCGACTTCATGATATGTCGAGGTTTTCCAAGTCCATGTATCTGCGTAAATTTGCTACATCCCTGCTGTCCGGCAGCCTTGCACTGGGAATCCTGATATCGGCCGTACCGGCTGCGCAGGCCCAGCCGTGGCGCGGGCCGGGTGGACCAGGGGGACCAGGCTGGCACCGTGGTCCGCCGCCGGGCCGCGGCTGGCATGGTGGTGGCCGTGGTGGGGGTGCGGGACTGGCCGTAGGTAGCGGCATTGCCGGACTGGCGGTCGGCGCCATGCTTGGCAGCGCCCTTGCGGAACGGAACGCCGCCCCGCCGCCACCGGCCTATTATCCCGCCCAGCCGCCGTCACCGCCCCCTCCGGCCTATTATCCGTACGGCGGTGGTTACTGAGCGCATAGCGCCTGACACATCCCACGCATCTGACAAGCACCATTGCGAAGGAAAAGAGACAACATGATGTTCCGCCGCTTACTGCCCGCCGCCGCGTTCGTGCTGCTTCCGGGCATGGCCATGGCCGCCGACCAGCAGCCCGCCGCCGCACCCGCCGCGCAGTCGGCCACCCAGCGCAGCCCCACCGCATCGCTGGCCCATACGCCCCATGCGCCGGCACCCGAACAGGTGGAAGCCCATATCAAGGCGCTGCACGACCAGTTGGCCATCACCAAGAAGCAGGAAGCCCTGTGGACACCCTTCGCGCAGGACATGCGCGATAATGCGCAGCGCCTGCACGACTCCATCGAAAACCGGCGCGAGAAGCTGCCGGGCATGAATGCGCTGGAGAACATGCAGTCCTATGCCGAACTGACGGTCGAACGCGCGCAGGATATGCAGACGCTGAATTCCGCCTTCGCGCCGCTGTATGAAAGCTTCTCCAAAAAGCAGCGCAAGCATGCCGATGCCCTGTTCCAGCAGGGTGACAGCGAACACGCTGAAAAGGGGCAGGCCCCTGAAGCCGCCGAACAGGCGACATCCACCACCTCCGCCCCGGCTACGGGTGGCGCTGCCGCCCAGTAACGCAGCGGCACCTGCCAGACGCGAAGAAAAAACCCGCACCGGGCAATCCGGTGCGGGTTTTTGTTTGCGTATTGCCATGCGGGGAGGAGCGGCTGCCTGCCCCCTGACTGTCAGCGGGCCTTCAGGCCCCGTTGAGCGGGTACCAGGTCCGCCCGTCACGCCGGAGCAGTTCTTCTGCCCCCTTCGGCCCCGATGAACCGGCTTCGTAGATTTCCGGCCCGGTTTCATCCTTCGCCCATGCCTGAAGCACCGGATCAACCGCCTTCCATGCCGCTTCGATGTTATCAGCGCGCTGGAACAGGGTCTGATCCCCCATCAGGCAGTCATAGAGCAGGGTTTCGTAGCCGACATTGGGGGATCTGGTGAACACATCCTCGTAGCGGAAACGGGCCTGCACGTCGGTCAGGTCCATTTCCGGCCCCGGCTTCTTGGCACCCAGTTCCACCGTCAGCCCCTGGGCGGGCTGGATGTTGAGGATGATGCGGTTGGGCGGCAGGTCTTCCGTTTCGGTCCCGCTGAACATGAGCATCGGCGGCTTGCGGAACTGGACGACAACCTCTGTCCGCCGTCCCCCCAGCCCCTTGCCGGTACGCAGGTAGAACGGCACGCCAGCCCAGCGCCAGTTATCCACATGCAGTTTTAGCGCCACATAGGTTTCCGTATTGCTATGGGGGGAAACACCCGGACTTTCACGGTAACCGACCATCGGTTTGCCATCGACGGTACCGGCCGCGTACTGACCCCGCACCGCATCGGACGGGCTGATGGGGGTTACGGCTTCGAAAAGCTGTTCCTTGGCGTTGCGCACGCTTTCGGCGCAGAACGTGTTGGGCGGTTCCATCGCCACCATGGCGAAAAGCTGGAACAGGTGATTGGGCACCATGTCACGCAGCGCGCCGGTGGGTTCGTAAAACGCGCCACGCTGTTCGACACCGATGGTCTCGGCGGCCGTGATCTCGATATGATCGACATATTCGTTGCGCCACAGCGGTTCGAATATCAGGTTGCCAAACCGCATGGCGAGGATGTTCTGCACCGTTTCCTTGCCAAGGAAATGGTCGATACGGAAAACCTGCGACTCATCCAGAACCGAAAGCACCTGCCGGTTGAGCGTCTGCGCACTGGCAAGGTCCGAACCAAACGGCTTTTCAATCACCACGCGGCGGAAGACGCCTTCCTTCTGCGTCACCACGCCCGCCTTGCCCAGCGTTTCCACCACGGGGGCGAAAAAGCGCGAGGGAATGGCAAGGTAGAAGATGGCGTTGCCCGGTATCTTCGCACCCAGCGCGCGGATGGCGTCGACATCGGTAAAGTCGGCCTGCACGTAATCCAGCCGCCCGGCCAGCCAGTCCCACTGATCGGCGTTGATGGTGGCGGGATGGAATTCGGCGTTCGGATCGTGCGTGAAGGACTCCATCATGGCGCGCAGCCCGTCGCGCCACTGCGCCGCGGTGCTGTCCACCCGGTCCACCCCGATGATGCGGAAGCCATCGTCCAGAAGATGACTCCCCACAAGATTATACAGCGCCGGCATGAGCAGCCGCTTGGTCAGGTCCCCGTGCGCACCGAAGATGACCAGCGTGCACGGTGGGGCCGTACGGGCGCCTGCGGGGGAAACCGGCCGCGGGGCTGCGGCGACTGGCGTTGCGGGAATATCAGCTGATAAGGCCATGATCTCTCTAACCGTTCTTGCCTGCGCGCGGCACCGGGGCAGGAACGTGGGCGCCCCTGCCTGATCGCGCGCCGGAGGGAGCGTGCACCCGGCACATGGCAGCGACAAGGGCTATCACCGCATGGGACATGCCACACAAAGGCCCGTACCCGATTCGATTCGCGGTTTTGCGCGGTCCGTGCTGCTTGCACCTTTCGGGCGCAGGCTCTAGGTGTCGCTACAGTTACGCAAGCAGAACCGAGCGTTCCACTGAACGGTCGGGCAGGACAGGAAAGAAGATTATGGGTTACCGCGTTGCGGTGGTGGGTGCCACCGGCGCTGTGGGGCGCGAAATCCTCAAGACTCTGGCCGAACGCCAGTTCCCTGTGGATGAAATCGTGGCTCTGGCGTCCGCCCGCTCGGCGGGCAAGGAAGTCTCCTTCGGCGATAAAAAGGTGCTGAAGGTGCAGAACCTTGAGACTTTCGACTTCACCGGCTGGGATGTCGCCCTCTTTTCGCCCGGCGGGGCGGTTTCGGCCGTGCATGCACCGCGCGCGGCGAAGGCGGGCTGCATCGTGATCGACAACACCTCCCACTTCCGCATGGAGCCGGACGTGCCGCTGGTGGTGCCCGAGGTCAATCCCAATGATGTGAAGAAAGCCAGACGCGGCATCATCGCCAACCCCAACTGCTCCACCATCCAGATGGTCGTGGCGCTGAAGCCGCTGCATGACCTGTTCACAATCAAGCGCGTTGTGGTGGCCACCTATCAGGCCGTGGCCGGTGCCGGAAAAAGCGGCATGGACGAACTGTTCAACCAGTCGCGCGGCAGCCTGGTTGGCGACCCGCTGAAGGCGGAACAGTTCACCAAGCAGATCGCGTTCAACTGCATTCCCCATATCGACCGTTTCATGGATGACGGCGCGACCAAGGAAGAGTGGAAGATGACGGTCGAGACCCGCAAGATCCTCGATCCCGACATCGCCGTCTTCGCCACCTGCGTGCGCGTTCCCGTGTTCATCGGCCATGCCGAGGCCGTCACCGTGGAATTCGAGGAACCTGTTGATATTGAACGCGCCCGCGAAGCCCTGCGTGAGGCACCGGGCGTGGTGCTGCACGACAAGCGCGAGGATGGCGGCTACGTCACCCCGCTGGAAGTGGTGGGGGAGGATGCGACCTATGTCTCGCGCCTGCGCATCGACCCGACTGTACCCAACGGACTCGGCTTCTGGTGCGTTGCCGACAACCTGCGCAAGGGCGCCGCGCTGAACGCGGTCCAGATTGCGGAAACCATGGTGGCGCTCGACCTGCTGGGTCACTGACGGCCACCGGGGCGTAAGGCCCCCCACGGCATGGCGGAGCCCCTGCTCCGCCATCCGGGTGGCGCGGGGTCTCTCAACCTCGTGTTCCGGGCCTGCGTTGACCCGGCCTCCCACGCGGCGTAGGACCGAATTCAGACAAGGCGACGGAACAAACCGAAGCCATAACAGGGAAATTGACGAGACGACCATGCAGGATGTCCGTGAAGCGCTCTATGTAGGGCAGCGAAGCGACGGAACTCTGACCAGGCGGCCTATGTCCCCGCATCTCCAGGTCTACCGCTTCCGTCTTTCCATGTTCCTTTCAATCGCGAACCGCGCCGCCGGCGTTGCAGCCGCTGGCGGCTCAGCACTCGGCCTGTGCTGGATCAACGCGGCTGCCAAGGGACCCAAATCTTTCAGCAAGGTCCAGAAGGTGACCGGCAACCCGCTGGGGCAGCTTCTGCTGGCCGGGTGGGCGCTTGCGCTGGTCTACCATTTCGTGGCGGGACTCCGTCACCTTGCGTGGGATAGCGGCTACCGCTTCGACAAGAAGGAAATAAACGAGGATGGCCCCGTGGCCGTAGGCGTGACGGTGGGAACCACGCTGGCGCTCGTGGCCGGTATCCTTGGCGTTGCGATCTGTCGTTCCCGCAGGAAGGCGTCCTGATCATGAGCAATCCAAACAAGCCCCATGTCACGGTCATGCGGTCCCAGCTTTCGCGCGCGCGCGGTCTGGGATCAGGACAGACCGGCGTCGCCCACTGGTGGGCGGAACGCGCTTCGGCCGTGGCCCTTGTGCCGCTGTCGGGCTGGTTCGTGATCCAGGTCTTCCGCCTTGCTGGCGCATCGCAGCCGGAAGTCGCGAAATGGGGCGCACGCCCCCTGAACACGACCCTGATGCTGTCACTGGTGATCCTGACCTTCTATCACACCCAGCTTGGGCTGCAGGTCATCATCGATGACTACGTGCATGGCAAGGCGCACCTGCCTGCCGGGCTGCTGATGAAGGGCATTGTCTTCCTTCTGGGGCTGTTCGGCACGGTTTCCGTGCTGAAGCTGGCGCTGGCCGGCAGCAGCCGTGGCCGGATCGCTGCCGGCTGAGCCTTCGCGCCCAGCCCGCACAGAACATGACATTCGCGGACCGGCCGGGCCGCAATGCTGCCCGGCCGCTCCGAACGAGCATCGGGACACGTCCAAGAAATGAACGCGACCACTTCACCACTCACCGGCTCCTACCGGGTTGTCGACCACGCATATGACGTGGTTGTTGTCGGCGCCGGTGGCTCCGGCCTCCGGGCCACGCTGGGCATGGGGGCCGCCGGCCTCAAGACCGCCTGCGTGACCAAGGTTTTCCCCACCCGCAGCCATACCGTCGCAGCCCAGGGCGGCATCGGCGCATCGCTTGGCAACATGGCCGAGGATAACTGGCGGTGGCACATGTACGATACCGTCAAGGGATCGGACTGGCTGGGCGATCAGGACGCCATCGAATACATGTGCCGCGAAGCGGTGCCCGCCGTGCAGGAACTGGAGCACATGGGTGTGCCCTTCTCCCGCACGGAAGAGGGCAAGATCTACCAGCGCCCCTTCGGCGGCCACATGCGCAACTATGGCGAAGCCCCCGTGCCCCGCGCCTGCGCTGCTGCCGACCGTACGGGCCATGCCATCCTGCACACGCTGTACCAGCAGTGCCTGAAGCATAACGTCGAATTCTTTGTCGAATACTTCGCCATCGACCTGATCATGGATGAAGACGGCGCCTGCCGTGGTGTCATGGCATGGTGTCTGGAAGACGGCACGCTGCACCGTTTCCGCGCCCAGAAGGTGGTGCTGGCGACGGGCGGGTATGGCCGCGCCTATCATTCGTGCACGTCCGCCCATACCTGCACGGGCGATGGTGGCGGCATGGCGATCCGTGCCGGCATTCCCATGCAGGACATGGAATTCGTGCAGTTCCATCCCACCGGCATTTTCCCCGCAGGCTGCCTGCTGACGGAAGGCTGCCGTGGTGAAGGTGGCTACCTGACCAATTCCGAGGGCGAGCGCTTCATGGAACGCTATGCCCCCACGGCCAAGGATCTGGCATCGCGTGACGTGGTTTCGCGCGCCATGACCATCGAGATCAACGAAGGTCGCGGCTGTGGCCCCGAAAAGAACTACATCATGCTCCATCTGGAGCATCTGGGCGCGGAAATCCTGCATGAACGCCTGCCCGGCATTCTGGAAACGGCGCGTATCTTCGCGGGTATCGACGTGACCAAGGAACCCGTGCCGGTCCTGCCGACGGTGCATTACAACATGGGTGGCATCCCCACCAACTACCATGGCGAGGTCATCCGCCCCACGGCTGATGATGTCGATGCGGTGGTGCCCGGCCTGATGGCGGTGGGTGAAGCGGCCTGCGTGTCCGTGCATGGCGCGAACCGTCTTGGCACCAACTCCCTGCTTGACCTTGTGGTGTTCGGCCGTGCCGCAGCCCAGCGCGCTGCCGCCACCATCAAGAGCGAGGAGACGATCCCGCCGCTGCCCGCCGGCGCCGGTGAAGCCGCGATCGCGCGTTTCGACCGCCTGCGTTACGCCAAGGGCAAGACCCATGTGGCCGACATGCGCAGCAAGCTGCAGCGCACCATGCAGAAGCATGCCGCCGTGTTCCGCAACACCGAGAGCCTGGCTCAGGGTGTGGAGAAGATCAAGGAAATCTGGGGCGAACTGCCTGATATCTCGATCAATGACCGCTCACTGATCTGGAACAGCGACCTTATGGAAGCGCTGGAGTTCGAGAACCTGCTGGCCAATGCCACCGTCACCATGGCAGGCGCTGATGCCCGCCACGAAAGCCGGGGTGCCCAGGCACATGACGACTATCCAGACCGTGACGACAAGAACTGGATGAAGCACACAGTCGCCCACATGACCGATGCGGGCGATGTCACGCTAAGCTACCGCCCCGTGCACATGAAAACGCTTACCGACGATGTGCAGGTCTTCCCCCCCAAGAAGCGCGTCTACTGACGTAACGGCGGAAAAGGAACGAGACGATGGTCGAATTCAGACTGCCAAAGAACAGCACGGTGGGCAAAGGCCGCATTTTCACGGCCCCCACCGGCGCCACCAATGTCAAGAACTTCCGGATCTATCGCTGGAGCCCGGACGATGACAAAAACCCCGTGGTCGACACGTATGAAATCGATCTGGACAAGATCGGGCCGATGGTGCTCGACGCCCTGATCCATATCAAGAACGATGTCGATTCCACCCTGACATTCCGGCGTTCGTGCCGCGAGGGGATCTGCGGGTCCTGCGCCATGAACATCGCGGGCGAGAATACGCTGGCCTGCCTCAAGCCCATCCGGGATATTCAGGGCGATGTCGCGATCTACCCGCTGCCGCACATGCCGGTCATCAAGGATCTGGTGCCCGATCTGGACGGGGCGTATGCCCAGCTCCGTTCCATCGAGCCGTGGCTGAAATCCGACACGCTGCCGCCGCCGGACGCCGAACGCCGCCAGAGCATTGAGGAACGTGCCGAACTGGATGGCATGTGGGAGTGCATCCTGTGCTTCTGCTGCTCCACCTCGTGCCCGTCCTACTGGTGGAATGGTGATCGCTACCTCGGACCGGCAACGCTGCTGGCCGCCTATCGCTGGATCGCGGACAGCCGTGACGAACATGCGGGCGACCGGCTGGATGCACTGGAAGATCCGCTCAAGCTCTATGCCTGCCGCACGATCATGAACTGCACCCAGACCTGCCCCAAGGGTCTGAACCCGGCCCGCGCCATTGGCCGGATCAAGGAACTGCAGCTTGAACGCAAGGCATAAAGCCCTGCCGTAAGCTTTCATGATTGACGGATAAGGCGCCGGATGTGAAAAATCCGGCGCCTTTTTCATATCCGCTCCATCTGAAAGGACATGGCTGGTGTTTGAGGGAAACCTGTCTACCCCCGCTGGCCGAAGCCGGGCATGGATTGATAGCCTGTTTGTGGACCATGCCATCCTGCGGCAGACATGGACCAATTTCCGCACTGTCATTCCCGGCCGCGTCTATCGCTGCAACCATCCCACGCCATGGCGCCTGCGTCTGGCCGCGCGTCGCTACGGGCTTCAGACGCTGGTCAACCTGCGCGGCCACCGCAAATGCGGGTCCGATGCCCTGTCGCGTGAAGCCGCGCACCGGATCGGCCTGACCCATATCGACATGGCGTTCGAAAGCCGTAATGCCCCGCACAGGGACCGCATCGAACGCTTCGAGCGGATTTACCGCGATATCCGTTTTCCCATGCTCATGCACTGCAAGTCCGGCGCCGACCGTACGGGACTGGCAGCGGGTCTTGTCATCCTGTTCGAGGGGGGCACGGCACGGCAGGCGTTACGCCAGCTTTCGTGGAAGAACGGGCATTTCAATACCTCGCGCACCGGCGTGCTGGACGCTTTCTTCCTGCGCTATCAGGCGGAAGCGGAAGGACGCATTCCCTTCATGGACTGGGTACGCGACGAATATGATGAAGACCGCCTGCGTGCCGACTTCCGCGCGGGCAGGATTGCCGCGTTCATGACCGACAAGGTCCTGCGGCGGGAATGATGGTCTGGCTCAGTCCGCCGCCATGGAGCGGACAAGGTCCAGCACCCGGCGGCGCGTACCGCTATCCTCGATACCGTAATAGGCGCGCACCAGATCAATGGTTTCGCGCCGCGACAGCAGGGACATGTCATCGGGCTGCGCTGCGGGCAGGACACTTTTTTCCATATCCCCGGCATCCAGCGGGTCATCCGGCGCAGCCATGCCCGCGACATTTCCCGTTTCAGGCTGCGGGGGGATGGTGTCGTGGCCGGTCAGACCTTCGAAAAAGAAAGCCACCGGCACATCCAGTACGCGCGCGAGATCGTACAGCCGCGATGCCCCGACACGATTGCGTCCCCGCTCATATTTCTGGACCTGTTGAAATGTCAGGCCCAAGGCGTTGCCCAACCGTTCCTGGGACATACCCAGCAATGTGCGACGCAGGCGGATGCGATTGCCCACATGCACATCTATCGGATTGGACGTAACAGACATTTTCCCGGTCACAGTGATGGCCTTACCTTTCTGGATGGATATTCCCAGACCAACTTAAAAAATGGAAGCAAGAGGCGGTAGCTGCCGCGGATGTTAATCCTTTTTAAAGGAATGTCTGCTACGATACACCTGTAATTATCTGCCCTTCGCTTTCCACGGGATGTGGACGGCAAGAAAGACCCCCGCACCCGTTCGGGCGCGAGGAGATTAGGAAAAGATTCATGCATTTTAAATACATGAATTAAAGTCCATGTCGATAAAATAGCAGGTTTCTAGACGAAACGGCTGCGTTTATGGCCGCACCACAATCCGGCCAGCCCCGTCAATACCGCCAGAAGCAGCGGAATCGTACGCCCGTAACGCCCGAAAAGCGTGGGCGGCAATGCATCGGGCAGCGCATGGACGATCACCCCCTGCCGATCCCAGCCAAGCCGGGTCACTTCATGCCCACGCCCGTCAAAAATGGCCGATATGCCCGTATTGGCGGCGCGGGCGACGGGAAGCCCTTCCTCCACCGCGCGGATCCGCACGGCAGCCAGATGCTGACGCGGGCCTGCGCTGTTTCCGTACCAGGCATCGTTGGTGCTGTTCATGAGCCAGTCAGGCCGGTCATGCGGATCGGTCACCTGCCCGGAAAAAATCACCTCGTAGCAGATCAGCGGCCCCACCGGGGCAATACCGGGCAGATGCCATGTCTGCACCCGGGGGCCGGGCGTCATGCCCTCACCCGGCACGACATGAAACGGCAGGAAAGCAGGCTGGTATTCACCAAAGGGCACCAGATGCGCCTTGTCATAAATGGCAGCCGCCTGCCCGTCTGGCGGCAGTAAGGCGGCCATGCTGTTACGCCAGTGCTGGTCTTCCATCCAGCGCAGGGTACCAATGATGCCAGCAGCCGCCCCCTGCCCTGCCTGCATGATCATGGGGCGGGCGATATCATCTTCCAGCAGCAGCCCCGGAAAGGCGGATTCAGGCCACGCAAACACAACGGGCCGTCCATCCGCCTGCCGCAGTCCCTGCGTGACGCCCTGCCGGGTCAGGGCAAGATAGCGGCGGAAGACCGCGATATCCGCATTACGCGAAATCTTTTCCGTTTCCGGCACATTGCCCTGCACCAGAACAATCTCGGGATTATGCCCATAGGTATCATGCGTGCCAGTCAGACGCAGCGCCCCGCCTGTCACCCATGCCACCAGCAGTGCTGCGCAGGCCAGCCTGCCCCTGCGGCCATATAATGGCGCAAGGGAGAGAATACAGGTCAGCAGGGTCAGGCCATCCACGCCGATCCATGCGGCGGGCTGGATCATGACATCCCCGGCCAGACCGGGAAACTCCCATACGCTCCCGGGCGGATTCCATGGAAAACCGCTGAATACGAACACACGCGCCATGTCCGTAATGGTCCACAGGGCACAGAATGCCAGCAGCCTTCCCATGCCTGCGGGCACAAGTCGGCTCAGGGCCGCCGTCAGCGCACTCAGGGGGGCAAGGATCAGTGCGCAGCCCGGTGATGCCAGCGGCACCAGCCACCAGAAATCATCGGCGCGGAGCAGGATGGCATACATCAGCCAGTAAAGGCCGACGGTATGGAGCCCTATCGCGAACATGAATCCGCGCCGCGCGGCTTCCCGCCAGCTCCGGGCGCTGTCAATCGCCAGCGCCAGCAGGCAGAAAGCGACGGGCAGCACGATGACCGCATGCACGGGCGGAAAGCCCAGCGCATACACGCCACCTGCCAGCACCATGGCCAGATCCGCCCGCCACCCGTGCAGGCGGGACAGGCTGATATACTTGTCGTACAGAAACATCATGGAGCGCCGAAACCCGCTCCCCTGCGGTCTGTTGCGGGATCAGTCCAGCGCGTCACGCAGGCGGCGTTCGTAATGGCGATAATATTTATCGGCCAGCAGTTCGCTTTTGACCAGCACCGCAACATCCGTGGTGTTGAACTGCTCATCAATCACCGCGCCATCGCCCACATATCCACCCAGCCGCAGATACCCCTTTATCAGCGGGGGCAGGCGGGCCAGCGAACGCCGGTGATCCAGCAGTTGCGGATCGGAACGCAGCATTTCCACCCGCCGCTCCGGCACGGCGCGCACGCGCAGCGCGGGCGGGGCCAGATGGTTATGATACAGATAGGTCAGTTCATCGGACACCGCATCGGGATCGGTACCGGGCAGGCTGGCGCAGCCGAACAGCACATCGATCCGGTGCAGGAAAATATATGAGGCAATGCCGCGCCACAGAAGCTGCATGGCCGACCGGCCCCGATAACGCTGGTCCACGCAGGAACGGCCGACTTCGAGCAGCCGCCCCGGAAAATCCGTCAGCGGAGAGATATCGTATTCACTGGAGGTATAGAAGCGGCCCAGCTTTTTCGCCGCGTCCCCCTGCATGAGGCGGTACGTGCCCACCACGCCTTTCGCACCCGATGAAATGGCATGATCGATCACCAGAAGGTGATCGGCATAGTCATCGAATTCATCCACATCGCGCCGCAGGCGGGCGGTGCGGGAATCGGGGCGGGCACCCATTTCCTCATAAAAAACGCGATAACGCAGGGCCTGGGCGGCCTCACGCTCTTCCTCGGTCGCGGCGATCCTGACACCAAGATTGCCCCCCCGCAGTTCAGGAAAACCGTTGCGTTCCAGGTCCAGAGTAGAAAGGGACTGTATGGTTTTCTCGATACTCAAGGCCGTGATCTGCCTTTCCGCTCTGTTTGTGCCTGCTGGTCAGTCTGCTCTTGTGACACGTCAGGCAACCTGCGCGCAAACAGTTCCAGCCGGTGCGACACCAGTTCAAACCCCAGCTCCGCCGTGATCCGGCGCAGCAGTTCCGCATGGTCGGCATGGGTGAATTCAACCACCTGCCCGCTTTCCACATCGATCAGGTGGTAGTGGTCGCCTTCATCGGCTGTTTCGTAACGGGCCCGTCCCCCACCGAAATCGCGCCGCTCAAGGATGCCGTTTTCTTCCAGCAGCCGCACGGTACGGTACACCGTGGCAACGGAAATGCGGTCATCCAGCACCGAAGCGCGACGGTAGAGTTCCTCCACATCCGGATGATCGTGGGATTCAGACAGGACACGCGCGATGACGCGCCGCTGCCCCGTCATCTTCAGGCCACGTTCCATACACATGCGCTCGATGCGCGATTGCAGTCCGTTACTGTCTGTTGCCATGTTTACGGGCGTAGCCGATCATGCAGATGCCTGTCCACGTTACCATACGCTAGGGGCGTCAGTCCTCACGTTTTGTGCCAAGCCCGATCTTGCGGGCCAGGGTGGACCGATGGCTGGCGTAATTGGGGGCGACCATGGGGTAGTCATGCGGCAGGCCCCAGCGCTCCCGATATTCTTCCGGCGTCATGTTGTACGCGGTCTTGAGATGGCGCTTGAGCATCTTGAGCTTCTTACCATCTTCCAGACAGACAATATAATCGGGGAAGACGGACTTCTTGAGCGGGACGGCCGGGACCGGCTTTTCCGGCACGGGTTCCACACGCCCGACGGAGGCAAAGGCCTCGTATACCCGGTGAATCAGGTCGGGAAGGGTATCCGCATTAATCTCATTACGGGATACGTATGCCGAAACGACTTCGGCAGTCAGTTCCCGCAATTCAACTTCTGCCGCTGCATCCGCCATCAAACTGATCCTGTCACTCTGGAATAAAGACCCATCCTATATAAATAATTCCAGACAGATCGCAACCGGCTACAACAAAGGTTCCATGGTAATATGTCTGATATTGATATGACAGAAATAGATATCACCAATGAAGTATGCCCGATGACTTTCGTACGCACCCGTCTGGCGCTGGACAGACTTTCGGCGGGTGCAAGACTGTGTGTACGTCTGCGTGGTTCCACCCCGCTGGAGAATGTTTCACGTAGCCTGAAGTTGCTTGGTCATACCGTGGAAGAAATGCACACGGAACCGGATGGCGTGACACACCGGCTGACGGTGCTTAAAGCTTCCGCAGCATGACACACGCATCCGCGCCATCGGGATAATAGTTCCGACGCAGACCCACCTGCGTAAATCCTGCCGCGTGATATAACGTCATGGCAGGCCGGTTATCGTCCGCCACTTCCAGAAACAGCGTTGTCGCACCGGTCCCGGCCACCTGTCGCACGCAGCGTTCCAGCAGGTCGCGCCCCAACCCCTGCCGCCGGGCGGCTGGCACAACCGCGAATGTCAGGATTTCGGCTTCGTCAAACAGGGTCCGGGCCATGATGAACCCGGCGCTGTCCTGCCCCTCCGCCGCGTCAGCAACCAGCACCGACACACCCGCCATGCCCAGCAAGGTCGTCATTGCCGCCACGTCCCACCGATGGGCAGGCGGAAAGGACAGGGCGTGGATACGCGCCAGCATGGCCGCCAGCCCTGCATGTGCGGGCGGCACGTCCATGCCAGCCTGCATCATGGGGTGACCATGACCGGGGGCGGTCGCAGCCCTGCCGCTGGCAGTTTGGCTTCCGGTGCATCGACATAAAGCGGCTGGGCCGCACGCGGTGGCAGTTCACCGCGCAGGCGACGCAGGGCAACCGTAGCAATGGCCAGCGGATCGGATGCAGGCAGGTCGGCCTGATGGATATCGTGCCGCTGCGGCAGTACGCCCGCCACCCATTGCGCACCGTTGCCCGCCAGCATCAGCGGACCGTCGGGCAGGTCAAGCGTATCGCGCATATGGGCCGATACCGTGCCCGATGCGCCACTGGCCTCCAGCGTCTCGATAAACACGCGTTCGCGCCGGGCAATGGTGCAGCACAGGGGGGAAGCCCCGAGCGGACGGGCCGCTTCCTGCAGCGCCGCCGCCATCGCCTCTCCCGCCGTTACACCCACCACGGCGCAGCCAGAACCGGCGGCAAGTCCATGCGCGAACGCCAGCGAAGCCCGCAGCCCGGTAAACGATCCCGGCCCGACGATAACACCCACCAGTTCAGGCATGCCGTGTGTCCAGCCACATTCGGCAAAGAGTTCGGTCGCCAGAAGCGGAAACTGCTCCGCGGCACCACGCCCTTCCGCCACGCGGGTGGCCAGAACGGACAGGCTGTCCCCGTGCAGCACGATGCAGGCGATGACAGCCTGCGCCTGCGCGCCGGTCGCCGCGCCATCCATTACCAGAATCCGCATGGCCTATATGACCACGCAGGCATCATCGAAAGCGGGACGGGACGCGCGCGGCGTGGGGGGCGGCCCATCCGTATAGCCAAGACTGACCAGGAAATTGGCCTGCCATCCCTGCTGCGCAAGGAAGGCATCCTCCACCATGGCCGCGTCAAAACCCGACAGGGGCAGCGCGGACAGGCCAAGCGCCCGCGCCGCCATGATCAGGTACCCGCCCTCAAGCGTGCCGTTGCGAAAGGCCGTTTCTTCCGCCAGTCCCACATCGGCGGCGAACCACTGGCGTATGTCGGGAATGGGGCTGAGCGTTTCCATATGATCGAAGAACAGCGGATCATGCGCCACGATCACGGTAACGGGCGCTGTCATAACACGCTGCACGTTCCCTGCCGACAGGGCAGGGCGCAGCCGCTCACGACAGCTTTCCGTGGTGATGAACACGAACCGCCCCGGACAGCAGTTGCCTGAAGTCGGCCCCAGACTGACCAGTTCGTACAACTGCCGCAGCGTATCGGCCCCTACGGGCCGGTCATTCCATGCAACCGGCGTGCGCGCCTTGCGAAACAGAAGATCAAGCCCAGCGTCATCAAGCGCCATGAAACATTCCCGAATTACACACCGGCCTGCCGATCAGGCCTCCACCTGCTCCACCGATACCACTTCCGGCACGTAATGGCGCAGCATGTTCTCCACCCCGTGCTTCAGCGTCGCCCCCGATGACGGGCAGCCCGAGCATGCGCCCTGCATGGTCAGCCGCACCACCCCGTCCCGATAGCCACGGAACACGATGTCGCCCCCGTCCCCGGCCACGGCCGGACGCACGCGGGTATCGAGCAGTTCCTTGATCTGCTGCACGATTTCCTCATCCCCCGGCGCGACCGTATCCTCGACCACCTGGGCATCGGTTTCCACCACGGCCTGACCGGTGGCCAGATAATCCGCCAGAACGGACAGGACCTGCGGGCGCAGTTCATCCCAGCCGGTTGCGTCGCTACGGGTCACGGCGACAAAATCGTTGCCAAAAAAGACGCGCGCCACCCCTTCCAGATCGAACAGCAGTTCCGCCAGACGCGAACGTCCCGCTACCGAATCGGGGTTGATGAAATCGGCCGTGGCCCCATCGGCCATGATTTCACGTCCCGGCAGGAATTTCAGCGTGGCGGGATTGGGTGTGTCTTCTGTTTCAATGAACATTGCTCGGTCTTCCAGACATGACGGGAAAGGGAGAGATGCAAAAGTACTTCCCAAGTCCTGTTATATGATCGACCTGAGCGCGAATCCAACCCCATGCGGGCGCAAAGCCCGCTTTTAGCCAGCCTGCCGTATCACGGCCCTGCGGGGCAGGACAATCTCGGCACACAGGCCGCCCTCGGGGCGATTGAACAGATTGAACGCGCCGCCATCACGCGCCACCTCGCGGCTGACGATCGCAAGGCCCAGCCCCAGCCCGCCCGTACTGCGCGAACGCGAGCTTTCCACCCGGTAAAACGGGGTGGTCACACGGCTGATTTCGGCCTCCGGCAGGCCGGGACCATTATCCTCCACGCGGATGCATAGCGTCTGGTCACTGACCTTCAGGCTGACATGCGCATTGCCCCCGTAGTTCAGGGCATTGTCGATCAGATTGCCCACCACACGCTTCATGGCCAGCGGACGCACGACCGCCTGCACCTGGTCCGGCCCGTCATAGGTGACATCGCGGCCCTGATCCGCCTCATCATCCACCCTTGTCGCCAGAATGGAGGCGAGGTTGACCGACCGCGCCGGTTCGGGGTCTTTCTCTCCCGACAGGTAGGCCAGCACGCCTGCGATCATGGCCTCCATTTCACTTACGTCGGCCTCGATTTCCTTCTGCGCGTCCGGATCGTCCAGAAAGCCCGCGCGTAACCGCAACCGGGCCAAGGGCGTGCGCAGGTCATGCGATACGGCGGCCAGCGCCTCGGTCCGGTCCGCGATCAGGCGGTTGATGCGGTCCTGCATCTTGTTGATGGCCTGGGCAAGGTAGCGCACTTCCCTTGGTCCCTTGTCCGCCAGCGGCACCCAGCGGCCCGAACCGACCGTATCCGCCACATCGGCTAGGGCGCGCAGCGGCATGCTCAGCGCACGCACCAGCATGCCAGCGGCCAGCAGCACCGCACCCGCCAGTATCGCCGCCGAGACGATGCCGCGCCGCATGTGGTGGGGCTGAAGGATGTCCGGGGCAAGAAACCCCATATAGCTGCCATCGGGCAGGCGCAGCGTACCACGCACATCCGTCGTTTCCGCGATTGTGCCCGACAGGTTCAGCGCATCGCCCTGCAGCGCACTCAGCGTGCCTGCCATCCGGTCGTGCAGCTTCCGCAGGGATGCAGGCTGCACCTTCATCACGCCCATCTGTGCCGGTGTGCGCCAGTCCACCGTCAGATCGCCCGTGGACAGCATGGCCGCCAGCACCATGCGCTGGGAGGTGGGGGTGGCGGCCAGCACGCGGGCGTCGATCACCAGTCGCTCGCCCACCTGCTCCAGTTGGGCGTCATCTATGGTGTAGGTCTCGGCTTCCTCATAAAAAGCGGAACTGCCGACAAAAACGAGCGCGACCGCCACCAGCAGCACAAACATGACGCGCCCGACCAGACCGCGCGGCCACAGCGTGATGCGGCGCGTGACCGGTGCTGGCTGACGTGCGGGCTGGACTGGCCCCGGCATCATGGTCGGGTTCAGACCCGTTCGACCTCTGATGTGAAGATATATCCCATGCCGCGCACGGTACGGATCAGCCCGTCCGAATCCGGCCCCAGCTTGCGTCGCAGGCGACTGACCAGCACATCCACGCTACGGTCCGACACATCGCCCAGACGGGTGCGCGACAGTTCCAGCAGGCGGTCGCGCCCGATCACGCGCTGGGGATTATCCAGAAAACTGGTGAGCAGATCGTGTTCCGCGCCCGAAATCTCGACCGCCATGCCGGACGGGTCACTCAGTTCCCGCCGCCGCAGATCCAGCGTCCAGCCCGAAAAGCGCACGGTTTCCTTACGTGGCCGTCCGGCAATGGGGGTGGTGACCCCGCCGCCACGCCGCCGCAGCACCGCGCGCACGCGGGCCAGCAGTTCCTTCTGGCCAAAAGGTTTGGGCACGTAATCATCCGCGCCCAGTTCAAGCCCCTGCACGCGATCAAGCTCCTCCCCCCGGGCGGAAACAATAATGACCGGAACCTCACGCAGCGGCTGTTCGTCCGGCGCAAGGGGTTCCGCATGCGCGCGCAGGCCGCGACACAGATCCAGCCCGTTGGTTCCGGGCAGCATGACATCAAGGATGATGAGATCGGCGGACTGCACCTTCAGCGCGTCCCACATTTCCGGTCCGCCCTGCACGCCGCGCACCCGATAACCGTCACCCTGAAGGGCGCGGACGATCAGGGTGCGCATGCCAGGGTCATCTTCCACCACAAGGATGCGGGCGGGCAGATCGGCAGTGGCAGGTATCTGTGTCATTCTCTCGGCCATGTCTCGGTTGAGGGCAGTTACGATGCCATTTCGACAATCCGTACCATATCCAACGCACCGGGGCGGGATAAGACTCTCATTCTTATCATAAAGTGTCTGCACGACAGGGACCGCAAACAGAAACGGGGCGCTGGATACCCAGCGCCCCGCATGCCCGGAAGAACAGCCCGGTCAGTGCGCAGCAGGCGCCGCGTTCAGCTTGAGCACCCAGAACTGCGCGATATCACGCGCGCCATTGGTCCCCTCCACGCCGTTCAGCGTGGCGATGGCGGCATCCTTCTGGCCCGCAGCAGCCTGTGCCAGACCCAGATGCAGGCGGGCGATGTTGATGTCCGTCGGCCCCTTGGCAATGCCCTGCTTCATCACGGCCAGCCCCTTGTCGGCCTGACCGAACAGCACGTAGTTGTAACCCGCCGTCAGCAGCGCGTTACCCGTGGTGGCCTGCGCCGTCGCGGCATCAAGACCCGCCTTGCGTTCGGCCACGCCCTGCGTCACCAGCGCCTTCAGCTTCTCCGTGCGCGGCGCGGTGGCGTCATGCCCCAGCACGCCACTGGAATAACCCTGGTTGATTATATCCAGCGCAAGCTGCGGCAGGCCCGCCTGCATGGCCAGTTCGGTGATGTCCATGTATTCAGCCGAAGTCTTGACCAGCCCGGCTTCCAGCCGCACGCGGTCGATATCCAGCCGCAGTCCCGGCGCCATGTTGGGATTGCTCAGCACGGAATGGACCACCTGCGCCCAGTAATCGGGCTTGGGATAATAGGTGGCGAGCTGGACATAGGTCCTGGTCAGACCCGTCGTGTCATGAAGCTGCGACTGGCAGGCGGCCAGAAGCTGAAGCTGGTTTTCGGTCGGCCTGGCGCCCGCCTTGATCGTGGCGTCAATCTGGCCCTGCTGCACGCGCGCCGCATTGGCGTAGTCATGCTGCAGGTAGTACGCCTGAATCAGGATCGTGAGCATCTGCGGGTTCTTGCCACCCGCCTTGATGTATTTTTCCGTTACGGCAATCGCCTGCGGATAGTCCTTGGCGGTGAAGGCCATGCTGCCCTCGGCCAGCGCCATCTGTTCCTTCGTCGCCGCAGGTGTGCGGGACGATGCGATCAGCTTGTCATAGGCGGAAATCGCCGCGGGCACATTGCCCGACTGCGCAGCAACGGCGGCGCGCATCTGTTCGATGGTATAGGATTCGTATTCGGTCTTGCCCGTAACCGCATCCGCCGCATCAATCGCTGCCATGGCCTGCGGGTATTTGTGGGCAGCCAGCGCCGTCTGCGCCTGCTGGAGGGACGTGCCCACCTTCTGCCCCAGCACATCAGCCGCATGGACGCCGTGCAGCGGCACGACCGTCATGGCGACGGGCAGCACCATCATGGCACCGGCCAGCAGGCGGCCGCGCAACCGGAACAGCGATTTGGATGTGATGTTTTTCAACTGGATGTCCTTCCATGAACGGGTCATGGCCCGAATGATCGGCCAGGGCATCACGATGGACCCACACGGTCCATCAATCAATCGGCTCTGACCGGAGGCACGGCAGGCTCCCGACAGGCGCCTGCCGTGCCTGACTTGAAATCAGGTCACGTGTGGATGGTTTTTATTCGGCGGGGGTATGCGACTCATGGCGGTAGCCGCCGATCAGGATGGACTGCACGTCAGCCGCGAAATCACGCACTTCGTCCAGCGCGCCCTTGTTGCGGCGGACCAGCATGTTGTAGCCCAGAACCGCAGGTACCGCAGTGCCAAGGCCGATGGCCGTCATGATCAGCGATTCACCAACCGGGCCCGCGACCTTGTCGATCGAAGCCTGACCCGCGATGCCGATGGCGGTCAGCGCGTGGTAGATACCCCACACGGTACCGAACAGACCCACGAACGGGGAAGTCGAACCCACCGTGCCGAGGAAGGCCAGGCCACCCTGCAGGCGGTTCTGGATGAAATCGACGGAACGCTGGATGGACATGGTCGTCCAGGAATACAGGTCGATGGATTCCTGCATCGTGCCTTCATGGTGCTCGGCGGCCTTGATGCCGGTATCGGCGATATAGCGGAACGGGGACGCCGTATCGAGCAGGGCCGCGCCCTGACGGAGATCGGAGGCCTGCCAGAACTTTGCCTTCACTTCCTTGGCGGCCTTCATCATGCGGGCCTGTTCCACGAACTTGGACAGCATGATGTACCATGTCCCGACAGACATCACGACCATGATCAGCAGCACGGTGCGGGCGATGAAATCACCGTTCGTCCACAATGCTTCCAGCCCGTACGGGTTGGCTTCAGCCGCAGCGCCCTTTGCGTACGCAAACGCCGGCAGTGCGGTCAGCAGCGCGGCTGCGACGGCTATATTACGATGGTGTCGGGTCATTTACCTGAAATCCTCTGACGAATAGGGCCATGGTTCTGGCCTGCAACACATTTCACGACTGTTATCTGACCAGTCCGGGCACTGAAAATCAATCCACCTGTAACGTTTTCGGAACAATTTCCGGCTGACGCACCCGCCTGTCCCGCCCGATGACGGGGGCCGGAATGACCGGAACCTCCGGCTGGACCATGACCGGCAGCGGCATGGGGGGTGGCGCCGCAAGGAAGGGCGGCGGCTCACGGATGATCTTTATCGCAAGGGGGGGAAGCGGGCGGTATGGCTCGGGGAACATGGGTTTGGCCTTGGGCCGCAGCCCGTAGGCCAGCACGCCCACGACAACGACATGCACAAGCACGATCACGCCGATGATGCGCAGGTACGGCGTGCGTCGCCGCTGCCGCGCAGCGTAATCCAGTCCCATGACTTCGTCAGACCACATGCCATTCCTGTCCAGAGGCCACCGCGCGCATACCCCGCGCGGCCCTTACCGCCATTTGTTGCCAGATCATGAATTGGGCGTGGTCGGGGCGTGTGTGTCAAGCAGGATATGCAGCAGGGGCGAAACAAATTTATTATTACGTAACAAGGCTCCAGCCCCGAATACGCAAAAACCCCGCGGCCGGGGGCCGCGGGGCTGGAACACGACGGCCGTGCCGGATCGTTACTGCGCCTGCGCGCTTGCTTCCGATCGGGTGGCCCCCACGCGGGCGGCAAGGGCTGCGGCCATGAAGTCATCCAGATCGCCATCGAGAATGGCACCCGGATTGGTTTTCTCGACGTTGGTGCGCAGATCCTTGACCAGTTGGTAGGGCGCCAGCACGTAGGAACGGATCTGGTGCCCCCAGCCGATATCGGTCTTGCTCGCCTCGGTCTGGGCGGCGGCGGCTTCACGCCGTTGCAGTTCCTGCTCGTACATGCGCGCCTTCAGCATGGTCATGGCCGTGGCACGGTTACGGTGCTGGGAACGGTCGGTCTGGCACGCCACCACGATCCCGGTGGGGATGTGGGTGATACGGATGGCCGATTCCGTCTTGTTGACGTGCTGCCCGCCAGCGCCGGACGCGCGGAACGTATCCACACGCAGGTCGGCTTCATTGATCTCGATCTCGATCGAATCATCCACCACGGGATAGACCCAGACGGATGCAAAGGATGTCTGCCGCCGTGCCGCCGCATCGAAGGGGGAGATACGGACAAGGCGATGGACACCGGCCTCGGTCTTGAGCCAGCCATAGGCGTTGGGTCCGCTGACCTGGATGGTCGCGGATTTCAGCCCGGCCTGTTCCCCTTCCGAGCTTTCCATCATCGTGACCTTGTAGCCATGCTGCTCGGCCCAGCGGGTGTACATGCGCAGCAGCATTTCCGCCCAGTCCTGCGCCTCCGTCCCGCCTGCGCCGGCATTGACTTCAAGGTAGCAGTCATTGCTGTCAGCCTCGCCCGAAAGCAGGCTTTCGGTCTCGCGCCGCTTGGCTTCATCGGCCAGTGCGCGCAGCACGCCCAGCGCTTCGCCCACAACGGCCGAATCGCCTTCCATTTCGGCAAGCTCGGCCAGTTCGATCGTATCACGCACATCGGCCTCAAGCCGCTGCACGCCCTCGATCTGGTTGGCCAGCAGCGTGCGTTCACGCATGAGCTTCTGGGCGGCGTCGGAGTCGTTCCACAACTCCGGGTCTTCCGCCCGGTTGTTCAGTTCCGCGAGGCGGTCAATTGCGACATCCCAGTCAAAGATGCCTCCTCAGCAGTGCCACCGACTGCTTGATCTGGTCGTTCAGGGCCTCTGTCTCGGCAGACATGGGCTTGCTCCTTGGTCAACAGTAAACTGTGCGGGCATGCGCGCCGCCATGCCCGGCGATAAGGGGCGTCAATACAGGCCGCCCATGCCAATGTCACCCCCGGAAGACGGGGCCGGACCGGTATCGGCAGGGGCCGCCGGGTGCGCGACCGGGGCCGTGCCCTCCGCCGGGGTGGTGGGGTTACCCGGGGTTGCGGCCATATCGTTTTCGGAATCAGGCATGTTCTCGGCCCCCGTATCCGCAGCCGTCAGGCCCGTACCGGACCCGGCGCCCAGATCCACGCTCATACCCGGTTCCTGACCGGGCTTGAAGGCGTCGATCGCCATGCCCATGCCCGTATCGTAACGGGCCAGCCTTACGCCATCGGGCACCGGAAAATCCAGACGCGGGCGGCTGGCGAGCGCCGTCTTCATCACCTGATTCCAGATCGGCCCCGCGATGACGCCGCCCGTCTCGTTCTTGCCCAGTGACTGCGGGGTGTCGAAGCCGATCCAGACTACGGTCACCAGATCAGGAGAGAAGCCCGCGAACCAGGCATCGTTGAAATCCTGGCTGGTGCCGGTCTTGCCCGCGATGGGCCGGTCGATACCGGCACCCGCACGCACGCCGGTGCCACGGCGTATGACATCCTGCATCATCGCCACGATCTGGCTGGCGCTGGCGGCGGAAACGACCTGCGGGCGGGTATCGGCCATCTGCGGGCCGGTTGCGGGCGTTGCGTTGGGCTGCCACGCGATCCCGTCGGGCCGCCACATGACATTGCCGTTGCGGTCCTTGATGTCGTCAATCAGGGTGGGCGTAACCAGCCTGCCGCCATTGGCGATGGTGGCGTAGGCCCCGGCCTCCCGCATCACGGTGGTTTCCACGGCCCCGAGTGCCGCAGGCAGTACCAGCGGCATGGAATGGGCAAGGCCCAGCGTCTGGGCAAGCTGGGCGACAGGCTTCATGCCGATCTGGGCGGCCAGGCGGATCGTGACAAGATTGCGGGATTCGCGCAGGGCGTCATGCAGCGTGGTGGGGCCCCAGAAATCCTTTTCATAATTGCTGGGATGCCATTCGCCGTAGCTGACCGGGGAATCGTCGAATTTCTGCGATGGCGAGATACCGTTTTCCATCGCCGCGAGATAGACGAAGGGCTTGAATGACGAACCCGGCTGGCGCGCCGCCTGTGTCGCGCGGTTGAACTGTGATTCCTTGAACGACCAGCCCCCGACCATGGCCATGACGCGCCCGGTATGCACGTCAATGGTGGCCAGCGCGCCTTCCACATGCGGTATCTGCCGCACGGCGACGCCGCCGCCATCCGCCTGTGGCTCGATCAGTATCACATCGCCGGTCTGCACGCCCTTTCCGGTGCGCATCCATGCCCGGTCACGCGCCAGCAGGTCGCCGGTATGGGGCACGACAGGGTCCCGCCCTTCCAGCCAGCCCACACGCCCCGTCGCCGCCGACAGGACAACGGCCATGCGCCACTGCTCCAGTATACCGGCAGGGGGCGTGACATGGGCCAGTTCACTGGCCCACTCCCCGCCCACGTTCCGGGCATCGACATGTCCCACGGCCCCGCGCCAGCCGCCATGGGCGCGGTCGTACCGCTCCAGCCCGTCGCGCAGGGCCGAAGTCGCGACCTGCTGCAGATGCGAATCGAGCGACGTATGGACCGAAAGGCCACCTTCCATCGTGGTGCCGATGCCGTATCGTTCGATCAGTTCACGGCGCACCTCTTCGGCAAACCATTCGGAACCGGGCACCGGACCGGGACGGGTGAAGTTGGCGGGGACCAGCGGTTCAAGCTGGGCGGCATGCGCCTCCTCGGGCGTGATGACATGCAGGTCCGCCATACGGTCCAGCACCCAGTTGCGCCGGGTGGTCGCCGCCTGCACATAACGGTGCGGATTGTAGTTGGTGGGCGATTTGGGCAGCGCGCCAAGGAAGGCCGCCTCCGCATTGTCCAACTGATCCAGCGGCTTGTTGAAATAGGTCTGGGCCGCAGCGGCAATGCCGTACGCACCTTCGCCCAGATAGATCTCGTTGAGATAGATTTCGAGGATCTGCTCCTTGCTCAGCGTCTGTTCCAGACGCATGGCAAGCAGGGCTTCCTTGATCTTGCGGTCGATCGAGACAGCATTCGATCCCAGCAGCATGATCCGCGCGACCTGCTGCGTAATGGTCGAAGCCCCGATGGGACGATGCTTGGTGCCATGCATCATCATGTCGGTCAGCCCGGCGCGCAGGATCGCCAGCGGGTCGACACCGCCATGGGTAAAGAATTTCTGGTCCTCCGCGGCAAGGAAGGCGCTGCGCACGCGTTCGGGTATGGCGCTGTAAGGCACGAATATGCGCCGTTCTGCCGCCAGCTCGGCCATGACCTGATCATCGCCGGAATACAGGCGGCTCATGACCGGCGGCTGATAGGTGCGCAGGCCGTCCACGGTGGGCAGCCCCTCGCTCAGGCGCGCATATTCGCGCCATACGACCAGCCCGCCCACGCTGCCACCCAGCAGGGCCATGGCCAGCGTCGTGCCCGCAAGCCAGCGCACCATCCGGTATCGTGGCCGACGGGGGCTGGCGGTTTCCGGTCGGGAAGGTCCATCACTCCGGCCATCGCGGCCTGATCCGTCAGCAAGCGTCATCCGGTATCCAATAGGGAAAGAAAAGGGCCGTTCTGTGTCGAAGCCCCCTGTCTAGCATTGTCCGGCGGCGCCGTCGCCCCCGATCCATCTACCGGGATGCCGCCGGTCCCTATACGGCGTTACGGCTGCCCCATTCGGCGCGGCCTTCGTTATCAAGCTGATGGAATTCCTCATCACTCAGCACAATCGCTGCTGCGGCGGCGTTATCGGCCACATGTTCGGGGCTGCCGGTGCCGGGAATGGGCAGCATGACCGGCGCGCGGCGCAGCAGCCATGCCAGCGCGATCTGGCCGGGCTGGACACCTTTTTCCGTCGCAAGGCGGGTCAGGAACGTCTCGCCGCGCGTAAGCCCGCCCGCAGCGAGCGGTGCCCACGGGATGAAGCCGATATTTTCACGCGTGCAGTAATCCAGCACATCTTCCGAATAGCGGTTGACCAGATTGAAGCGATTCTGGACCGTGGCGACGGGAAAATACAGCCGTGCGCGCTCGATCATCTCGACCGTCACTTCCGACAGGCCGACATGGCGGATCAGCCCCTGCGCGCGCATGGTGGCGATCGCCTCGAACTGCTGTTCGGGCGTGCAGTCCGCGCCGACACGGTGCAACTGCCACAGGTCGATGCGTTCCACACCCAGCCGGCGCATGCTCATCAACACGCACTGACGCAGGTAATCGGGGTTGCCCACCGGCTTCCAGATATTCGGCCCATGCCGCGTATGGCCGCCCTTGGTGGCGATGACCGTGTCGGGATAGGGATGCAGCGCCTCGCGGATCAGGTCCTCGCTGACATAGGGACCATAGGCATCCGCCGTGTCGACGAAATTGATCCCCAGTTCGGGCAGGCGGCGCAATGTCGCAAGGGCCGCCGCCCTGTCGGCGGGTTCGCCCCATATGCCCGGACCTGTAATGCGCATGGCCCCGAAGCCCAGCCGCGTGACCTCAAGGTCACCGCCAATCATGAACGAACCGGACCGCCTTGCATCGGGAGTGAACATCCCATCCTCCTTGCGCTTTCGGCACGCCGTGGAGACGGCGCGCGGTTACTGTCGTGTAACCATAATGGGGGGCCGCGAGTCCGGTTGCATGTATGGGCTGCATCACACCCCTACCCTTCAGCCCAGCATGCGGCCGATCACGCGCGCGGTGTAATCGACCACGGGAATGATACGGGCGTAATTGATGCGCGTCGGCCCGATCACGCCAATCGCACCCACGATCCGGTTGCTGTCCGTGCGCGCGGGGGCGACGACGACCGACATGCCCGCCATCCCGAACAGCCCGCTTTCGGCACCGATGAAAATGCGTACCCCTTCCGATTCGCGCGCCAGATCAAGCAGACGCAGCATGGTTTCCTGCGTTTCCAGCCGCTCGAACAGCATCTGGATGGTGGTCAGGCGTTCGATTTCGGTCACATCGGCCAGCAGCCGCCCCTGCCCGCGAATGAACAGGGTGCCCCCGCGTTCGTCAGCGCCACTCCACGTTGCAAGGCCACTGGCAACCACTTCCGCCGTCAGATGATCGAGTTCGGTACGGTTGGCGGTCATGTCGGTGCTGACCGTCTCGCGCAGGCGGTCCAGCGTCTGGCCCGACAGATGGGCATTGAGGTAATTCCCCGCCTCCACCAGTGCGGAAGGCGGCAGGCCAGACGGTGTCTCGATCACGCGGTTTTCGACCTGACCGTCCGCGCTGACCAGAATGACCAGCGCCCTGCCCGGACCAAGGGCCACGAATTCGATATGCTTGATGACGGTGCCATCGCTTTTCGGGGCCATGACCACGCCTGCGGCACAGGACAGGCCCGACAGCATGGATGACGCCTGCGCCAGCATATCCTCCAGCGACCGACCCTTCACATCCAGCATGCCCGCGATGCTTTCGCGTTCCTCATCACTCAGGCTGCCGAACTGGAGCAGGCCATCCACAAACAGCCGTACGCCCTTTTCCGTGGGCAGCCGTCCCGCCGACGCATGGGGGGAAAACAGCAGCCCCGCATCCGTCAGCTCCGCCATGACGTTACGAATCGTGGCGGGTGACAGCGACAGCGGCAGGCGCTGCGACAGCGTGCGCGAACCCATCGGCTCGCCCGTTTCGACATACTGTTCCACGATTTCGCGCAGGATCGCGGCGGAGCGGGCATCCAGCCCCGATAACAGGGGCGGCGGCACTACGTGGGATCGGGTTTCCATAGCCATGCCTCCTGCCTTTCATGCCTCAGTTCATGCGGGCGTCCCGCATGGCCTTCATTATAGCAGATCAATCACATCCCTGCCCACGCGGGACTGGAAAAGGGGGCGGATTGCAGGCTATGCCGCCCCATCACTTTGCGGAGTTATGCCCATGCGTCCATCCGGCCGTGCCCCTGACGCCCTGCGTCCCGTCTCCATCCAGACCGGCTTCGCCCGCCATGCGGAAGGTTCCGCCCTGATCCGCATGGGGGGAACCGAAGTCCTGTGTGCCGCCAGTGTCGAAACCCGCGTACCACCCTTCCTGCGCGGCAAGGGACAGGGCTGGGTCACGGCGGAATACGGCATGCTGCCGCGCGCCACCCACAGCCGCGGCCACCGCGAAGCCGCCAAAGGCAAGCAGAGCGGCCGCACGCAGGAAATCCAGCGCCTGATCGCGCGTTCCCTGCGCGCGGTGACGGATCTGAAGGCGCTGGGAGAAATCTCGATCACCGTGGACTGCGACGTGCTGAATGCCGATGGCGGCACGCGCTGCGCCGCCATTACCGGCGCATGGGTCGCCCTGCGTCTGGCGCTGGAAAAGCTGGTACGTGACGGCACGCTGGCCGCCCTGCCGCTCAAGGGACAGGTGGCGGCCGTGTCATGTGGCCTGACGGCGGAAGGTGCGGTGCTCGACCTCGATTACGATGAGGACAGCACCGCCGCCGCCGACGCCAATTTCGTCCTGACCGCCGAAGGGGGCATTGTTGAAATTCAGGGCACGGCGGAAAAGGACCCCTTTACCGAAGACCAGTTCAACGCCCTCATGCGTCTGGCGCGCACGGGCACGGCGGAACTGTTCCGCATACAGGCCGCAACCATCGAGCAGGTGACCAGGGCATGAATACGCACACCAATCGCCTGCGCCGGGGGGATACGCTGGTCCTCGCCACCCATAACCGGGGCAAGGTTGCGGAATTCGCCGCCCTGCTGGCCGGGTATGACATCCGCGTTGTCTCGGCTGGTGAACTGTCGCTACCTGAACCGGAGGAGACGGCCGACAGCTTTGACGGCAACGCCATCCTCAAGGCGCAGGCTGCGGCGAAAGCTGCCAACCTGCCCGCTCTGGCCGATGATTCCGGCTTCTGCGTCGCAGCACTGGGCGGTGCTCCGGGCATCTTCTCGGCCCGCTGGGCCGGGCCGGAAAAGGACTATCCCGATGCCATGCGCCGCATCCACGAACAGATGGGCGACACCCCCGATCGCAGCGCATGGTTCATTTCCGTGCTGTGCCTGGCATGGCCGGATGGAAACACCGAAACCTTCGAGGGACGGATCGATGGCCATGTCGTCTGGCCGCCGCGCGGCACGAACGGGCATGGTTACGATCCTGTTTTTGCCCCCGGCAAGGGCACCCGCAGCTTTGCCGAAATGACGGAAGCGGAAAAGAACGACATAAGCCATCGCGCACTGGCTTTCGCCCTGTTCCGCGATGCCTGCCTGCCCATGACGGACTGAGCGGTCCCGTCTCAGTAAAAAAGGCTGGCTCCCGGGGGATGCCAGCCTTTTTCATGTCCGCATGAACGGGTTTAACGCCCGGTCAGTATCCGTTCCATCAGTTCCGCCACCGTCGGCACATGGCCGTTGGCGTAAAGCGGGTCGGTGGCGAAGCGCCAGGCATTGGTGCCGCCGAACATCAGGTTGTGATCCATCACCTCATCCTGATCCGGCCCATGGGCATGGGCGACGGCCTGAAGGGTCTTCTGGATACAGTAGGAACGCGGGTCCGCCTTGTGCCCGTTGGAATAGGCGGGCGGACGTTGCGACCAGTTGGAAAAGCGGCATTCCGACAGGCAGCCCATGCAGGCCCCCTGATCGGCAAGGATTTCGCGTGCCTTTTCCGGGGTCACGAACACCAGCGTATTGTCCGGCGTGCGCATGGCCTCGGTATAGCCTTCTTCCATCCACAGCTTTGCACGCTGCCCGTCTTCGGGCGTGACGAAGACCTGCCGGCCGCGCGCGCCAATGGCCAGCGCCATGGTATGCGCGCCCAGTTCCTCGGGCGAGAAGGCAATCTGCCGCTCACTGCGTGCCCGCAGTTCATGCAGGAAGCTGTTGTTGACGGCGGATGAATAGAAACCCGTGGGCGAGAAGCGGTTGAGGAACACGTCCCCTTTCTTCAGCGTCAGCAGGCGGCGCTTCCACGAATCGGGAATCGGGCTTTCGCGCGTCAGCAGCGGTCGCGTGCCGAACTGAAAGGCGATCGGACCCAGTTCGGGATTGTCGATCCAGTCCTGCCATTCCTCCAGCCACCAGACGCCACCGGCCATGATGATGGGGGTATCATCCAGTCCGAAGCTGCGCATCTGCTTGCGCAGCGCCAGCACGCGGGGGAACGGATCTTCCGGCTCCAGCGGGTTTTCGGTGTTGGACAGGCCATTATGACCACCCGCGCGCCACGGGTCTTCATAGACGACCGCGCCGAGCAGATCGCCCGTCTTGTGATAGGCCCGGCGCCACAGCGCGTTGAACGCGCGTGCGGATGACACGATGGGATAGTAATGGATACCGAACCGCGCGGCGATTTCCGACAGGCGATACGGCATGCCCGCACCACAGGTCAGACCCTGGATCAGTCCCGGCGCGCCTTCCAGCACCCCGTTGATGACCCGTTCCGCCCCGCCCATTTCCCACAGGATATTGGCATGGATACGTCCCTTGCCGCCTGCGATCTCATGCGCGATGCGCGCCTGCGCGATACCGCCACGAATGGCGTAATCGACCAGTTCCTCGTGCCGTTCGCGCCGCGTCCTGCCGTGATAGTCCTGCGGGATGACATTGCCATCCCCGTCATAGGAATCGGCGTTCACGATCGAGACCGTGCCCACCCCACCGGCCGCGGCCCAGTGCCCCGCGGAAACGCCGGTTGAGATCGAGACGCCCTTCCCCCCTTCGACCAGGGGCAGAATATCCGTCCCGCCCATACGGATCGCATTGATCGGCTTCATCACCATTCCATCGTCATGTATCTGCCCCCGCAGGCGGCCACGCCTGATGCGTGGCCGGCCGCCGGGGTGTCATTTCCGCGTCTTAGCGCGCGGCAGGCGCCCGACCGGGCTTCGCGCCCACGGTCTCGGTGATGTCGGCACCAGTTTCCTGATCGACCACGCGCATGGACAGCTTGACCTTGCCGCGATCGTCGAAGCCCAGAACCTTCACCTTCACCTCGTCTCCCTGCTTGACGACATCCGTCGTCTTGGAGACGCGGCCCTGCGCCAGTTCGGAGATGTGGACAAGTCCGTCACGCGGGCCAAGGAAGTTCACGAACGCACCGAAATCGGCGGTCTTCACAACCTTGCCGTTGTAGATCTGGCCCACTTCGGGCTCAGCCACGATACCACGGATCCGCTCGATGGCCTTTTCGGCCTGCTCGTCGGAAGTGGCGGCAATCATGATCGTGCCGTCATCGTTGATGTCGATCTTCGCACCCGAATATTCAACGATCTCACGAATGACTTTACCGCCCTGACCGATCACATCGCGGATTTTTTCCTTCGGCACGGAGATCGTGGTGATCTTCGGCGCGGAGGAAGAAACATCCGAACGGCCTTCGGTCAGCGCCTTGGCCATTTCGCCCAGGATGTGCAGACGGCCGTTACGGGCCTGACCCAGCGCGATCTTCATGATTTCCGGCGTGATGGACGTGATCTTGATGTCCATCTGCAGCGCGGTCACGCCCTTTTCGGTGCCCGCCACCTTGAAGTCCATGTCACCCAGATGATCTTCGTCACCCAGAATGTCGGACAGCACGGCGAATTCGTCGTCTTCCTTGATCAGGCCCATGGCGATGCCCGCCACCGGGCGCTTCAGCGGAACACCGGCATCCATCAGCGCAAGCGACGTGCCGCATACCGTGGCCATGGAAGAAGAGCCGTTGCTTTCCGTGATCTCGGACACGACGCGCATCGTGTACGGGAAGGTATCCTTGCCCGGCAGCAGCGGGTGGATGGCGCGCCATGCCAGCTTGCCATGACCGATTTCACGACGGCCCGGCGAACCCATGCGCCCGCACTCACCAACCGAGAACGGCGGGAAGTTGTAGTGCAGCATGAAGTTGGTGCGGTATTCGCCTTCCAGCGCGTCCACGATCTGCTCGTCCTGCGCGGTGCCCAGGGTGGCCACCACCAGCGCCTGCGTCTCGCCACGGGTGAACAGGGCGGAACCATGCGCGCGCGGCAGGATGCCGACCTCGGACACGATCGGACGGATCGTTTCCAGATCGCGGCCATCGATACGGTAACCGGTGTCGAGCACTTCCGTGCGGACCACGTCGGCTTCCAGATCCTTGATCATCGGCTTGGCCGCATCGGCGTCGGCCTCACCGATCTTGGCAAGGATCGCTTCACGGGCGGCGGCAACCTTCTTGTAACGAACCTGCTTGGCCCGTTCCTTGTAGGCTTCGGCGATCAGGGCACGACCGACCTTGTCCACCTTCTTGCGCAGCTTGATTTCCTCAGCCGTCGGCTCGGCCAGGTCCCACGGGGCCTTGGCTGCGTTTTCGGCAAGGTCGATGATCGCGTCGATCACCTGCTGGAAGGCTTCGTGACCGAACGTCACGGCGCCCAGCATCACGTCCTCGGACAGTTCCCCGGCCTCGGACTCGACCATCAGCACGCCTTCGGACGTGCCGGCCACGACCAGATCCAGCTCGCTCTCACGCACCTGCGAGATTGTCGGGTTGAGGATGTACTTGCCATCGCTGTAACCCACGCGCGCCGCGCCCACCGGACCGAAGAACGGGATGCCGGACAGCGTCAGCGCCGCCGAGCAGCCGATCAGCGCCACAACGGCGGGATCGTTTTCCATGTCGTGGCTCAGAACGGTCGCGATGACCTGAACCTCGTTACGGAAGTTTTCGGGGAAGAGCGGGCGGATCGGACGGTCGATCAGGCGCGAGTTCAGAACCTCGGCCTCGGTCGGACGACCTTCACGCTTGAAGAAGCCACCGGGGATCTTGCCCGCGGCGTAGGCTTTTTCCTGATAATTGACCGTAAGCGGGAAGAAATCCTGCCCCGGCTTCACATTCTTGGCGCCAACAGCCGTGCAGAGCACGACCGTATCGCCATAGGTTACGACAACCGCGCCATCGGCCTGACGGGCGACCTTGCCCGTTTCCAGCACCAGCGGGCGACCGCCCCATTCGATTTCCTTGCGAAAATAATTGAACATCCAGACAACCCTGTCCGTTGACTGCCGCAATGCAGGCGGGCCGGACATTGGAACATTGATGGCAGCGCCTCGGACGGCATGGAGTGATGACGGCACTGCCGTCAGAACACCATGTGGCCTGAAACGCTGCGATCCGGTCCGGACATCTCCGCCGTGGCGTCGGCAGCGTGTTGATGGCACCCGTTATGGGTACCTGAAAATATCCGGCGCCGCCGGGCGCGGCCATGCACATGCATGCGCCGCACCCGGACGGGCCGAACGGGAACGCATTATGACCGCGATCCCGTCATGTCGCAAATCAGCGACGCAGGCCGAGGCGCTTGATCAGTGTTTCGTAGCGGGCCTGGTCCTTGCGCTTGACATAATCAAGCAGGCGGCGGCGGCGGCCGACCAGCATCAGCAGACCACGGCGGGAATGGAAATCCTTCGCGTGGGTCTTGAGGTGATCGGTCAGGTTCACGATCCGCTCGGTCAGCAGGGCAACCTGCACTTCCGGTGAGCCCGTGTCCGTGGCGGCGTTCTGGTATTCGCCAATCAGCGCCGTGCGGCGTTCAGCAGTAATCGACATCGTCTTTCTCCATTACAGACAGATATTCAGTTCACAGCATGCGTACCGATCGCAGCCAGCCGTCCACGGGACGGCACAGCCCGACCACACGCGCCCCGTCCATCGCACGCACGACCCCGCTGCGGGGATCGGTGTGGTCCGGCATCCGGTCCGCCAACTGGTTAAGGTCCAGGGCCTGACCGTATGACAGGGCATCCGCTTCCTCACGGGTCAGGGCCAGCGCCGGGATGTCGGCCAGCGCGGTCGCGACCGGAAGCAGCAGATCCGGGGGAGCAGGCGCGTTGTCGGCGCTTGCGACAATTTTGTCCAGTGGAATCGCATGGGATTCATCAAAAGGCCCCACGTTCAGCCGCCGCAGCGCCACCACATGACCCACCGTGCCACAGGCCTGCGCGATATCGCGTGCGAGCGAACGCATGTACACTCCCTTGCCCGACACCACCTCGAACACCGCCGTATCGGCATCGGGCCGGGCGATCAGTTCAAAACGGTCGATATGCGCGGGCCGTGACTGCAGTTCGGGTGCATTCCCCGCGCGCGCAAGGTCATAAGAACGCTTGCCGCCCACCTTGAGGGCAGAAAACACCGGCGGCACCTGCATGATATCGCCACGGAACGCCCCAAGCGCCGCCGCAAAGGCCGCGTTATCGGGGCGCACGTCGGATACTGCCGTCACGTTGCCATCGGCATCGTCACTGTCGCGTGCCTCCCCTATGCGCAGGGTGAAGTGATAACGCTTGGTGCCATCCATGATATAGGGCACGGTCTTGGTCGCCTTGCCGAAGGCTATCGGCAGCAGACCGGTCGCCAGCGGGTCCAGCGTGCCGCCATGGCCAGCCTTGGCCGCATCGAACAGGTAGCGCGCACGGCCCACGACCTGCGTGGATGTCATGCCCGACGGCTTGTCGATTATCAGCCAGCCATCAAGCGGGCGTCCACGTTTGCGTCGCATTGCACGGCACCTTGCATCCAGTCAGGGGGAAGGCGTGCGTTTAGACGAGGCACGCAGGCACGGCAATGCCCCATTCCATCAGGGGGGCTGGCCGTAAGGGACACACATGATAGTAAGGGCGAAGGTGGCACATGCCTGCCATCACCCTATCCCGCTTTGCCAGGCGTGGATGTGGTGCCATCTTGCGGCAAACAGGCGCATGGGTATCGTGTTCCTGGAATATTTTTTCATTCCGCGTGTAGGGAGACCTGAACACCATGGCTGAACGGCAGACCACGGTCGGTGCATTTGTGTTGGGTGGCGCCCTTCTTGGTGTGACGGCCATCGCGCTGTTCGGGAAATTCCATCCCTTCTCCCCCACCAGCCACGCCGTGGTCGTATTCGACAGCCCCATCAACGGTCTGGGTGTGGGTGCGCCCGTCACGTTCGACGGCGTGCAGGTCGGGCATGTGGAACGTATTTCCGTCCAGTTCGATCCCGACACGCATCAGGCCTATATTCCCGTAACGCTGGAACTTGAGGCCAATGGCGCGCACATGGCGACCAGCCATGGCAGGGCGCTCGATACACATGAACTGCCCAGGCTGGTCGAACGCGGCCTGCGCGCCGAACTGCATATGCAGAGCTTCGTGACCGGGCAGGAAGAAATCGACCTGACATTCGATCCCGCCACACCGGCGCACCTGCATCCCGGCTTCAGCGGATATACGGAAATCCCGGCGCGGGAATCGGAAATGCAGCGCCTGACCGATGCGCTGACGACGCTGCCGCTCAAGAACATCGCCAATAATGCCGACACCATGCTGGTCAGCATCCGCACGCTGGCCGACCGGCTGGACAAGGACCTGCCGCCGCTGGTGGACAGCGTACGTGCCACCTCGGACCACACACGGGTAACGGTCGATACGGCAACCGACGCCATCCGTGATCTGGACCACCGGATGGATACGACGCTGGCCTCCATCGACCATCTGGCCAATACGGGCACGGCCCAGCTTGATGCGCGGGGCAGCGAACTGCACACGCTTCTGGTCAATTCCAATGATACGGTCACCGAGGCCAGAGGCGCGCTGGCCGGGCTGCACGACATCACGGCCCCCAGTTCCGCTGACCGTTCCAATATCGATTCGTCCCTGCGCGACCTTGCCGCAGCGGCAGCGGCCCTGCGCGGTTTCGCAACCGATGTGGAACGCAACCCGCAACTGCTGCTTATGGGACGTCGTAACTGACCTGCCCGCGCATCTGACATTTACAGAAAAGGCCGGTCTGGCATTTCGCCAGACCGGCCTTTTTCAGTCAGTCCGCATGACGGATCAGTCTTCCAGATCGCGCCTTACTTCCGGCTGACGGAGCATGCTGTCGACCTCCATCGCATAATCCAGCGCCGTATCAGGCTGGAAATGCAGGTCCGGCACCCCGCGCAACCTGAGCGCATGGGACAGACGTGTCCGCAGGAACGGGCTTACACGCTTGAGGGCAGGCAGCAGTTCCGCCACGTCACTACGCCCCAGCCGCGCTACGAATACCGTCGCGTGCTTCAGGTCGGGTGAGATGCGGACTTCGGTAACGGTGATATGGACATCGGCCAGATCCGGGTCGCGGAATTCGGTACGGGCAAATATTTCCGCCAGTACGCGACGCACTTCTTCCGCCACGCGCAACTGGCGCTGCGAGGGACCTGATGCGGAATGGCCGGCAAGATTCCCTGCCGGCCCGCTCTCGCTCATCCCTTTTCTGGATGAATTACGGCTCATGCCGGGACGAGTTCCATTTCATAACATTCGACAACGTCGCCCTCACGCAGGTCATTATACCCTGCGAAGGACAGGCCGCATTCGTAACCGCGCGCCACTTCCTTCACGTCGTCCTTGAAGCGCTTGAGCTGGCTCAGATCGCCTTCATGGATCACGACGTTGTCACGCAGCAGACGGACACCACAGCCGCGCTTGACCACGCCTTCGGTGACGTAGCAACCGGCGACCTTGCCGACCTTGGTAATTTCGAAAACCTTGCGGATTTCGGCATAGCCAAGGAACTTCTCGCGATGCTTCGGCGCGATCTTGCCACGCACAAGCTGTTCCACATCGTCCGCCACCTGATAGATGATGGAGTAGTAGCGGATATCCACACCCTCGCGCTGGGCCAGTTCACGGGCCTGCGTCGTGGCACGGACATTGAAGGCGATCACGACCGCACCCGATGCCTTGGCAAGCTGCACATCACTTTCCGTGATCTGGCCGACCGTGGCATTCAGCACGCGGATCTTGACTTCCTCATGCTCCAGCTTCTGCACCGTCGCCTCAAGGGCTTCAGCCGAACCCTGCACGTCCGCCTTGATAAGGACCGCGACTTCCTTCTGCGCACCTGCCTGGATACGGGCAAGCATCTGATCCAGCGTGCCGCGTGCGGCAGTCTGGCCCGCAGCCATGCGATCCTTGATCACGCGCTGGCGGAACTCGGAGATTTCGCGGGCGCGATTCTCGTTTTCCACCACCACGAACGGCTCACCCGCACCCGGAACCCCGGTGATGCCCAGGATTTCAACCGGCATGGACGGACCTGCTTCCGCCAACTGGCGGTTACGGTCGTCAATCATGGCGCGCACACGGCCCCATTCGGCCCCGGCCACCACGATGTCGGAACGACGCAGGGTGCCTTTCTGGACCAGAACGGTTGCAACCGGACCACGTCCACGATCCAGACGGCTTTCGATCACGGAACCTTCCGCCACCCGGTCCGGGTTGGCTTTCAGGTCAAGGATTTCAGCCTGCAGCAGGATCGCTTCTTCAAGCTTGTCCAGCCCGGTGCGCTTCAGCGCCGAGACTTCGACATCCTGCGTGTCGCCACCCATGCTTTCCACCACGATTTCGTGGTTCAGCAGTTCCTGACGCACCCGGTCGGGATTGGCGTCGGGCTTGTCGCACTTGTTGATGGCCACGATGATCGGGGCATCAGCCGCCTTGGCGTGCTTTATGGCTTCGATCGTCTGCGGCATCACGCCATCATCCGCCGCAACCACCAGCACCACCACGTCGGTGACGGAGGCGCCACGGGCACGCATGGCGGTGAAGGCTTCATGGCCCGGCGTATCGATGAAGGTGATCTTCGCGCCAGAGGCCAGCGACACCTGATACGCACCGATATGCTGGGTGATGCCCCCGGCTTCGGCATTGGCGACATCGGTCGTGCGCAGCGCATCCAGCAGCGAGGTCTTGCCGTGATCGACGTGACCCATGACGGTCACGACCGGCGGACGCGGCTTGAGATCTTCAGCCTGATCCTCGATACCCTCGATTCCGATCTCGACATCGCTATCGGCGACACGGCGCACACGATGGCCGAATTCCTGCACGACCAGTTCCGCCGTGTCGGCATCAAGCGACTGGGTGACGGTCGCCATGACGCCCATCTTCATCAGCGCCTTGATGACCTCGCCCTGACGGGCGGCCATACGGTTGGCCAGTTCCTGCACCGTAATGGTCTCGGGCAGGATCACGTCACGCACCACACGGACCTGATCGGAACGCAGGCGCTCCAGTTCGGCCTGACGGCGCTCACGTTCACGCTGGCGGCGGACCGAGGCGAGCGAGCGGGTCTTGTCGTCATCCCCCTCGATCGCGGCCTGCACGTCAATGCGCCCGGCGCGACGGCTGTCATTGCTTTTCTTTGCGCCGCCCGAGGGACGGCGGTTCGGCACGGCATTCCCACCGGGACGACGGCTGGGACGACGTTCTTCCTCGCCCCCTTCCGCACGACCGGTGCGCAGGCGCAGTGTCTCACCCGCACCGGCTCCGGCTCCGGCACCCGGGGCGCGGGCGGTCGAAGCGCCACCACCAGCCGGACGCGACGGACGCACCGGCTGTGCGGGCATGATCGCCCGTTCGGCCAGAGGACGCAGGCGCTGCATCGGCGGGGCCAGCGTGACCTCACCGGGAATCGGCACGGAAGAAACGACCGGGCCAGCAGGCTCGACAGCTTCAGGTGCCGAGGCCTTAGCCGCGCTCTGGGCTTCCCGCTTGCGGGCTTCCTCCTGCGCTGCGGCATCTGCCTGAGCCTGTGCCTCTTCTTCGGCACGGCGGGCATTTTCCTCTTCCTGCCTGCGGGCTTCTTCCGCAGCGGAGAGAATCGTGATCTTTTCCTGCTCGCGCAGATCTTTCTCGCGCTGAACAGCTTCGCGACGCTGTTCTTCCAGCACACGCTGGCGGGTCGCCAGTTCGGCCGCCGTCAGGGCGCGACCGCCCCGTCCACCGGCGCGACCGCCAGCGGGCCCCGATCCATTACCCGCAGCCCCGGCCCCGCGCTTCTTGCGCACCTCGACCTGGACTACCTTTGATCGACCATGGCTGAAGCTCTGCCGCACGGAACCGGCATCCACCGTCCGTCCGACTTCCCTCCGGCCCGCCGGCCGCAGGGACAAGCGTCCCTTACCCTGATCCTGATCGTTGCCTTCGCTCATGTACCCGCCTGTTCACACCGTCCGGCGGACCGCTCCGCCGAATTCGGGCCAGTCCTGCCGGACAAACCCGCAAAACGTTCACTCTCGATACGGAAACGGCGTGCCAGTTCACCATGCAGCATCGCTGCATGAACAACATGGTCACGGCCAAATGCCGCACCCAGACCCGATGCCGTAGGAACAACCGTAACCGGAAGGTCCCGTGCACCGGACAAAACTCTCTTCCTCTCGTCGGGACTGCCATCGGCCGCCTGGATGACCAGACCGGCGCGACCGCCCACAACCCACTCACGCACCTTGGCGAAACCGCAGACAATCTGCCCGGCCCGCCGTGCCAGCCCCGCGACATCCATCATCCGCCGCAGCAACCCGTCTACTACAAGATGGGTCAGGTCAGGGGGAATAACAACCCTTCCCCGTGCCGCGCGGGCGAATACGCCACGTGTGCGTGCTGTTTCTAACACATCCGCGCGTGCGCTCAACCAAATTCCCCGTCCGGGCAGACGTGCGGAAAGATCAGGGATCACGACTCCATCGGGGGAAATGACGAATCTGATCATTTCCTCCTTGGGCAACCGGACACGGGTGACGACACAGCGGCGCAGCGGACCGCGCTCTTCCTGTGTGATGTCATCCGCGTCCTGCGCGTGCGTGTTATCCTGCTCAGACGTCGGACGTCTCCTGCGGGGCCGCGTTTTCATCACCATCGAACCAGTGCGCGCGCGCCGCCATGATGATTTCGTTGGCCGCATCTTCATCAATGGCATCGCTGCCAAGGATTTCAACCAGTTCGTCACCGGCAAGGTCGGCCAGGTCATCAAGCGTCTTCACGCCCTTTTCACCCAGCGTCACCAGCATCTGGTTGGTGAACACGCCCAGCACGGCGATGTCGTCCGTGACGCCAAGCTCACGGCGCTTGTTGTCCAGTTCCTCTTCCTGCCCCGCAAGGTAGCCTTCGGCGCGACGGACCAGTTCACCGGCCACGTCTTCGTCAAAGCCTTCGATGTTGGCCAGTTCATCGGGATCGGCGAATGCCAGTTCCTCGATGGAATGGAAGCCTTCGGTCACCAGCAGCCCGGCGATGACATCGTCAACGTCCAGTGCTTCGACAAACAGGTTGCTGCGGCGACGGAATTCTTCCTGCCGGCGCTCCGATTCCTCGGCCTCGGTCAGGATGTCGATATCCCAGCGCGTCAACTGGCTGGCAAGGCGGACGTTCTGCCCGCGCCGCCCGATGGCGAGGCTGAGCTGATCATCGGGCACTACAACCTCGACACGACCGGCTTCCTCATCCATCACCACCTTGCTGACTTCAGCCGGGGCAAGGGCGTTGACAACGAAGGTCGCGGCCTGCGGGCTCCAGGGGATGATATCGATCTTCTCGCCCTGAAGTTCCTTCACCACTTCCTGCACGCGGCGGCCACGCACACCCACGCACGCGCCGACCGGATCGATCGAGGCATCGCGTGAAATGACAGCCATTTTCGCGCGCGAACCGGGATCGCGGGCCACGGCCTTGATCTCGATGATGCCATCATAGATCTCGGGCACTTCCTGCGCGAACAGCTTGGCAAGGAATGCCGGATGCGTGCGGGACAGGAAGACCTGCGGGCCACGGGGTTCGTCGCGCACATCGTAGATATAGGCGCGGACGCGATCGGAATTGCGGAAGCTTTCGCGCGGGATCAGCTCATCACGGCGCAGCAGGGCTTCTGCATCACCGATTTCGACCAGCAGGTTGCCGTATTCCGTGCGCTTGATGGTCCCGTTGACGATTTCGCCCACGCGGTCCTTGAAGTCATTGAACTGGCGGCGACGCTCGTATTCGCGCACGCGCTGGACAATCACCTGCTTTGCCGTCTGGGCGGCGATACGCCCGAAATCGATGGGCGGCAGCGGATCGATCAGGTATTCGCCAAGCTGGATTTCCGGCTTGAACTTGCGCGCGATGTACAGCGGAATCTGCGTTTCTTCATTTTCCACCGCCTCGACCGCTTCGGTCCAGCGCGAAAGACGCACATCCCCGGTCTTGCGGTCGATCGTGGCGCGGATATCCTTTTCATGACCGTATTTGGCGCGACCGGCCTTCTGGATGGCCTGCTCCATCGCTTCCAGCACTTCCTCGCGGTCGATCGACTTTTCCCGCGCTACGGCATCGGCCACCAGCAGCAGTTCGGGACGGGCAACGGACGTATCCATCAGTGTCTCCACAACATCGTTCAGTTGGCGCGGCGGCCCGGCTTGCCACTGGCCTTATGCGTTTCAGCCGGGGAATCCTCCGCCGGCCCGTTTTCGTCAGCCACAGCGCCCGGCTGCATCATCCGGGCGCTCACCTCGATCAGTTCGTCCGTCAGGACCAGGCGCGCCTTGCGCATTTCGGCAAAAGGCAGCGCAACCTCGGTCCCGTCGTCAAGCCGCATCAGGCCATGACCGTCCCGTGCGCCCAGCACGATACCGGCAAAGCGCTTGCGGCCATCAATCGGCATGTTCATTTCGGCGCGGGCGAGATGCCCGGCGAAACGGTCCCAGTCCTTGGCGCGGGTCAGCGGCCGGTCGATACCGGCCGACGAGACTTCCAGCGTCCATGCACCCGGCAGCGGGTCTTCCACGTCCAGGATCGCGCCCACCGCATGGCTGATCTGTTCGCAGTCCTCAATGGCGATAAGCGAGCCATCGGCCCGGTCCGCCATGATCTGCACCGTGGGCGATTCACGCCCCAGCACCGCTACCCGTACGAGTTCAAACCCCATATCGGCCAGCGCGGGCGCGATCATGGCGGCTATGCGGGCATCAAGGCCCGTCAGGAAAGGCAGATCAGCGTCCAATGCAAAAAAGGCAGCCCTGCGGCCACCCCCCAAAGAAAAAAAACCGGAAATGAAGGAATTGTCCGTAACATAGGTCACGCCACCCCTGACCGCAAGGACTATATGCAGGCGGCGGGGTTACATTTCCTCTCTACTTATCATCTTGCCATATCCTTCACATCGCCCACATTATGCGCGCATGACGCCCTTGCCCACACCGCCGGAAGCGACACGGGAACGCAGCGCACGCCCAGGCAGCCGCAGGCTGGTCGTGGTGGGCCTGATCGCGGCCGTAGTGGCGGCGGGCGGCCTCGGTTCCGGTGGTTTTCTTACGCCACGCGAAGGGGGGAACGGCAGCGCCACGCCCCCGGTGGCGGCGGAAGCGGGTGGACGTGGCACGGACAATGGCGGCCATCTCCAGCTTAATGCACCGGTCCAGAACAGGCCGGACATGATGGGCCAGATGCCCATGATCGCCGCCGACAGGGCGGAAGAAATGCTGAGCCAGACATCCTACACACCCGAACAGAAGGGTGAGATCATGGCGGCGCTGAAGCGGCGTGAAATCGTTCTGGCGGATATGCCCATGTATGACATGTCGGGAACCGGCGCGGTGGTGAACGTTCAGTCACTGGGGCTGGTCCAGACGGTGCATCTCGGTCCGCAGCCCAAAAGCGTGATCCTGCCGATCCGCATTGCGGGAAACGTGACGGTGGCCCCGGCCACCGATCCGGGTCCCACGGGCATACGGACGGGGGCGGTATTCGTGCCCGGCCCCACGCCACTGCCGGTACTGCTGCGGGATACTGAGATCGTGATCGGGGTTGTGGTACAATGAAACCGCTCTATCCGGCCCTGATGGAACGGCTGGTGCCGTTCATCATGGTCATCTTTCTGGTGCTGGGCAGCCTGCAGGCGGCGATGGCGCTGCATCTTTCACTCGCCAGCCTGCGGCATTTCATGGAATGGTGTGCCCCGGCATATCCGGTCGTGGCTGCGGGCAGCGCCTTGCTGGCGCTGGCCGGGCTGTTGTTCGAGAGCCGGGCCGAAAAACTGGCCCGCAAGGGAATTCGACGCAGACGGGGATGGATGATGGACGTACTGGCCAGGCTGACCAATCGCAACGCGCTGGAGGAAATGCTCGCGCGTGAGCAGAAGGAAACCGTGATCGACGCGGAGGAGCTGGCGGCAAGCCTGCGCGCGCGCGTGATCGGGCAGGATCAGGTATGCGAGGACGTGGCGACCCAGCTACGCCGCCGCCTGGCGCTGCAGGTGCGCGGCAAGCCGGTGGGGATATTCCTGCTGGCGGGGCCGCCCGGCACGGGCAAGACCTATCTGGCCAAGCAGCTTGCCCGCCAGCTTGACCGTCCGCTGCTCAATTTCGACATGACGCAGATGAGTTCGCCCCATGCCGCGACCCAGCTTTTCGGATCGCCCAAGGGATATGTCGGCTCGGACACCTACGGCAAGCTGACGGGCGGGCTGAAGGAAAAGCCCGATGCGGTGGTGCTTCTGGATGAAATCGAGAAGGCGCATCCCGACGTTTTCAAGAAATTCCTGACCGCATGGAATGATGGCCACGTAACCGAGGCATCGACGGGCCAGCAGATCTCGACCGTGCGATGCATCTTCATCCTGACATCCAACATCGCCACCGATGCCCTGTCCGAGATCGCGGATCGGCTGGCGGACGAGCCGGACAAGATGCGTGCCGAATCGGTGGAGGCCCTGCGTCAGGCCGGGTTCGCGCCCGAAGTTCTGAACCGTCTGGACCGCATTTTCGTATTCCGCCCGCTGGAGGGACTCGATATCGCGCGCGTATCGGCCCTCGAGATCGAAGCGATGATCGACAGCTACGGGCTGAAAGTGGAAACCGGCGGCATCGACCCGGCCCTGCTGTTCGAGGTCATGCGCCGGCAGGACCGCATGGGACCGGCCGCCAGTGCGCGTGATCTGGCCCGCTCCATCGAGGACATGATAAGCGACTCGCTCATCACCGCCCGCCAGCAGGGTGCGAAGCTGGTGCGCGTGGTGAAAAACGAGGACGGGATCACGGCCGAAATCGCCGATGAAGCCAATGGCCAGCGCGCGCGGGTCAGTTCCTGATCCATGCCCGCGCCGTCCAGCCCGTTGCCTTTACCCGACGATGGGGCTGGTCGGCTTTTTACAACATTTTCCTGCCCCGACCGGATGACGGGCATGGCTACCTGCGGCATGGACTGCTGAATGTCTGCTTTTTCGCGTTTATGGCATCGCGCGCCCCTGTGGCGGATGAGCCTTTACACCATCTTCCCCTTCCTGCTGCTGGCGGTCATTTTTCCGCCTGCCTATCTGATCCGCCTGCTACCCGCGCTGAAGCCGATCACCGCCAGCATCCATAACCATCTGGGCATGGTGGATGAGCCACCGGCAACCGATAATGCCGCAGCCGATGGCGGCGGCGGAAACGGCGGTGGTGGCGACGGCGCGGTCACCATGCTGCCCATTACCGATCGCCTGACAAACTCCATCCCGTTTGCCGGGCGCGTCCTGCCGTTACCGGCGGGTGTGTGGCATCCGGTCATGAGCGTGGTTAACGGCCCGCATGGCGAGGTGCTGGAAAATATTCTGGTCCGGGTCGAAGGCCATGTCGTGACCGGGTTGATCGGCGCGGAAGGCAATATCCAGCCCGTGCCCGAATCCGCGATCACCAACATCGATTCAACGTGTCATGACGACCGCAATTTCATGTCCCGCGTGATCTCGGCCCATCCCCCGGCCATGGAATGCTGGTTCACCGCCGCAGTCTATCCCTCTTCCATCAACCGTACGGCTGTCATCGCCAACCGCCTGAAGGAAGAAGGGTTCATCCTGCCGCCGGTCTTCCTGAAAACCGGGTGGAGTTACAGCCAGCCCGCCGGGGACCATAACGTCAATGTCGAGACGGTGACGATGTTCCTCAACCCCGTCAACACGGACGCCACCAAGGCGCTTCGATCACCGGAAAGCTGGACGAAGGAAAACCTTGCCCAGCAACCGGCGGCCAGTGATTTCGTAAAGCGTACGGACACATGGATCGCGGCCTGGGCACCGGTGCTGCATGATGGCTTCAATGGCGACATGCTGGCCACCAATGAGGCGCAGCGCGCCCGCCTGTCGCGCGATCCGGCCGCCCCGTTACCCGGACAGGGCAGCCCGCTGGACTGATCGCCTGAACCCGCCCGGCGCGACGTTACGACGGAAGCCGGGTGGGAATAACCGCCTCAGCCCTGTCGCAATACGTCCGATATCTCGATCAGGAAATCCAGAACGGTGCGGGTGCGCAGCGGCAGCGTACGCGGCCCGGTATGCACCGCATAAAAGGGCAGTTCGGGAATCGTCCATTCCGGCAGCAGGCATTTCAGCCGCCCCGCCGCAATATCTTCTTCCACCTGGAAGGCAGGCAACATGCCGATGCCAAGACCCGCCCGGACGGCCTGCAGAACCGCTTCGCTGCTATTGGCGCGGAAGGGACCGCTGGCCGCAACCGTGGTCTCGCTTTCCCCCTTGCGCGCAAACTGCCAGTCATGGCGCGTGCCGCCATAGCTGTAGGCAATACAGGGATGGTTGAGCAGGTCGCGCGGATGTTCGGGCGTGCCACGGCGGGCCAGATAATCGGTGGAAGCGATCACGCAACGATGCACGGACCCCAGACGACGGGCGATCAGTGACCCTTCCGCGATGGAGCCGATACGGACAGCAAGATCGAGTCCCTCCTCCACAAGGTCACCGAATCCGTCACGCATGACCAGTTCGACCGACAGGTCGGGATGTTCTTCCAGCAATCTGCCAAGCCGACTGGTCAGGTACAGGCCAAATGCCGTTGTAACACCCAGCCGCACCAGCCCCGAAACCGAAGCCCGGCGGCGGCCCAGCGCCGTTTCCGCCGTTTCAAGGATTTCCAGCACTTCATAGGCATGGGGCAGCAGGCTGCGCCCGTCTTCCGTCATCATCAGGCTGCGCGTGGTGCGGGCGAACAGCGTTGCGCCGTAATGGGCCTCAAGCAGGGCGATATGACGCGAAATGGTCGGCTGACTGGCCCCAGTTTCCCGCGAAACAGCAGAGAACGATCCCGTCGCCGCTACACGGACAAAGCTGTGCAAAGCAGAAAGCAGATCCATGAGGCCCCATCACATCCGGATATGTTATTACATAAACATAGCTTTAAACGGCATCTGATTTATACACAATACAGAGAAAAGACACCGCGGATATGTGTGTAACGCAACGGTACCTATGCTTTCCGCGCATAGATGGTTTCTGACAAAAAAACGGCGGCCCGCATGATACGGACCGCCGTTCTGTTACTTCATTCCGGCAGGGACCGGAATGGGCCGGATGGTCAGGCCGCCTGCGTCATGCCACGCAGCACGGTCTGGAGAATGCCGCCATTGCGGAAATACTCCACCTCGTCCAGCGTATCGACACGGCACAGCAGGGGAACGTCCTGCCTGGAGCCATCGGCGCGGGTGATGGTCATCGTCATCGTCATGCGCGGCGTGATCTTGTCCAGACCGCGGATTTCGAAGGTTTCATCGCCCTTCAGGCCCAGCGTCTTGCGCGTCGTGCCTTCCTGGAACAGCAGCGGCAGCACGCCCATGCCCACCAGGTTGGAACGGTGGATACGCTCGAAGCTTTCCGCAACCACGGCGCGCACGCCCAGCAGCAGGGTGCCCTTGGCCGCCCAGTCACGCGAGGAACCCATGCCGTATTCCTTGCCGCCGATCACGACCAGGGGCACGCTCTCTTTCTTGTATTCCATCGCCACATCATAGATGGAGGCTTCCTTCCCGTCCGGGAAGTGCTTGGACACGCCCCCTTCGGTTCCGGGCACCATCTCGTTCTTGATGCGGATGTTGGCGAAGGTGCCACGCACCATCACGCGGTCATTGCCGCGACGCGAACCGTAGGAGTTGAAGTCCTTCTTGGCCACGCCATGGGCTTCAAGATACTTGCCCGCAGGCGAGCTTTCCTTGATCGCGCCGGCAGGCGAGATGTGGTCGGTCGTGATGTTGTCACCCAGCAGGGCCAGCAGGCGCGCACCGACAATGTCACCACGCGGCTTGGGCTCGGGGGTGATGTCCTGGAAATACGGCGGGTCCTGCACATAGGTGGAGGACGCATCCCACTTGTAGGTCTCGGAACCGGTGGCGACTTTCAGCGCCTGCCATTCCTTCGTCCCCTGGCTTACGTGCTTGTAGCGGTTGATGAACTCTTCGCGCGTGATCGCGGAACCCATCAGGGCGGCGATCTCGTGGTTGGTCGGCCAGATGTCCTTCAGGTACACCGGCTTGCCATCCCTGGAAGTGCCCAGCGGCGCGGTGGTGATGTCCTCACGCATCGTGCCCAGCAGGGAGTAGGCGACAACCAGCGGCGGGCTGGCCAGATAGTTGGCCCGCACGTTGGGCGAGATACGCCCTTCGAAGTTACGGTTGCCGGACAGAACCGAAACCGCGACCAGCTTGTTGTTCTCGATCGCATCGACGATGTGATCTTCCAGCGGGCCGGAGTTACCGATACAGGTCGTGCAGCCATAACCGACTGTGTTGAAGCCCATCGCGTCCAGCTCATCCTGCAGGCCGGCACGGTTCAGGTAATCCGTCACCACCTGCGATCCGGGTGCGAGCGAGGTCTTGACCCACGGCTTGGGCTTCAGGCCCAGCGCACGCGCCTTTTTCGCCACCAGACCAGCCGCGATCAGCACGGCGGGGTTGGAGGTGTTGGTGCACGAGGTAATGGCCGCGATCACCACGTCGCCATGGCCGATCTCGTAATTCGTGCCAGCAACCTTCGCCTTCTTGTCCTTCTCGGCTGCGGGCACGCCAAGGCTACCGGTCAGCTCGGTCTCGAACGCCTTGTCCGCACCCTTCAGCACGACGCGGTCCTGCGGGCGCTTGGGGCCTGCGATGGACGGCACGATGGTGGACAGGTCCAGTTCCAGCGTATCGGTAAAGACGGGGTGTTCCGAATGGGCGTGACGGAACATTTCCTGCGCCTTCAGGTATTCTTCCGTCAGCTTGATGCGGTGTTCTTCACGACCGGTCTGGCGCAGGTAATCCAGCGTCAGGTCATCAACAGGGAAGAAGCCGCAGGTCGCGCCATATTCCGGGGCCATGTTGGCGATGGTCGCGCGGTCGGCCACCGGCAGATGGTCAAGGGCGGGGCCGAAGAACTCGACGAACTTGCCGACAACGCCCTTCTTGCGCAGCATCTGGGTCACGGTCAGCACCAGATCGGTCGCCGTCGCCCCTTCGGGCAGCTTGCCCGTCATCTTGAAGCCGATCACGTCGGGGATCAGCATGGCGATGGGCTGGCCCAGCATCGCGGCTTCCGCCTCGATCCCGCCAACGCCCCAGCCCAGCACGCCCATGCCGTTCACCATGGTGGTGTGGCTGTCGGTGCCGAACAGGGTGTCGGGATAGGCATAATCCTTGCCGCCCACGTTCGCCGTCCATACCGCCTGCGCGATATATTCAAGGTTCACCTGGTGGCAGATACCCGTGCCCGGCGGGACGACGGAGAAGTTTTCGAACGCTTCCTGACCCCAGCGCAGGAAGGCGTAACGTTCGCCGTTGCGCTCGAACTCGATGGTCACGTTGTCCTGCAGCGCTTCGGGCGAGCCCGCCACGTCCACCATGACCGAGTGATCGATCACAAGATTGACGGGAACCAGCGGGTTCACCTTCTGCGGGTCGCCCTTGAGCTTGAGGATACCGTCACGCATCGCGGCCAGATCGACCACGGCGGGAACGCCGGTGAAATCCTGCATGAGGATACGCGCGGGCTTGAAGGGAACTTCCTTCGTGCTGCGCCCTTCCTTCAGCCATTCGGCGATGGCCTTGGCGTCCTCTACCGAGTAGGAATGCCCGTCCTCGAACCGCAGCACGTTCTCCAGCAGCACTTTCAGGCTGACCGGCAGGCGGCTTACGGAGCCGATGGTCTTTTCAGCTTCCGGGATTGAGAAATAATGATAGGTCTTGCCGTCCACATTCAGTGTACGGCCCGTTTTCAGTGAGTCGTGCCCAACCGTCTTCATTGGCTTTGTTTCCTCCGAGGCATCAGCAACGGATCATCCCGTATGATCGTGTCCCCGCAATCCGGTTCTGCGGTACGGGGTTTGCGACCTTGTCAGGGACAACCGGCTTGATCTCCCAACGGGGGTAGAACATACCCGGACGCGGTTGCGACACAAGCTGGCCCCGGTAACAAGAAAGCGGGAGCAGACGTTTTTTTCGCCCCCGCGCCCTGTCACCCCTGATCGGAGGATTTCCGTCATTCCTGCCTTTACTCCCCCCGGCCGCCCCTTGCTGGAAGTGGAAAATATCTCGGTTTTCCGCGGTGAACGGCTGGTTCTCGATCGGGTCGGATTCACGCTTGACGCAGGCGACGCCCTGCTTCTGACCGGTCCGAACGGGGCGGGCAAATCGACGCTGCTGCGGGTGCTTGCGGGTTTGCGCAAACCTGAAGGCGGCCATGTCCTGTGGTCAGGCGTGGATACCCTGGCCGACCGCAGCCAGCATGCGGGACGGGTTGCCTATCTTGGCCATCAGGACGCGCTGAAGCTGGGCCTGACATTGCGCGAAAACCTGACACTGGCCGCGCGATCCGGGGGCGGAGATCCTGATTCGTGTATGAAATCACTCAATATTCTCGGACTGGCCGACCTGCCCGCGCGCATGCTGTCGGCGGGGCAGAAACGCCGCGCGGCACTGGCGCGCGTCCTGCTGGCGCAGGCCCCCTTATGGCTGCTGGATGAACCCAGCCTGGGGCTGGATACCAGCACGATGGGCCTGCTTGGCACCCTGTTTGCCGCCCACCGGCAGGCTGGCGGAATTGTGATTGCAACCACCCACGTTCCGCTGCCCCTGCCCAACCCCCGGACGCTGGCGCTGCCGGGCCTGAACGAATCCGACATCCCACAGCCGATGGAAGATTTCCCCGAGGACGACCTGCTGTGAAATTCCAGATTCCCTCCCTCATCATGGCCATACTGGAACGTGACCTGCGCCTGGCGTTGCGCCATGGGGCGGACACGCTGGGGGCCGTGCTGTTCTTTATTCTTGCCGGGGCGCTGTTCCCGCTGGCGCTGGGACCATCGCCCGAACTGCTGCGCCGCATGGCGCCGGGTATCGTGTGGGTCTGCGCCCTGCTGGCGGCCCTGCTGCCGCTGGACCGGCTGTTCGGGTCGGAGCTGGAGGATGGGTCGCTTGACCAGCTCCTCATGACCGGGCTGCCGTCCCCCCTCATCGCGCTGGCCAAGATGATCGCGCACTGGCTGACCACCGGCGTGCCGCTCCTGCTGGCGGCGGGACCGCTGGCGATCATGCTGGGCATGCCCGCAGGCAGCATGGTGGTGCTGCTGACGGGACTGTTCCTTGGCACGCTCATCCTGTCGCTGATCGGGGGGATGGCGGCATCCGTCGTGCTGGGCGCGCGGCGCGGCGGGGTGCTGCTGCCGCTACTGGTGCTGCCGCTGACCACGCCCGCGCTTATTTTTGGCGCCGCCGCGCTGGATGCGGCGCAGACGGGCCTGTCATGGGGGCCGGATCTGGAACTGCTGGGCGCCTTCCTTGCCGCGGCGATCCCGCTATGCCCGCTGGCGGCCGGGGCCGGGCTGCGCGCGGCGGTGGAATAAGGCCGTCGCGCAACCTTTTTACGGGTGTCTGGTGGGGGAAGAATCAACCCCGCCGACATCGAAGGGCAGCGTCCCCTGCCCCGCGCTGCCGCCGCGCGTGGCCATGCGCCATTGCAGCACGTAATGCCCCGGCGTCAGCGCCACGGTCGTGGCGATGGCATGCTGTTCATCATCAATGGGTGACGCGGGCAGCAGCCGCGGCGCACCATCCGGCCCCAGCAGCAGCAGTCGGGCACGGAACGGGTCGATCACGCCATCGAAGGACAGCCTGACCGCCACATTGCCCGCCGCCACTTTCTGTCCCGCCGCCGGTTGCGCCTGTACCAGCACGGGTGCTGCGATAGCCTGCACCACTCCCGTACCGCACAGAATCACGGCGGACAGGCCCAGTACACGCGATATTATGGAAAAAGACATGGGCAGGCACCTCCGGCACGGATTGAACTGCCGTGTGTATCCCCCCGATACAGGCAGGGCGGCAAGACCTTCGTCCTGCCGCCCTGATGGTCGCGGGTTCTTAAGACGGGTCGCAACCCTGTCAGATATAGTGTTCCTGAATCGGCTTCAGGCCATTGAAACCGGTCGAGCAGTAGGTGGAGACATACGCCCCGGTGGACAGCAGTTCGATCCGGTCCCCCGACTCCAGCGCCAGCGGCAGGGCGTAGGGGGTCTTTTCATACATGATGTCCGCACCGTCACAGGTCGGGCCTGCAATGGCGACGGGACCGGTTTCCATACCGTCATGCGACGTGCGGATACCGTAGCGGATGGCTTCGCCCTCGGTCTCGGCCAGGCCGCCAAAACGACCGATATCGAGATAGACCCAGCGCACGCCGTCATTCATGCCGCGACGGCTGACCAGCACCACTTCCGAGGAAACGACGCCCGCGTCACCCACCATGAAACGGCCCGGCTCCACGATCATTTCCGGCAGGTCATTGCCGAAATGCTCGGTCATGGCGTGGCTGATCGCCAGCGCGAAACGGTCGATGCCCGGCACGTCATCACGGTAGCGGATGGGGAATCCACCGCCCAGATTGACCATACGCAGGTCCAGTCCGGCTGCCTTCAGGTCGGTAAACAGCATGCCCACGCGGGCGATCGCCGCTTCATAGGCACCGGTTTCCGTCTGCTGGCTACCGACATGGAAGGACAGGCCATACGGGTCCAGACCAAGGTCACGGGCACGCAGCATGAGGTCGCGCGCATTGTCCAGCGTGGTGCCGAACTTGCGTGACAGCGGCCAGTCCGCACCCTCGTTTTCCACGATCAGGCGGCAGTAGACGCGGGACCCCGGCGCATGGCGGGCCAGCTTGTCCAGTTCTTCCGCGCAGTCAAAGGCGAACATGTCCACCCCCGCCTGATAGGCGCGGGCGATGTTGCTGGCCTTCTTGACCGTGTTGCCGAACGAGATGTCGGCCGCGCGGGCACCGGCTTCGAGGCACATGGAAATCTCTTCCCACGAAGCGGCGTCGAATGCCGACCCCAGCCCCACGAGGCGGCGCAGGATGGCGTTGGCGGGATTGGCCTTGACGGCGTAGTAGATCCGGGCCAGCGGCAGCGCTTCGCGCAGCGCGCGATAGCGTTCTTCCACCCGGTCAACGTCAACGACAAGGCATGGCGTTGCAGGAGCCTGCTCAGCCAGATAACGAGCGATTTTGGGAGTCATCGCACCCAAATCCCTTCTGTTCTGCCGCCCGGATGAATACAATTCTGGAATTGCACAAACGGACAGATGTTGCGAAACGGTCTAACGGACCAGCGACCAATAAGGACCCCCACCTGCGTGGCAGCCCGATTGCCAGAACGCTTGACGTCGTTGCGTAACCTCAGAGGGCCAGTGGCACGTGCGTTGTTGCGTAGGGAGCGCATATGCGGACAATACGCGCGTGACGCAATAGAAAAATTATTCCTATGGAAGGTTTTTCATTTAGGGTCGGGAGATCGTGGCACAATCTCCACAGCCGCCACCCACCCGATCGCCTGCACGGCCTGACGGGTCAATTACCAGCATACAGGACACGAAGCCCGCATTGATTGGTTCCTCCTCTACCCAGATTGATATGACGGACATGCCCCCGCCCGCCCCATCGCTGCCCAATTTCTCCATGCAGCAGGTCAGGAAGGTGCTGCGGCAGGTGCTGCGCAACATCATATCCGACCAGATCACGCTGGCAGCGGCGGGGTGCGCCTTCTACGCCACGCTTTCGCTGTTTCCTGCCATGAGTACGCTGATCTCGCTGTACGGGCTGCTGTTCGATCCGCAGACGGTGGAACCGCAGCTTGTGGTGCTGCGCAACCTGCTGCCGCCTTCCGCCTATGACATGATCGGCGCGCGCATCCACCTTCTGGTGGCCGAATCGCATTCCTCGCTCACGCTCAACCTGATCGTATCGACCACCATCGCCACATGGTCGGCATCGGCTGCCACGCGCTCGCTCATCATGGCGATGAATGTTGCCTACAACACCCCGGAAACCCGAAGCTTCCTGCGGTTCCAGGCCATGGGCATGGCGCTGACGTTCTGCTCCATCTGTGGCGGCATCCTGACACTGGCGCTGATGGTGGCGCTGCCGTTCCTTCTGGATTACCTGCCGCAGCGGCTGAATCTGGCGGCCCCGCCGGGTTCGGTGGAACTGCTGGTGCGGATGGGTGGCCCGATCCTCATGCTGCTGTTCGTGCTGTCGCTGTGTTCGGTCCTGTACCGATTCGGACCCAACCGGCCCCATACCTACTGGCGCTGCATCCTGCCCGGTTCGGTCGGGGCGACGGTGCTGTGGCTGCTGTCATCGGTGGGTTTTTCCTATTACGTCAGCCACATCGCGGGCTACAGCGTGACCTATGGGCCGCTGGGGGCGTTCATCGCCATCATGATGTGGTTTTACGTATCGGCCTATGTCGTGCTGCTGGGCGCGGAACTGAACGCGGGGCTGGAAATCGAACTGAAGCTGCGCTGCTCACCTGAAAAGACGATGGAAGGCTGGACAAAGCACCAGCGCCTGTAACAGCCGGGCGGCTTCACGGCACCCGCCGGGGGCAGGCCGGTCCGGTCCGGGCAGGACCGGAATATCTGCCTGCGCGGTCCATCCACGGCTCTTTGCAGCCAGCTTACCCACCGGCCACCTGAAATCGGTGATGTACGAAGCGGAAGGTGATGTACGAAGCGGAACAGGACAGACCTGAAAACCGGCTGCCATTCAGGAAACGTGAAAAATCCCGCTACCAGCACACCACGGACGCTTCAGCGCGGTGCGCTGGCGACTTCATCCTCAGGTCGTGCGGGTTCTATGGCGACGGGCGATGTGCCAGCGCCCAGCATGCCAAGCTGGCGCGCAGCCTCCGGTGAGAGATCAATGATGCGGTGGCCATGAAACGGCCCGCGATCATTCACCCGGACCACCACCGAACGCCCCGTCCGCATGGAACGCACGCGCAGACGGGTACCGAGTGGCAGCAGGGGGTGCGCCGCCGTCAGCGCATCAGGATCGAATGTTTCACCCGATGCCGTGGCACGGGACATTTTTCCACCCGTACCATACCAGCTTGCCATGCCATGCTGGTGCCAGTTTTCGGGAACGGATGTCATCACAGGCGACCGGACCACGCCCCGCGCATGTTCATGCGTCGTTGCACAGGCAGCATGCTCGGTGCCCGACGCAACGAACAGAAGACATGTAACCACAACCGAACACACAAACCGCGCCGCGCCGTGACTCGCCTCCTCATCACCACGCCGGTGATCGGGATACCCTGTCATTCGTGCCGTATAGCACAGTCAGCACCGATATCCTACCATCTTCGCCTCCCCCCTGCGGGACGGATTCCCGCATGGCGCGGAAGCCGCCGGCATGGACCCTGCGGGCGCGCAGGCACGAACGGACTTGGAACCGGAGTGCGGGCGTGCTAGGCGCGTGCATCATGGAGCGCCCTCTCATTGCCGTGCTGAACGGCCCCAACCTGAACATGCTCGGACTGCGACAGCCCGAGGTCTATGGTCACGCCACGCTTGATGACGTGGAACAGGTCTGCGTCCAGGCTGCCGAACGCCTGGATGTCGCCATTGATTTCCGCCAGACCAATGGCGAGGGGGAACTCGTATCCTGGATACAGGAATGCCGGGGCCGCGCGCGCGGCATCATCATCAACCCGGCTGCCTACTCCCACACTTCCGTTGCCCTGCTCGACGCGCTGCTTGCCGTTGATCTGCCGGTGATCGAGGTGCACATTTCCAATATTCACCGCCGTGAAGCCTTCCGTCATCACTCCTACGTTTCCCGCGCCGCCATTGGCGTTATCTGCGGGCTTGGCGTACGGGGCTATGCGCTTGCGCTTCAGGCCATGACAGACATGATTCTGGACGAGGACGATCAATGAGCCGACTGCTCGTGGATGCGGATGCCATTCGGGCATTGGCCGAAATTCTGACCGATACCGGCCTGACCGAAATCGAAATCGCGGAAAAGGACAACCGCATCCGCGTTGTCCGCGCAGCCGCCCCGGTGGCGCATGCCGTGCCCGCCCCGGCCCCTGTCGCCGCACCGGTCGCGGTTGCGACCCCGGCGCCAGCGCCCGTCACCGACCCGTCCAAGCATCCCGGCGCCGTGACCAGCCCGATGGTGGGCGTGGCCTATCTTGCGCCCGACCCGTCCTCCCCGCCGTTCGTGACGGAAGGCCAGCAGGTCAGCGCGGGCCAGACGCTGCTGCTGATCGAGGCGATGAAAACCTTCAATCAGATCAAGGCCCCGCGCGCGGGCACGCTGAGCCGGATTCTGGTCCAGTCGGGTGACCCGGTCGAGTTCGGCGAAGCGCTGGTCATCATAGAGTAATGTTTTCCAAGATCCTGATCGCCAATCGCGGCGAGATCGCCCTGCGCATCCTGCGGGCCTGCCGCGAACTGGGCATTCCGACCGTAGCCGTCCATTCCACGGCTGATGCGGACGCCATGCATGTCCGTCTGGCGGATGAAGCCGTGTGCATCGGGCCGCCAGCCAGCCGCGACTCGTATCTGAATGTCGCGGCCATCCTGTCGGCAGCCACCATTACCGGCGCGGACGCCATCCATCCGGGTTACGGCTTCCTGTCGGAAAATGCCGACTTCGCGGAAACGGTGGAAGCCCACGGCATCACCTTCATCGGCCCGACGGCCGAGCATATCCGCATGATGGGCGACAAGATCACCGCCAAGACCACCATGATGGCGCTGGGCGTGCCGCTGGTCCCCGGATCGGATGGCGCGCTGGAAAACCTTGAGCAGGCGCGCGAAGTCGCCGCCCGCGTGGGGTATCCCGTGCTGATCAAGGCGGCGGCAGGCGGCGGTGGACGTGGCATGAAGGTCGCCCCCACCGAAGCCGATCTGGAAGAGGCATGGAGCGTTGCGCGCACCGAAGCCCGCGCAGCCTTCGGCAATGACGAGGTCTATCTCGAAAAATACCTCGACAAGCCGCGCCATATCGAACTCCAGATCATGGCCGACACGCATGGCAACGTGGTGCATTTTGGCGAACGTGACTGTTCGCTCCAGCGCCGCCACCAGAAGCTGCTCGAAGAGGCGGGGTCTCCCGCCCTGACCGCGCAGCAGCGTGACGAGATCGGGGAAATCGCGACATCCGCCCTGACCAGGCTGGGTTACCGCAACGCCGGAACGCTGGAATTCCTGTATCAGGATGGACAGTTCTGCTTCATCGAGATGAATACCCGCCTGCAGGTGGAACATCCGGTGACGGAAATGGTGTGCGACGTGGATCTGGTGCGGGAACAGATCCGCATCGCGGCGGGCGAACCCATGGGTTACAGCCAGTCGGACATCCATTTCTCCGGCCATGCGATCGAATGCCGCATCAACGCGGAAGATCCGCAGAGCTTCATGCCCACTCCGGGCACGATCACCGTCTATCATCCGCCGGGTGGACTGGGCGTACGAATCGACAGCGCGCTTTACGCGGGCTATCGCGTTCCCCCCTATTACGACAGCATGATCGCCAAGCTGATCGTGCGTGCGCCGACACGGCTGGAAGCCATCGAACGCATGCGTCGGGCTCTGGATGAATTCGTGATCGAAGGGGTCAAGACCGTCATCCCGCTACACCGCAGGATTCTGGATGACCCCCAGTTCCGCAAGGGTGACTACACCATCCACTGGCTGGAAAATTTCGTGGCCCGGCAGCAGGGCTAGGAACGCTTTCACGGCCACAGGTCATAGGAAAGGGGGCATGTCCAATGCGGATATGCCCCCTTTTCTGTATCGCCACATCATGCGCGGCATGCAAGACGGATACCCGACCGCCCCCCCGGTTACGGATTTTCCGCGCCTGCCCGTTCAGGCCATGACCGGGTCGAGATAGGGGCTGGAAGCATCGAAGAACTTCTGGTTGTGATCCAGTTCATACGAAATCACGTACATGCAGCTCAATGCCCGGTCGATTTCCAGACGCACGCCCAGATTGTCCGCCTTCCCCGCCATTTCCTGCAAATGGACGATGGCGAATTTGGCGGAACGCGCGGTCCGGCCATAATGGCCACCGTAACGTCCACTGAACTGCGCCATGCGTCCCATCATGTCGCTGACCACGCGCTGGGCCTCTGGCGGTAGCTGGTGGCGTTCCAGAATGGTGCGCAGGCGGATTACGTTCAGCCCGATGGTCATGGCGGACAGGATGCCCTGCAGGTAGGCATCGATGATCGTATCGGGCGTATCCTCCGCATTGGTCAGCAGCCGCACGAAGCGGTCTACATTATGCTCGACCACATACAGGGTAGTCGGCAGCACGCGCGCACGCGCGACATAGCGCAGGCCACGCAGGATGCCGGTACGCATCTGCCAGCGCATGTCATTGGTATCGAACGGCAGGATCAGCCGGAAGGCCCACATGGCGTACCACAGACCAAGGATCAGCGGCATGGCGGTGTTGAAAAACGCCACTTCATCCAGCCGGGACTGATTGCCCGGTCCCAGCAGGATCGGCAGGAACAGGTTATAGGAGACCGCACCCAGCACCAGCGCCGGATAGGCAAAGGCCAGCCCGCCCGCCAGCATGGGCAGGAACAGGCATGCGGCCATAATTTCGTACGTAGTGGGCGACGCCAGCCGCCACAGCACCAGTACACCCGCCATGAGGGAGGCAATGATGGCCCCGCCCAGAAAGGCGCGGGTGGCCAGCGCTGGCTTTTCCAGCGTGGAAAACAGGCTGCATACGATCGAGACGAACATCATGAAGGTCAGCCCCGCCGACCATGACGTGGTGATCCAGATGACGCCTGACCCGAAAACGGTGACGGAGGCCCGCAGGCTGTTGGTGAAAGCCTGCTGCCAGTCCCGGAAGGTCTTGAGCCGGTAATGGAAATGATCGTGCAGCAACGGATGGCGGCTGGCATCGAACTGAAGCAGCGCCTGTTCCAGTTCGTCCAGCATGACGCCCAGCGCATGATTGAGCATGCGCTGCTGCGACAGCATCTCCACCAGTTGCGGATCGGGTGGCAGGCTGCCGGGAGTACCCATTTCCTCATCAAGGGAATCGGTCACGCTCTGCCTGCAGGCGGCCTGCAGGTCGGCCAGACGGGCCAGCACGGGCGATATGTCATCGCTGGCGTCCAGTTGCGGGGCCATGTCCTTCAGAAAGGCCTGCACCTTGCTCGATGTCGCCCGGAAAGCGGCTCCCGGCGTGCCCCCCGGCCCGTTCATGAGGGCAGCAAGATCCAGCCCGCGTGACAGCAGCATCGCCACCCGCGCAAGGGCCGCACGCGCATGGTCGCCTTCATGCCCGCGATGGGAGCCCATCTCGACTTCGGCAAACTCGATCTGGTCGCTCAGCGTGGTGATATTGGTAAAGACGCCGCGCGCCTTGCGCAGGATCTGGGCATCGCCCGACAGCAGGGCGGCCAGCGTCTGGCCCGCGCCGTCGATGGCTGTCAGGAAATTATGGGCCAGACGGTCCTGTGCGCGCTCCTCCAGCCGGAACTGGAACAGGGAGGACACGGTCGTCTCCAGCACGATGCCCAGCACGATATAGGTCGCGCGCGCCATTGCCGTCATGAAGATGTGCTGGGGGTCGGCTATCCCGTCAAGCGAGATGATGGCGTAGGTGAACCCGCTCGCCCGCATGCCGTGGATACGGTAATTGGTCATGGTGGCGGGGCCGGGCAGCAGCGTGCCGATGAAACAGAACAGTCCGATCCCGGCGGCAAGCATCAGGATGAACATGACCGGGGCCTGTGGAAAGGCCGCAACCAGCATGACGGCGCATATCGTGCCCACCACCATGCCGAACAGATGCCATCGCGCCTTGGCCACGCTCTTGCCGCGCGTGCCCTGCGCCACCATCCATACCGTCAGCGCCGCCCATTGCGGGCTACCCAGTTCCCACCACAGGGCAATGCCCAGCGCGATGAGCGAGGTGATGGTCGTGCGCAGCGCATAACCGAATGTGAAGATACCGGGTGCGTACAGCCAGCGCAGATGATCCTGCCGCGGGGTCATGCCCGGCGGCCACAGGCGCCTGAAAAAATCGCGGACCTGATCCTGGAAGCGGATCAGGGAAAGCTCAAGACCTTTCATCCTGGCGTTCAGCCTCCCCTGTCAAACACGATCCACGCATACTGTTACATCATACGGCCCGAACGAACAGGGCCACAGCCGGGTGGCAGCGTGTACGCCATGCCACGCGCACCCGGCGCAGTTCCTATTCCTCGTAGGAGACGAGGGTCTTGACCGGAATATCCAGACGGTTGCGGCCACCAAGCCCCGTCAGTTCGATCATGGTCGCAGCCCCCACCACATTAGCCCCGACCTTGCGCAGCAGGGAAATGGAGGCGACCAGCGTGCCACCCGTGGCCAGCAGGTCATCCATCACCACCACACGCTGGCCGGGCTGGATCGCATCGGACTGGATGTGCAGCGAATCGGACCCGTATTCCAGATCGTAGCTGTAGGACACCGTCTCACCCGGCAGCTTGCCCGGCTTGCGCAGCATCACCAGCCCGCAGCCCAGACGGCTGGCCAGGGGGGCCGCGGTCAGGAATCCGCGCGATTCGATGGCGGCAAGCACGTCAGGCGCCCAGGGTGCGACGGCGGCGGCCAGACGGCCCATGGCGATCTGCCACGCATCGGCGTCGCGCATCAGGGTGGAAATGTCGTAAAACAGGATACCGGGCTTGGGGAAATCCGGAATGTTACGGATGTATTGTTTCAGATCGATCTTGGCGGTCGTCATGATCGGTGCGCAGTCCCCGTTGCGTGGTCATATAAATCCGGGACAGGCGTGCCCCGTTCACGAAAATGTCGCCCTTGCAGACGGCTCCCCGCTGTAGCCGCCACGCGGCGGGGGGACAAGCCCATCGGCCCATGTTGCACATGCTTTGATATGCGCCCCGCGCGTTTTGTCATAACGGGAGATTTTATTCCTCCGTCTCCGCCGTGGCGGGCGGACGGGCCGGGCGCAGCACCACCATGACCATCATGATTGCGGCCCCCATCAGCATGACACCGGCCATCGGTATGGGGGAATTGGCGGGCAGCATGCCCACGAACGCACCCGCCACGGCACCCAGCACGTATTGCAGCGTGCCCACGAAGGCCGAGGCACTGCCCGCGAAGCGCGGATGATCCGCCAGCGCGCCAACGGTGGCGTTGGGGCCGACAATGCCCGTGGTGCCCAGTGAAACCATCATCGACAGGATCAGGCAGCCCAGCATCCACAGGGGGGGATGACCGCCATGCTGCATGGCGAAGGCGATGACGATGGCCATCGCCGTCATGGCGATGGTGCCCGCAACCGCGACACCCACCGCCACGCCAAGGATGCGGCCCGCATCGATCCGCCCCACCAGCAGGCCGTTAAGCTGCGACGCCCCGATCATGCACACCGCGAAGACCCCGAACATCATGCCGAAATGCGCAGGCGACAGCCCGAACTGGTTGATGAACACCGAAGGGGCGGCGGACAGGTAGGTGAAGGACATGAAACAGGCGAACCCCGCGATCATCGCATGCGTGATGAAACCGCGATCGCGCGCCAGCATCACATAACGGCTGAACAGGGTTACAGGCGAAAACTCACTGCGGTTCGCAGGCCGCAGCGTCTCGGGCAGGACACGCCAGATCAGCACGATGCAGATCAGGCCATACACGGCAGAAGCCCAGAAGATGGACCGCCACGATGCGATCGACAGCACCATGCCACCCAGCGTGGGTGCCAGAATGGGCACGACCCCCATCACCAGCACCAGCCGCGACATGAGACGCGCGGATTCATTGCCATGCGACATGTCGCGCACGCAGGCGCTGGGAATGATGAGACTGGCCGATGCCCCCAGCGAGGCAATGAGGCGAAACGCGGAAAAGGTGAAGATATCCTGCGCCACCGCACACCCGACCGATGCCAGCGTATACACGAACGTACCCACCAGCATGGGCACACGCCGTCCGAAACGGTCCGAAAGCGGCCCCATGGTGATCTGGCCGATCGCCAGCCCGACGAACCACACGGCCAGCGTCATCTGCGCCGACCCGGCGCGTCCGTGCAGCGTGTGTTCCAGTTCGGGGAAGGCAGGCAGGTATATGTCGGTCGATACGGGACCGACCGCCGTCAGGAAACCAAGCAGGATGGCGATCCAGCCCATGGGGCGGACAGCCGTTTCCGGCGCGGGGGTTTCTGCTGAACGGCCCGCCATTGCGGATGAGCCCATGAGGCGCTCCAGTATTAAAAGACTTGTCGGGACTAGTAGACCAGCACGGCCCTGCTTTTCACCACCTAATTGCGGCATTTCTGCAATTCGTTATTCCTATACCGCCCGGTTTCGCATACGCCGCATAAGCCACAGTCCCACCAGCGCGGACAGGCCGAACAGGACGGTGGCGATACCGATGCGCAGCCCTCCATCCAGCCGCGTGCCCGCACCAACCAGCACGAATACGACCGTCTGCGGCAGGCTGCCCAGCAACGTGGCGAACATGAAGGGCGCGACCCGCACGCCCAGCATGCCCGACGCCAGACTGAGCAGCAGTGCCGAGCCCACCGGCATGAGGCGCAGCATCAGCACGGCGGCAAAGGGTTCGCGCCCCACCAACGCATCCAGCCGCGCCATGACTGCATCCAGTCGCGCGGGCATGCGTGCCCCGCCAGCCCACCGCCCCCAGCCGTAACCGCACAGGGCGCCGGCAACGGTCGCCAGTGTCGCAAGCACGCAGCCCGCACCGATTCCGTAGGCGGCGCCAGCAGCAAAACACACCATCTGTCGCGGCAGCCCGACCGCGCAGGACAGGCTGGCCACCGCAACGAACAGCACGACACCCCGCACCCCGGAATGAAGTGCCGGTCCCGCCGCAAGCATATGCCGCAGTCCCGGCATACGGCTGACCGCCACCGCCAGAACGGCAAAAACCGCCAGCAGCAGCACCGGCCGCACCAGCATGCGCAGCGAAGCCGCAGGAGACGACGGGGGCGGTACGGCGTGCGGTAATGTCATGCGTGCGTCCCGTCCGGCAGTAATTATATACACCGCGCCTAGCATCGCCTTGCGGCGGACTGCAAGGGCGGTCTAAATCCGATTATGTCCGCATATTCTCCCCATGGCTCCCTGCTGGGCCGCACGCCGCCTTCCGCGCAGGAAATGCGCAACAGGAAGCGTATTTCCACGTGGCTGTTCGCAATCTGCTTCATGCTGATCGGCATGATCGCACTTGGCGGCTATACGCGCCTGACCGGGTCGGGCCTGTCCATCATGGACTGGCGGCCCATTACCGGCATGATCCCGCCGCTAAGCCATGCGGAATGGGAACGGCAGTTCGAACTGTACAAAACCATTCCCCAGTACAAGATCCTGCATGACGGCTTCGGCCTTTCGGGTTTCCAGCAGATTTTCTGGGCAGAATGGACGCACCGTTTCTGGGGCCGGCTCATGGGCCTCGTGCTGCTGGTGCCGCTGGTGTGGTTTTCCATCACCGGTGCGCTGGACCGGCGGCTCATGCTGCGGCTGATCCTGTTTTTCGTACTGGGCGGGCTTCAGGGGGCCATCGGGTGGTTCATGGTGGCATCGGGGTTCAATCCGGACAGCACCGCCGTCGCCCCGGTGCGGCTGGTACTGCACCTGTGCTGCGCCTTTGCGCTGTATATCGCCATTCTGTGGACAGCCCTTTCGGTACGCACGCCGCGCCCAGCCTTCATCCCGGCCACGACCGCAGTGGTGCGCATCCACCGGCTGGTATGGACCATATGCTGTCTGGTGGGCATCACCGTCATTGCGGGCGGCTTTACCGCAGGCACGCATGCCGGATTTGCCTATAATACCTTCCCGCTCATGGATGGTCACCTGATCCCCCGTGGCTACGCACGGCTGCATCCCTTCTGGCTGAACTGGTTCCAGAACATTCCGGCGGTCCAGTTCGACCACCGCCTGCTGGCGACCGGCACGGCGCTGCTGATCGGCCTTACCATCGTGCTGGGACTGCGCACGGCCAATCTGGGCAAGGACGTGCATGATGCGCTGATGGTTCTGGGCTGGCTGGTGCTGCTGCAATACGCGCTGGGCATCACCACGCTGCTGCTGGTCGTGCCGGTCTGGGCAGGCACCGTGCACCAGACCTGCGCCGCCCTTGTGCTGACGGCGGCCATTGTGACGCTGCACCGCCTGCGTGGGGTCGGACGCCCCTGAACCACGTTCCATCCGCTCCCGGCACACCGGCCACCGGGGGCGAATGGCCTCCCCATTCAGGGGGTTACGATATAGGCCACACCCCGCGGTTGCACATGTGTGTAGCGGTCGCGGATGATGGCCCACAGGCTGGAATATTCCCAGACATAACGCGGCGGCAGGAAGCGTGAACTGCTGACAAAGGCCACGATACCATGACTGTCCAGGGCCTGGCGCAGGGCCGTGGCGTCATGCGTGACGGCCACATGCTGGGAATAATTGAAAAAATCCATGACCACGGGCTTGCCCGCCCAGTAGCAGATGGCCAGCGTCTCGCACCCGACATTGCCATCCATATGCCGGACCGCCCCGATCGTTTCGCGCCATGCGGGTTCGTGGGCCATGACCTCCGCCGTGCTGCGATACAGAAAGGGCACGTAAACCGGCGCACAGGCCACGATGGGCAGCAGGTCCAGCCCCGCCAGCATGACAACACCCATCCACGCAGGCACCCGGTCGGGCGGGATCATACCCCTTTCCATCCCCGATACGGCCAGCCCGGCACATAACGCGGCTGCGATCAGGGCTTCAAAACACGCATTATGTGTAACACCAGCACCCGTGCGCTGGATCACCACCGACAGGACGGACCAGAACAGGTAAGTCCCCAGCAGCAGACCCATCCGGTTGCGCAGGCCCAGCCGGGGCAGAAGCAGCGCGGAGACCATCATGCCCCCCAGCCCCAGCACGTTGCCCACTCCCTTCACGGCCCCATGTATCTGGAAAATGCGCTTGTGCCCGAAAACGCCATGGATGAAATCCGGGCCGAAACAGGCATAAAACAGGCCGCCCAGAACGGACACACCCACGACCCCGCCCAGCATCCATGCCAGCCCGCCACGCCGGTCGGTCACAAGCAGCCACAGGGTGATCGCAAGCGGCAGGGCAAGGATATTGTGCTTGAAGGTCAGTCCCGCCACCATGACAAGACCGGCACAGAACGCCCGCCACGCAGGCATGCCGTCGCGTGCATTGCCCCGGTTCCCCAGCAGCAGTACAAAACCGGCCATGATAATGGCTTCCGCCAGCCATTGCGGATCATTCATAACCACGTAATCGCTATAGAAAACCGCCGCGTAGAATATGACCAGCAGACCCGCGAACCATGCGGCGGCGCGCGTGCCCCCCATGATGGTGACGATCCGGCCGGTTGCAAAAGCGCAGAAAAGCATGGCGAATAACGAGACGATGCGCCCCGCGAGGATCATGTCCCCCAGCAGCCAACCGAGCGCACCCACCACGTAAAAGGAACTGGGCGGATAGTTGTTGAACACCATGCCGCCCGGCGGCGGGTACAGGCTGGCGTCCCCCATCCCCATGGCATGCCGGGCCTGATAGGCATTCCATCCCTCGTTACTGGACAGGGAGACATGATACCCGATAACCGCAATATGCGGGGCAAGCATACAGGTCGCCAGAAATATCCCGGCACAGATCCATAACCTGCCAATCGTTCCTGATACTCTTGGTATGGTATTCATATATGAAAAGCGGCTTCTTCCGTTCCGAATACTTAATTATTCGGGGTCTGCACGGCTGCCTGCCCCGGATCAGATATGCGGATGGTCCTGCATTTCATATCAGACGCCCATCCGGCCCCGGTCAATGCCTCCGTCCGGGCGGGGCATCCTAGCGTGCCCCACGGGCGGGGAATAACACCGGAATGTGGCTTTATAATTCAGAATGTTACACGGGCCGTTTTCCGGGGATCTTTCGCGCCCTTCCCGCTTGCGCATTGGTGCGGAGCGGGCAGAAATACCTCTATGATCCACAGGCAGCCCCTCAACGGGATACCGCGCACGATCCGGTGGCGATGGGTGCGCCGGGGCATCCGATCCGGCAGGCCATGCGTTATCGCACCATCGGGCGGTATGATGCGCGCCACGCCTTTCCCGAACGGACTATTTTCTGCGATAAACCCTCTTCAGACATGCAGGAATGGAAGATGCACAAGCTGAAACATGTGGCGACCGGAATGATGCTGGCACTGATCGCATGCGGGCCGGTGGCTCCGCACGCCCATGCCGAACCACATGGCGGCGGCGGTGGCGGTCGGGGTGGTCCGGGCGGCGGTGGCTATGGCGGAGGCCATGGTGGAGGCTGGAACAATGCAGGCCGCGGTGGCGGATGGGACGGCGGGCGTTCGGGCCACTGGCGCGGCAACTGGGGCTGGGGCGGATGGGGCTGGAATGGTGGCTGGGGCGGCGGCTACTACCCTGCCTATGTCGGCTGGGGTGGCTGGGGATACCCGTGGGGCGGCTGGGGCTGGGGATGGCCCGGCATGGCCATGGGGGTGCAATGGGTGCCGCCGCAGCCGGGGCCAGCTATCAGGCCGCACCGGAAGTCTATAGCGGCACGGGCAATACCACGCCGGAAGACGACACCATCTATGACAAGGATCTGTCCACGCTGGTCAACCCCCAGCCTGCGCCAGTCCCGACGCAGGCCCCCGCGCAGCCGAAACCGTCCCGTTCCTGTCCGGCGGGACAGGTCTATAATGACCTGACTGAAAGCTGCGACCGGCCATAAGCGGCGACCGGGATCGGGCAACCGGCATGGGGGGATGTATGTTTCCCCCCACCGGAAGCGGGCTGGCATTACGGCCGCCCTTCATCCGGGCCGGTCAGGGTGCGTCGATGGCTTTTTCCTGCCCCGGCTGTGGCACCCAGCCCTGCAGTTCCTCCCGCACAAGGGTTTCAAGCAGGTCGATGGCATCGGGCGAGTCGTTCAGGCACGGGATCAGCGCCAGTTCCTCGCCACCCGCCTTGACGAAGGCTGCACCGGCTTCATTGCCGATTTCATCCAGCGTTTCGATGCAGTCAGCGATGAAGCCCGGCGTGATCACGGCAATCCGGGTAATCCCGCGCGCGGGCAGGGATTCGATAAAGGGCGCGGTATAGGGTTCAAGCCATTTGGCCGGGCCAAAACGTGACTGGAAGGTCAGCGGCATCATCTGCCCGTCATATCCCATCGCCTGACGCAGGGCGGCGATGGTGCGTTCGCATTCCGCCTGATAGCTGTCGCCCTTTTCCACATAAACCTTCGGCAGCCCGTGAAAGGACGCCACGATCATCTGCGGCCTGAAATCCAGTGTCTGGAGTCGCGCGGTAATGGAACGGGCCAGCGCGGCGATATAGGCCGGATGATCGGCAAAGGGCGGCAGGGTGCGGATGGCAGGCTGGTTGCGCATGCGCATAAGCGCGCGAAAGGCCTGATCGTTGGCAGTGGCCGTCGTGGTAGCGCTGTACTGCGGATAGAGCGGGGCCAGCAGGATACGGTCGCATCCCTGCTGCACCAGATCATGCACGCCCTGCCTGATGGAGGGCCTGCCATAACGCATGCCCCATGCCACCGGCACGCCATCCGCCGCCAGACGTTCGGCCAGCCCGGCAGCCTGATTGCGGGTATAGGTGCGAAGGGGGCTTTCATCGCGGTCATGATGCCAGATGCGATGATAGGCTTCCCCCGACCGGCGGGGGCGAAATGTCAGCACCGGGCCGTACAGGATGGGCTTCCAGATCAGGGGACTGGCTTCGATGATACGCCGGTCCGAAAGGAATTCCGCCAGATAACGCCGGACAGCGGCGTAACCGGTTCCATCCGGGGTGCCCAGATTGCTCAGAAGCACCCCGGCGCGCGCGGACGCAACTTCCTGCCGCGCCGCGCGATGTACGGTAATGAATGTCATGACACGGCTGCTACATGAAGCCGCGTATGGATGCAAAGGAACAGGAGATGGGGTCCTGCCTTCAGGTCAGAAGTTCAGTCAGCGTCGGGTGCGTACCCGGACCGGCTGCATGGCCCGGACCGGGGCGTTGAGACAACGCGCCATACCGACAAGCCCCAGCAGGGCGACAACAGGGGAAAGCATCTGGACAAAGGTGAGCATCACGGTCCCTTTCCTGATCGGACTTCCGTCAGTCAACAGCGCGTATCATGCCCACGTCAATCAAAAACGTGACTGGCGCGCGCCAGCGCGACACATTTGCGCATGAGCGATGGCAGGGCCACGGCTTCCTCCCCCGCGTAATTCACTTCCCCACCCTGTCCCGCGATACTGTTGGGAAAGGCGGAAATTTGCGCCGCATACACGTCCACCAGCAATGTGAAATGCGTGAAGACATGCTTCACCTGCCCCGTTCCATGCCATTTCGCGCGCAGCCGGGGTGCGTCGGGCGCATGCTCCATCGCCTCCCCCTCCGTCCAGGGGGTATCGCGCCATACCGGGCCGGGCAGGCCCATCATGCCGCCCAGCAGGCCCTTTTCCGGCCGCCGGACCAGCAGCATGCCGCCTGCCGCATCCATCATGCAGAAATGCACGCCATAGCGCACGGGACGGGCCACCTTCGCCGCGCGACGCGGCAGGGTGGCGGCGATTCCCTGCCGGTTACCCGCACAGGCGTCACGCCATGGACACAGCGCGCAGGCCGGCGCGCGCGGGGTGCAGATACCGGCCCCCAGATCAAACAGCGCCTGCGCGAAATCGGATGGTCGGCCCTGCGCCGGGGCATCCGCGTTAAGGATCATGGCCTGACGGGCGATAGCCTTGCGCGCGCCGGGCAGCGGGTCCGTCAGGGCGAACAGGCGCGCCGTCACGCGTTCCACATTCCCGTCCACCGGCACGACCGGACGACCAAAGGCAATGGCGGCTATGGCCGCAGCGGTATAGGCCCCGATTCCCGGCAGTTCCAGCAGCCCAGCCACGGTATCGGGAAACACGCCGCCCCGCGCCGCCACTGCACGGGCGCAGGCATGCAGGTTGCGTGCCCGTGCGTAATAGCCAAGTCCGGCCCACATGGTCATGACCTGATCCTGCGGGGCGCGGGCCAGCGCGTTCACATCGGGGAACGCGTCCACAAACCGTTCAAAATAGGGAATGACCGCCGTAACGGTGGTCTGCTGCAGCATGATCTCGCTCAGCCAGACCCGATAGGGATCTGCGCTCTGGCCGGGCAGCGCGCGCCATGGCAGAGTGCGACGGTGCCAGTCATACCAGCGTAACAGATCAGCGGCAGAAGGTAACACGGACCCGTTTATGACGAACCCGCCCCCCGACAGCAAGCGAAAGAACGCCACCACCCCCACGGAACCGCCGCCCCGGTCGTTCCGCACGCGCAGCATGGCGGCCCTTCTGCCCCATATCAGCAGGCCGGTTTTTCGCAAGCAGTCCCCCGCCGCCGTGCAGGTCATGTCGGACTGGCCTGATATAGTCGGCCCCCATCTGGCCGCCACGACCGTACCGCGCAGACTGGCTGCCGGGACACTGACCGTGGCCTGTTCAGGGCCGGTGGCGATGGAACTGCAGCATCTTGCGCCCGCCGTCATCGCCCGCATCAACACCACATGCGGACAGGGCGTGGTCAAACGCCTGAGAATGGTTCAGGACCTGACCATGACGCCCCGCCCCGTCGCCCGGCCCGCCCCGCGCACGGCACCTGCGCCCGTTCAGATCGACGACATGCCCGATGGCCCGCTGAAGGAAGCACTTGGCCGTCTGGGCGGCTGGCTGAACGCATCCCGCGACCCGAAAACCCGGCAATAGGTGCCCTGACCACTCCCCTTCCGCCAGACGGAGGAAAACGGCCCCGGTTACAGACAGGGCGATGCCTGCCATGAAAACGCCTTACGCATGATCGTGAATGATCTGTCACATAATGACAGGTGCCCAAGGCTGGATATCTGGCCGGAAGGCACCAATATCCGATGGCAGGATGTCAGATAAAGGAAACTGACCACATGCGTAAATTGGCCCTGTTGCTGGCCGTGTCCGTGGGACTGGTCGGCGCGTTGCCCGCACCTTCCGCCTATGCATGGCGTGGGGGCGGATGGGGTGGCCCCGGCTGGCACGGCGGCGGCTGGCGTGGTGGCTGGGGCTGGGGTGGCTTCGGCATGGGCATCGCCGCCGGGACCGCACTGGGTGTCGCCATGTCCCCTTACCGCTACGGACCTTATGGTTACGGCTATCGCTACCCGGTCTATGGCTACGGTTATCCGCCGCCCTATCCGGTTTATGCCTATCCGCCGCCGCCTCCACCGCCGCCACCGGCCTATTACGGCGGATATTACCGTTAAGGCGCGCCCCGCGCGGCCTGTACGAAAGCGTGGATCAGTGCTGCGGATTTGACGCCGGGGGCGGACTCCACCCCGGATGACACATCTACGGCACGCGTGCCGCTCTGATCTAAGGCGCGCTGTACATTGTCAGGCGTCAGGCCCCCGGCCAGCAGCCACGGGACGGGGGCCTGCCAGCCTTTGGTCAGGGTCCAGTCAAAGGCATGGGCATTGCCACCGGGCCGATCGGAACCGGCAGGCGCACGGGATTCGATGACCAGCCCATCCACCGCACAGTTTCGGGGCAAGTCAGCAGCAGCGGCAATCCCGGCCGCCTGCCATACCGGCAGGCCGAACCGCGCGCGGATAACGGCGGCGCGGGGACCATCATCATAGATCTGCAATCCATCAAGCGGCACATGATCCAGCACGGTGCGGATCTCGTCATCCGTGGGCCGGACAAACAGTCCGATGCGCTGCGGGCCAGCGGACATCATGCCACGCGCCAGCTCTCCGGCCACATCCGGCGTTACATGGCGCGGAGAACGGCCGAAAAACACGAATCCGATCCAGTCCGCCCCTGCGGCACAGGCTGCATCCAGCCCGATCCGATCACGGATACCGCATATCTTGACCCTGACCGCCATATGACCCGTGCCCTCGACCCGGTTCAGGCAGACAGTTCAGCCGCAATCGCGGCGGCGGCGGCGGCGGGATCGGATGCACGGGTAATGGGGCGACCCACCACAATCCAGTCCGCCCCGGCATCGCGTGCCTGGGTGGGGGTCATGACCCGTTTCTGGTCCCCCGGCGCACTGCCTGCCGGACGGATACCGGGCACGACCAGCACCGGCTCGTCGCCCAGCGCCTGCCGCAGGGGCGCGATCTCATGCGAAGAACAGACAAGCCCGTCCGCGCCGGATTCAATGGCCAGACGGCCCAGCCGCACGACCTGTGCTTCCACGCTGCCCTCAACCCCGGTTTCATGCAGGGCACCGGCATCCATGCTGGTCAGGACGGTGACGGCCAGCAGCAGGGGACGTACATTTTCGGGGAAGGTCTCGTTCACCGCAACGCGAGCCGCCGCGATCATGGCCCGGCCACCTGACGCATGGATGGTCAGCATGGCGGGACGCAGTGCGGCAAGGCTGCCAATGGCGGATGCGACGGTGTTGGGGATATCGTGCAGTTTCAGGTCAAGGAACAGCGGACTGTCCCCCGCCGCCTCACGCACGGCGTCCAGCCCGCAGGCATAGGTAAACTCAAGCCCCAGCTTGACCGCCCCGGCATGTCCGGCGGTTTCGTGCCGCCAGCGCACGGCCTGCGCCGTGTCCTTGGTATCGAGGGCAACAATCAGGCGGGTGGACCGTCCACGCATTGGCGGTAACTCCGGTGCAGGCTATGGGGCGTAAGGAAAAGGTTCAGGAACCGGAACGTTCCGTGCCGCCGGAGGCATCCGGCACGGGGGCCGGGGGCGTTTCCGTTACGGCGGGCGGCGCCACGGGGGCCGCAGGCTGCGCCGCATAGGCCCGCAGCATGGGCGAGTCGGCAGGCGCCGACGTCAGGCCGGGAGCACGCGGAGCGGTTTCATCCGTGCTGTCCAGACGGGCGCGCAGGGTGCGCACTTCCTGTTCGGCGCGGCGGGCGCGCCGCATCTGGCGCAGCACCACGATCCATACGCTGGCCGATCCCGTGGCATAGAGCAGGGCCGCGACCAGCAGCGCCAGCACGCCGGGCGATGACGTCCATTTCCACTGCAGCCATGACAGTTCCACCGGCGCCTGATTACAGGCGGCGAAAATGATCAGCGCCACGATCACGGGCAGGGTGATGAAAAGACGTATCATGATCCTGTTTCCCTACCGCCAACCACGGGGACCTGCAAGAAAATCAATTCATCCGGCGCACTGCTTGATCGCGCACGGCAGCCGTGGTTGCCTGTAGGTACAGGCCGCGACAGCGCCGTTGCGACCGGCACGGGGGCGAAACAATGGGCAAGGTCGTCATTTTTCGTACTACGGCGCGGCGTGATGAATCCTGGGCCGTGATCGCACGCACCGGGCGCGACACGCGCGTCGCCAGCATCTATCCCACGCGGAATGCGGCCGAAGCCGACTGCGAATGGCGTAGCAGGCAGGTTGCGGCCTATCGTGGCTTTCTGGAACGCAACAACGTGGCCGTGCCCCATTACAGCATCCGGCCCTACCGCAGGGCGGACCTGCCGCGCGCATGGCGGCCCCTGCCCGCGCTGGGGTTCCTGCACGGGCAATGCTGAGGCATGGATTAAGTTGCTTTTGATCCGCTGGCGGGCAAAATCACGATCCGGCCCGCGCGGCTGCCGACTGCAAACGGAGACCCCATGACCGATACCCCTTCCGCCCTTTCTCCCGTTCTGGAGCAGGCGGACCGCACGCTTGATGCCGCTGTCGATCGGCTGTTCGCCTTCCTGCGCATACCCAGCATTTCCACCCAGCCCGAACACGCGGCGGACTGCGCGCGCGCGGCGAAGTGGCTGCATGACGAACTCGACAGTCTCGGCTTTGACGCGCGGATATGCGAAACCGCTGGCCATCCCATCCTGATCGCCCATGACCGCACCCCGCCAGAAGGGCCGCATGTGCTGTTCTATGGCCATTACGACGTGCAGCCCGTCGATCCGCTGGAACTGTGGAACAGTGGCCCGTTCGAGCCGGTCATGGACACGGCGGAAGACGGCACGCAGCGTATCGTCGCCCGTGGCGCATCGGATGATAAGGGGCAGGTCATGACCTTTATCGAGGCCATACGCGCCATCCGCGCGACACAGGGCACGATGCCGGTGCGCATCTCCCTGCTGATCGAAGGGGAGGAAGAATGCGGCGGCCCCAACCTCGTTCCCTTCATGGAAGCCCATCGCGAGGAACTGCGCGCCGATGTTGGGCTGATCTGCGATACCGCCATGCTGCCCGGCGTGCCCGCCATCACCACCGCCCTGCGCGGCATGGTGGGCGAGGAAGTCCACCTGCGCTGCGCCCGGCGCGACCTGCATTCCGGTGTTTATGGCAATGCCGCGCGCAACCCGGCGGAACTGCTGTGCCAGATCCTGTCCTCCATCCGCGATCCCGAAACGGGGCGCGTGACGCTGCCGGGATTCTACGCGGGCGTGCAGGCCCCGCCGCAGGCGCTGCGTGATCGGTGGCGTGAAATCGCGCCGGATGACGCCACATTCCTTGGCGAGGTCGGGCTTTCGGTTCCCGCGGGGGAGAAGGGCTATACCGCCATCGAACAGACATGGTGCCGCCCCAGCTTCGAGATCAACGGCATTTCCAGCGGTTACACCGGTGAAGGGTTCAAGACAGTGCTGCCCGGTGAGGCGGTGGCCAAGGTTTCGTTCCGGCTGGTGGCGGGGCAGGACCCTGTCCGCATCCGTCAGGCTTTCTGCAGCCATGTCCGCAGCATGCTGCCCGAAGACTGCACCGTTACCTTTGCCCAGGCCGGCGGCTCGCCTGCCTGCACCGTGCCTGAGCAGGCGTTCGGCCTGCAGCCAGCGCTTGCCGCGCTGGGGGATGAATGGGGCACGCCTGCGGTGACCATTGGCTGTGGCGGCTCGATTCCCGTGGCGGGGGACATGCAGCGCATACTGGGCATGTCGGCGCTTCTGGTGGGTTTCGCACTGGATGACGACCGCGCCCATTCCCCCAACGAGAAGTATGAACTGACATCCTTCCACAAGGGCATCCGGTCGTGGGTCCGTATCCTGCACGCCATGGCCACCCCCGATGCATGAAGGTGAACTGCCGCTGGCCCTGACCATGGGCGACCCGGCGGGCATCGGGCCGGAGATCACGGCAGGTGCGTGGCGGGCCATGCGCCATGGGGCGGGGCATTTCGCCGTTATCGGGGATGCGCAGGCGATCGGGCAGTACGACGTGCCGGTGCGTGAGATCGACACCATCGCACAGGCCGCCGGTGTGTTTGCCGATGCCGTGCCGGTGCTGCCGGTCAGCCTGCCTGTGCCCCCCACGCCCGGTCAGCCGGACAGTCGCAATGCCGGGGCGATCACCGCCAGCATCGCGCGGGCGGTGGAACTGGCCCGCACGGGACAGGCGGCGGCGGTCGTCACCTGCCCCATCAGCAAGATCGTGCTGAAAAACGCAGGCTTCCCCTATCCGGGCCATACGGAATACCTCGCAGCCCTGTGCGACGTCTCCGGCGCGGAGGTCATGATGCTGGCCTGCCCCGAACTGCGTGTAGTGCCGGTGACCATCCATGTCAGCCTGCGCCGCGCGCTGGATGAACTGGATACGGCAGGCATCATCGCCGCGACACGCACCACCCATGCGGCGCTGCGCCGGGATTTTGGCATTGCTTCCCCGCGCATCGCCATCGCCGGGCTGAACCCCCACGCGGGCGAAAGCGGCAGCATGGGCACGGAGGAGCAGACGGTCATCGCCCCCGCGCTGGAGGCCCTGCGTGCCGATGGCATGGATATAAGCGGCCCGTGGCCCCCCGATACCATGTTCACCCCCGCGGCACGGGCGCGATACGATGTAGCGATGTGCATGTATCACGATCAGGCGCTGATCCCGCTCAAGACCATCGACATGACGCAGGGGGTCAATATCACGCTGGGCCTGCCCATCATCCGCACATCGCCCGATCACGGCACCGCCTTCGACATCGCGGGGCGTGGCGTAGCCGATCCGTCCAGCCTTGTCGCCGCCTTGCGCATGGCCATGCAGATGGCCGAACACAGGAACAGGTCATGAATACATCCCGTCCCGCCACGATCCGGCTGGGGGTCAACATCGATCACGTCGCAACCGTGCGCAACGCGCGCGGCGGCCACCACCCCGACCCGGTCCGCGCTGCCCTGCTGGCGCAGGACACGGGCGCGGACGGCATCACCGCCCATCTGCGTGAAGACCGCCGCCATATCCGCGATGCCGACCTTGAGCGCCTGCGCGGTGAACTGCGCATTCCGCTGAACATGGAAATGGCCGCGACGGAGGAAATGACCGCTATCGCCACCCGCCTGCGCCCCCATGCGTGCTGCCTCGTGCCCGAGCGCAGGCAGGAGGTCACGACCGAAGGCGGGCTGGATGTACGCGGGCAGGCCACCATGCTTGCCCCGCGCATTGCGCGCATGCGGGACGCGGGCATCCGGGTCTCGCTGTTCATCGACCCGGACGCAGCCCAGATCGAAACGGCGGCGAAACTGGGCGCAGCAGTCGTGGAACTGCATACCGGCGCCTATGCCGACGCCACGGATGAAGCGGCGAGGGCCGTGGAACTGGGCCGCCTGACCACGGGCGCCGCCCATGCCGCGCGATGCGGGCTGGAAGTCCATGCGGGCCACGGGCTGACCTATGACAACGTGACGCCCGTTGCAGCACTGCCGCAGGTGACTGAACTCAATATCGGTCACTTCCTGATCGGTCAGGCCATTTTTGACGGCCTGCCCGCCGTCATCCGCCACATGAAGGAGCTGATGGCGGCGGCGCGTAGCTGAACACCGCCCTCCGCCCCCACCGGTTACGGCGGGGCGGAAGGGTAAGGCATTACACGACGCCGATCACCACGACGCGGCCTGTTCCATGGTTTTGACGGGGGCCTCAGCCCCCCGTGCCACCTACCGTCAGGCCGGTCATTTTAAGGGTCGGCTGGCCCACGCCCACCGGCACGCCCTGACCGGCCTTGCCGCAGGTGCCGATGCCGGGGTCCAGCGCGGGTTCGCCACCGATCATGATCACCTTGGTCATGGCGTCCGCACCGTTACCGATCAGCGTTGCCCCCCGCACGGGGGCGGTGATGCGGCCGTCTTCGATCAGATAGGCTTCGGATGCGGCGAACACGAATTTTCCCGAAGTGATGTCCACCTGTCCCCCACCGAAATTGACGGCGTAGAGGCCGCGCTTCGTGGTGCGGATCATGTCTTCCGTCGTGGCGTCACCGCCAAGCATGATGGTGTTGGTCATCCGCGGCATGGGCGCATGGGCGTAGGACTGCCGCCGCCCGTTACCCGTGGGGGCCACGCCCATGAGGCGGGCATTGAGACGATCCTGCAGATAGCCGGTCAGGATTCCGTCCTCGATCATTACGGTGCGACCCGTGGGGGTGCCTTCATCGTCAATGGTCAGGCTGCCGCGCCGTTCGGGCAGGGTGCCGTCATCCACCACCGTCACACCGGGGGCCGCGACACGCTTGCCCATAAGCCCCGCGAAGGCGGAGGTACCCTTGCGGTTGAAATCGCCTTCCAGCCCGTGGCCCACGGCTTCATGCAGCAGGATGCCGGGCCACCCGGCCCCCAGCACCACTTCCATCTCCCCCGCCGGGGCGGGGCGGGCATCGAGATTGACCAGCGCCATGCGCAGCGCCTCATCCACCGCGTTCTTCCACACCTGCGGCGCGAGAAGCCGGGAATAGGAATAGCGGCCACCCAGTCCGTGGCCGCCGCTCTCACGCCGTCCGTCCTGTTCCACCACGACCGATACATTCATGCGGACCAGCGGGCGGATGTCAGCCATGCGCTGCCCGTCGGGGCGCAGGATCTGGATTGCCTGCCATTCCGCCGAAATGGACGCCATCACCTGCACCACGCGCGCATCCCGCCCCCGGGCATAGGTATCAAGTTCCGACAGCATGGCCGCACGGGTGGCGAACGCACCTTCCCCCAGCGGGTTGATGTCCGGATACAGGCGGTGATTGGTCGAACGCGGCCCCGTCGCCAGCGTGCCCGTGCGGCCAGCGCGTATCTGGGTTACGGTTTCAGCCGCGCGCCGGATGGCGCTTTCGCTTATTTCATCGGAATGGGCAAAACCGGTTTCCTCCTCCAGCACGGCACGCAGGCCAAAGCCGGAAGATGTGTCGAAGGTGGCGGAACGGATCACGCCCTCATCAAGGGAGATGGCCTCACTTTCACGATATTCCAGAAAGAGTTCCCCATCGTCCATGCCCTCCAGCGCCTGCTGGACAAGGCGTTCGGCATCGGGGCGGCCCAGGCGGGCGCTCGCGCGCTCGAAAAACAGGGCATCGGTTGCAGCCAGCGGGGAAAGACCCTGAAGGGATGCGGGCATGAATGGCAACTCCGGTTGGCGGAACAGGTAAGGGACACGAAACGCTCAGGCCGCTCAGCCCGGCAGGGGGCGGGCAGCATAGCCCGCTTTGCCCCCATGGGAAAGTTGGGGAGCCTTCGTGACCGGTGCCATACGTGAAAATGAACTTCCCTCCATCTGGAAGGTTTCCCTTTGTGATAGGCAGGAAAGGCAGGGCATTGTGCAAGAATTGGGTATCCATTGTTCGAAGAAACGGCGTCTCGTGAAAATTTCCCTTCTGTGTGGTTCAAGTCTCTCCCGGTCCCTTCCCCGTCATGCCGGGCTTCTTCTGGCCGGTCTGCTTTACGCAGGGACCCCGGCCCTGGCCCAGACAGAACCTGCCGCCCAACAGGCCACGTCCCCCGCGCAGCCCTCCGCTGCCGTCCCGTCCGCGCCCCCCGCCGGTGCGGAACGGACAGCAGCGGCACCTTCCGCCACCGTTCCCGCCCCGACTGACAGTACAGCGGCCACACCCGCGAAACAGGGGGAACAGACGCCTTCGGTGCCAACGCCTGAACCGCTGTCTGGGAGCGGAACCATGCCGTCTGCATCACCCGTCACGACTCCGGCGGCTGGCCCCGCCAGCACCGATACGCCGCCCGTTGCCCCGTCACCCGCCACAGCGGACGGGTCCGGTACGGGCAACACCACGACAACAGCCACACCCCCCGCTGCCGCGCCCACACCAGCCCCGACGGCGGTGGAGCCACCCGCGCGCCCTGATGCGTCCGCAACCACTGCCCCCACAGCAGCGGCCCGGCCTGCCACCCCTGCTCCCGCCACGCCCATGCCGGCAAGCGGACCTACGGCCAATAGCGTTCCGGCAGCTCCGGGCAATGCGTCCGCCCCTGCCGCCGCGCAACCGGCTGCCGCACCGCCAGCAGGTCAGGCACAGGCAGGCAGCACCAGCCCTGCGCCGAAGGATGCGGCACAGGCCGCAACCACGCAGCCCCACGCGGCAGGCGTGCCACTGGCCCCCGTCGAGGACCTGCGTCCACCGTCCATTGCACTGGACGGCCTGTTCCAGGCCATTGGTGAGGCCCATATCTATACCGACGCCAAGACCGCCGCCGACGCCATACCCGATGAAGCCCCGGCGGACCTGCTGGCCGAGTACAAGATCGCGCGGCTGCGTCCTGATTTCTCGCTCAAGGATTTCGTGGCGCAGCACTTCACCCTGCCCGAACGCAAGACCGTGTCTTACCAGCGCAGCCCGGATGAAAACGTGCGCGACTACATCAACGGCATGTGGGAAGTGCTGAGCCGCCCGCCGGACATGGCGGTTGCCTATTCATCCCAGCTCCCGCTGCCCTACACCTATGTCGTGCCCGGTGGCCGTTTCAGTGAACTTTATTACTGGGACAGCTACTTCACGATGATCGGGCTGTATGAAAACCAGAAAATCGATCTCATGCGCGACATGGTGCGCGACATGGCGGCGATGATCGACCGGTATGGCCATATTCCCAACGGTAGCCGAACCTATTACCTCAGCCGGTCGGAACCGCCGTTCTTCTCGCTCATGGTCGATCTTCTGGCCATGCATGACGGGCAACTGGCCTACACCACCTTCCTGCCCGAACTGCAGGCTGAATACGATTACTGGATGGACGGGCAGGATTCCGTGCCCCCCGGCGGAGCCTACCGCCGCGTGGTGCGCTTGCCGGACGGGACGGTCATGAACCGCCACTGGGATGACCGCGACACCCCGCGCGACGAAAGCTATCCGCAGGACGTGGCCACCGCCGCCCATTCCGACCGACCGAAGGAAGAGGTCTACCGTGACCTGCGGGCGGGATCGGAAACGGGGTGGGATTTCTCCTCCCGCTGGCTGGCGGACGGACATACCCTGTCCACCATCCACACGACGGACCTGCTTACGGTCGAACTGAACTGCCTGATCCCGCACCTGCAGCAGACACTGGCCCATGCCTATGAGCTGAAAGGCGACAAGGAAGCGGCAGCGCGCTATGCGCGTCTGGCGGAAGAACGCATTGAAGCGGTCCGCCGCGTCCTGTGGGACGAGCGCAGGGCCGCATACATTGATTATGACTGGAAGAAGGGCGAATCGACCTCCATCCTGTCCGGGGCGACCGTCATGCCGCTGTTCCTGCAGATGGCGACACCGGAACAGGCAAAGGCGGTATCGGAAACCGTAAGAAAGAACCTGCTTCAGGTCGGCGGCCTGATCGCCACCGAACGCACCAGCGGACAGCAGTGGGATGCCCCCAATGGCTGGGCCCCGCTACAGTGGATGGCGGTAAAGGGCTTCAACGAATACGGTTATGATACGCTCGCCAGCGATATTGCAGCGCGCTGGATGGGGCGCGTGATCGGCACCTACGAAAAATCCGGCGTGCTTCTGGAAAAATATGATGTGGTCAATCCCTACATCAATCCCAAAGGCGGCAAGGGCGGCGGCGAATACCCGATGCAGATTGGCTTTGGCTGGACCAATGGCACGCTGCTGGGCTTCATGAACCGTTACCCGCAGAACACCCGCGTAGTGCTTGACCGCAACCCGGCGGCTGACCAGCCTTCACCCCAGCCGCTTCCGCCCATGAACGCCTATGGCGTCCAGACCGATGCGGATACGCTGAGCCGCTACAGCCTGCCCACACTGGACCTGACGCCACGTCCGGTGGCACCGACCCCGGCGCTGCCGCAGATGTCCACCGTGGGGGCCAGCGCCCCAACATCGGCCACGCAGATCCCTGCCCCCGCCCCTGTATCGCCCCCTGCCCAGTCCGAAGCGACACCGGCAGCCACACCGACCACGCCAGCACAACAGCAGCAGGACGCAGGCAGCACTGCCGCGCAGGCCACCCCGGCAACTCCGCAACAGGCACCTGCACCTGCATCTGCATCCACGCCGACGACGGATACCGCCGCAATAGCGCCTGCGGCGACCCAGAACACGGCGGCCACACCGCAAGCCGCGCCACCGAAGGTGGAAACACCGGCGCAGCCTGCCGACAACGCCTCGGGCACCACCACGCCATCTACACCGTCCACACCTGCGCCCGCGCAGGTGGAGCAGCCTGCAGCCCGGCCGGTCCCGCCTGATACCGGTTCAGGCCAGATGGAACAGAAGGCCGCCCCCGCCACAGGCGAAAACGTATCCCAGCCCAAATAAGAAAAGGGGGAGACCATGGTCTCCCCCTTTTTTCAATCCGGCATGGACGGCACCGGCATACGCTCAGCTACCGGCTCCAGCGATCCTCATGGCTGGTGTAGACGCCACGGATCTCATTGGCCTCATACTCCCCTAGGTCGATCGAATGCCGGATATAGAAATTGCGATAATTCTCGCTGACATGTGGGTGCCAGCGCAGATTGAAGGCAAAGATATTGATCCCGCCCAGCAGGATGATCGGCACGATACGCAGCAGGTACCATCGGGCTGACTGTGAAAAAGGGCGCATCTTGTCCTAGTAAAGCAGATGGGTGTGATGAAACCAGATGACCGTAAACACCAGCAGCGTAACACAGAAAAACGCCACTACCGTCCTGCGGGTCGCAGGACGCCTGTCCATCAGCCACGCATATACGATCATGAAAAAGAAGGGGTTCGCCATAACGATGCGATGGATGGACACAAGGCCGGATGAAGAGGCCACCAGAAACGTGACCAGCAGCACCGTTGCCTCCAGATAGAGTTCCTTCCGGAACCCTTCGTAAATCACCAGCACGTCCACCAGCGCCGCAATCACCAGATTGAGGTGGGTTTTATGGGTAATATTGTACCATGCCCAGTAGCCGGGAAAATGAAAGACCCGGTGCCACGCAATCTGCACATGCGAAAACGCCAGGCTGTCACCCATAAAATAATAGAGGTAGATCATGAACAGTGAGATGCCCGTCCCACCAGCCGTGACCAGCAGGGCCGCATTCGTGACAGGCGCTGCAAGTAAGGCCAGACGCTGCCCGCCCCTGTTCCCCGATGTCTGCCGCCATGCGTTGAACAGGTAGAATACGGCAAATGTCAGCACGCATAATATGCCAGTCGGCCGGGTCAGGCACAGAAGCAGGGCACAGAGCGACGCCACGAAAAAGCGGTTATTCAGGACCGACCATGCCATTCCCATAAGGAACAGCCCGAACATGCATTCGCTATACTGTATCCTGAACCACAGTGTGGCCGGGAAGGTAAAGAAGAACACGAAGTAGAAGCGGTAATCAACCGGCCCCCATTTCCTGTTCTGGTACAGGTAGCACAGACAGGCCACAACAGGCAGCAGCATGGCGTTCAGGATCATGCCCGCGGCTTCCACCGACACGCCAGTCAGATGCGCCATCCCCCGGATGGAAAGGGGAAAAGCAGGAAAGAACGCCCAGTTCGCCTCCCCCAGCCAACGCGCAGCGAGGGAGGGAGCATGTTCGTATCCCTGCCGGGCAATACGCATGTAGGCGTCGAAACAGTCCCACTGGCACGATGCCGCGACAACCCCGCCAGAAGGCAGGGCCAATACCGCAACGCAGGCAAGCACCACAACATGCACAAGAAGAAGGTAAGCCCAGATTCTGGTTTTCATATAGGTTCCGATTACTGCCCTGCAGACCCGCTTCAGATAACTGACACCTGATGAAAGGCACAGAGATTGCCTACGCCGCCCGTGAAGGGGGCACGGAAGAATCCGGTTTTATGCCCGGCCTGAAATGCATCGCCGATCATGTGCCTCCCGATTGGCAGAACCCAGCCACCGGGGCGCAAAGGGACAACACTTTACCGCCATAATAAACACCCAGGCCCATAAGGCGCTTTGCATCCCCGATACCCACAACAATACCGCGGCGCACCCGGTTCCTGATCCCCGCAGCAGCTACGTATCTCACAGCTTCCCGATCCCCTGATGTATCCTGCTTTCATAAATGGTCATGCCCTGACTGAACTGGTCATAATCAGGCGGCACAGTACAGGCAGGCGCGACGCGGAAAAGGCAGAATTCCCGTCGACAGGCAATGGCAGAATCCTCGGGTGGGGATGACCAGGCCCGGCCATAAGTTATGATGTAGTTATAACTGCCCGACAGGGCGGCAAGGGATGGCCCGTCATCGGCGAAGTAGATCGGGACATCCCGGCGGCTGAAATAGGAATACCCCCCCGTATGGGCCCATTCGCCCCGCACGGGAAACGCCAGTCCACAGAGGTCCTTCTGCCGTGCCGCCACCTGCTGCAAATGGATCAGGGCATTACTGTTGCGGATACGGACAAGGTAATTTTGCTGAACAAAGCCGGACAGGGACACGATGGCCAGCCCCATCATGGCCCAATGCCCCGGACGCAGGACGGGAACATGATCCATCCACTCACCAAACCGCATGGCCGCCACCGCAAGCAGAAGCGGAATGGCGCCATAAATGAACGAGGGTTCCTTATGCCCGATCACTGAATGGGAAAGGATGATTATCCCCGCCACTGCGGAAGGCATGGGGAACTGACGGCATCCGCGCAGGAAAAAGAACGCGACAATGGCAAAACCGACCTGCCATCGGCCCAACAGATCGACAATATAGAAATAGAATGGGGCCGTTCCATAAGTGGCGGCGATGTTCTGCCCGATATTGGCATGTACATTACGGAAAACAGACCCAAAGAACGTACCGGACGTATGCAGGTCCACCAGACCGTAACCGGCTACAGGCAAGGCAGAAGCGGCAGCCATAAGCGCCACGACAGCGGGGCGACGCCGGAGCCACCAGGCCATCCACGCCAGCGCGAGAAGGCCAGCGGGCATAAGCTGGAACCGCAGTCCCGCGCCACAGCCGATAAAGAACGCAGCCGCCCCATACAGGGCGACATCATAGGATCGACGCCATGAACCCGTAAACGCACCGGCGGACGGCAATGCGTGGGCCACCACCCCCAGAAGCGTGCCCAGCGCCAGCAGATTTCCGCCCAGCACCTCCGTCGTCGTACGCGAAGCACCCAGCACAAGATCCGGCCACAGGGCACCGACAAGGCCGCAGGCCACCAGCCCTGTCCGCCCCGCCACAATTGCCCCCAGCGCCATGAAGACCGCAACAAGCCCCAGCGACAGGACACACAGGATACCCTGTATCCACAAAGGGGAATGACCGAGCCCGAGCGCGTCGGTTACACGCCACACCCCGGCGATCATATCCGGAAAGAGCCAGTTCCGGATACCGGCCTGCCATTCCCATGTCGTCACACCATGACCGGTCAGTAAACGATGGGCAGGTTCAAGGGTCTGGAAGACTTCATCAGCCCGCAGGGCGGCAGGATAGAAATACGGTATCGAAAACCGATACAAAAAAGAAATAACAAATATGAATATTATGAAGGATACATTTATCCCGTTATTCTTTTTCATATCCCACATTCATTTTTCATTATGAATTGAGCCGGTCCGTAGAAAAAATATGGTCCCTTCTCATCGGGTCCGGGAACGTTCCTGAACTGACGGATTGCTCTGTCCCGGTTCTTCTGGGTCGCCTACAGGCTGGCGGTCCGTAAAACACCCCCTTCCGGTCACTACTCTGTTGCATACGGAAGGAGGCCAGTTCCCAGGTGGAACAGGAAATCTTATGCGGTATATGAAAAAACACCCCTGCCGGGTCTTATCGTCACGATGACGGCTGGCGTGAGACGCGGCTGTTTTTCCTGAGCATGTGGTGCACAATCATATGCGCGAACTGGAACAGGACTTTCCGGTCCATCTTGCTTTCCCCCACGTTACGGGTACGGAAGACAAATGGCAGTTCGATGACCTTGGGGGAGGTTTTCTGGACCATCAGCATATCCAGCAGGATCTTGAACCCGGTGCCCGACAGGTCGCTGACGGACTGGACAAACAGATCGCGGCGGGCTGCGAAAAAGCCGCTCATCGGGTCCTTGACGCGCACCGGCAGGCAGAACTGCGCAAGCCGGATTCCAGCATTGGACAGGAACAGCCGCCAGCTATTGGCAAGGCCGCTGTTATCACCACCTTCGACATGACGGCTGCCGATGGCCACGTCATATCCATTGCGGGTTATGGCATCAGCCATCTGTTCCAGCAGGGTTTCGTCATGCTGCAGGTCCCCGTCCATCACCGCCACCACGGGGGCAGAGGATGACAGTATCCCCTCAATCACGGCTGATGAAAGCCCGCGCCGCCCAACCCGCAGGATGCCGCGTACCCGGCTGTCCATCTGCGCCAGACGCCATACCTCGTCTATGGTGCCATCAGGGGAACTGTCATCGACAAAGATCAGTTCCCAGTCATAACGGGTCACCGCACGCGCAACGCCATTGAACAGGGGTTCTATATTGCCCCGTTCATTATAGCAGGGAATGATGATGCTGAGGGCTGGCCCCGGGCGGGCTGTTTTCACTTCATGCGCTGACTGCGGCACGGGTTCAGGAGAAACTTGCATAATTCAGCGATGTCCCGGGGATTAACATACGGATACAGGCACGCTGCAATGGCGACGCGCCCCCTTATCACTCGGCGTGGGAAGGTAAAACATTTCCCCCCTTGCCGCAACATGAGCAGGGCCACCGGTACAAACAGAAACAGGCCGGTTACCTTACGGTAACCGGCCTGCAAAACTGGTCGGAGTGAGAGGATTCGAACCTCCGGCCCCTGCGTCCCGAACACAGTGCTCTACCAGGCTGAGCTACACTCCGTTGCAGGCGGCTATACAAGCCCATGCCCCTTTACGCAAGGGGAAGATGAAAAGATTTATAATGTCGTGACCCTGTCACGCGCGTCACTACGGGCCGGCAGTTCGGCCAGCGTCGCCATAAGTGCCGCCACATCGGGCACCACTTCGAACAGCGCGCGGGCCGTAGGGGCTGCGAAACCATCAGCGATGCTGGCATCGACCAGCGCCAGCAGCGGGTCCGCCCAGCCGGAGATATTGACGATGTAGATGGGCTTGTCATGCTGGCGAAGCTGCCGCCAGGTCATGATCTCGATCGTCTCGTCAAACGTGCCAAGGCCACCGGGCATCACCACAAAGGCATCGGATGCCTCGAACATCAGCGCCTTGCGCTCATGCATGCTTTCCGTCACGGTCAGGTCCGTCACCCCTTCATGCATGATCTCGCGCGTGTGCAGGAAGGAAGGGATAACCCCGGTAACGGCCCCGCCAGCCGCCAGCGTTGCATCCGCCACGGTGCCCATAAGCCCGACATGGCCCCCACCATAAACCAGCCGCAAACCGGCCTGCCCCAGTGCCGTGCCCAGTTCGCGGGCTTGCGCCGCGTATTCCGCACGCGCCCCGAAACGCGATCCACAAAAAACGGCAACAGATGAAATCTGCATTTATCCAGCTCAGCTCCCGCAGCTATGTCACTTTGCCCGCACCACCCTTCAGCGGGGCAGGAATTTCAGCGCAATGGTCGCACCCACACCGGCGAACGTAAACAGGGCGGAGACAAGAAACAGCGCGCCATATCCCATTGTCTGGATCACCAGACCCAGCAGCGGCCCCGACAGGCCCACGGCGATATCAAGGAAAACGGAAAACGCACCCAGCGCCGAACCCCTGTTTTCCGGCCCGACACGAGCCACCGCCAGCACCCCCATCGCAGGAAAGACCAGTGAGAAACCGGCCCCCGTCAGCGCGGCCCCCAGTGCTGCCCCCGGCACGCTGTCACACTGCCACAGAACGACCAGTCCCAGCGTTTCCACCACAAGCGATACAAGGGCGACCACCAGCCCGCCGCGCCGGTCGATCTGGCGGGCGAACAGGAAGCGCATGAGGCTGAACATGACCCCGAACCCGGTCAGCGCCACGGCAGCCCCCTGCCAGTGATTATGGGCATAGAACAGGGCCAGACAGGCGGAAATCGTGCCAAACCCCACCGAACCGCAGGCCAGCACGATTCCATGCGGCAGGACGCGCATGAACACGGCCTTGAATGGCATGGGCGGCCCCTTGCCGGGTACCGGGGGCACCGGTTCATACCGGCGGGCCAGCACGAACCCGAACAGGGTAAGGGCGGCAGATAACAGCCCCACCATGGTCAGGCCGCCAAATGGCAGGGGCAGGCCGGACAGGACCTGACCAATGGGCGCGCCCAGCGCGATCCCGCCATAGGATGTAACCCCGTTCCAGGAGATGACCTGCGCGGTCCGCGCCGCGCCTACGCGACCGATATTCCACATGATGGCGCCCGTGGCGGTCCAGCTTTCCCCGATCCCGAGCAGGATGCGGCTCAGGATCAGCAATCCCATGGACAGCGCGGCAAAATGCATGAGGGCACCGGACAGAAGCAGCATGACCCCCGACAGCGTGCAGATGGCCAGCCCCCGGACAACGGTGGGCTTGGCCCCCAGCCGGTCCGTCTGCCGCCCCGCACTGGCGCGCGAGGCGAATGTCGCCAGATACTGCACGGATACGGCCAGCCCCGCCAGAACGGTATTGTAGCCCAGCACCTGATTTACAAAAACCGGAATGACCGCCATCGGCAGGCCGATATCGATATAGCACAGGAGGTTGAACAGCACGACGGCCAGTATCCGCCGTGTATGGGACACCGATGATGCCTGCGAGCCGGACATGATACGCATACACTCCACGAACTGAGAAACAGGCGCCCCGGCCGGCGCGCGCGTGACGGCAATCCTGACCTGCCTGAGAAAATGGCTTTGTAACGAAAGCACAATACGGATTAAGGAAAAATCTTAAAAACCCGGGCGATCACCTTTAGCCCTACACAATCTCCTGTGCGGGACGCAAACGGGCGGCACGGGGCATGATGACACAGGATGCACGCCACATGACGCAATCCCCAACACCCGATGCGGGTGGATACATCACCGTCTCCAGCCGCGTGGCCTATGAAAACCCATGGACGCGCGTGAGGGAGGACATCATCATCCGCCCCGATGGCAGGCAGGGCCTGTACGGCGTGGTGGAACGGGGCGATTTTGTCGTGATCCTGCCGTTATGGAACGATGCCGACGGCCCGCGCGTGACCCTTATCCGCCAGTACCGCTATCCTGTGCAGAAACGGATGTGGGAACTGCCCATGGGCATGTGGGAACACCGCCCCGATGCCGCCCCCGATGAGGTCGCACGCGGCGAACTGCGCGAGGAAACCGGCCTTGTCGCTGATACGATGCGCGATGCCGGCCTGCTTTACCAGGGTGCGGGCATCACCACCCAGAAGGGCCGTGTTTACCTTGCCACCGGCCTGCGGCAGGGTCCGCACCAGCGCGAGGAAACGGAAGCCGACATTACCTGCCACACCGTAACCCTGCCGGAAATGGAGGCGATGATTACGGACGGACGCATTACCTGCATGGTCACAATCGCCGCATTCGGGCTGATCCGGGCGCGCGGCTGGATCTAGCCGCGCGACGGGATGCTACCTGCACAAGGGCGCGAGATAGCGCTCCAGATTGACGCGCAGCGGCATAAGATAGGTGTTGCCGCCCGCCTGCGCGACTGCCGCCATCATCTGGCGGGCGAAGGCAATGTTCGCCTCCATCGTCGGTTCAAAGTCCGGGGGGAAAATGACGTGGTTCGTCGTTTCCCAGTACGAACGCGATTTTGGGCCGACTACCGGGGAAATGCCCCAGAACACGTTTTCCCCATGCAGCCAGTTCATACACAGATCCAGCATGCGCATGTCGAATACGGGCTGGGTAAATAATCCCGCCGCCCCGGCATCCTTCTTGCGCGCAACGGCTTCCATTTCCTGATACGGCGCACGGCGGTAAGGATCGAAGGCGGCATAGACCGTCAGGTGCGGTGCCTCACGGCGATAACGGGCGATCACGCTTTCGCTGGTATTGGGATAGGTACGGTGCTTCAGGTCCGATGGCGGATCGCCCTGCACCACCAGCACTTCGGTCAGGCCCTCATCATCCGCGCCGGGCAGCGGCGCATTGGGGGCAATGTCGATTGCGCGTATATGCGGGATCACGCGGGGAAAGACCGGCCGGATCAGGGTCGCGGCTTCCCAGCTTCGCAGCGGAAAGCGCAGCAGATCGGGGATATTGATCATCTGCGCATCGGGAAAACACTGACGGACCTCATGGGCGTCACGCAGCAGCGTTTCGGAATCGCGCGGGATCAGTTCAACAGACGTCAGGGTCATTTCACGCCGTCCGCTTTTCAACAATCACCCGTGCCGCATCAAGCGTGTTGCGCAGCAGGCAGGCAATCGTCATGGGGCCGACCCCACCGGGCACAGGCGTAATGAGGCCCGCATGCTGCACGGCTTCGTCAAATTTCACGTCGCCCACCAGCCGTGTCTTGCCTGACGGCAGGGTGACACGCGATATGCCCACGTCAATCACGGTGGCACCGGGCTTGATCCAGTCACCGCGCACCAGTTCACGCACCCCCGTCGCCACGACAAGGATGTCCGCCTGCCGTGCAAGGGCCGCCGTATCGCGGGTATCGATATGGGCAACGGTTACGGTGCAGCCTTCATGCAGCAGCAGTTCCGCCATGGGACGACCCACAAGATTGGACGCACCGATCACCAGCGCGTCCTTGCCACGCATGTCCCCCACGTAATGACGCAGCAGCAGCAGGCAGCCCAGCGGCGTGCAGGGCACGATACCGGGCAGGCCCAGCGCAAGCCGTCCCGCATTGACCACACCCAGCCCGTCCACATCCTTTTCGGGCAGGATGGCGTTGGTCACCGCAACCGGGTCCAGCCCGGCTGGCAGCGGCAACTGCACCAGAATACCATGGATTTCCGGATCGGCATTCAGTCGGGCAATCAGGCCCAGCAGTTCTTCCTGTGATGTGGTCGCGGGCAGCATATGCATGAACGAACGCATGCCTGCCCGATGGGTCTGCAGCGCCTTGTTGCGCACATAGACCTCACTGGCCGGATCATTTCCCACCAGCACGACCGCAAGACCGGGTGTGACATGGTGACGGTCATAGAAGGCGCGGACTTCGGTGGCGATATCCTGCGTCAGGCGGGCGGCAAATCCCTTTCCATCAATCAGGCGCGCGCCAGATGGTTCCTGCGCATCGGATACTGCTGGGCCGGTCATCATCCCTCCGGAAAGAAACATGGCAATGCGAGCAGATAAGGCAAGAAGCTACCGGGCGACAATCATTGCCTGCGGGTTTTCTGGCGCAAACGTTAAAAAAAATTTCCCTGTACCGTCACCGCACATAAAAAATGGCCGGGACGTCGCCGCCCCGGCCACCACGCGAACCGACTGATCGGGGATGACTTACTGGTCGTCGTCCTCACCCGTCGGGGCATCGTTGTCATCCGCATTGGGGCTGACCGCCACGAAAACGCTCTGCCCGTTACGCACCACCCGCAACAGCACGGAATGGTTGGCCTGCAGGGCCTGCCTTATGGCGGAAACCGTCGCGCGGGGGTTTTCAACCGGCACCTCGCCCACGGCCTGAATGACGTCACCGGCATGGATACCGGCCTGTTCCGCAGGCGAACCGGGCTGCACGTCACTTACGACCACACCGCGCACCCCTTCTTCCAGCCCGAGCTGCTGTCGCATGTCAGGCGTAAGCGGGGCGAGGGTCACGCCAAGGCGGGGTCCCTTCTCCGCATCGTGCGAGGTATCACCCACCGTGCTGTCGGCTGTCCCACCCTTGCCAAGGCTGGCGATCGTAACGCTTGCCGTCTGCGGCCTGTTGTTGCGCAGGTAGGAAATGGAAGCCTTCGTGCCGGGGGTGATGGATGCCACCTCCACCGCCAGGGTGTGCGGCGTATCGACGGCGCGGCCATTGAGTTCGGTTACGACATCACCGGCCTTCAGTCCGGCCTTTTCGGCGGGGCTGCCGGAGCTTACGCTGGCAACCAGCGCGCCGGTGGCGGGCGCACCGGATGCCGAAGGCTTCAGGCCAAGCGCGCTGGCCATGGATGGCGTGATGACCTGCGCTGTCACCCCGAGGTAACCGCGTGTGACGTGGCCGGTCTTTTCAAGCTGGTCGACAACATTCTTGACGGTATCGGAAGGAATGGCGAAGCCGATCCCGATCGAACCACCCGATGGCGACAGGATGGCGGTATTCACGCCCACCACCTTGCCATCCTGCGTGAAAAGCGGACCGCCGGAATTGCCCCGGTTGATGGGGGCATCCACCTGAATGAAGGAATCATACGGGCCATCGCCAATGTCGCGGCCCCGGGCCGATACGATACCGGCCGTGACCGTCCCGCCCAGACCATAAGGATTGCCCACGGCAACCACCCATTCACCCGGTTCGACCCGATCGGAATCGCCCAGTTCGATAAAGCGCAGCTTGCTTGTGGGCGAGACCTTCAGCAGGGCGATATCGGTCTTGGAATCGCGTCCCACGATCTTGGCGGGCAGCGCCGTGCCATCATCCAGCGTGACCGTAACCTTGGTCGCACCCTTCACCACATGGTTGTTGGTCACCACATACCCGTCGGGCGAGATGATGAAGCCCGATCCGCGCGCCTCCACCGTCTGGTGGGACTGCTGCGGCATCATCTGGAACGGAAAGGGGAACGGGAAGCCGCCGCCGGGCATGCCACCCGCGCCCTGCTCCTCGCTCATGTCCGGGTCCTTGATGCGCGCGGTGATGGATACGACCGCGGGTTTGACCTGTTTGACGAGATGGACGAAATTCGGCAGCTGCTGAATCTGCGTATCAGGGCGGATAACCCCGCTGTCATCGGCCCGGGCCGGAGGAGCGGCGAGCAGACCGCCCCCGACTACCGTGCTGGCCACCAGAGAAGCCAGCAGCGAGCCACGAAACCGGCGCAAGGAAATGGTGTTCGACCGTAATACGTCTGACATGATACCCCTGAACATGATGGTCCTGCTGCAAACTCGAAACAACGGACGGGACTGATCGCCGATGCCTACAATCCCATTCCCTGCACTGTGCCACAAGGGAGCCGACCCCTCCTATACCGTTGCATGACAAATAGGTTAGGCACGCAGGTGGCGGAAAAAATCCTGTAGCATCCGTCCCGTTTCGCGCTCGCGCACGCCCCCCACGATTTCGGGGCGATGCAGGCAGCCGGGATGGGAAAACACGCGCGGACCATGCTCCACGCCGCCGCCCTTGGGGTCATAGGCGCCGAATACGATCCGCCCCACCCGGAAATGCGTGGCCGCCGCCGCACACATGGGGCAAGGCTCCAGTGTGACGTACAGCACGCAGTCCGCAAGCCGACGTCCGCTGCGCTGCGCGGTTGCCGCACGCATCACCTGCATTTCCGCATGGGCGGAGGGATCATGCCATTCTTCCACCCGGTTGCCCGCGCGGGCCAGCAACTGCCCGTCCGGTCCGGACAGGGCAGCGCCCACCGGCACTTCCCCGCGCAGGGCGGCGGCCTGCGCCTCCTCCATCGCGATATCCATGAAATGGGCCGGTAACGGGCGTGAGCGTATCATGCCACCACGATAGCAAGCCCGCACGCCCCGGCAAGGCCGGGCCCTGCGCCGCCATCGATCGGCGCCCCGGCGGTCGCACGTTCTGGACTGGATTCAGGCAACCCGGACCTGACAGTATCGTTACGTGCGCAGGGGCAGGCCGGTCTTTTCCGGGCCGCGTCACCGTCCGGATCATAACCGGCCCATTTATTGGGGGGTAAGGTCATGCATACACTGACACTGGTTCTTGCCACCGCCGCCATCGTAGCGGGAATGGCCACGGCGGATGACACCACCCGCTACCGCCCCGTAAGGACGGGCCAGACCTGCGCCCTTACCTGCCTGCTCTATTCCGGTCCGCAATAGGGCAGGATACGGGGCAATCCGACACGGTCAGGGCATGGGCAGTTCGTTGACGGTCACGATACGCCACCCTTCCGTCAGGCGTTCAATCACGCTGAGCGCCAGATTCTGGATGGAAAAATGCAATGCGGTTTCGGCATGCACGCGCAGCGCATGCGCCAGCGCGGCCCGGATGGCACCCCCATGGCTGACCACCACCATGTCCTGACCCGCGTTCTGGTCAGCCAGCCGGTCCAGGCAGGCCCCGACGCGCGAACAGACCTGCACCATGCTTTCGCCCTGCGGTGGCAGTTCGGTCGCACTGACGGACCAGAAAGGATGGGCGGGTTGGCTCAGCCTGTTGGGCAGCGTATCGTGCGTAATGCCGTGCCAGTCGCCCATGGACTGTTCGGTAAAGTCAGGTTCCACCTGCCACGCATGCTCGCCATAACCGGCCTGCTGAATGGCGCGGGCCGTCTGCTGCGTACGTGACAGGGGGGATGTGAACCACAGGGCGCCACGCGGCAGCCGGTGGGCCAGTGATTCGTACATGCGCCGCTGGGCCACCAGACTGTCGGGGCAGAGCGGCACGTCCATCGCGCCATACAACCGCATGCGGGCATTCTGTTCGACCAGTGCGTGGCGGATGAGCCAGAAACGGGTGACACCCTTCTGAAGCTGGGGTGTATCGAGAAAATTGCCGTGATTGTTCTGCGTCGTCACACTCAAAATCCGTCGGGAAGGAAAATCAGGAAAATTCAGGCGGGCAGGATTGCCCTGACCTGCCAGCCATGTGGCAGGTAGGTCTGCGCCGGATTGGCGGCGCTGAGCCGCGACCAGTGCCGCACGATCAGTCCGACCTTGTCGAGAACCCGGCTCACATTGCGTGCCTCGCGCTGGAGGCGGCCAGTGGGGTCCATCCCTTCATGGGAAGGTTCGCCCGAAACCAGTCGCGCCCCGGCCGAAATCCGCAGCGCACCCGCAAGAACGCCGGGCAGGTCGGGATGGACCAGCGGCACGGGCTGGCCGATATGGCACAGGACGGATGCAATAGCCGCATCCGGATCATTGGCCGGAACAAGGTCCGACAGGTCGGTATTGAGCCACGCATAAAGCTGACGCGCCTGTGGCAGCGCCAGCGGACGGAAGGTTCCGGCCTTACTGTCCGGCGCACGGACAAAAAAGCTCATGATCGTTGGCAGGCAGTCCCATGCGTTATCCAGATCAGCCCGCTGCGGCGGTACCGGGGGCAGCAGTTCCAGATGGGGGTCGCGCGTGATCCGTGCCTCCACCGCGGCAAGGAAATGCTTCAGCCGGTCATGGACCACCGCGCGGGGGATGGCGCTGAGTGCCGCCATTTCCGACAGCGCGGCCCGCCAGCGCAGGATCAGGCCGATATTATGCCCCACCGGCAGCACATCCACCGCCTGGCCCGCGGGCCAGGCATGGCGATGGCTATACGCCCCCAGACCCGCAGGAAGGGGATCACCCCCATCCAGCCTGCGCCGCACCCCAGCCGGTAACAGCAGCGCCCCGCAGAAAGGCGGCCCCGTAAAGAATTTGGAGCCAGTGACCATGACCATCCAGCCCCGGTCCAGATAGGCACGTACCCTGAGCGGGTCGAGCCGGGCCTGACAGGCATCCACCACCACATCGGGACACTCACCATCATGCCCATCAGGAGCGCATGCCTGTTCCAGTGCGTCCAGTCCCGGTGCCAGCAGGCCGGTCTTGGACAGGTCGAGGCGATGCAGCAGCACATGGCGACCCGCATGGCGCAGTTCATGCGTCAGGCGACACGTCTCCGCATCCACATCCGCCGGGGCGCGGACATGTCCATCCGCATCCCGCATGGGAACATTCATCACCAGCGTATCGGCGCGAAACCCGTCGATCCGCGCGCCGCGCGTGACCGCAAGGCCACGTGCCGTATCATTGGCGAAGTGACACCCCATGGCGGCAAGCGGCACGCCGCTGCCGGTTTCTTCCGGCGCAATCAGGATATTGCCGACGGGACGCCCGCCGGGCGCCCGCGCGGCAAGGGCCAGCGCATACAGTTCGCAATCGGTGCCAGAGGGAGCCAGTACAACCCCTTCTTCCGCCGTCAGGCCGAAATGGGCGGCGATCTGGGCCTGTATGCCGGCATCGAGACTGCACGCAGCCGCGTCCGTCCTGCCATGCAGTGCGCCTGCCAGCAGGGACAACCGCGCCGTCTCGGCCCCTGCAAAACCCCGTTCGGACAGGGAAGACGCGGTGGAGGAAGCAAAGGTAATGGCCCACGGACGCGGCCGGTGCGAACAGCCATAGTGATTCAGCCCGGTTGCCGGATCGACCGCCAGCCGCGCATCGCCCCCCGTAGCCATAAGGCTTTCGGTCGGCCCCAGCAGCGGCCACAGGGCCTGCAGCCTGTCATGCAGTTGTGGAAAGGAACATCGCCCGCCCCGTTGGGAAAGGGCGGGTTGCAGAGGAGCCAGCGCGGGCCAGATTTCCTGCAGGACGGAAACACCCGGCAGGTCATCCCCCGCCATGATCGGCACCCATGCGGCAGGTGCGTCAGCATCCTGCCGACCGGTATCAAGATACCAGAACAGCGCCGCCGTACGTGCCGCGCAGAAAGCCGCGCACATGGGCCGCTCCGGCGCGGTTTCCCGCAGGACGGCCAGTTCCAGCGCATGACGCAGGTAAAAGGCCGTGACCTCCTGCTGTCCCTGCACCGGCAGTCCCAGTACGACGCCCCCATCGGGCTGGATACGGAATGGAAGGTCCAGCGCGGGGTCCAGCGCGATCCGCCGTTCCCCCGCAATCACGCGCAGGTCTGGCCGTTCCAGAACGCGCATCAGTTCCTGCGTCAATGTGTGGGCGAACACCGTGCTGCTTCCTTATTCCACGTTGTCGGACGGCAGGGTCCAGCCTGCCTGGGCCATAAGCAGGCGCATATGCTCCGGGGGCATGGCCGTGGCATGCACGGGAACGTCCAGCGGGAGGGAAATGCTCCGGCTCATGAGGTATAACGCCCCCGTCCCTGCTGCGCCATATCGCCCGTCACCCAGTATGGGGCATCCGATGGCAGCACAATGCGCCCGCGCCTGATGAGTTCGCCCGGTATCGAGTACCAGTTCCAGCCAGCTTACCGGCGCACCCTGCGCATCGCGCCCCTGCCCCAGCACGCGCCAGCGCGTACGGGCCGACTGGCCCCCTTCTTTTACGACCTGCATATGCCACTGCCGCCCGTGCTCCACCCGCGCCAGCGCCGCATTCACCACGCCTGATGACGCAGCCGGTGTTCCCTGCACCATGGCCCAGTAGACCTTGCGCGCCTGTCCCGCCGCAAAACACGCCTGCGCCGCAACAAGGGCCTGCTTGCGCAACGCCACGACAAGACAGCCTGCCGTGTCCTGATCCAGCCTGTGGGCCAGCCATGGGCCATTACGGTGGCGCGACAGCAGGGGGAACCAGTCCTCCACACTCGGGCCGCCATCCCGGCCGGGATGGACGGGCAGACCGGGTGGCTTGTCCAGAATCACAAAACGGTTATCGCGGTACAGGACCGTAAAAGGTAGCGGAGATGAAGGGTGCGCAGGCGGGGGCGGAATGGTCCTGCCCCTCATTCGTCATCCGATGGGCGACGCATCAGGACTTCACGCCGGCCCACGTGATTGGCCTCACTGACCAGCCCTTCCTTTTCCATCTGTTCGATGATCTTGGCCGCACGGTTATAGCCAATCGACAGATGCCGCTGGATAAACGACGTGGACGCCTTGCCTTCCCGCGCGACGACCTCGACCGCCTGCGCGAACAGGCCGTCATCCTCGCTACCGCCTGCCGGGGCGGAGAAAGGCTTGTTCGTGCTTTCTTCTTCCTGCGGGGAAATGACATCGTCGTCATAGATCGGTTCGCCCTGCGTACGCAGGAAGGCCACGACCGCCTCGACCTCGTTATCATCCACGAAAGGACCATGCACACGCGTGATCCGGCCACCGGCCTGCATGAACAGCATGTCGCCACGGCCCAGAAGCTGCTCCGCCCCCTGCTCGCCCAGAATGGTACGGCTGTCGAACTTGCTGATGACCTGAAAGGAAATACGGGTCGGGAAATTGGCCTTGATGGTGCCGGTAATCACATCGACCGACGGACGCTGGGTGGCAAGGATCAGGTGAATGCCCGCCGCGCGCGCCTTCTGTGCCAGACGTTGCAGCAGGGCTTCGATTTCCTTGCCCGCCACGATCATGAGATCGGCCATCTCGTCCACAACAATGACGAGATAAGGGAGGGAGTCGAGGGCAAGCTGCTGCTCCTCGAACGTGGGCTTGCCGGTTTCAGGGTCATAACCGGTCTGCACGCGGCGGGTCACGATCTCGCCGCGTTCACGCGCTTCGGCCACGCGTTCATTGTAGCTGGCGATATTACGCACCTGCAGATGCGCCATGGCGCGATAGCGGCGGTCCATTTCGCGCACCGCCCATTTCAGGGCGGCGACCGCCTTGGCCGGTTCCGTCACCACCGGGGTCATGAGATGGGGAATACCCTCGTAAATCGAGAGTTCCAGAATCTTGGGGTCAATCAGGATCAGGCGGCACTGCTCGGGCGAAAGACGATAGAGCAGTGACAGGATCATGGCGTTCACGCCAACGGACTTGCCCGATCCGGTGGTGCCCGCGATCAGCAGATGCGGCATGGAGCCAAGATCGCTGTATACGGATTCGCCCGCAATATCCTTGCCCAGCGCCAGATTGAGGCGTGCGCGGGAATGCGACCACTGCGGGTCCATGAGCAGTTCGGAAAAATAGACGGTCTCACGCCGCGTATTGGGTACCTCGATCCCGATCACGTTACGTCCGGGCACCGTGGCGATCCGCACGCTCAGCACCGACAGGGAGCGTGCGACATCGTCAGCCAGCCCTATGACACGCGCGGCCCGGATGCCGGGTGCGGGCTGAAGTTCGTACAGCGTGACAACCGGCCCTGCGTGATAGGCCACGATTTCACCCTGCACGCCATATTCCGACAGGACCGTGACAAGATGGGCCGCGTTGGCCTGAAGCAGTTCCTCGGTGGGTTTTGTCGTCTCGTCCGATGCCGGGGGCTTGAGAAGCGACAGGGATGGAAACTGCCATTCCGGCTGCGGCGGGGTGGTGTAGGTCGTCTCCTCCGCGCCAGCCATGGGGGACGGATCATAGGCATCCGGCATGGAAGCGGGTTCTTCCGCCGCCGTCCTGCCGCCACCGGAGAAGAAGCGCGACAGGAGCGTCGGCCGGGCGGGTTCCGCAATACCGGGCGGCAGTTCATCATGCGCAGGGGTAAGGACCGCACCCGTTTCCTCGGACGCGGGGTCCTCATGCCAGGGCAGGCGATCGGATGATGGAGCACCCATCAGCAGGGGCTGGGTGATTTCCTCATCCATGCCGGGCGGATGCATCCAGCTTGTCTGAAGGGATACCTGTGGCGCGCGAGGCCCGTCCGCCTTACGTGCGGCAACAGCCGGGCGGGGTTGGTCTTCCGCCGCCCGGACAGGCGCGGATACGGTCTTCGCCGCGGGGAAAGGCACGGCCTTTGCCGCCGCCGGGTCCGCCACGGGCATGATGGCCGTACCTGCCGCCATGCGGTGCGTGGGCATGTCCTCAAGACTAGGTTCCATACCATGCGCGGTCTTGAGGAAAGGTGACGCCTCCAGCCCCGCTTCCCCCATTACGGATGAAGGCGGGACGTAGGCGGCAGCGCGGCCGGGCGCGGGCTGGTGCGTCTCCTCCTCCTCCCTCGCCTTCCGGGCTTCGGCGGCATGATGGGTTACACGACGCAGCCAGCGGGTCAGCACTACGGGCTGACGCAGCAGGAACCTGATACCGCGCCCGATCCCTTTCCATTCAGCAAAGGAGAGCGCGAAGGCAAGCAGCAGCAGCAGCAGCCCCAGCGTCAGGCCCAGCACCCAGACAAGGGCGGGGCCACCGCGTCCCACAAACACGGTCGCCGCCTGAATGGACATATGGGCGATGGACAGGCCAACCGCACCGCCCAGCCCCGCACCGGTCGGCCACAGGGCAGCGGGGAAACCCGGTACCAGCAGCGGCACGGCCGCGATATCGGCGGCCACCACAGGCAGGCTGCACAGCAGGGCGACGATACGCAGTATGACAGCAGCCAGCCCACGATGGCGGATCAGGCGCCAGCCCCATGCCAGCAGACACAGAATGGCCAGCACCCCCACGATGCCGAAATCCTGCAGCATGATATCGGCCATATACGCACCGGGACGGCCCAGCAGATTGGCGGGTGGCTGCGAGCTGGAGGTATTGGCGGATGGATCGCGCGGATCATAGCTCCATAACGCAATGGCAAGACACAGGGCCAGACTCCACAACCCCAGCCCCCCGGCTTCGGCCAAACGTTCGCGCACGCGCGAACGCATCGAGTCCGAAGAGAACGATTCAGGGATAAAACGGCTGAAGATCGCCAAAAATCCATATCCTGATCAGATAGTCCCGCGCACATGGACGCCGGGAACCAGAGGCACTGGAGAAATGACCGTCGCGCATCATGCCATCATTTCCGCTAAACGGTGTAACTATAACCCTGTCCGCCCCGTGGACAGAAGGCCGCTTTACATAAAATACGGCAATGAATTACGCGGCAGCACCTGATTCATGCCGCCAGACGGACAGCCGCGCAGCCCCGTGCCGCCGTTCAAGCAACAGCCGCTCGGCCGCAACCGGAAGGGACTCGGTCGCCGCAGTCTCCACGACAATAAGCGTCGAGGGCCGCAGCCATCCGCCGCGCTCCAGCACGGCCAGCGCGCGTGCGGGCAGGTCACGGTTATAAGGGGGATCAAGGAAAACCAGATCCACAGGTCCTACCGGATCGCAGGGCGGCAGGCGCAGCATGTCCATCGCGCGGATCACGGCCCGCCCGGACATACCACATGCCGTGACGTTCTCGCGCAGCGCGCGAAGCGCAGCCCGGTCCTGTTCCACAAAAATCGCGGCACCGGCCCCGCGTGACAGAGCTTCCAGCCCCAGCGCGCCCGTTCCGGCGAATCCGTCCAGCACGCGCGCACCCCGGATCATATCCGCTCCCGCCCACGGCGCGTGGGACAGACTGTCGAACAGGGCCTGCCTGACCCGATCAGCCGTGGGGCGTGTTGTCTGTCCCGGCGGCGCATGCAGGCTGCGGCCCCGGCATTCTCCCGCGATGATCCGCATTACGCCCGGCGCGACGTCTTGCCGCCCACAAGGCCGGGAACCTGTTCACGGATTACCTTGCCGGTCACTTCCTCCAGTTCGCCACGCGACAGCGTGCCAAGCTGGAAAGGCCCGTAAGAGGTACGGATCAGGCGGCTGACATGCAGGTTCAGCCCACGCATGACCTTACGGATTTCGCGGTTCTTGCCTTCACGCAGGGAGACGGTCAGCCACGCATTGTCACCCCTGCTGGAATCCAGATGCGCTTCGATCGGACCGTAGCGCACGCCCTCGAACTCACTCCCCTTTGCAAGGGAGGCCAGCATGCGTTCGTCCACCACGCCAAAAACACGCACACGGTAATGGCGTATCCAGCCATTGCTGGGCAGTTCCAGCCTGCGGGCCAGTTCACCGTCATTGGTCAGCAGCAGCAGTCCCTCGCTGTTCAGGTCGAGACGCCCGACACTGATGACGCGCGGCAGACCCGGCGGCAGGGAATCGAACACGGTGGGACGGTCTTCCGGGTCGCGATGCGTGGTGACCAGCCCGTCAGGCTTATGATAGCGCCACAGCCGCGTACGGTCGGGAGCGCTGACCACGTTCTGGTCCACCTGCACGATATCGGCGGCATCGACAAAGGTGGCGGGGTGGGTCACGACCGCACCGTTCAGGCGCACCCTGCCCTCGGCAATCATGCGTTCCGCATCACGCCGGCTGGCCACGCCGGAACGGGCCAGCCATTTGGCGATACGGTCGCCGCGTGCGGTTGCGGATGGCGTGGAATTATCCTGTGTCATGTTCCTGTCTGCCTCGCAGCGTCGATCAACCCTTCGAACAGGAGACGGTCCCCTGTCGATATGCCAAATTCAGGATGCCACTGCACCCCGATACAGAATGGATGGTCGGGCAGTTCAATCGCCTCCACCACTCCATCGGGGGCCGTAGCACAAATAACCCCCCGCCCCGCATCCGCCACGGCCTGATGATGCGCGGAATTGACCGGCAGCCTGTCCTGACCGACCAGCCGGGCCAGCCGTGTGTCTGCCACGATGGCGACATCATGCCCCGGCTGATTGCGGGGATTAGGCTGCTCATGCGGCAGTGCAGCAGGGTAGGTATCGGGAATATGCTGCACCAGCGTGCCGCCCAGCAGCACGCCAAGCAACTGCATGCCACCACATATGCCCAGCACCGGTATGCCACGCGCCAGTGCGGCATGGACCAGCGCCGTTTCCGCCAGGGTACGCCGTGGCTTTGTCTGGACCGTAGCATGCTGGTCCGTCGCCCCGTACAGATCGGGGGGCACGTCAAAGGCGCCACCGGTTACGACCAGCCCGTCCAGCCGTGCGACCAGTGCCGTCGCCAGATCAGGATCATGAGCGAGGGCAACCGGCAGTCCGCCGCATTCGGCGATCATATCCATATAATTCTGGCGGATGGCGTACCATGGAAAGCGCGAATAGCCGGGCTGTCCATCAGCGGATGGCTGTTCGCTGTCCAGTGTGACACCAATCAGGGGACGGTGGGCGTTCATCCCGTCTGCCTAGATGAATATGGGGCCGAAGGGAATGGGTATGCCATGCTGCCCTTCCCCTGCCGCCTGACCAGAACTGTGCCGCAAAGCGGACGACCGCGCGGACATGACACAAAAAATCCCCATCGGCGGAGCCTTGATGGGGACTTCTGTAACCTTATTAAACCCTATGGTGGGCGCACAAGGGCTCGAACCTTGGACCCGCTGATTAAGAGTCAGCTGCTCTACCAACTGAGCTATGCGCCCACAGGGTTACCGCTTGGGTGAGAGGGCTTCTAGCAGCCTATCTTACTGCCTGACAAGGGGGTTTTTGAATTTTTTTGAATTTTCTACTGTTGCAGGAGACGCAGCAGGCCATCGAACTGTTCCAGCGAACGGTAATCGATTTTTATGCTGCCCCCCTTGCCATCGAACGTGATCTGGACCTTTACCCCAAGCCGGGCCGTAAGCTCGCGCTCCAGCGACGTGATTTCGGGATTACGGGCGCTTTTTTCTGCCTTCTCCCGCGTGGCGGCTGCCTTGCGTTCATGCTGTTTGGCCAGAGCTTCCGTCTGGCGGACATTCAACCCCTGCCCCAGCACAACCTTCAGGGCGGCAACCGGATCGGCATGCGCCAGAAGGGCACGGGCATGCCCCGCCGACAGCCCCCGATGCCGCACCGCGTCGCGCACGGGCGGCGGCAACTGGAGCAGGCGCACCATATTCGCCACATGCGGACGCGACTTGCCAATGGCGCTGGCCAGTTCATCCTGCGTCAGCTCGTAATCATCCAGCAGCCGCTGAAGGCCCTCCGCTTCCTCGATGGCATTGAGGTCCGCGCGCTGGAGATTTTCCACCAGCGCCGCGGCCATCGCATCGCCATCGTCCAATGCGCGGATATGAACCGGCACGTCATGCAGTCCCGCAATCTGGGAGGCACGCCAGCGGCGTTCACCCGCGATGATCTGGTAGACACCATTACGCTGCGGATGGGGGCGTACCAGAATGGGTTGCAGCACACCACGCACGCGGATGGAACTGGCCAGTTCATCCAGTGCGCCGGGTTCCATCTGCTGACGCGGCTGGAAGGGGCTGGGTTCCAGCACGTCCACCGGCAGGCTGGAAATGATCTCACCACCGCTCCTGCGCCCTTCGACCGCAGGGGCGGCAGGAAGCATGTTGGCCTGTTCGCCCAGCAGCGCCGCCAGCCCCCGCCCAAGACGGGGACGGGCCGCATCCTTCCTGGTTTTCATCAGCGTGCTTTCCCTTTTCGTGTCCCGCGCAGGGCCAGACGGTCCGATACTTCGGCCGCCAGAGCCTGATAGGCCTGACTACCCGACGAACGGCTGTCATAATTCATGACCGGCTGGCCGTGGCTCTGTGCCTCGGATATGCGGATATTGCGGGGGATCAGCGTGTCCATCACCTTATCACCGAAGAAGCTGCGCGCATCATCGGCCACCAGTTCGGACAGGTTGTTGCGCCGGTCATACATGGTCAGCACGATACCATCGAGCTTCAGCGCCGGGTTGAGCGACTGCCGCACGCTGTTGACGGTGCGTACCAACTGGCTGATCCCTTCCAGCGCAAAGAATTCGCATTGCAGCGGCACGATCACGGACTGCGCCGCCACAAGGGCATTCAGTGTAAGCAGTCCAAGGCTGGGCGGGCAATCAATCAGGATGGCATCATAATCCGCGCCGATCTGGGCCAGTGCATCGCGCAGGCGATATTCGCGCCGGTCGGCCATGACCAGTTCCAGTTCGGCCGCAGCCAGTTCCGTATCCGCCGCGATGAGGGACAGGCCGGGCAGTTCGCTGGCCTGCACCACAGCCGTGGCGCGCGCGCCATCTTCCAGCATGGCATAGGTGCCGCTGCGCCGGGCATCATACCCCACCCCAAGGCCGGTGGAGGCATTGCCCTGCGGGTCCATGTCAACCAGCAGAACCTTCAGCCCGGAAGTTGCCAGGGCCGCAGCCAGGTTGATGGCTGTCGTTGTCTTGCCAACGCCGCCCTTCTGGTTGGCCAGCGCGATAATGCGGGGGGAAGATGCTGTCTGACTTCCCGTCTCATTCATTGTTATGGTCTCTGACACGCCTGATATCGCTCAATTTTAGAATCACACCATCCGTATCTGTACGGCTTGGAATCCGGGTTGTCGCCATGTGCCAACCGGCACGGGCTGTCGTCAATTCCGCTTCGGCATTCCGTCCTTTCAAAAACAGGCAGAACCCATCGGGCTGAAGGAAGCGCACGCCCCATTCCAGCAGGCGCGACAGCGGGGCAAGGGCGCGGGCTGTCACCACCTGCGCGGGGGGCACATCCGCCACCTCCAGACGCCGGGCGCAGACACTCACCTGCACGCCCACCACCCGCGCGGCTTCGCGCAGGAAGGCGGCCTTGCGCTGGTCCGACTCAATAAGGGTAACCTGCGCATCCGTAGCACATGCGATCACCAGCCCCGGAAAACCGCCACCCGATCCCATATCCACAAGCCTTGTACCGCCGGGCGGTATCTGTCCGGCAAGCTGCAGACTATCGGCTATATGCCGCGACCACAAATGCGGTAGGTCATGCGGGGAAACCAGATTGATACGCTGGTTCCAGCGCAGCAGGATATCCGCATATTTTTCCAGCCGGTCGCGTGTTTCACGTGAAACATCGGCCATATCGGGCGCAAGGGTAGCCGGGCCGCTCATGCCGTCACCTGCTTCTGGCGGATATGTGCAAGCAACGCGACAAGGGCGGAAGGCGTGATTCCCGGAATACGCTGCGCCGCCCCAAATGTTACGGGCCGCACCCGTGCAAGCCGTTCCTGCATTTCCGTACTCAGGCCACCAACCCGACCATAATCGAGATCAGTCGGCAGGGTGATTTTTCCTTCGGTAGCCAACTGGCGGATCTCGCGGTCCTGACGGGAGATGTAACCGCTATAGCGGGCTTCCGTCGTCAGATGCTGGGCTACGCGGGGGGATAATTCGGCAAACCACGGTGCAATCCCCACAATCGTTTCAGGTGACGCATCCGTCGCCAGCACATCCAGAAGCGAACGTGCCCGCCCATCTGCCGAGACATTCACACCTGCCTTGCGCAGGACATCGGTGCCGTAAGTTTCATTGCGGGCCCGGGTGGTCGCCACATCAATCGCGGTGCAATCGGACTGAAAACGGACAGCACGCGCCGTCCCGACGCATCCCCATTCCAACCCGCGCGGCGTCAGGCGCAGGTCCGCATTATCCGCGCGCAGGGTCAGGCGATATTCCGCGCGGGATGTGAACATGCGGTAGGGTTCGGACACGCCCTGCGTTGTCAGGTCGTCAATCATCACACCGATATAGGCATCGCCACGATCGAGGGTAACACCCGCCTGCCCCGCCGCATGCCGGGCGGCGTTCACACCTGCGATCAGGCCCTGCGCACCAGCTTCCTCATAACCGGTAGTGCCATTGATCTGACCCGCCAGAAACAGGCCGGGCATGTTTTTCAGTTCCAGTGTGGGGGCCAGTTCGCGCGGGTCCACATAATCATATTCCACTGCGTAGCCCGGCCGGACGATGCGGCAGTTTTCCAGCCCCGGAATGCTGCGCAGCATTTCAAGCTGTACATGTTCGGGCAGGCTGGTGGAAATGCCGTTGGGATAGACCAGATTTCCCTCCGGATTGCCTGGCAGCCCTTCCGGCTCCAGAAAGATCTGGTGGGATTCGCGCTGGGCAAAGCGTACAACCTTATCTTCGATCGAGGGGCAGTAGCGTGGCCCACGCCCCGATATCGCCCCGCCATACAGGGCCGAAAGCTGAAGGTTTTCGCGTATGATCTCATGCGTGCGCGGCGTAGTGGCCGTGATCCGACAGGACACCATGGGATTGGCGATACCATCCGTCATGCGGCTGAATGGTTCGGGCACCGCATCCCCACGGTCTTCAGGCAGACTGTCCCAGTCGATGCTGTCACGCGCGATACGCGCAGGCGTTCCCGTCTTGAGCCGCCCCATCCGCAGCCCAAGCGCCTCCAGCCGCGTGCCCAGCGCATTGGCGGGACGATCCCCTACCCGCCCCGCAGGCTGGCTGTCATGCCCGACATGGATGGTGCCCCGCAGGAACGTGCCGGTCGCCAGCACAACGGCACCGGATGAAAAGCTGCGCCCGTCCTCGCAGATGATACCTTCAACCTGTCCCTGCGCATCCGTCAGCAGGTCAGCCGCTGCCCCTTCGACAATATCAAGTCCATCGGTCGCGGCCAGCAGATCCTGTATGGCCTGCCGGTACAGTGTCCGGTCTGCCTGCGCACGGGGGCCATGCACGGCCGCCCCCTTGGACCGGTTGAGAAGTTTGAAATGAATCCCGGCCCGATCGGCGGCAATGCCCATCAGCCCATCCAGCGCATCGATCTCGCGCACCAGATGTCCCTTGCCGATCCCGCCTATGGCCGGATTGCAGGACATGATGCCAATGGTCTCGCGCCGATGCGTCAGCAGCATGGTGCGTGCGCCCGTACGTGCAGCGGCAGCGGCGGCTTCACATCCCGCATGCCCCCCACCGACGACGATCACATCATATGCGCGATTCATCCAGTCTTGCTCCTACTTGCCAATACAGAACTGGCCAAACACCGTATCCAGAAGGGCTTCCACATCCACGGCCCCCGTCAGGCGGCCCAGCGCCCGCATGGCCAGCCGCATTTCTTCCCCACGCATTTCCGGCCAGTTCATATCAAGCGCCCGCCCGATATGATGCACCGTTTCCTCCAGCGCCGCACGATGCCGCGCGCGGGTAAAAGGTGCAGCAGCCCGGCCCGATGTCAGCGCGCGCGCCCTGTCGGCCAGAACGGTCCTTAACACATCCATGCCGGAATGGGTGAGTACACTGATGCCAATCGTGCCTTCAGGCGCATGATACAGGTCTGTCTTGTTACATACCAGCAGGCTATTTCCTTCCACCGGTTCGGGTACCACATCACCGGTAAAAACCTGCACCACACAGTCAGCCTGTTTCACGTGAAACAGTGAACGCCGGACCCCTTCAGCCTCGATCTCATCATCCGTTTCACGCAGTCCGGCGGTATCGACCAGCGTTACCGGCACATCACCCAGCACCATACGCACCTCGATCGCGTCGCGGGTGGTCCCCGCACGGGAGGAAACGATCGCGGCATCCCGCCCCGCCAGCGCATTCAGCAGGCTGGATTTGCCAACATTGGGTTCCCCCACAATCGCAAAGAGCAGTCCGCGCCGTAGCCGCTCGGCCCCCGCCCCTTCGGCCAGATAGGTCTGCATGGTGTCATGCAATACACGCATTCCGTCCAGCAACCCCTGTTCAACTTCAGGTGGCAGTTCTTCATCGGGGAAGTCGATCAGTGCTTCCTGATGCGCTAGGAACGTACGCAGTCTGTCTGCCCATTTCTGGTACAACTGGCTCTGCGCCCCATCAACCTGCGCCAGCGCCTGCTGGCGCTGGGCTTCGGTTTCGGCATCGATCAGGTCGGCTATGCCTTCCGCCTGCATAAGATCCATCCGCCCATGGGCAAAGGCCCGGCGGGTGAATTCCCCCGGTTCCGCCGGGCGGGCGCCGAGGGCCACCAGCGTATCGGCAACGGCATTGATAACCGCAGGCCCCGCATGCAGGTGCAGTTCGGCACTGTCTTCACCCGTATAGCTGTCGGGTCCGGGAAACCAGAGCACCAGCGCCCGGTCCAGCAGGACAGGTTCCGCCCCATCGCGCCGCCACAGCCCCCGCAACGAAGCCCGGCGCGGCGCAGGCAACCGTCCGGTCAGGCTTTCGACAATCCTGCCCGTTCCCGCCCCGCTCAGGCGCATCACCGCAATGGCGGCACGGGACAGCCCGCTGGCCAGCGCAAAAATGACCGGCGGATGTCCATCACGTTCCTGCATAAACATCTCCGTCATCGCATCATCATTTTGTCCGTCCCGGGAACGGCGTTATCGTTCACCTCTTTGTCCTGATCAAGGTGACTCATGCCACAACTTTCAATGCACTCGCCACTGGCCCCCCTGACCGTCTCGGCGGAAGACGAGCAGATTGTCGCCCTGGACTGGGGCTGGGGTCGCGATCAGGAGGAAACACCGGTCCTGCTGGCCGCCCGCGCCTGGCTGGATGCGTATTTCGACGGCGAACTTTCGCTATGCGATCTGCCACTGGCCCCTTATGGCACGGACGAACAGCTTGCCGCATGGAAGTTCATCCGCACCATTCCCGCAGGCCAGCAGGTTCACTGGCAGGAAGCGGCACGTCAGGCCGGAGTAACACCCGAAAGCATCCTGAGCGCCTGCACTGAAAATCCCATTCCCATCCTGATCCCCTGCCATCGCATCGATTTCACGGATTGTGCGGACTACGACCCTGAAACCTATCCCGGCGATGAAGGCGCACGCGACCGGCAGTTCCTGCAGGACCTTGAAACACTTCCTGCCTCATCAAGATAAAGAATGACCGTGCAATAATAACGGAAGGTCCGCCATGAATACCGTTATCCGCGTCCACGAATACGGAGGCCCGGACGTGCTGGCAGTGGAAACACAGCCCGTTCCCACCCCAGCCGCTGGTGAAATCGTACTGCGGCAGGAAGCCGTCGGTGTCAATTTCATCGATACCTATTTCCGCAGCGGACTATACAAATTCCCCTCCCTACCCGGCATCCCGGGCATGGAAGGTGCTGGCACCGTAACAGCGGTTGGCCCCGGGGTGGAAGATCTCTCGCCGGGTATGCGCGTCGCCTACCCCGCCACACCGGGCGCCTATGCCACGTTCCGCACGATCGCAGCGGATAAGGTTGTTACCCTGCCCGATGACATCGCAACCAGCACGGCGGCTGCCATCATGCTGCGCGGACTGAGCGTGCACATGCTACTGCGTGAGGTTTATCGCGTGCAGCCCGGCGATGACATACTGGTCTACGCCGCCGCAGGGGGCGTGGGGCTGCTCATGTGCCAGTGGGCACGGCATCTGGGCGCGCGCGTCATCGGTGTCGTCTCCACGGAGGAGAAGGCGCAACTGGCGCAGGCCAATGGTGCAACGGATGTCATTATCGGCACGGACCGGCTTAAGGAACGGGTCAGCGACCTGACTGCGGGCCGCATGCTGCCCGTGGTTTATGACAGCATCGGCAAGGCCACGTTTGAAACCAGCCTGTCCTGTCTGGCACCGCGCGGGTTGATGGTCAGTTATGGCAACGCGTCGGGCGCTGTCACCGGCGTAGACGTGGGTACGCTGGCAGCCCATGGCAGCCTGTACCTGACCCGGCCCCTGCTCATGACCTATATCGCGCGGCGTCCTGCCCTGCTCCATGCGGCGAGGGAGATGTTTTCACTGGTGAAAAAAGGCGTAATCAAACCCCATATCGGACAGCGTTTCCCCCTGCGCGATGCCGCACAGGCGCATATTGCGCTGGAATCCCGCAAAACCACCGGCAGCACAATCCTGATCCCCTGACAGGTTGTTTGAAAACAGGATAGGACAATAAAAAAACCCCGGCCTTTCAGCCGGGGTTTTCTGCATTTTTCGCAATCGCGCGATGATCAGGTATTCATCGCATCGAAGAAATCGTGATTGCTCTTGCTGTATTTCAGCTTGTCCAGCAGGAAGTCCATCGCATCCATCGTACCCATCGGGGCAAGGATACGACGCAGCACCCACATCTTGGCCAGATCGGCACGATCCACCAGCAGTTCTTCCTTACGGGTACCGCTCTTGGTGATGTCGATGGCGGGGAATGTGCGCTTGTCAGCCAGCTTGCGGTCAAGGATCAGTTCCGAGTTACCGGTGCCCTTGAACTCTTCAAAGATGACTTCATCCATACGGCTGCCGGTATCGATCAGGGCAGTTGCGATAATGGTCAGCGATCCCCCTTCCTCAATGTTACGGGCCGCACCAAAGAAGCGCTTGGGACGCTGGAGCGCATTGGCATCCACACCACCCGTCAGCACCTTGCCCGATGAAGGCACAACGGTGTTGTACGCGCGGGCCAGACGCGTGATCGAATCCAGCAGGATCACGACATCGCGCTTGTGCTCGACCAGACGCTTGGCCTTTTCCAGCACCATTTCCGTCACCTGCACATGCCGGGTCGCAGGTTCGTCAAAGGTGGAGGAAACGACTTCGCCCCGCACGGAACGCGCCATGTCCGTCACTTCTTCCGGCCGCTCGTCAATCAGCAGCACGATCAGGAAGACTTCGGGATGGTTCGCGGCGATGGAGGACGCGATGCTCTGCAGCATCACGGTTTTACCGGTACGCGGCGGGGCGACGATCAGCGCGCGCTGACCCATGCCGATGGGGGAGACCAGATCGATCACGCGGGACGTGAAATCGCGGTTCGGGGTCTTGCCCTTCCCCTTGCCATTGACGGGGGGCTCAGCCGCACCGCCTACAGTCGAGTTCTCGACTTCCATCTGCAGGCGGCGTTCGGGATAAAGTGGCGTCAGGTTATCGAAATTGATCCGCTGGCGCACCGCCTCGGGCGGTTCGAAATTGATCGCATTGACCTTGAGCAGGGCGAAATACCGCTCCCCATCACGCGGCGCGCGGATCTGGCCTTCAACCGTATCACCGGTGCGCAGGCCGAAACGCCGGACCTGGCTGGGGGAAATGTAGATATCATCCGGTCCGGGCAGGTAATTGGCCTCTGGCGAGCGGAGGAAACCAAATCCGTCAGACAGGATTTCAAGCGTGCCGTCCCCATAGATGGCCTGATCGTTGTCGGCCAGCGTCTTGAGGATCGTGAACATCAGCTCCTGCTTGCGAAGAGATGATGCGTTTTCAATGTTCAGACTTTCAGCATAAGCCAGAAGGTCTGCTGGGGATTTGGCCTTGAGTTCGGCGAGTTGCATGCAGGATATGCCTATAAGTGGGCAGTTCACGAAGGGAAAACAGAAGCCAGCGATCAGTTGACAAGGGACGCGCCGGGCGCTGAGCCTTGACCATATTCTGACGAAACGGTTGATGCTGCTTGACTGATTAAGGCGGGGATTCCGGACAGGCAGGATATGCCGTGTGGAACAACCCGATCATAAGCCCATGGTTCCCTTCCCGTCAAGTCCAGCCTGCATACGGCACGAATGGCCCCGCGGGGGCAGCCCGTGACGAAAGGGAAATGGCATCCGGCTACCATCCCCTGACAAAACGTTACTTTTCAATGACCTGATGCAATTTCAGGCACCATGGCAACCCGACGTGGCGGGACATGGAAGACCCTGCCACCAGTAGCGGAATGGCAGATGCCGGGTTTATACTACCGGAACAGCCGAATCGGCACACATTCCGGCATCCGCGTTGCCACCATTACTTGATATTACTGTTTCCCCAGCCAGCCACGCCGCCAGAACCACAACAGGGGCAGTATGACGGTCGCCGCCATCAGTCCCAGCGAATACCAGTAACCGTATTTCCAGTTCAGTTCCGGTATGTCATGAAAATTCATGCCGTAAATACCAGCCACCAGTGTCGGGGCGACACCGATGAAGCTGACCACGGTCAGTATCTTCATGCCGTTATTCTGCTCGATGCTGATGAAACCCAGCGTCGCATCCAGCAGGAACTGCACCTTGTTGGCGGTCTGTGACACGAAATCATTCAGGGAACGGATATCGCGTTCCACCGTGCCCAGCCGCGCCTGCAACCGGTCGGACAGGTCATGGCGCTTGTTCTCGCCCAGAAAGATCGAAATACGCTCCAGCCCCAGCAGGCTGTCACGCACGGACGATCCCAGATCCCCCGACCGGCCCACCCGGCGCAGCATGTTGCGCAGCAGGGTGCCCGCCTGCGCCTGCCCCGGTTCCTCGGACTGGAACACATCGCGCGACATGCCATCGAGCGCCTGGCCCAGATGCTCCAGAATATCCGCCAGCCGGTCAACGATCGCTTCCAGCAGCAGTATGCCCGCCTCGTTTGCGCCCAGCGCCGTGCTCTGGTTCGCCACCTGCCGGGCCACCACGTCAAACGCGCTGAACCCGGTATAGCGGATGGTCAGCAGCCGGTCCTTCATGAGCACGAAACCCACGGGGGAAACAAAAAAGTCATCGGGCGTCTTGCGCACCAGCGGGGTCGACAGATAGACGGCGTCCCCTTCCATGAACAGGCGCGATGAACTCTCGATCTCGTCAAGCTGGGCGCGGGTGGGAATGCGCAGGCCGGTCACCTGGGCGGCAAGGGCTTCCTCCTCCTCGGTGGGATTGAGCAGGTCCAGCCACGCGGCTCCCGTCCCGTCGGCTGGCGTGGTCACGGTCTGGGCCGGGCTGCCGGGGCGATGCGCTAGAAACATGGGCTGTCTTTCTTAGGTTCCGACGGTGTCCATCCATCATGCGGCAGCAAACATGTCAAATCATGACATGTCGCACGCACGCCGTGGGGGCTGGTATTTTGTCGCCATCCGGTCCAGAACCGCCAGATACGCGGCCCGGGACGGCTGCATTCAAGACTACAGAGCCACGCACCTAATTTCCTGCGGAGTAGCGAAGTTGAGCGCAACAGATACACAGGCAGGCGCCAACAGCCTGCGCAGCGGTCCCGACGGCCGCGGGCGTTTTGGAATTTTTGGCGGTCGTTTCGTCGCCGAAACCCTGATGCCGCTGCTGCTGGAACTGGACGCCGCCTACACGGCCGCGCAGGCGGACCCCGAATTCCGGCGCGAACTGGATTACTACCTGAAAGATTACGTAGGCCGTCCCAGCCCGCTGTGGTTCGCCCGCCGCATGACCGACGCACTGGGCGGCGCGAAAATCTACATGAAGCGCGAGGAACTGAACCACACCGGTTCCCACAAGCTCAACAACGTCATGGGGCAGATCCTGCTGGCCCGCCGCATGGGCCGCACCCGCATCGTAGCCGAAACCGGCGCAGGCCAGCATGGTGTGGCCACCGCCACCGTATGCGCACTGTTCGGCATGAAATGCGCGATCTACATGGGCGCCACCGATGTCGAGCGGCAGAAGCCCAATGTCTTCCGCATGCGCCTGCTGGGGGCCGAGGTCGTGCCCGTCACTGCCGGTGCGGGCACGCTGAAGGATGCGATGAACGAGGCCATGCGCGACTGGGTGACCAACGTGCATGATACCTATTTCCTTGTCGGCACGGTCGCGGGGCCGCACCCCTATCCGCAGATGGTGCGTGATTTCCAGTCCATCATCGGCGTGGAAACCAAAGAACAGATCATGGCCGCCGAAGGCCGCCTGCCCGATGCAATCGTTGCGGCCATCGGGGGCGGTTCCAACGCCATGGGGATTTTCCATCCCTTCCTTGATGATCCCGACGTCAGGCTGATCGGCGTGGAAGCCGCGGGCTGCGGCCTGGACAGCGGGCGTACTGCCGCATCCATCGAACGGGGCAAGCCGGGCGTGCTGCATGGCAACCGCACCTATCTGCTGCAGGATGGGGACGGCCAGATCACGGAAGCCCATTCCATCAGCGCCGGACTGGATTACCCCGGTGTCGGCCCCGAACATTCATGGCTCAATGACATCGGACGCGCGGATTACGTGGGCGCCACCGATCAGGAGGCGCTGGACGCCTTCCAGCTCTGTACCCGTACCGAGGGCATCATCCCGGCACTGGAAAGTGCACATGCCATCGCCTACGCCGCCAAGATCGCGCCAGATATGGCGAAGGACAAAATCCTCGTGGTCAACATTTCCGGGCGGGGGGACAAGGACATCTTCACCGTTGCCGAACATCTGGGAGTGAAACTGTGAGCCGCATCGCCCGCCGCTTCGCCACCCTGCGCCAGCAGGGCCGTGGCGCCCTGATCCCGTATGTGGAAGCCTGTGATCCGGATTACGATACCGCGCTGGCCATCCTGCGCGGCATGCCCGCGGCGGGCGCCGACCTGATCGAGGTTGGCGTTCCCTTCTCCGATCCGTCTGCCGATGGCCCGACCATCCAGAAGGCCGCCCTGCGCGGGCTGAAGGGTGGCTCCACCATGAAGCGCGTGCTGGAAATGATCGCGGCCTTCCGCGCGGATGATGACGAAACCCCGATCATCCTGATGGGCTATGCCAACCCGATCGAGGCTTACGGGCCGGAACGCTTTTGCGTGGATGCGAAGAAGGCGGGCGTGGACGGGCTGATCGTGGTTGACCTGCCGCCGGAAGAAGCCGACCTGCTCGGCGCGCCCGCGGCACAGGCCGGGCTGGACATCATCCGGCTGGTCGCCCCCACCACGCCCGATGAGCGCCTGCCCGTCGTGTTCAGCGGCGCATCCGGCTTCGTCTATTACGTCAGCATTACCGGCGTGACCGGCACGCGCACCGCCAGCACCGATGAACTGGCGCAGGCCCTGCCCCGCCTGCGCCGGGCGACCGACCTGCCCATCGCCATCGGCTTTGGCATCCGCACACCCGAACTTGCGGCAAACGCCGTGCGCGTGGCGGATGCCGCCGTTGTGGCCTCCGCCCTGCTCAACACGCTTGAAGGCACGCTGGACGCGGCAGGACAGGCCACCAGCCGCACCGTGCCCGCGGTACTGGAACAGTTGCGCGCGCTGGCGGATGCGGTGCATGACGTGCGGAAATAAATGACAATCTGGCCCAATCGTTCATCTGCCTGTATTGAACAGGCGCCCAGACTATCTGAGGGAGAGGCAATATGAGCTGGCTGACCGAATACGTCCGTCCCAAGATCCGTGGCCTGCTCAAGCGGGAAGTGCCGGACAACCTGTGGACCAACTGCGAATCGTGCGAGCAGATGATCCTGACCAAGGACCTGCACAAGGCGCTGAACGTGTGCCCGCACTGTGGCCACCACATGCGCGCCAGCGTGGCCGAACGGCTGGAATGGACATTCGATAACGGCGAATATACCCGTATCGAACTGCCCAAGGTGCCTGTGGACCCCCTCTCCTTCCGTGATCGCAAGCGTTATACGGACCGCCTGAAGGATGAGCGCGCCAAATCCCACCTTGATGAATCCATGGTGGTCGCTCATGGCCTGATCGGCGGCCAGAACGCGGTCGTGGCCGTGATGGCGTTCGAGTTCATCGCCGGGACGATGGGTGCAGCATTGGGAGAGGCCTTTCTTGCCGCAGCCCGTCTGGCCATCCTCCAGCAGTCCCCCCTGATCGTCTTTACTGCATCGGGCGGCGCACGCATGCAGGAAGGCATGATCAGCCTCATGCAGATGCCGCGTACCACGGTCGCGGTGGAAATGCTCAAGGAAGCGGGCCTGCCCTATCTGGTGGTGCTGACCAACCCGACCACGGGCGGCGTTTCCGCATCCTTCGCCATGCTGGGCGATGTCCAGATTGCCGAACCCAATGCGCTGATCGGCTTCGCGGGCCAGCGCGTGATCGAGGATACCGTGCGCGAAAAGCTGCCCGAAGGCTTCCAGCGCGCGGAATACCTGCTTGATCACGGCATGCTCGACATGGTGGTGAAGCGCGCCGACCTGCGGACCGTTCTGGCGCAGTTGATCGGGCAGCTCAACTTCCGCCATATCGCCCGTCCCGCCGCCTGAACCCGGGCAGGATACCAGCATGAGCGCACGGACCCTCGGGCCCGAATTCGTCGGTCGGGCGGGGCAGATACTCGAACGGCTGAACCGCCTGTATCCGGCCCTGATCGACCTGTCCCTGACACGGCTGGAAACGCTGCTGGCGCGCCTCGGCCATCCGGAGCGGCACCTGCCGCCGGTGGTCCATGTGGCCGGCACCAATGGCAAGGGCAGCACCTGCGCCCTCATGCGCGCCATTGCCGAAGCGGGCGGATGGCGGGTCCATGTCCTGACATCGCCCCATCTGGTCCATGTGACCGAACGCTTCCGCATCGCGGGTGAAATCGTAGGCGAAAGCGAACTGACCGCGGTTCTGGAAGAGATAGAACGGGTCAATGACGGTGCGCCGATTACGGTGTTCGAGGTCCTGACGGCAGCAGGCTTCGTGCTGTGCGCGCGCCACCCGGCGGACCTGACCATTGTGGAAGTGGGACTGGGCGGGCGTTGTGACGCCACCAACGTGCTGCGGCAGCCCGCAGCATGCGCGATTACCGCCATCTCCATGGATCATGAGGCGTTTCTGGGCGACACGCTCGCCGCCATCGCGGGCGAAAAGGCGGGAATCATCAAACCCGGCGTGCCTGTCGCCACGGGCCGCCAGCCCTCCGAAGTCATGGATGTCCTGATCAGCACGGCCCGTGAAAACGCAGCCCCGCTCTGGCGGCGCGACCATGAATGGTCCGTGGAAGCCACTGCGGATGGGTCCGGCCTGCTCTACCGCGATGCGCACGGCACGCTGGACCTGCCCCTGCCCGGCCTGCGTGGCGCCCACCAGATCGACAATGCAGGACTGGCGCTGGCGACCCTGCGCGCCAGTGACCTGCCCCTGCCGCAGCAGGCATGGGGCGGCATTGCGCATGCGCGCTGGCCTGCGCGCATGCAGCGACTGGACGGCCAGCTTGCCGCCATGCTGCCGACAGGCTGGGAACTGTGGCTGGATGGTGGGCATAACCCCGGCGCGGGCGAAGTGCTGGCACAGGTGATGGATGCGTGGCCTGACCGGCCCACCCATCTGGTCATTGGCATGAAACAGACCAAGGATGCGACCGGCTTTCTTGCTCCGCTCCTGACCCGCGCGGCCAGCGTGCAGGCCGTGGCGGAAAAAGACCAGCATCTGGCGCAGCCTGTGGCCGACATCATCGCGGCATCGAACGGCAAGGCGACGGCAGGCCCCACATTGCGCGAAGCACTGGCCAGCCTGACCCGTACCGCACCGCCGGACGCACCACCCGCGCGCGTCATCATATGCGGCAGCCTGTATCTGGCGGGTGTCGCCCTGCAGCAGGATGGCTGGCAGGCAGGCTGACAGGCACCCCGGCAGCCTGCGATGCAGGCTGCCGGACAGATATTACCGGGAGTCGGGCAGCGGATCGCCCTGCCCGATTTCACGCAGCGGCAGACCCGCCATCAGGCGCTGTTCGATCTTTTCAAGCGACATGTCGCGTGTTTCGGGAACGAAGCGCCATGTCACCAGCACGAAAAACAGGTTGAGCCCGGCAAACAGCCAGAAGGTCGGGCCATTGCCCATCCATTGCAGCAGCGACAGGAAGCTGGCCCCCACGATCATGTTGGCGACCCAGTTCGTCAGGGTGGAAATGGAAATGCCAAGGTCACGTCCCTGCAGTGGCTGCACCTCCGAACACAGGACCCACATCAACGGCCCGGCGGACATGGCGAAGCCGGAAATGTAGATCAGCAGCATGAAGACCGAGATGATCTGTTCCGTCTGCCCCAGAACGGGACGGTTCAGCATGAGCCCGAGGAAACCCATCCCGATCGCCATGATAATGAAGCCGGTATACAGGATCGGCTTGCGCCCCCAGCGATCGACCAGGCCAATGGCGATGAACGTGGCCAGCATGTTCACCAGCCCCACCATGGCCGTACACCATAGCTGCGCAGGCCCTACATAACCTGCCAGCGCGAAGATCTTGGGCGCGTAGTACATGACCACGTTCACCCCGGCGAGCTGCTGCATGACCTGCAACGCCATGCCCAGAAAGATGGAGCGGCGGAAATTGCCGTTATGGCGCAGCAGGCTCCAGCCACGCTGCTTCATCTGAAGCTGGCGGCTGATATTCTGTATTTCCTGCATGGCGACGCTATGGTCGTCACGCAGGTCCTCAAGCACCTGTAGCGCTTCGCTGCGGCGGCCCCGCATCATGAGCCAGCGCGGGCTGTAGGGCAGGAACAGCACACCGATCAGGAACAGCACGCCGGGCACGGCGGCAACCGCGAACATGCCGCGCCAGTTGCCGGAATAGCTGAACATGGTGTTGCTGAGAAAGGCTATGAAAATGCCAGCGGTGATCATGAGCTGGTAGGTCGAGATCATGGCGCCACGCGCCTGCTCGCTTGCGATCTCGGACAGGTAGAGGGGCGCGGTAAAGGCCGCCACCCCGATGGCCAGCCCCATGACCAGCCGCCCCACGATCATGGACGGAATCGACCATGCCAGCGCGCAGGCCAGCGATCCCGCCACGAATACCAGCGCACCGACCAGCAGCGCATGCTTGCGCCCGATCTGGTGCGACATCCACCCGCCGCACAGCGAGCCTATGGCGGCGCCTGCCATCATGGAACTGACAATCCATTCCTGCTGCAGGGTAGAGGCGTGGAAAGTCCGCGCCAGCAGGTCCAGCGCACCAGATATGACGCCGATATCCAGTCCCGCCATAAGCCCCGCCAGCGCGGCGAGGCAGCCGATAATAAGGGTACGCAGTCGCGTGGAATCAGATCCAGTTGTCTCGGATGGATTTCCCATGGGGGCCGGTCCTGTAATGATTTTTATTGTTGCCGGAAATTATGTTCAGTCCTGCCCGGCCACGCCGGTCAGGAGATAGAACGATACACCATAGCGCCGTGTCCGGTCAGGATCATTTTCCACCAGGCCATCGATGGCAAAGCGTTTCACGCGAAAAATGACCGGCACATCCCCCTGCCCGCCATCGGGTTCCGTGATGTCCATCATGTCCGCAAGCCATGCGGGCACGCCATTGCGTTCCGTCAGCACCAGCGGCGCGCGGGCCGAGAACAGGACCGTGCCCCGGGCCTGTATCGTTGCCAGCTCCGTCCGGGTCGTCACATGGTACAGATAGCCATCCGGCCCGTCATCGCCACGCAGGCTGCGCATGTTCACGATCCCCAGCCCGAGGCTGACCGTATCAAGATAGGTCAGCACGTGCCGTGTGGCGGTACGGGCACCGGTGAACAGGTCGGACTGGGGTATGGACGGACCTATGGTTGGGGAAGCCGGAAGGGACGGAGGGGGCCTGCGCTGCCGGCGTTTGCGCGGCATGGGCGCAAACGGCAGTTCAGCCATCCCGCCTTTTCGCCGTTGCGCCATGCCCCTGCCCCATCCATGCCGGTAAACCGCCGCCGCCCGTTCAGGCGCAGGCGGCGCATATCCCTTCGGCCTCGATCGTGGTCTGCCGGACCGAAAAACCGCGCGCGCGCGTCACTTCAAGCAGCGCCCTGACGATATGGGGATCATCCAGTTCCGTAACACGCCCGCACTGGCTGCAGATCAGGAACTGCGCCGCATGCACATGCCCGTGACAGGCATGGCCGGATTCAAGCATATGCCGGCAGCCGACAAAGGCGGAAAGACGTTCGATCTTGTGGATCAGCCCCTGTTCCAGCAGGAAATCCAGCGCCCGGTACACCGTGGGCGGGGCGACCGGCCTGCCCCGGCTGATACGGATCTGTTCCAGCAGTTCATAGGCCCCCAGCGGTCGGTCGGACGCCAGCACCAGCCCCAGCGCCAGCCTGCGTATGTCCGTCAGCCGTACGGAGCGCGCCTGACACAGGGAAGCCGCCTGATCGAGCAGTGCTTCCATCCCCGCCGGGGACGCAGTCCGGGCCATCTGTTTCGTGCGGGCCACTGCCGATGCTCCTGTGTCCGGTTGCCGGCATATCCGCCCGCACGCCTGTACAGGAGCGGGAATCAGTCCGGCAGGTAATCCACCCACATGGCGATCAGTACCACGAAAAGGGCAAGCCCAGCATGTATCCAGATCAGCCTGCGCAGCGTCAAGACAGGAACCCGCCCCGCGCGCATGGTTGTCCTGTCTGGCGTCCTGTCCATCGTGTCCGTGCTCCCGTTTCGGTCCATCGGACCTTTCATGGGGCAAAAGACTGGATTTTTCCTTAACGCGCGGCGCGGTGGCTATTCTTCCGTCGCGTGGGGCAGCATGTGGTAGGTACGGTTGAAATAGACCAGTCCGCCACGCGGGCCGCTGGTGCGCACGCTTTCCACTGCACCGAACATGACGCTGTGGGTGCCAACCTCCACAATGCGTTCAATCCGGCAGTCGAGCGACAGGATCGCTTCCTCCAGCACGGGCGCACCGGTCGTAAGCGTGGTCCAGTGACCGGAACGGAAACGTTCGGCCTGCTCAAGCGGGCTGGCGAATACGCCCGATATGTCCATCTGTTCGGCCGCGAGCACGTTGATGCACATGGCCGCATCCACGCGGAAGCGATCCCGCACGCGCGAATTGCGGTTCAGGCAGGCCAGTACTGTCGGTGGCGTATCCGTTACCGAACAGACGGCGGAAGCCGTAAAACCCGCCGGATCATCCAGTGTTCCGGTAGTGACAACATTTACCGCCGCGCCCAGCCGCGCCATGGCGTTACGGAAGGTAAGGGCGTCAACTCCCATGATACTCTGCCTCAGTCGCTGTTGCATGCCTGTCGGTCCGCACGCAGCCGTGACGCCGGACGGTAGCCGGGGTAGCGCATTCTGGGCCGGTTGAATACCGCAAACCGCATAAGGAGCCATGGTATGGACCCTGAACTGATCCACATACGCCACACGGGCGGACTGGGGCGCATCACGCTCAACCGGCCGGGCGCACTCAATGCCCTCAACATCGACATGCTCACCCACATCACCGCCCGCCTGCAGGCGTGGCGGCATGATCCCGCCATCACAACCGTACTGCTGGACAGCACCAGCCCCAGGGCCTTCTGCGCGGGCGGGGATATCCGCGCCATCCTCCGCCGCCTTGAAACCGATGGTCCCATGGCGGCAGCCGAGCCATTCCGCCGTACCTACCGGCTGGCATCCCTTCTGGCGGGGTATCCGAAGCCGGTCGTATCCTTCATGGACGGTATCGCCATGGGTGGCGGGATCGGGCTGGGCGGTCATGCCCGCTACCGGATCGTGACCGAACGGTCGTGCCTCGCCATGCCTGAAACCGGCATTGCGCTGACACCTGATGCGGGCGGATCATACCTGCTGTCGCGCGCGCCGGGCCTGAGCGGGTTGCGCCTTGCGCTGACGGGCGGATACATGAACGCCACCGCCGCCCTTGATGCCGGGTTTGCGGACCGTCAGGCCCATTCTAGCATGCTCGATACGCTGGCTGACGCGCTCATCCACCAGCCCGCGGGCAGGGTAGTGGACAGTCTGCCCCCCTGTCCGGCCCTACCATCCGGGCCGGATATTGCGGATATCGCAGCGGTCTATGATGCGCCGGACGTGCCACAAATCATGCGCAGGCTGCACGCGCACCCGGCGGAGTGGGCGCAGGCGGACCTGATGGCGCTGAACCGCGCCAGTCCCTTTTCGCTGTATGTCACCTTTGCGGCGTATCATGCCGCACGCAGGCTGCCCGATCTGGACAGCGTGCTGGAGCAGGAATTCCACCTGATCTACCACCTCCTGCGCCGTCCCGACTTTGCCGAAGGCGTGCGTGCGCGCCTGATTGACAAGGACAATGCCCCACGCTGGACACCCGACAATCCCGCCGCCGTATCCACCCGCGAAGTGACCGACTGCATGCAGGGCAGGGCGCCCGTTTCGCTCGACCTGCCGCTTTGTGATGCGGTTACGTAATAATTTATTATCACACATAAAGTATATAGAAATGCCGTTTTCAGACAGATACGCACCCGCCACCCATCACAGCCGGCTGGGCGATGAATTCTACGATGTGGTGAAGGCCGCCGACTTCCCGGCCCATATCCTGCGCTACCGCAATGACGACGTATCACCGCGCATCGGTCTCGATACGCTCGATGATACGGAGTGGACGCGCCATTTCGGATATTTCGACCCGCTGCCCGGTTCGCTGCCGCACCCGCTGGCGCTGCGCTATCACGGGCACCAGTTCCGTTCCTACAATCCCGATCTGGGGGACGGGCGCGGCTTCCTGTTCGCGCAGCTTATGGATGCGGTGGATGGCCGCCTGCTCGATATCGGCACCAAGGGCAGCGGCACCACGCCCTGGTCACGCGGCGGCGATGGCCGCCTGACGCTGAAAGGCGGCATGCGGGAAATCCTGGCCAGTGAGCATCTGGATGCGCTGGGGGTGCGGACTTCCCGCACGCTCAGCGTGATTGAAACCGGCGAACAGCTTCATCGTGGCGATGAACCTTCGCCCACGCGGTCATGCGTGCTGGCCCGGCTCAGCCATTCCCATATCCGCATCGGCACCTTCCAGCGCCTGATGGCGCAGGATGACCGGGCCAGCATGGAACGGCTGGTGGCCTATGTGATCGAGACCTATTACCCCCAACTGACCGGCGCTGCCGACCCTGCTGCGGCCCTGTATGATGCTGCAACCCTGCGCATGGCGGAAATGACGGCCCAGTGGATGGCGGCGGGCTTTGTCCATGGCGTGCTCAATACCGATAACATCAATATTACCGGGGAAAGCTTCGATTACGGTCCCTGGCGGTTCCTGCCCAGTTTTGATCCCCGTTTTACCGCCGCCTATTTCGATCATTCCGGCCTGTATTCATATGGCCGACAGCCAGAGGCGATGACGTGGAACGTGGCGCGGCTGGGGGAGTGCCTGCTGCCTTTTTCCACGCTTGAGAAGATACAAAGTATTTTTGACAAGTTCTGGGAACGGTATGAAAGATTCCTTGATATTACAGTCCTTAAAAGATTGGGACTGAAAGAGAGTTCAAGAAAATCCTCCATGGAACTGCGGGAATATCTGTTCTCTTTCATGGATGAAAGCCAGATTGGATTTGAACTTCCGTTTTTTGACTGGTATGGTGGCCCCGAAAGCCAGAAACGCGCGACAGAAGGGCCGCGTGGAGACTTTTATGCACAGGACAGTTTCCGGCCGGTGCATGACCGGATCATGCAGCATGAGCCCGCGGCGGGCATCGACCTGTCGCATTCATATTTTGGCAATGCGGCGCCGGCCATGATGGCCGTTGAAACGGTGGAAGCCATCTGGCAGCCCATCGCCGCCATGGATGACTGGTCCCGCCTGCATGCGACCCTGGACCGGATCGCCAGCACGAAAGCCGCCCTGCACACCCCGCCCCGCTAGGGCGGGGCGACCCCATGCAGGGAACCAGATCGGAACCGAAGCATTTACAACAGGAAGGAGAAGGCACCCGTATGAATGACCAAGCCCCGCCAGCCCCACTTGAACAGCAGACCACCGAACCGTTACCCGATCTGTCGCAGATCGAAATCTCGCCCAATGCCCGCAAGACTTTATGGCTCGCAGCCATCGTGGCCGCCATCTGCGGCGGCCTCTATGGTTACGACACCGGCATCGTATCGGGCGCGCTGCTGCTCATCACCCGCGAATTCCACCTGAGCAGTTTCTATCAGGAGATGGTGGCCTCCGCCATTCTGGCGGGCGCGGTGATCGGTTCGCTCATGACGGGCTGGCTGTCCGAACGCTTCGGCCGCCGCATGTCCGTCATGATCGTGACGGCGGTGTTCGTGCTGGGGGCCATGGCCTGCGCCTTCGCGCCGGATGTCTACATGCTTATCGCCGCGCGTGTGTTCCTGGGGCTTGCGGTGGGCGGGTCCACGCAGGTGGTGCCCATGTACATCTCGGAACTGGCACCCGCGCACCAGCGCGGCCACATGGTGACGATGTTCAACATCGCGATCGGTATCGGCATTTTCGCCGCCAATATCATTGGTTTTACCGCGCGTGACGCGTGGGGCTGGCGGCCCATGGTGGCCATTGCGGCCATTCCCGCCGCCATCGTGTTCATCTCCATGTTCTTCCTGCCCAAAAGCCCGCGCTGGGCGGCCGAACATGAAAGCCTTGATTCCGCACTGGAGCAGTTGCAGCGCATCCGCACCACCAAGCGCGAGATCCGCCGTGAAATCCGCCACATCCACGCCAATGCGAACGAGGAAACCGACCCCCGTGACATTGGCTGGCGCGGCATCATGCAGCCATGGGTGCGCCCCGCGCTGGTCGCGGCCCTTGGCGTGGCGTTCTTCACGCAGGCGGGCGGCCTGGAAATGATGATCTATTATGCCCCGACCTTCCTGTCGGATGCGGGGTTTGGCAGTTCATCCGCCCTTATGGCCAGCATCGGCATTTCCATCATCTATCTGGTCATGACCATACTGGGTTCCAACATCGTTGACCGGATCGGCCGCCGCCGCCTTGTGCTGGTCATGGGGCCGGGCAGCGTGCTGAGCCTGATCGGCCTTGGCATCATGTTCCTCATGCACCCGCAGCCGGGCAGCATGGGTAGCTGGCTGATCATTGCCTTCATGCTGCTGTTCATGGTGTTCAACGCGGGCGGCATACAGGTTGTCGGCTGGCTGCTGGGGGCCGAGATGTTCCCGCTGTCCATGCGCGGCAACGCCACCAGCCTGCATGCCGCCATGCTGTGGGGCAGTGACCTGCTGGTGACCAGCACGGCGCTGACGCTGGTTACCAAGATCACGCTGGGTGGCACCATGTGGTTCTATGCCGGGGTCAACCTGCTTTCGGTGCTGTTTGTCTTCTTCATGGTGCCCGAAACGCGTGGTGCATCGCTGGAAGATATCGAGGAAGCACTGCGTCAGGGTCGCTTCCGCCCGACGCGGGGCAACACCGCCATCGCGGAAGAAACCGACGACGACTGACCACCATGCGGCGGGCGGCATATCCGGTCATGGATGCACCGCCCCCGTATCATGGGGACCACCCGTTCCTTATGGGAACAGACGACCGGCCCGCCACCGGGATACGTGCCGCAGGGGATCACCCGCCCTGCAAGGGCGGCACCAGATCGACCGCAAGGGCAGGGGCTACCGGTAATCTCAGCACCTGCTGGTAGAACGCCAGTTCCAGTTCCCACGCCCTGCAGATGGTCGCTTCCTGACGGAAGCCATGGCCTTCGCCTTCAAATTCATACAGCGCACAGGGCACGCCATCGCCACGCAAGGCCGCGACCATGGACCGCGCCTGCGCGGGCGGCACCACCCTGTCTTCCAGTCCCTGTAGGAACAGGACCGGCGCATGAATGCGCGCGACCTGCGTAAGGGGCGACCGGGCAAGATAGGTCGCTTCATCCGCAGGGAAGGGGCCAACCAGCGTATCCAGATAACGTGATTCAAACTTGTGGGTATCCTGCGCCAGCGCACGCAGGTCGGTCACGCCATACAGGCTGGTGCCCGCAGCAAACAGGTCCGATCGCGCCAGCGCCAGCAATACCGTCAGACCACCCGCGCTGCTGCCGCGTATGACGATACGCGCCGGATCGACCTGCCCGTTCTGGGCCAGATATTCGCATGCGGCGATACAGTCATCCACATCGACCACGCCCCACTGGCGTTCCAGCCGCTGCCGATAGGCGCGCCCGAAACCGGTCGAACCACCATAATTGACATCAACCACGGCGAAGCCACGGCTGGTCCACCACTGTACCTTGAACGAAAACGCCGTGCTGGCCCGCCCCGTCGGCCCACCATGGGCAAGGACCACCAGCGGCGGTTTTTCCCCCACTGGCCCGTCATGACGGGCATTGGCGGGGGCATAGAAAAACGCATGTCCAGGCCCGTCGCCATCGGGCAGGGGAAAGCGGATGGTGCGGGGCAGGGCGATATCGGCTGTGTCCAGCGGCAGGTCGGCGGCCCGCCGCAATATCCGGGGGGGCTGGTCGGGCTGGCCACAGACCACCGCCGCCGCCCGGTCAGATGGCGCATCGAGCCATGCAAACCCGCCCCCTTCCAGCGGGGCGGGACAGCCGGAAGGCGCACCAAGATCCAGCGGTGTCACATTGCCATCATGAATGGACACGATCCGTGCCTCACCCCCGCTGACAACCATCGCCAGAATGCAGCCATCGGTCAGGGGCACATAGCTGCGCAGGCCAAAAATCCAGTGCGGCTGGCCGATTTCCGCTTCCATCGGGGCCAGTGCCGTCGCCACCCCGGACGTGGTGTCGAAACCATACAGGTTCCACCATCCGGTACGGTCAGACAGCGCCAGCAGCCGCCCCGCCGCATCCCAGCAGGGTTCGATAACGGATTCCGCCGTTCCATCACCCCCGGCCAGGGTCCACGGCGCGGCAAGGCGTGGCGGATCATCACCTTCCTGCAACAGGCTGGCGACACGCAGGCGCGTGGCATCCCATGGCATGGCGGGATGATCCCACTCGATCCATGCAAGATACCGGCCATCGGGGGAAGGACGGGGAGAGGACACGAAATCCGGCCCCATCACCAGCGGCGTCCCGCCATTGAACGCGGGATCACCTGCCGCGTTACAGTCCAGTACCACAAGGGCGGCGGCGGGTTCGCCTTCCGTCACGCGGTGATCTTCACGCACGCAGAACAGGAAACGGCCATCGGGACTGAACGTCAGGTCGGCATAACGCAGCCCCTCACCGCGCGACAGGCAGCGTGGCGTGTCCGCCTCCATCAGCCACAGGCTGCCATCGCGGCGGTTGCTGAAGGCAATGCGCCCGCGCCGTACCGTATAGGCGCCGCCGCCATATTCATGCACGCGGCTGCCAACATCGAAGGGTGGCGGCGTGACATCCGCCACCTGTCCCGCCCGGGCACGCACCAGCACCCTGCGGCCCCCTTCCGCCGGGCGACCTTCGATCCAGTAGATGTCCCGGCCATCGACCCGCACATCGGACAGGGAGACCGTCTTCCCCGCCACAAGGGCCGCACTGACGGGGGAAGGCCACGTGCCATACGGACGGGTTTCAGGGCCTGCCTTGCCGCTGGTGCTGGACTGGGTCATGTTTCTGCTCCTGCCATTTGTGCGTGACAATGGGATCGGGATTGCGCAAACCGTGCTTCCACGGGCTGGGTCCGTAACCTACATAATCTTTTTCTTTCTGACAGGTAGTCCGCTGCTTCAGCATCTTGAACATCTTTTCCAGCATTACGGATATGGCGTGATTGGCGTCATCGTCATGCTGGAAAGCATGGGGGCACCCCTTCCGGCGGAAACCCTGCTTATTTCCGCCGGGATCTACTGTGCGGCGACGCACCGGCTCGACATCGCATGGGTGGCGGTGGCGGGTATCATCGGCGCGATCATGGGCGACAATTTCGGCTACCTGATCGGCAGGTGGCTGGGCCATCCGCTGCTGGAACGCAAGGGTACCCGCATCGGCCTGACCCCGCGCCGCCTGCAGACCGGGCGTTTCCTGTTCAAGCGGTATGGCGGGGTTATCGTGGCTTTCGGGCGCTTCATCGCCTTCCTGCGCATGTTCGTGGCCCTGCTGGCGGGCGCCAATGAAATGCCGTGGCCCAGTTTCCTGCTGTTCAATGCGATCGGTGGCATATTCTGGGCCGGGGGGTATGCCTATGCCGCCTATTACCTTGGCCATAGCATTTCACGCATTTCCGGGCCGGTGGGAATAGCGGTCGCAATCGGTGGGGGGATCATGCTGTTATGTTCCGTCATCTTCCTGCGCCGCCATGAAGCCCGCCTTGCGGCCGAGGCCGAAGCGGCTGCGGAACGGGAAATGAACCAATCCGGGGAGCAGACTGAAAAATGACCAGACACTGGACCGTCAAACAGGCGCCACGCCTGGACGGGCATCTTGCCCTTGTCACGGGGGCGACCGGCGGCCTTGGCTACCAGACCGCCCTTGGTCTTGCATCGCGTGGGGCACGGGTCATGCTGGCGGGGCGCAACCCCGAAAAGGGGTTCGCCGCCCTTGCGCGGATGCAGACTGAACTGCCGGGGGCGGATGCGTCCTTCCGGCTTGTGGACATGGCCAGCCTGGACTCCATCGCCAGCTTCGCCCACGATCTGGCGCAGGAAACGGACAGGCTGGACATACTGGTCAACAATGCCGGGGTGATGGGCACCCCGCGCCGGCTGGAAACCGCCGATGGCTTCGAACTCCAGTTCGGCACCAATTTTCTTGGCCCCTTCGCGCTGACAGCGCGGCTGCGTACGCTGCTCTGTGCGGCCCCGCAGGGCGGGCGGATTGTGACCGTCGCCAGCCTTGCCGCCCTGTCGGGCAGGATCGTATTTGATGACCTGCAGGCCCGCCGTCGCTACGCCCCGTTCCGCGCGTATAACCAGAGCAAGCTGGCCGACCTGATATTCGCGCTGGAACTGGACCGTCAGGCCCGGACACATAACTGGCCGCTGCATTCCATCGCCGCCCATCCGGGCTGGTCCATGACCGATATCGCCGCAAGCCGGCTGGGTACGAAGCAGGGATTACAGGAACGCCTGACGCGCCTTGGCGCGATCTGGGCCTTCCGGCTGATGGGACAGTCCGCTGCCGACGGCGCGCTGCCCATTGAATTCGCCGCCATGGCCGCCGAAGCCCGCGATGGCGGCTATTATGGCCCTGATGGCTGGGGCGAACGCCGTGGCCATGTAGCCGAAGCGATCATCCCGCCTGCCGCCCGCGACCTTGCCATCGCACGGCGGCTATGGGCGGTGGCGGAACGGCTGACAGGTACCGCGCTGTCGTAATCAGCGGCGCACGAACGTCCAGTAGAACGGCTGGCGACCCGCCTGCAGCGCCTTGGCTTCATATCGCGTGGGCGGCCAGCCCTCGGGGCGCTGCTTTACGGGTGGCGCGGTCTCGAACAGGTCCTGCGCGCCCATGACTTCCTCCACCCATGCTTGATAGGTGGGATCATCGCTCGCCACCCGCCAGACCGCACCGGGACGCAGGATGCGCGCGGCCATCTTCACGGTCTCGGGGTGGATGAAACGCCGCTTGGCATGGCGGGATTTGGGCCATGGATCTGGAAACATCAGGAACATGCGGTCAATCGACGCATCGGGCAGGCGTTGCAGCAGGATACGGGCGTCCTCATCCCATATGCGCAGCGTGTCCGGCACGGGGGCGGTTTCCTCCCCCCCTTCGGGCACCACGCGGGAGAGCAGGGAACACAGTCCGTTCTCGAACACCTCGCAGGCGATGTAACCTACATCGGGATTGGCTGCATGCTGGGCCAGCGAATGTTCGCCACCACCAAAGCCGACTTCCAGCCATATCTGTTCCGGCCCGCGCCCGAAGCCCGTTGCCGGGTCCGCAATGGCGGATTCCGCAAAACGCAGCCGTGGCAGGGTCTGGTCCACAAGCCGCTGCTGGCGCGCGCGCAGCGGATGGCCGCGATGGCGCCCGTAAAGCCGGTCTGGAGATGCCTTTACATCCACGGAGGCGGTCATAGGTCCGAAAATCCTGCTCCTGCTGCCGTAACGGACGGACCGCACGACATGATTACCCCCACGGGGCGGTGATGAAACGCAACAGGGGCCGCCGCGACCCGCTTGTAAAAGCAGTCATGGCAGGCCCCCGATAGGCCCCGGTCGCATAATGCAACCGAAGCGGGCAGGGCGTGATGCCCCGCCCCGAATGCGACCTTAGCGGTTGAACGCGCCGCGCAGGGCGTCGACCAGATCGGTCTGCTCCCACGTGAAATCGTCCTTCGCCGCGTCGGGCGTGCGACCGAAATGGCCATAGGCCGAGGTCTGCGTGTAGATCGGGCGGTTCAGGCGCAGGTGCTTGCGGATGCCGCGCGGCGTCAGGTCCATGACTTCACGCAGCACGTTGCCCAGCTTTTCCTCATCCACGTCCTTGCCGGTGCCATCAAGATCGACATAGACGGACAGCGGGTGCGACACGCCGATGGCGTAGGAAAGCTGCAGCGTGCAGCGGTCGGCCAGACCGGCAGCCACGACGTTCTTTGCCAGATAGCGGCAGGCATAGGCAGCCGAACGGTCAACCTTCGTCGGGTCCTTGCCGGAGAATGCGCCGCCGCCATGCGGGGCCGCGCCACCGTAGGTGTCGACAATGATCTTGCGTCCCGTCAGGCCGCAGTCACCATCGGGACCACCGATGACGAAAATGCCGGTCGGGTTGACGTAGAATTCGCTTTCCGGCGGCATCCAGCCTTCCGGCAGGACATCACGCACGATGCTGCCCAGTTCCTCACGGATGGTGGCCTGGCTGGCCCCTTCAACGTGCTGGGTCGAAATCACGACGGAGGTGGCGCCCACGGGCTTGCCGTCGACATAGCGCAGGGTGACCTGGCTCTTGGCATCGGGCTGCAGGGCCGCCGCACGCGGGTCGCCCGCCTTACGCAGGTCACGCACGCGGTGCAGGATGTCATGCGCATAGAACAGCGGCGCGGGCATGAGGCTTTCGGTCTCACGCGTGGCGAAACCGAACATGATGCCCTGATCGCCTGCGCCTTCGTCCTTGTCACCGGCGCTGTCGACGCCCACGGCGATGTCGGCGGACTGTGCGTGCAGGTAGTATTCGACCTCGGCGTTGCGCCATGAGAAACCGGCCTGATCGTAGCCGATATCCTTCACCGCGTCGCGCGCGCCCTGAATAAGCTGGTCAGCCGTGACCGAAGACGGACCACGAACCTCACCCGCCAGAACGATGCGGTTGGTTGTGACCAGTGTCTCACACGCAACCCGCGATTCACCGTCTGCTGTCAGAAACGCGTCAAGAACAGTGTCGCTGATCCGGTCGGCGACTTTGTCGGGATGCCCTTCGGATACCGATTCCGATGTAAACAGAAAATCGCCTTTATTACGCATGATGGTCCTGTCTGCCTTATGTGGAGTAGGAATAACGCCTTATGGATCAACCGGCGAATGATCGCATGCGTTTGGCGTAAACGGAAACGAGCGTCAAGCCATTTCCCTGAATACCACCATCCCGCCCCCAGTCGGCCACGCCTTCAGGACCCTGCGTTCAGGTCCAGCACATCTTCCATATCATAAAGACCGGCAGGACGCCCCCGGAGCCATTTTGCCGCCCACACCGCACCCGTTGCATAGACCCTGCGGTCGAAGGAACGGTGGGTCAGGACGATCTGTTCATGGCCGGAGGTGAAGATGACCGAATGCTCACCCACAATCTGGCCGCCGCGCAGGGCGGCAAAACCGATCGCGTCATCGGCGCGCGGGCCGGTATGGCCGTCACGACCGCTTTCGATATGATCTTCCAGCCGGATACCGCGCCCATCGGCTACGGCGCGCCCCATGGCCAGCGCCGTGCCGGACGGGGCGTCAACCTTCTGGCGATGATGCATTTCCAGTATTTCAGCGTCGTAATCGCTGCCCGGCAGTGCTGCCCCCATCTGGCGCGCAAGACGGGTGACGAGTGTTACACCGGGCGAGAAATTGGCCGCCTGCACCACGCCAATCTGACGTGCCGCCGCATCAACAGCCTGCTGCTGCGCGGGCGACAGGCCGGTAGTGCCCAGCACCCATGCAGTACCCGTTTCAGCCAGAGCCGTGGCATGCGCAGCAACCGTGCTGGCATGGGTGAAATCGATCACCACATCGCACTCACGCGCCAGATCGGCAATATGGGCATGAACAGGGCAGTCCAGACCGGCGACCGGCGTGCCGTCACGCGTTGTGCCACCCGCCAGAACCGCGCCACCCGCAGGCACTTCTTCCGCCAGAAGACGCCCGACACGCCCGTTCAGGCCCGCGATCCCGATACGCAATGGCTGCGCGTTCATGCTGTTTCTCTCCACCAGTGCCGACATGAAAATGGCGGCGCGACCGGGGGATCGCGCCGCCTGACTCTACTCATGGTGCGAGTTGGGGGGATTCACCATGAATAGTGGTCCGACCCTACACCTGAATAATCAGCAATTTCAACTGTCGCCCTGTCATGTCAGCCAAAGGCTGACGGACCGGGTCAGAGCTTGCCTTCAAAAAAGTCCTTCACCTTGCTGAAAAAGCCGGTGCTTTCGGGACTGCCCTTGGCGTGGCCTGCGGCGTCGTCCTCGAATTCCTCCAGCAGTTCACGTTGGCGTTTGCTCAGGTGCCGGGGCGTTTCCACCACGACCTGAATATACATGTCACCACGCGCGGAAGACCGCAGGACCGAGAAGCCCTTGCCACGCAGGCGGAACTGTTCGCCCGTCTGCGTACCCGCCGGGATCTTGACCTTGGTGCGCGATCCATCAACCACCGGCACCTCGATCTCGGTCCCAAGGGCGGCCTGTCCCATGCGCACGGGCACGCGGCAGTAGATATTGGCGCCATCGCGCTGGAAGATCGGGTGGGATTCCACCGCGACATGCACATACAGATCGCCCGCCGGAACACCCTTGCCGCCCGCTTCGCCCGCGCCGGAAATACGGATGCGCGTGCCGTCTTCCACGCCCGCGGGAATGGCGACTTCGATGCTGCGGTTCTTTTCCACCGTGCCGGAACCATGACATTCCTTGCACGGATTGCGGATCAGGCGGCCCGAACCATGGCAGGTGGGGCAGGGGCGTTCGACGAAGAAGAAGCCCTGCTGCGCACGCACCTTGCCCGCCCCGTGACAGGAGGGGCAGGTTTCGGGCTGCTGGTCCTTGTCGGCGGAGCCGGAACCATCACAGCTTTCGCAGATGACGCGGGTGGGGACGGTGATCTTCTTTTTGACGCCGGTAAACGCCTCGGCAAAGGTGATCGTGACCTGCACCTGAAGGTCGGCGCCCGAACGGCGGCTGTCACGACGGTTGCCCATCATGTCCCCGAACATCTGTTCGAAGATGTCACCCAGTCCGCCACCGCCGAAATCGAAGCCACCGGGACCATGTCCCGGCCCGCCACCCTCGAAGGCGGCGTGGCCGAAGCGGTCATAGGCGGCGCGCTTCTGATCGTCCTTCAGGACATCATAGGCTTCGTTGATTTCCTTGAACTTGTTTTCCGCTTCCGCGTCGCCCTGATTGCGGTCGGGGTGATACTGCATGGCCAGCTTGCGATACGCGCGCTTGATCTCGTCACCACTGGCATCGCGCGAAATTTCAAGGACTGCGTAATAATCTATCTTGGTGGCCATGGGGGTCCTCTAGCAAACGCGGCCGCCCGACTTATCGCGGCGTCATCCTCGCGTTCCGGATCATGTCGTTATGCGGAATATGAAAAGCGCCCGTCTTCACAGAAGCACGGGCGCCATCTGGTGAAAGGGTGGGACGGACCCGAAGGTCCGCCCCGCCATTTCGGAGCCTGTATGACGCCCAGCGTCAATCAGGACTTCTTGGAGTCGTCCACGTCTTCGAAGTCGGCGTCGACTACTTTTTCGTCCTTCGGCGCGCCGCCGGGTGCAGCACCCGGTGCAGGCTCGCCCTCGCCAGCCTTGTAGACAGCTTCGCCAACCTTCATGGCGGCCTGCGTCAGGCGATCGGTCGCCTTCTTCAGGGCTTCGCTGTCCGTGCCTTCAAGCGCCTTGCGGACTTCGGCAATCGCCTCTTCCGCTTCGGTCCTGTCAGCCGCCGGAACCTTGTCGCCAGCTTCGCTCAGCGACTTCTCGACCTGATGGGTCAGACCTTCAGCCTGGTTACGGGCCTCGACCTGTTCCTTCTTGGCCTTGTCCGCCGTGGCGTTGGCCTCGGCATCCTTCACCATCTTGTCAATTTCGGACTCGGACAGACCACCGGAAGCCTGGATCTTGATCTGCTGTTCCTTGTTGGTCGCCTTGTCCTTGGCCGAGACGGACACGATACCGTTGGCGTCGATGTCGAACGTCACCTCGATCTGCGGCACGCCACGCGGGGCGGGGGCGATGCCGGTCAGGTCGAAGTTGCCCAGCAGCTTGTTGTCAGCCGCCATTTCACGTTCGCCCTGATAGACCTTGATGGTCACGGCGTTCTGGTTGTCTTCCGCGGTCGAGAAGGTCTGGCTCTTCTTGGTCGGGATGGTCGTGTTGCGGTCGATCAGGCGGGTGAACACGCCACCCAGCGTCTCGATACCCAGCGACAGCGGCGTCACGTCCAGAAGCAGCACGTCCTTCACGTCACCCTGCAGCACCGCGCCCTGAACGGCCGCGCCAATGGCGACGACTTCATCGGGGTTCACGTTGCGGGCGGGGTCCTTGCCGAAGAACTGCTTAACGGCCTCGATCACCTTGGGCATACGGGTCATGCCGCCGACGAGGATGACCTCATCGATTTCGGCCGCGGACACGGCTGCGTCCTTCATGGCCGCACGGCAGGGTTCCAGCGTGCGCTGGATCAGGTCGTCAACCAGGCTTTCCAGCTTGGCGCGGGTCAGCTTCAGCACAAGGTGCTTCGGGCCGGACGCGTCAGCGGTGATGAACGGCAGGTTGATCTCGGTTTCCTTGGAGGAGGAAAGTTCGATCTTCGCCTTTTCTGCCGCCTCCTTCAGGCGCTGCAGGGCCAGCTTGTCCTGACGCAGGTCGATGCCCTGATCGCGCTTGAACTCATCGGCGAGGTAGCTGATGATGCGGGCGTCAAAGTCTTCACCGCCGAGGAAGGTGTCACCGTTGGTGGATTTCACCTCGATCACGCCATCGGAAATCTCGAGGACGGAAACGTCGAACGTGCCGCCACCAAGGTCATAGACCGCGATGGTGCCGCTGTTCTTCTTCTGCAGGCCATAGGCCAGCGCGGCAGCGGTCGGCTCGTTGATGATACGCAGCACTTCCAGACCGGCGATACGGCCCGCGTCCTTCGTGGCCTGACGCTGGGCGTCATTGAAGTAGGCCGGAACCGTGATGACGGCCTGCTTGACGGCCTCACCAAGATACGATTCGGCGGTTTCCTTCATCTTGCCAAGGATGAAAGCGGAAATCTGGGCGGGGGCGTATTTCTTGCCCTGTGCCTCGACCCACGCATCGCCATTGTCGCCCTTGACGATTTCGTAGGGAACCAGCCCCTTGTCCTTGGCCACGGTCGGGTCATCATAACGGCGCCCGATCAGGCGCTTGACCGCATACAGCGTGTTGGACGGGTTGGTGACGGCCTGACGCTTCGCGGCCTGACCGACCAGCATTTCACCGCTGTCGGTGAAGGCGACCATCGACGGGGTCGTGCGTGCGCCTTCGCTGTTCTCGATCACCCGCGTTTCGTCGCCTTCGCGTACGGCAACGCAGGAATTGGTCGTACCAAGGTCGATACCGATAACCTTGCTCATTCAGATACTCTCCTTTTCAGCGGCCTGTCCGGACCCGAAGCATCGGGACAGACCCTTTCTTTCATATCGTCCGGCACAACAGGGGACTGTCTTTTCCACATCCGCCCGTTCACCGGTGTTACAATCCGATGTAGGCATCCCGCGCGCGGCTTTCAAGGGGAAGGAAGCACGCGCGGACAGGGATTTCACCCCGCCTGCGCCGGTCCCTTCGACACGACAACCATGGCGGGCCGGAGCAGACGCCCATGCAGCGTCCATGCCGGTGTCCAGGCTTCCATCACCGTGCCCTGCGGGTGTTCGTCGCTGTGCTGTTCCGCCATGGCCTGATGCAGGTTGGCGTCAAAGGGCTTGCCCTTCGCGTCTTCCGCCTTGATGCCATTGCGTTCCAGAATGCCGATAAACGACCGTTCGGTGCTTTCGATACCTTCACGCATGCTGGTCAGGATGCTGTCCTCGCCTTCGGTGGGCTGGGGCAGGCTGGCCACCGCGCGCTTCAGGTTCTCGGCCGCCTCGACCACGTCCTTGGCGAATTTCTGCACGGCGTACTGCCGGGCGTCTTCCACTTCGCGCTTGGCGCGGGTGCGCACGTTCTGCATCTCCGCTTCCGCGCGCATCCACTTGTCACGCATTGCGGAGACCTCGGCCTCCAGTTCCGCTATGCGCGGGTTGGATGCACCCTCGGGCTGCGCGGATGTCTCGGCGTGCGCAGCCTGTTCATCCGGTGCGGGGGCGTGGGTGCCGTCGCCGGGTGCGGCATCGGCAAAGGGGTTGGGATCTGTGTTCTCGCTCATGCTCTTACAAGTAGGTAACGACTGGCCGATGGACAAGGCGTTACACGGCGGCAGACATGCCGTTTTTGCGTAACGTCCCTGCCCCGGGCGGGCAGCCGGAATGTGGGTGACATTCCAGTGAAACAGGATACCCGCATCCCCTCATGACATGCGGATACATATAACGCTATGCTGCCCGCGCCTGTCGGGCAAGATGCCCACGGCCATGCCCGGACAGGCAGCCAAGCAAAAAGAGAGCCCCCATGGAGCCAACGAAACAGACAATCGTGCTGGTTGACGATGACAGGAACATCCTGACTTCCGTACAGATGACGCTGGAGGCGGAAGGCTTCATCGTCCAGACCTACACCGATGGCGAAAGCGCGCTGCATGGGCTGTTGTCCCGACCGGCGGACCTTGCGGTGCTGGATATCAAGATGCCCCGCATGGACGGGATGGAACTGCTCCAGCGCCTGCGCACGCGCTCGCAGCTACCGGTGATCTTCCTGTCATCGAAGGATGAGGAGGTGGACCAGCTCATGGGCCTGCGGCTGGGGGCGGATGACTACATCACCAAGCCATTTTCCCAGCGCCTGCTGCTTGAACGCATCCGCGCGCTGCTGCGCCGCAATGAAGTCAGCCGCAGCGAGGCCGCCGGCATAAGCCCCACCGGCACCATGGTGCGCGGTGCGCTGTCACTGGATGAAACCCGCCACCAGTGCCTGTGGCATGGCCGTGACATCCAGCTTACGGTTACGGAATTCCTGCTGGTCAAGGCCCTTGCGGCGCGCCCCGGCCTGGTCAAGTCGCGCGACCAGCTCATTGACGCCGCGTATGGCGAGAACATTTATGTCGATGACCGGACCATCGACAGCCACATCAAGCGCGTGCGCAAGAAATTCCGGCAGGTGGACGAGGAGTTCAACCAGATCGAGACGCTGTACGGCATTGGCTACCGCTACAAGGAAGAATGATCCAGCCGGATGCCGCATCCTGTCCTATCCTCCCTGCCGTTGCCCGCGCGCCTGCGCCGCCTGATCCCGCGCCGCCGGGGCACGAAAGGCGGCAATGCGGTTGCGGAGTTCATGGAATACCGCACCCGGCTGGTGTCACCGCTCATGCGGCGCATCCTGCTGGTCAACACCCTGCCGCTGGGCCTGCTGGCGCTGACCCTGCTGTACCTGACGCAGTTCCAGAACAGCCTGCTGGAAGCGGAGGTCTCGGCGCTGCGTGAACAGGCGCGCATCTATGCCGGGGCACTGGGGCAGAGCGCCATCATCGTCTCGCACCGCGATGTAACGCTGGAACCCGCGCTGGCCCGCCCGCTGCTGGTGCGCCTGACCGAACCCAGCCCGAGCGCCCATGCCCGCCTGTTCGCGCCCGACGGGCACGTGGTGGCCGACAGCAGGGTAGAACAGGCCGACCGCCATGCCGAAAATGGCAGGCCCCCGCCACCCGGCGTGGAGGAGGATGAACACCCCCCCTTCCACCCCCCATCGCTCAACATGGGCGAACGGCTTTACAACTGGCTTCTGGCGCAGTTGCCCACCCTGTCGGGTGAGCGGATCATGACGCTGGACACCCCCGATTCCGATCCTTCCATCCAGCCTGTCACGCAGCCCGATGGCACGCGGATCATGGAAATCCCGCCCTATATCCGCCGCAACGCCAACCACCAGCTTATGGTCACGGTTGCCGAGCCGGTGATGCATGACGGACGCACCACCGTCGGCATCATCCAGCTTACGCGTGAGGCGCGGGACGTGGACCGCTCCCTGTTCGCGGTGCGCTCTTCCATCCTGTCGCTGTTCCTCATGGCGCTGGCGCTGACCATCCTGCTGTCATGGTATCTGTCGCTGACCATCGCACGTCCGCTGCTGCGGCTGGCGGCATCGGCCCATACCATGCGTGAATCCGCCAACCGGACCGACATGGTGCCCGACCGGCTGCTTGCCCGCCGTGACGAGATCGGGGAGGTCGCCCGCGCCCTGCAGGACAGCGCCAGCGCGCTATGGGCGCGGATGGACGCGATCGAGCGTTTTGCCGCCGATGTCAGCCATGAGATCAAGAATCCCCTTTCCTCCATCCGGTCGGCCATCGAAAGCCTGCTGCGGATCGAGGACCCCGAACGCCAGCGCCGCCTCATGTCGATCATCAATGACGACGTGCGCCGCCTTGACCGGCTGATTACCGATATTTCGGATGCCAGCCGCGTGGATGCCGAACTGTCCCGCGCCCGCGCCGAACCCGTGGCGATCGTGCCGCTTCTGTCCGTCCTTGCGGAAATACACCAGGCGACACGCCAGCCCGGACAGCCCTATATGGCAGTGGCCAGCAGCGGTGACAGCGTGGGCCAGAGACTGACCGTTCTGGCGGTGGAAGACCGGCTGGTACAGGTGCTGCGCAACCTGATCGGCAACGCCATTTCCTTCTCGCCGCCCGATGGCAAGATCCTGCTCAGCGCCGTCCCGTCAGGCGGCATGATTGAAATCGCGGTCAGTGATGACGGGCCGGGCATCCCGCAGGCCAAGCTGGACAGCATTTTCGACCGTTTTTATTCCGAACGGCCCAGCAGCGAGAATTTCGGCCAGCATTCGGGACTGGGCCTGTCGATCAGCAGGCAGATCATCGAAGCCCTGCGTGGCACCATCAGCGCCGAAAACCGCATGGACGCCGAAGGGCACGTGCTGGGGGCACGTTTCGTAATCTGCCTGCCACGTGTGGAGACGAAAGCCGAGATCAGCCGACCTCATCCGTAGCGCGGGTATAGCGCCGGTACCGGAATGGCGGCGGTTCGGCGGGCAGGGTTTCCAGCACCTTCACGATCCGGTCGTGATCCGGCGCACGGCTGCAGACCGGGTCGGTCGCGGCCGCATCCCCCGCCAGCGCCAGCGCCTGACAGCGGCAGCCACCCCAGTCCTTTTCGCGCTGGTCACAGCTACGACAGGGCTGCGGCATCCAGTCCGTGCCACGGAACATGGTAAACAGCGGGGATTCACGCCAGATCCATGCCAGCGTATCGTGCCGCACATCAGGGAAGGTGACATTGGGGATCGTTTCCGCCGCATGACACGGCAGCACGCGACCAGAAGGCGAGATGTTGATGAAACGCCGCCCCCATCCCCCCATGCACGGTTTGGGCCGGTCGGCATAATAATCCGGCGTGACGTAATCAATCGTCAGGCGGCCCGCATATTTTACCCGCGCGGCTTCCACCGCCTGCGTTGTCAGTTCAAGCTGGGCAGGCGTGGGCATGAGGGCGTCCCGATTGGCCAGGCCCCAGCCATAATACTGGGTATGGGCGATCTCGACACGGCGCGCGCCCATCTCCACGGCGGCATCGAGCATCTGCGGCACGCGCGCGGCATTTTCGCGGTAAATGACGAAATTCAGCGTCAGGGGCATGCCATCGGCCGCGATCAGCCGGGCGGCTTCCAGCTTGCGGGCCTGCGCGCCCTTCATGCCGCCGACATGTTCGGCATTGGCCGTATCAATGTCCTGAAAGGAAAGCTGGACATGATCCAGCCCTGCTTCCACCAGAACGGGAAAAGTCTTCTCGTTCAGCAGCACGCCGGAGGTGATGAGATTGGTATAAAGCCCAAGCCCCACCGCATGGCGCACCAGTTCGGGCAGGTCAGGGCGGCTCATGGGTTCGCCACCCGAGAAATGGACCTGCAGCACCCCCATTTCCGCCGCCTGATCAAGCACGCTGATCCATTCGGCCGTGGTCAGCTCGTTCCTGCGCGGTTCCAGCGCCAGCGGATTGGAGCAGTACGGGCACTGCAACGGACAGCGATGCGTCAGTTCCGCCAGAAGGCTCATGGGGGAGAGAAGGGTGTCTGTCATGCCACCAGCACCTGCCGGTTAATCAGATCGGTGATCATGACATGGACATCACGCCCGATCACGTCAACGGGGGCGGCGAACCGGCTGGCCAGTTCCGCCACGATCTGCCCCAGCGTACGGGTCCCATCAACCAGCTTCAGCACCTCCGCCGCGACGGGATCGGGAATGAAGGCCCGTTCCGGCGCCTGAATGATCCAGCGTTCGCGCACGCGGTCATGCTGCAACCTGACCCCACGCGCGAAACGGATGATGCTGTCTTCTGCCAGACTGGCGGTCATGCCGCATCCGGGCGGAAGGCGCCGGGGGGAATGCGACCGGGGGTTACATAGGCATATTCCAGCTCATCCAGCATCGACCACAGCACGGCGCATTTGAATTTGAGCGCGTCCAGCACCGCCTTCTGCTGCTCCGGCGTGCGGGCGTGTTCCTTCACATAGGCCAGCGCGAAATCGGAATCGCGCGGGGCCTGTGTCAGGCGCGGATGGAAATAGGCCAGCGTTTCGGAGTTCACGAAATCATAATGCTGCAACATCCCCGCGACCCGCTCGCTGATAATGGTGGGCGAGAACAGTTCGGTCAGGGAAGAGGCAATCGCTTCCAGAATGGAGCGGTCACGCACGAATGCAACATAGGCATCCACCGCAAAGCGCGTGGCGGGCAGCAGCCCCTCCAGCGACTCGACATAGGCGCGGTCAAGGCCCAGCCCGTCCGTCAGCTTCAGCCAGCGCGCCACGCCACCGGTGCCCGGTGCGTCACCATCATGGTCAACAAGCCTGCGCCGCCATTCGCGCCGCAGTTCCGCCGTGGGCAGGCGCGCAAGCAGCGTCGCATCCTTGGCGGGGATGCTGGCCTGATAATAATAGCGGTTCAGTGCCCATGCCTGCACCTGCGCACGCGTCAGCCTGCCGTCATGCAGCGCCCGGTGGAAGGGGTGCAGGTTATGGTAGCGTTCCGCCCCGATGGCCCGCAGGGCCGCCTCAAGTTCATCGGGGGAAAGCAGGTGTCCGCTCATGCTGTAATCCTCATCCCGTCATGGGAGACTTCCCACCCTGCGGCCTCAACCTGGGCGCGTTCAGGGGAATCCGCCAGAAGGACAGGGTTGGAGTTGTTGATGTGTATGAAAATCCTGCGTTTGATCCCGAGGTCACGCAGGGCGGCGATGGTGCCTTCCATCCCGTCGATGGACATGTGCCCCATGCGGCGGCCAGTCTTTTCACCCAGCCCCGCGCGGATCATCTCATCATCCACCCACAGCGTGCCATCGAAGAATACCGCATCCGCCCCACGCAGGCGCACCCGCAGGTTATCGGTCATGCGCGCGCAGCCGGGCACGAAACAGACGCGATGCGCGCCGTCCGATATTTCCAGGCCGATCGTTTCCCCATTTTCGCAGATGGCGGCGGGATCAGGCCCGGCCTCGGCATAAAGCGGCACCTTGCCCGGCACCACAAACGGCACGATGGTCAGGCCCGCGGGCGACCCGTCACGCAGGCGCAGGGGCAGCGGCTGGTCAAGCGCCATGGTCTCGCGGGGGACAACCTCGCGGTTCAGGGCTTCAAATATGGGATTGGCATCCAGCATGGCCAGCACTTCGGTCGTGGCCAGCAGGGTAAAGGGCTCACGCTCACGCAGGGTCAGCAGGCCGGTAATGGTATCGACCTCGCCCCCCGTCAGGATCACCCCGGCTATGGGGGTGGAGCGCAGGCCTTCGCGCGGATGCAGCGCGGGGGTCTGGTTTATCTGGGTTCGCAGGTCGGGGGAAGCATTGACCACGAACCAGTGCCTTCCATCCCCACTGATAGCGATGGAAGCCTGTGTGCGGGGCGGGGCTGCTGGATCGCCGGCCCTTGCCCGCCTGCAACCGGGAGCGTTTGAATTCCACTGCGGAAATCCACCGCCCGCCGCCGCGCCGAGAACGATAATGTCGATCATGGACGCAGAGTGTAAAAGAAAATCGCCGCCTGTGCGAGACAGGCGGCGACAATCCTTACTTCTTTTCGCCGCACACGTAGCTGTTGATTTCAGCGCCCAGCGGGACTTCAACGATCTTGGGGGTATTCCAGGCCATGGGACTTCTCCATTGATTGCGATGCCAGAAGGCAGAAGCCTTCCCGTCAGGGTATTTGACCCCTGTCCAATACCGCTTTCAACCCTTGTTTCCCGCCATATGCAGCCGGAAAATTCACGTTAGCGTGTACGCTGCGCGCGCCTGCAATCCCTGCGTAGCCGGAATGTGCCAAAAACCTTGGCCCCATCCCCCATATAGGCCCATAAAGGGACGGATTGCCGTACCTGCGTACCCACCGGTACGCCGGTACCTACATATGTACTGCCCCCGCTGTCTGGGCCGCGCCAGCACATGCCAGGACCCGATTGATGCCGCCCGAGACACAACCGCCCCCCGAGCCCCCGCACCCGTCCTATGAGCAGATCCAGCAGCGCCGCGCCATCGAGGTCATGCGCCACAGCCGGATCGACCTGCGCACGGCCTGCCTGCTGCTGCTCAGCGTGCTGGCGGTTTTCTACACGCTGTATTTCGCATCGGCCATTGTCCTGCCGATGATCCTGGCGCTGGTGGTCAACCTGCTGCTTTCGACGCCAATGCGTTTCCTGCACTCCCGGCTGCACCTGCCCAAGCCACTGGCGGCGCTGTGCCTGATCCTGTGCGTGTTCGGCATTGTGGGCGCTGTGGTCACCGCCATTTCCGTGCCCGCCACCGGCTGGCTGGAACGCGCGCCCGAAGCGCTGAACACCCTGCGCGACCGTCTGGCCTTCCTGCGCGGCCCCTTCCAGTTACTGACCAGTGCTTCGGACCGCATCCGCAATTTCATGACGATCGCGGGCAGTCATCTCGACCATGCCACACCCGCCGATACGACGAACGAGCATGTCATTGTCGTGTCCACACCCGGCGGTGGCGGTCTGGACCGGTTCAGTTCGTCCATCCTGCTGGGCACGCAGGCGTTCATGGGCCAGTTCTTCACCATGATCCTGATGCTGTTCTTCCTGCTTGCGCAGGGGGACAGCCTGCTCCGGCGGTTTGTGGAGATCATGCCCACCTTCGCCGACAAGCGCCGGACCGTGCAGATCGCCTACCAGATCGAACGCAATGTTTCCCTGTATCTGGCCACCATCACCATCATCAACAGCCTGGTCGGGCTGGCGAACATGGCGCAGTGCTGGCTGCTGGGCATGCCCAATGCCCTGCTGTGGGGGGTGATGGCGTTCCTGCTGAACTACATTCCCATCATCGGGCCGATGATGGGCATCATCATCTATTTTCTGGTGGGCCTGTTTGTTTACCCGTCCGTGTGGCAGGCGCTTTTGCCGCCCGCCATCTATCTGTGCATTCACCTGACGGAAGGCGAGACCATAACCCCCATGGTGCTGGCCCGCCGGTTTACCCTCAATCCGGTTCTGGTGATGGCGTCGCTCATGTTCTGGGACTGGCTATGGGGAATTTTCGGGGCGTTCCTGTCCGTGCCCCTGCTGGCGGTCTTCAAGATCATCTGCGACCATGTGGAGATCCTGACCCCGATCGGCCATATCGTGGGTGGCCCTGCGCATACGACGCCGCAGAAACCCCTCTTTTCCGATACGTCGCCCGCCCCTTCCGGCACCGATACGGCGGATAACCTGCCCGGACCGGAGGACTAACCGTTACCGGAAGCCAGCACATCCAGCCGGGAAACCGACAGCAGGGTAATGGCATAACCCTTGCCGACCTCGATCATGCCCTGACTGCGCATCCAGCTTAGCGTGCGGCTGACGGTTTCAATGGTAAGGCCAAGGTAGTCGGCAATATCCCCACGCGTCATGGGCAGGTTGAGCCGGCAGGGACCACCATTGCCAGCGGGCGGCTGACCGATGCGCATCTGGTCAAGCAGGAAACTGGCGACCCGTTCCCGTGCCGTCTTGCGGCCCAGAAGCAGCATCTGGTTCTGGGCCGCGACAAGTTCGTTGGATGCCTCTTCCAGCAGGCGACGTTCCAGTTTGGGGAAATCATCCAGCAGTTCGGTCATCTTCTCGCGGGAGAAACGGCAGACACGCACCGTATCGATGGCTTCGGCCCCGAAAGCGTAGCTGTCCGATACCGCCAGCCCCAGAAAATGTCCCGGCGCGGCAAACCCGGTGATCTGGCGCCGCCCGTCGGGCAGGGCCTTGAACAGTTTGACGGTGCCTGCTGTCACATTGAAAAAATCGGTGGCGGGGGCGCCTTCCTCGATGAATCCGCGACCGGGGGGAATGATGGTTTCCACCGCCGCTTCCGCCAGGCGGGAAATGTCCCCTTCATCAATGACGTTACACACGCTGTTGGGGCGGACGGTGCAGGTGGCGCAGAAATCGGTCTGCAGGCCGGAAGGACCCATCATGATACGCCGTGGCCGCGACTCGAACTGACACGAAGGCATATCCGACATAATTATTCCCAATTACTTTCAGGCGCCTGCGTTCCGGCCATGTGCAACCGGAATCGTCCATAACCCGGAAAATACCGTGGATCATTCGCAATGGACGGCAAGTATGGCCGATGGATTGATGTAAATCAATGCGTTGATCCATGAAATATTCAGTCATCAGACCAAGCATAAATGGAAATTTTCCACCCCATCCCAAGAAAGATACGACGCGTGCAGGCCGCTCCTCCGCCACTGGTCAGACGACTGGCCCCTGCCGACATTCCTTTGCTGTATCCCCTTGTACGGATGTCGTTTCCACATATCAGCCTGCAGGAATGGGGACGCATCGGACGCAGGCTGTCGCGCCCGGCAAAACATGTGCGCGAAGGGATACTGGTCGCCCATTACGGCACGGCGCGCCCGCCCTGCGCCATGGCGACCTTCCGCCGGGGGTTTGACCTGTATTCAGGCGATACGCTGACGGCGGATTACATCATCACGCTGTCCTATGCCCACAAACAGCAGATCATCGACGCCCTGCTGCCCGCAATGGAAGTGCTGGCCCGTGAACTGGGCTGCACTGCAATCCGTACCTTTTCCTATAGTAACCCGATCACGAACAGGGACATCCCGGTCCCAAAACTGTGTTCAACAAGCCACATTACCGAACGAACAGTGAGGATCGAGCGCAATAAGGAAATAGATCGCCCCCTTTGATTGATTCACATCAAAGCCGAATGTTAGGTGGGCGTGATTTCTGCACAGATCAAATCACATCGAATATTCTTAACACTCTCCGCTGCTACCCAGTTGAGATCAAAATTAAGGTCTGCCCACGATGAAGAACGTTCGTAACCTTGCCCTGTCGGCCGTGCTTGGCGCCGCGGCGCTGACCCCGGTCGCGGTCCATGCGCAGACCGCAGCCCCCACCACCTATGTCAACGCACCGCTGGCGGCCCCTGTCGCACCGGCGCAGCCGAAGGGCCGTTGCGGCATCTTCCAGACCTGCGCCAGCACCAAGATCGGTCTGGGCCGGGGCGACTTCATGATCCGCCTGTCCGCCGTGGGCGTGCTGCCGGAAGATCGTGACAGCAAGGTCTGGCTGAACGGCGCGTCCCTGAACGGGACCCGCATCAAGACCACCAATCAGGTCATGCCGGAACTGACGTTCGAATACTTCGTGACCGACAACATCTCGCTGGACCTGATCGCCACCAGCACCCGTCATGAAGTCTCGGCAGAAGGCGGTGCAGTGGGCCGCAAGCTGGATGTGGGCAGCGCATGGGTCCTGCCGCCGACGGTGACGGTGGCGTGGCATTTCCGTCCGCACAAGCGCCTGAATCCGTATGTGGGCGTTGGCGGTACCTTCATGTGGTTCCACAACATGAACGCCAGCGGCGCGCTGGGCGGTGCGGTCAGCAAGCTGAACTCCGGCTTCACGGGTGGCCCGTCCATCAACGCCGGTGTGGATTACCAGCTCGTTGGCAACTGGTTCTTCAACTTCGACGTGAAGCAGATGTTCGTGCGCATGCATGCATGGGCTGAAAACGACAGCGAAAGCGTGAAGATCAAAGCCCACGACTCGCTTGACCCGACCGTCGTTTCCGCTGGTATCGCCTACCGGTTCTAATGACATGAACGCGGCAGACAGCACCCTGCTTTCCCGCTACGGGGGCAATCTGCCGCGTTATACCAGCTACCCCACCGCAGCGCAGTTCAGCGATGCGGTGGGTCCGGCGGACAGTCAGGAATGGCTATCCGCCCTGCCGGCTACGCAGCCGGTCTCCCTTTATCTACATGTTCCTTTCTGCGACACGCTGTGCCGGTTCTGCGGGTGCAATACCGCCGTGCTACGCGATACGGATGCACGGGCGGCCTACGCGGCCCTGCTGCATGAGGAACTGCGCCGGATCCTGAAACTGATCGGCACGGGCCGTCGTGTCACCCACCTGCAATGGGGTGGCGGCACGCCCACCACGCTGCCCGCAAGCGCCATGCGCCGGGTCATGCAGGTCATCCGCCAGAATTTCACGATCACGCCCGATGCCGAAATCAGCATCGAGGTCGATCCCCGTCATCTCCCGCCCGAATATCCCGCCCTGCTGCATGAACTGGGCTTCAATCGCGCCAGCATGGGCGTGCAGGACCTTGACCCGCAGGTGCAGGATGCGTGCGGCCGGATACAGAGCTGGGAACAGACCCGCGCCTGTCTGGATGCGCTGCGCAATGCCGGGGTGGCATCCATCAATATCGACCTGATCTATGGTCTGCCGCGGCAGGACACCGACAGCGTCACCCGCACGGCGCAGGCCGTGGCCACGCTGCGTCCCGACCGGCTGGCCGTATTCGGCTACGCCCATGTGCCATGGAAGCAGAAACGCCAGAACCTGATGCCGGTGGGTGAACTGCCGGATGCGCAGGCCCGTATCGAACAGCGCGCCGCCATCGACGCCGTGCTGCGCCATGATCACTTCCTGCCCGTCGGGCTGGACCATTATGCCAGCCCCGATGACAGCATGGCCCGCGCCATGCGGGCGGGCACGCTGCACCGCAATTTCCAGGGCTATACGGTTGATGGCGCCGCCGCGCTGATCGGGGTGGGGGCGTCGGCCATTTCCTCCCTGCCCGGTGGCATGACACAGAATGCGGTGTCATCCGCCGCCTATGCCCGGCTCATGGCGCAGACAACGGACAGCCTGCCCATTGTGCGCGGCGTGCGGCTGGAAGATGACGACCGTGTGCGCGCCACGATAATCGAACAGATCATGTGTACCATGCAGGTTGATGTGGACCAGATCATCCTTGACCATGACCTGCCCGCCAGCAGTTTCGATACCGAACTGTCCCGGCTGGCCCCCATGATGCGCGACGGGCTGGTCAGCATGACCGCGCGGCATGTCCGCGTTACCGAAAAGGGGCGTCCCTTCGTGCGCCATGTCGCCGCCGTGTTCGACCGCTACCTGTCACCGCAGACCACGCCACTCCATGCCAGCGCCCTGTAAGGACGCCTGCCTTCCCTGTCCTGCAACCGCGTAGCATCCAGCAGGTAAAACGCCTCCATGCACCCCAACTGCGTTATCGCGGCCCTTGCCAACAGCCCGGTCCAGCCATGGCCCTTTCCGCACTGGCAGCTTCATGACGTGCTGCCCGCCCCGGTTGCATCCGCGCTGGTGACATGGATGCCGGACAGTCAGTTCATCGGCGGGAACAGTGGCGGACAGCGGGCCGGGCGCAACGGGCAGCGGCTGTTCATCACGCCCGCGCGGCGGGCCGCCAGCCCCGCGCTGGACCATCTGGCCCGCCTGTTCGATGACCCGCACACCCGTGCGACATTCACCACGCAGTGCAATGCCCGGATTGAAGATGCGGCCCTGCGCCTTGAACTCTGTCTGGATGCCGATGGCTTCTGGCTTGAACCCCATACCGATATCGGGGCCAAGCGGCTGACGCTTCTGGTATCGCTTTCCATGGGGGCGGATGCCCATGACTGGGGCACGGATATCATGACGGCGGAGGGCACGCCCGTAGCGCGTGCATCGGGCGCCTTCAATTCCGGCCTGCTGTTCATTCCATCGGACCATTCATGGCACGGCTTCGTGCCGCGCGCGCTAAGCGGCGTGCGCCGGACACTGATCGTCAATTATGTTGGCCCCGAATGGCAGGCCATGAATGAACTGGCCCGCCCGCCGCGCGTCACATAGGCGCGGACGGTTGCCTGTCCGTTGCCGGTTCGATACGAAACAAACCTTTATTCCCCGCCAAAACGGTTCTAGGAAGCGTTTCCACCAAGTGTAATCCCATTCATCCCATGTCATCCCGGTCATGACGCAAGAGGACAACAGAGGCATGAGCGAGACTCCGCGCGAGACTATGGAATTCGATGTCGTCATCGTTGGCGGCGGCCCGTCGGGCCTGGCGGCGGCCATCCGGCTGCGCCAGCTTGCCCCCGACGCCAGCGTATGCCTGATTGAAAAAGGCAGCGAGATTGGCGCCCATATCCTGTCGGGTGCCGTAATCGAACCACGCGCGCTGGCAGAACTCCTGCCCCACTGGCGGGAAGAGGGCGCCCCGCTGAACACCCCCGTGACAGAGGAGCAGATGCTCTACCTGACACAGGACAACAGCCTTGAAGTCCCGTTCCTTGAACGCGTGATGCCGCACATGCGCAACCACGGCAATTTCATTGTAAGCCTTGGTGATTTCTGCCGCTGGCTTGCCGGTCGGGCGGAAGAGCTGGGGGTTGAAATCTATCCCGGCTTTGCCGGTGCCGAAGTGCTGATCGACGATGATGGCCGCGTCGCGGGCGTTGCCACGGGTGACATGGGCGTGGGTCGCGATGGCCAGCCGGGCGACAACTATGCCCCCGGCATGGAACTGCGCGCGAAATACACCCTGTTCGCCGAAGGCTGCCGGGGATCGCTGACCAAGCAGGTCATGGCGATGTACAACCTGCGCAAGGGCGTGGATGACCAGACCTATGGGCTGGGCATCAAGGAACTGTGGGAAATCCCCAAGGAAATGCACCGCCCCGGCATGGTGCAGCACAGCTTCGGCTGGCCGCTGGATGACCGGACCTATGGCGGCGCGTGGATGTACCATTTTGGCGACAACCTCGTCTCCTACGGGTTTGTGGTCGGTCTGGACTACCCCAATACATGGCTGTCCCCGTTTGACGAGATGCAGCGCATCAAGCTGCATCCGGCCTTCCGCCCGTATTTTGAAGGTGGCCGTCGCATCGCCTATGGCGCGCGCGCGCTGTCCGAAGGCGGCATCCAGTCCATTCCCCGCCTGACCTTCCCCGGCGGGGCGCTGATTGGCGATACGGCGGGCTTCCTGAACGTGCCCAAGATCAAGGGCACCCATACGGCCATGAAATCGGGCATGCTGGCGGCGGAAGCCGTGGCGGAAGCCCTGATCACCAGCCGCGTGGAGCCGGGTTCCTATACCCGCCGCATCCGGGATTCGTGGCTGTGGACCGAACTGCGCGCGGTGCGCAACATCCGCCCCGCCTTCGCCAAATTCGGCATGAAGGGCGGCGCGCTGTATTCCGGTATCGACGCCATGCTGCTGCGCGGCCGCGCACCGTGGACACTGCATACCCGCCATGGCGATAACGAGACCCTGGAACCGGCAGCCGTTTCCCCGCAGATCCAGTATCCCAGGCCGGATGGCAAGATCACGTTCGACCGCCTGTCCTCGGTCTTCCTGTCCGCCACCAATCATGAGGAGGACCAGCCCGTCCACCTGAAGGTGCGCAACATGTCGCTGTGGAAAACGGTGAACTGGAACATCTTCCGCGCGCCGGAAAGCCGTTACTGCCCCGCGGGCGTGTACGAAGTGGCGGATGAGGATACGGACCCGCGCCTGCAGATCAACGCGCAGAACTGCGTGCACTGCAAGACCTGTGACATCAAGGACCCGGCCCAGAACATTGACTGGGCCACGCCGGAGGGCGCAGGCGGCCCCAACTATCCGGGCGGGATGTAATCCGGCGGCAGGTACGGTATGTATCTGCCAAACACGTTGCCCTTATCCGAAGACAGACAGGCAAATATGCAATGAAGGTTCTCGTACCCGTTAAGCGCGTGATCGATTACAACATCAAGCCTCGCGTAAAAGCCGATGGTTCCGGCGTGGAAACCGCTGGCGTCAAGATGTCCATCAACCCCTTCGACGAAATTGCGGTCGAAGAAGCCGTGCGCCTGAAGGAAAAAGGCGTTGCGACCGAGATCGTCGCGGTCTCGATCGGGGAAGCGAAGGCACAGGATACCCTGCGCACCGCCATGGCCATGGGTGCTGACCGCTCCATTCTGGTGGAAACCGATGTGGTGACGGAACCGCTGGCGGTGGCCAAGGTGCTCAAGGCGCTGGTGGAGAAGGAAAAGCCCGACCTCATCATCCTTGGCAAGCAGGCCATTGACGATGACATGAACGCAACCGGCCAGATGCTGGCGGGGCTGCTGGACCGCCCGCAGGCGACGTTCGCCTCCAAGGTGGACGTGGCGGATGGCGCCGTGACCGTTACGCGTGAAATCGACGGCGGCCTGCAGACCATCAAGCTGGCGCTGCCCGCCATCATCACGACGGACCTGCGGCTGAACGAACCGCGTTATGCCTCGCTGCCCAACATCATGAAGGCGCGCAAGAAGCCGATGGAAAAGATCACGCCGGCTGATCTGGGCGTGGACATGACCCCGCGCCTGAGCGTGATTTCCGTGGCCGAGCCGCCGGAACGCAAGGCGGGCATCAAGCTCGATTCGGCAAGTGAACTGGTTTCGCGTCTGCGCAACGAAGCAAAGGTGATCTGATCATGACCGTTCTCGTTTATCTGGATCATGAGGGTGGCGCGATCCGGCAGGCATCGCGTTCGGCCATTACGGCGGCGGCGAAGCTGGGCGATGTCGATGTGCTGGTAACCGGTGCCGACGCGGCTGGGGCAGCGAAGGCGGCAGCGGCCATTCCGGGCGTGAAGAAGGTGATCCAGGTTGCTGACAGCACCGGCAACAGCGAACTTGCCGAACCTGTCGCAGCCCTGCTGGCCGATCTGGCGGGTGGCTATACGCATATCCTCGCCGCGTCGTCCGCATCGGCCAAGAATGCGCTGCCCCGTGCGGCAGCACTGCTGGATGTGCAGCCGATCCCCGATATCGTCGCCATCAACGATGCCGATACCTTCGTGCGCCCGATCTATGCGGGCAGTGCGCTGGCGACGGTAAAGTCCGCCGATGCGAAAAAGATCATCACGGTCCGCGCCTCCTCCTTCGATCCGGCTCCTGCCGAGGGCGGCAGCACGGTGATCGAGGAAGTCGCCCTGCCTGCGGGTCCGGGGGGATCGACCTTCATCTCGACCGAACTGTCCAAGTCCGAACGCCCGGAACTGGAATCCGCGCGCGTGGTGGTATCCGGTGGACGTGGCATGCAGAACGAGGAGAACTTCAAGCTCCTCAACCCGCTGGCCGACAAGCTTGGCGCCGCCATTGGCGCGTCCCGAGCGGCGGTGGACGCAGGCTTCGTGCCCAACGAATACCAGGTCGGGCAGACCGGCAAGATCGTGGCGCCCGAACTGTATATCGCCCTTGGCATTTCCGGCGCGATCCAGCATCTCGCGGGGATGAAGGACAGCAAGGTCATTGTCGCGGTGAACAAGGACCCGGAAGCACCGATCTTCCAGGTGGCGGATTACGGTATCGTGGGCGACCTGTTCACGATCCTGCCGCAGCTTGAAGCGGAACTCGACAAGGCAGGCTGACCCTTAGGGTCCATGGCTGCAAAAGGGGCGCGGGCTTCATTCCCGCGCCCCTTTTTTCATGTACGGCTATTCGTTTTCCAGCACGGCATGGGCGCGGGCGACCACCGTGTCATAGTCCTGCTGTGTCAGATCCCCCCGATGCAGCATTTCACTGGCCCGCGCCAGGGCGTCACGCGCATGAGGGGCGTCGGGTATGGGGTAACGTCGGCCGGGCAGGGCAAAAGCTGAATCCGGCAAGGCATCACGTTCGGCCGCTGTCAGTCTGGACATCGGGTCTTCCTCCCTAAACGAGATGGTTCCCGCAACTTCAGGAACCCGTTGCAGGGTAGAGAAAGCCCGCGCGGACAAGATACGTAAAAGACGGATGGCACCCCGCCATTTTCCGCCACACAAAAAAACAGGGTCCCCACAAGGGGGACCCCGCCAGTAGGACAACCGTGCATTGGCACTGTATCCTGTCCGGCATTTATACCGGCTATTCTTGGTATTTATGGAAGCCAGCAGGCTTCATGTGATTATGTATGCCATTCTTATTTTCAAACGTCAACAATAAATATAAATAAAAAAGGAATTTTACTTTTTTTGCACTGCACAATTCATATGTTTATTTTGCACCGCACAATCAACCCGAAGTATATGAAGAACAGCGCGTCATTTGTCTCCCGCGCCCCGGAAAACAGGGGCTACAAGGGCCTTGTGCCGACATTCATTGCCCCGCATCATACAGGGGACGGATCACCGCAGGCCCGGCCACATCATCCGCCCTGCAGCAGACAGGACACCCGATGGGGGGACAACCCACAACCCGACCACATGCGACATTCTGCACAGGGAAAATTGTCCGCCACGTCGTTGTCATGGCAGGGACGGGGGCCATTGGCCTCATGGCTGTCTTTGTCGTCGATCTGCTGAACCTTTTCTACATTTCCTGGCTGGGTGACCCGGCGCTGACCGCGGCAATCGGCTTCGCGGGCGTGGTGAGCTATGTGCAGATCGCGGTCTCCATCGGCCTGTCCATCGGGATCGGGGCGATCAGCGGCAGACTGATCGGCGCGGGCCGGATTGAACAGGCCCAGCGGGTCGCATCCTCCTTCGGCATCGTCATGGTCGGGCTGTGCCTGCTGATCGGCATCGCCACCGCATGGCTGGCGGGTCCGCTGCTGATCCTGCTGGGCGCAAAGGGGGAGGCCGCGCGACAGGCGACGGTTTTCCTTGAAATCGTCTCCCCCGGCCTGCCGCTGATTGCTGTGGGCATGGGATGTTCGGGCCTGCTGCGTGCAATCGGGGCGGCGCGCATTTCCATGAACGTGACGCTGATGGGGGCGATCATATCGGCCATTGCCGATCCGGTAATGATTCTTGGGCTGGGCCTCGGGCTGAAAGGGGCCGCCATCAGCACCATCGTGTCGCGCGCGATCGTGGCTCTGGTCGGCTTTCGCTGCGTGCGTCAGCATGGCCTGTTCGGCAGGCCGGTCCGTACCCATGTGCTGAGCGATACCAGACTGGTGGCGCAGGTTGCGATGCCCGCCATCCTGACCAATCTTGCAACGCCCGTCGGCAGCGTGTTCGTAACGCATGCGATGGCGGGTTTCGGGCTGGCGGCAGTGGCCGGGCAGGCGACCATCGAACGCATCGTGCCGGTGGCCTTCGCCTTCGTCTTTGCGCTGACGGGATCGGTTGGTCCCATCATGTCGCAAAATCTGGGGGCGGGGAAACTCGATCGCGTGCGCGAAACCCTTGTAGCATCGCTATGGCTGGTTGCAGGTTGCGTTGCGCTGACATGGATGATCCTGTTCCTGACACAGGATCTGGTGGTGCGCGTATTCTCGGCGCAGGGAACGGCGGCAATGCTGATCCACCTGTTCTGCAACTGGACCATTGCCGGTTATGTCTTCATCGGCATGCTGTTCGTGGCCAATTCCGCGTTCAACAACCTTGGATGCCCCCTGTATTCGACCCTGTTCAACTGGGGACGGGCGACGCTGGGCACCATTCCGTTTGTATGGGTGGGCATGAAATTCGGGCCTGCGGGCGTGCAGGTAGGGCAGGTTCTGGGCTGCGTGCTGTTCGGCTCATATGCCGTCATGACAGCCTTTGGCGTGGTCCGGCGGCTCCATCCCGGTGACAGGGCCACCGAACAGGCCATGCCCGTCATTCCCCCACCGCAAAGTGGCGAGGCCGGGATGATCGAACTGGATGAACTGGACCATTCAGCGTGAAACGGGGGCGGTGACGCCCCGCAGCATCGCACCGATGACAGGGCCGATACTGTCGCGCCAGTGGGGCAGTTCAAGGCCGAATACCTGCCCCAGCCGCGTGCAGTCGAGCCGCGTATCCACGGGCCGCATAGCCGGGGTGGGCCACTGCGTGGTGTCAACAGGCAGGACCGGCGGCACAGGGTGGCCATGCCGGGCCGCATGATCCAGTGCGGCACAGGCCAGTTCATGCCATGTCGCACTGCCCTGTCCCGCAACATGGAATATGCCCCGGTAACAGGGCTGCCAGCCCGCTTTGAGTATCCGTCGGGCGATATGCAGCAGGATATGGGCCAGATCCTCCACACAGGTCGGATTACCGCACTGGTCCGCCACCACTTTTAAATGCGGCCGCTTTCGCGCGGCATGAACGATGGTGTGGACAAAATTCCCTGCCCGCGCCCCGTAAACCCATGCCGTGCGCAATACCATCGCATGCGCACAGGCATGCAGGACCGCTCTTTCCCCCTCCGCCTTGGTGTGGCCATAGACATTGCGGGGGTCGGGGGCATCTTCTTCCGTATAGGGGTGGCCCTTCAGGCCACTGAAGACATAATCGGTGGAAACATGCAGCAGCGGCACGGCCTGCCCCGCGCAGAGCCATGCAAGCAGGGCCGGCCCTTCGGCATTGACCTGCCGGGCCGGGCCGGGCTGGTCTTCCGCCGCGTCCACCGCCGTCCATGCGGCGGCGTTGATAACAAGGTCAGGCCGGATTTCCTGCATGGTCCGCACGACGGTATCCGGCAGGCTGAAATCGAAATGCGGGCGCCCCACTACGGTAACCGTAGCCCCCCCGCGCCGCATCAGGGCCGTGGCGAGCTGGCCCGAACCGCCCGTGACCAGAATACGCGAACCCGAACGGGATACCATGCGCCGGCCCGGTCCGGTCATGGCAGGACGAACCAGTCAATGACACTGGAAAACGGCAGGGCCTGTTCATCGCGGGGGGACACGATGGCCTGACAGTCGCTGACGGGCCAGTCGATGCCCAGACTCTCGTCATTCCAGCGCACGCTGCGTTCACAGGCGCGGTCCCACAGGTCGGTGCATTTGTACTGCACCTCCGTATCGTCACCCAGGGTGCAGAAACCATGGAGGAAGCCGGGGGGAATCCAGAACTGGCTGCCGTTTTCCGCACTCAGGGTAACGGCGGCCCACTGCCCGAAGCTCCGTGATCCCATGCGCACATCAACCGCTACGTCCCAGATTGCACCCCGTGTGCACCGCACCAGCTTGCCCTGCGCACAGGGCGGAACCTGACAGTGCAACCCCCGCACCACCCCCCTGTGGCGTGAAAGACTGTGATTGTCCTGCACGAAGGGCGCGGTAATGCCGATTTCCGCCAGGGTGGCGGCATTATAGGTCTCGCTGAAAAAACCACGCTCATCTTCAAAACGCGGTGGAGTGAGCAGCAGCAGCCCGTCCAGGGGCAGTGTTTCCACCTTCATGATGCATGCCCCGGCGCATGCCGCTGGCAGTGCCGCGCGTGATCGACTGTCAGGGTAGAAAAGACGCCCTGATCACCCGCCCGTCCAAACTGGGTAAAAATCCGCATACCGATCCGCTCTTTGCCTGTTCCCCCGTGCGAAAACACCGGGGTTCCATCACGTTGTCCTGAAAAGCAGTCTTAACGCGATACATGTTACGAACTGATTAAGGCCAAAATGGAACAGGCCCCATACGCGACAGCATAAGGGGCTGAAAAAGACTGATTTTTATTTGAAGAGGGGGTACCAGATAAGGAATCTGGTGGAGCCAAGGGGAGTCGAACCCCTGACCTCCTGAATGCCATTCAGGCGCTCTCCCAACTGAGCTATGGCCCCACTATTCCAACCCGCGTGGCCATCTATTCTGGCCAACCGTGGTTCGGTTCGCGGGGTATAACCATTAGTTCCGGGCAATGCAACCCCCCGCAAACCGATTTATCGCATGATGATATTATCGGCCCTGAGCGCATCCAGCAGGGGCAGCAATGGCAGGCCGAGGATGGCGGCGTGATCGCCCTCGATACGGGAAAACAGGTGAATGCCCGGCCCTTCCAGCCGGTAACAGCCGACACAGGACAGAATCGCATCCCCTTCGATCGCCAGATAACGATCCAGAAAAGAATCGCTGAACGCGCGCATATGCAGCACGGGGCACGCGACATGGCGCCATGTTTCGCGGCCATCACGCATCATCACCACCGCCGTATGCAGCATATGGGCCTTTCCCCGTAGGGTGCGGAGGTGGCAGCGCGCGACCGAAAGGTTTTCGGGCTTGTCGAACCATTCCCCCGCGCAGGACAGCATCTGGTCCGCGCCGATCACGACTGCACCCGGATCAGCCCGTGTCGCCCGCGCCTTGGCGCGGGCGAGTTCGAGGGCGGTCTGGCTGGCATCCATTTCCTGTTCACGGCAATGCTGGCGGATGGCGTGTTCATCCACCTCCGCCGCGCGGCATGTCACCGAAAGACCCGCCGATTCCAGCAGGGCGCGGCGGGCGGCTGAACGGCTGGCCAGTACTATCGGGGGCGACTCCGCCTGTAACGGATGCGTCTTTAGTACTAAATTCGAGTCGCCCGGCATCACCTTCTCCGTACTGATGAAATGAAACATGAAATTCGACGCGTTCGAGTACTGGGGTACATGGGGACAGTACTCCAAACAGTTCTGCGCCGTACCGAGTACCGTGGACAACGGGTACACCTGCAGACGCGGTGGGTTGTACACAGGCTTATGTCGGTACAATCTGGATAACTCTCCCGACCCACGGGAATCCTTGGAGTCGGAAACTGTACACTCTGTGGGAAAAGTGGGGTACATTTTCGGAAGTGCGGGTACCCCGTCATCCACAGCACTTAAAGCACATCAAAAATTTTCTTTCTCTTTTCTTTTATTGTTTTGAAAGGAGCGCGCGCATCGCGCCTGCCCGCTATCCGTCGGCGGGAAAGTACGAGATAGTCCGGCCACAACGAAACAGAACGACGGATCGATGACTGAAACACGCAAACCCCTGCTCGCTACCCTGTTGGGAGAGGCAACATGGCCGCCTCCGGTATGGCTGATGCGACAGGCGGGCCGGTTCCTGCCGGAATTCCGGGCCCTGCGTGAAAAAGCGGACTTCCTGACACGCTGCATGACGCCGGACATGGCGGTAGACATCACGCTGCAGCCCATCCGCCGTTTCGGCATGGATGGCGCGATCCTGTTTTCGGATATCCTGATCCTGCCCTGGGCAATGGGTCAGTCGCTTGATTTCGTGCCCGGCAGGGGGCCTGTGCTGGGACCGGTGCGTTCACAGGCGGATCTGGAACGGCTTGATCCCGGCCGGGTCACAAAAGCGATCGAGCCGGTCATGGAAACCCTTCAGCGGCTACGCAGGATCGTGGACGGGCCGGAAGCAATCGGTCCGGCCAGACCGGGACAGGTCACGCTGATCGGTTTCGCGGGCGCACCGTTCACCGTGGCGTGCTACATGGTCGAAGGCCATGGCTCGCGGGAGTTCGAGGAAACCCGCAGGCTTGCCTATACCGACCCGGCCTTCTTCGATCGGCTGATAGACCTGCTGACCACCGCGACGGCTGACATGCTGTGCGCCCAGATCGAAGCGGGCGCGGAAGCGGTCATGCTGTTTGATAGCTGGTCCGGCCTGCTGCCACCGTCGCAGTTCCGCAGGCATGTCATCGAACCTGCGCGGCGGATTACCGAAATCATCAGGTCGCGCCATCCCGGCACGCCTGTTATCGGCTTCCCACGTCTTGGCGGGCTTATGGCGATTGAATACGGGCATCAGACCGGCGTGAACGCCATGGCGCTCGATACCGGGGCCGATATGAAGGCCGTGGCCGCGCAGGTGCCTGATACGCTGGTGCTTCAGGGTAATCTCGACCCGATCCGCGTGCTGGCTGGCGGGGAAGGCATGCGCGCCGAAGCCCGCGCCATCCGTGACGCCATGAAGGGACGGCCGCATGTGTTCAACCTTGGCCATGGCGTCATTCCCGCCACCCCGCCCGAGCATGTCGGCGACCTGATCAAGACCATCCGGGATGTGTGAATGATGCTGCCTGCCGCCCTGCGCCCCGATGGCGCGCTCAAGCTGGTCATCTTTGACTGTGACGGTGTCCTGATCGACAGTGAGGGGCCGTCATGCCGGATGATCGCCCGCTCTTTACGTGAACACGGGCGCACGATCAGCGACGAGGACGCGGTCCACCGTTTCGCGGGGCATGCGCTGACCGCGCTCAAGCATGAGATCGAACAGGCGGAGGGCATTACCCTGCCGGCCGACTGGCCCGCGCAGATGCAGCGCAACCTTGTCTCCCTCATGCGCAATGAGGCTGAAACCATAGAAGGCGCGCCCGCCATGCTGCGTGGCGTGGCCGCACTTGGCCTGCCCTACCGCATCGGCTCCAACTCCTCGGTGCAGGAAATGGAGGCGAAGTTTGGCCGGACCGGTCTGGATGCCCTGATCGTGCCAACGTGCATCCACTCCGCACGTGATATGGGCTGTCCCAAGCCGGACCCGGCGGTCTATCTCGCGGCGGCACAGGCACAGGGCGTGCCGCCGGGCGAATGTATCGTGCTGGAAGATACCGAAACCGGCGCCCGTGCCGCACGTAGCGCCGGCATGGGCTGCGTGCTGCTGCGCTCCGCCGAACTGCCCGCACCGTCATGGCCGGGCCTGCTGCGTATCGCGCATCTGGATGAATTCGTGCCGTTGCTGCGCCAGATCATGGCCAGCCAGCGGGGGGATGCGAACGGAAATGGCTGAAGTGCTGATCCCCTTCATGCTGTGGATCAAGGCCTTCCATATCATCTCGCTCATCGCGTGGATGGCGGGCGTGTTCTACCTGCCCCGCCTGTTCGTCTATCACTGCCAGGTGGCGGTGGGATCAGCGGAATCCGAACGTTTCAAGGGCATGGAATACCGGCTGCAGCGGTTCATCATGCTGCCCGCCATGATCAGCACCTTCGTATTCGGTGGCCTGCTGGCAAGCATTCCGGGTCTGGTGGACTGGCATGCAGGCTGGTGGATGACCAAGCTTGCGGCGGTGATCGCACTGGCGGGTTTCAACGGGGCCTGCGGACGGTGGCGGCGGGATTTCGCCAATGATCGCAATACCCATACCGAACGGTTCTATCGTATCGCAAATGAAGTGCCGACCGTTCTCATGATGATCATTGTCATCATGGTTGTTGTCCGCCCGTTCTGAAAACAGGCGGACAACAGCAGCCACGGATCAGAGCAGGGACGAACCCTGCTTCAGGACCGCGTTACAGACCTTCGTGCTGACCTTCTGCTTCAGGTTCCCGCTGAGCGAGGACAGGGAGAAGGTATTGCCGGTGCCCGTATCCAGAATACCCTTCTGGCCGTTGGTGTACTGGCTGCCGGTGGTATCCATGCCCGCCTTCTGCTTGAGCGAGGACAGCAGCGTGGTCGGGCTGTTGCCCTGCAGGTAGTTGTTCTGCACGCAGTAGCCAAGCAGGCCGGTAACGTTGGAAGGGGCGAGGGAGGAAACGGAGGGAACGTTCAGCCCGCTGCCCGAAAGCAGTCCCGCCGCATTACCCAGTCCACCCGACGAGCCACCGCCCGCGAGGCCGCCAAAACCCTGCGCATGCGCGGGCGTGCCCGACAGGGCCGCGGCCACCGGCAGGGCGGCGAGCAGGGCCAGGAAACGGTTTGATGTCTTCATGTGATATAACTCCTCAGATCACGGTCGCGGGAATGGCAGGGCCGGTATGGTCCTGCCCGTCTTTCCCTACGGGCCGCGGGAACGGGTCGCGGCGGGTCAGGCGACCCCAAGCATCAGCATGCCATAGATTTTGGCCATCACCGGTATCAACACATACTGGATGAGCAGAAGCAGCACGAGCGGGCTGAGATCGATGTTGGCCACATTCGGCAGGATATTGCGGATCGGACGCAGCACCGGTTCGGTCATGCGGTACAGGAAATTGGACATCTTCCAGACAATCTGGTTGCGCGGGTCCAGAATGCCGAAACCGATGAGAAAGCTGAACAGGCAGGCCAGCAGCACGACCCATGTATAAAGCTGGATAAGTTCAAACAGCAGCTGAAAGATGATGGAAATCAACGGGCCAACTTTCATAGATGACGGGAAATGGAATTTAGTGTCCGTGGCGTGCGCATACAACTGTCATGAAGTCGCCGGATCGGGCAGAAAACAGGTTCAGGACCAGAAAATGGGCCTTGACTTGCGGGGCAGGGACGGTATTTATCGCGCAAAGATGTGGGGCTGTAGCTCAGATGGGAGAGCGCCTCGTTCGCAATGAGGAGGTCAGGGGTTCGATTCCCCTCAGCTCCACCACATCCTTTCCTTAAAAAATATATCGCCTGTTATGACCGCGCCGGATGGCGGCAGCATTTTACGCGTCCGTGGCTTCGTGTTCCGGCAGGGCGATGAGTTCGATTTCCGCAAGCTGGCCGGGCGTGTCGAAATGACTGACCAGCCGCAGCGTGGTCGCGGGACAGGTACGGCCGAACAGGTCGTGAAGGAGCGGAAAGCAGGCGTTGAACCCTTCGGTTTCACTCAGGATGAATACGATACGGGTTACATCCTGCGCCGTCATGCCCTGTCGGGTCAGGTTGCTGATTCCGACGGAAAGGGCCTGCCGGATCTGGGCGAACACATCGGGCGGAAACTGCCCGGTCTGGGCGTCGATACCCGTCAGGTGCCGGATCTGTATTTCTGGCGGCGGGCGAAACGGCGTATTTTCTTGCATCCCCCATAGAATCACAAAATGGTCATCTTTTGTCCATAAAAATTTTTCTTTCCCCGAAACGACGGCTTTCGGATAAGTCTTGATTTATGACCGTTCCGATCCAGATCCATGCTTCATGCGCCGCACGGCGCGGGCAGGGCATTCTGCTGACCGGGCCGTCGGGGGCTGGCAAGTCCGACCTGTTGCTGCGCCTTGTCGATGCGGGTTACGATCTGGTGGCGGATGACCGTGTCTGCCTGCATGATGGCTGGGCCAGCGCGCCACCGAAACTTGCCGGCCTGCTGGAGGTTCGTGGTATCGGGATCATACGCATGGACTGGCGTGCGCGGGTGCGGGTGGCTGCGGTCGCGCGACTGGTGGGGGTAGCAGACTATCCACCCCGGCTGCCGGGTCATCCCGGACATGACAGGCTGACGGGCCTGCCGGAGTTTTTTATTGATCCCGCACTGCCATCCGCCGTGGCGCGGATCGGGCTGGTGCTGGACTGTACCGCCGGGAACAGGCACCTGCTGGATGAAGGGCAGATGTGATGCTGCCACCACTTTTCATGATTGTCTTTTCAGGGGACAATAAGAATAGGAAAAGGTTTCGATCCCGTCATGATACAGCGATCTGTCATTTGGCATATGGCTGACAGAAGTCAGGATTTTGCGTGACTGACACCATGCATGAAGATACGCCTCTCCCGCGTCGTATCCTGCTTGTGACCGGGCTGTCCGGCGCAGGGAAATCCTCGATTCTCCGCATTCTGGAGGATCTGGGGCATGAGGTGATCGACAATCCCCCACTGGGCATGCTGGATGAAATCGTGGCCCGCGCCGAACGGCCCGTGGCGGTGGGGGTGGATTCCCGCACCCGTGGCTTCGATGCTTCCGCCGTGCTTGCCGCCCTTGCCCGGCTGCGCGTCAATCCGGCGCTGAATGCCGAACTGATCTACGCCACGGCGGAGGAAAGCGTGCTCCTGCGCCGCTATACCGCCACCCGCAGGCGTCACCCGCAGGCAGCCCATGGCACCGTAAAGGAAGGGATCGAAGCTGAAATCCGGCTGACTTCCCCGCTGCGCGAAGCGGCCGATGTCGTCATTGATACCTCCGACCTGCCACCGCCGGAACTGCGCCAGCTTGTCGAAGCCCGGTTTGGCGAATGGTCGGCGGGCGGTGTGGACGGGCTGACCGTGGCGCTGATGTCCTTTGCCTTTCCCGCCGGCCTGCCGCGGGAAGCGGACATGGTGTTCGATGCCCGTTTCCTGACCAATCCCTATTACGACCCAGCCCTGTCTGCCATGACCGGACTGGATGCGGCGGTTGCGGATTATGTGGCGCGCGATCCCGATTATCAGGAATTCCTGGACCGGATGGCGGGGCTTCTGGACCTTGTCCTGCCGCGCTTCGTGCGCGAAGGAAAGAAATACGCGACCATCGCGATCGGCTGTTCGGGGGGGCGGCACCGTTCCGTCACCCTTGTCGAAGCGCTTGCGCGCAGGCTTGCGCAACGGGCGGAAAATGCCCATTCCCCTGACGCGTGGCCGGTCGTGGTCATGCATCGTGAACTGGCCCGTCAGGGCCGCAGCAGCTGGCGCTGGGCCAACCGCCCGCGTGGACTGTCAGAGACAACGGAGCGGACAGCCCACACATGATCGGTCTTGTGTTTGTCATGCACGGTATTCTTGGTGAGACCCTGAAGGGGGAACTCGAACATGTCGTGGGTCCGCAGGGGCAGGCGACGGTGTTCAACGTGACCCCTGCGACGTTACCCGGAACCTGTCGCTGTGGGTTGCTGGAAGCCATCGACTCCGTCGATAGCGGGCAGGGGGTCATCCTTTTGACCGACATGTTTGGCAGCACGCCATCCAATGTTGCGATATCCGTCCTGCAGAACGACCGGGTGGAAGTGCTGACGGGTGTGAACATGCCCATGCTGGTCAAGCTTGCGCAGATGCGCGGCCATGCCAGCATGCAGGACTGCCTGAACGGGGCGGAAGAAGCGGGCAGGCGGTACATATCGGTCGCATCGCACCTGCCGCCGGCCTGCCTGTCCGGTACGGGGAACTGTCTGGGCCAGATCGATGGCGTGGCCGGTCATGGTGGCTGATCGCATGGCGCAGGATACGTCGCACGAAGCACAGGCCCGTATCGTGAACCAGCGCGGGCTGCATGCGCGCGCCGCCGCGCGGTTTGTGACGGTTGCGGAAAAATTCGACGCTACGGTCGATGTCATCCATGTGGACATGACGGTTTCGGGCCATTCCATCATGGGGCTCATGATGCTGGGGGCAGGCAGGGGCGAGACGATCTGCATCCGTACCCAGGGGCCGCAGGGTCCGCAGGCGCTGTCGGCCCTGCTCAGGCTGGTCCGGGCCGGCTTTGATGAAGACGACTGAACGCCGCCCCGCGCGTCGGGGGCGGCCAGGTGAAATCCGGCTTGAAGGTCAGCCTGTCTCTCCCGGCGTTGCGATCGGTTATGCCGCGATCGCGCATGAACCGGCCCCGCCGCCGGTCGATATGGCACGGCGCGACTGCGATCCGGCCCATGAACGCACGCGCCTGCATGATGCGATCAGCCGCTCCGTCGCCCAGCTTGGTCGGCTGCATGACCGCCTTGCCCTTCTGCCCGAGGACGGGCAGGTGGAAATCGGTTCCCTGCTGGAAGTCTACCGGCGCATGCTTGGCCCTTCGCGCCTGCGTCGCGGGATCGAGGGACGACTGGATCAGGGCATGGTGGCCGAAGCCGCCGTCATGCAGGAAACCGAAGCGCTTGCAGGCTTCATGCTCGCCCCGCCCGGCAGGGCCGCCCCGGAAGGGGAAGACGCGGTGGCAGCAAGGCGCCGCGCAGGGGAGTTTCGGGAAATCGGGCGCAGGCTGATCCGAAACCTAAGCGGCACGCCCTACCGCTCTTTTTCCGCCCTGCCCGACGGGGCCATTCTGGTTGCCGAACAGCTTCGCCCCGCCGATGCCGCCCTGATCGATCCGTCGCGTATCGCCGCCGTGGTGACGGAAGAAGGGGGCAGCACCGGGCATACCGCCATCCTGCTGCGCGCGCTGGGTATCCCGGCGGTTCTGGCTGCCCATGGCCTGCTGGCACAGCTTGGGCGGCGGACGCGGCTTGTGGTGGATGGCACGACGGGGCAGGTCATCGTGCGTCCGTCCACCCGCACCGCAGCTGCCGCGCGGGTCGATGTCGCCGCCTATGCGCGCGAACGCCAGATGCTGGGCCGCCTGCGCAGGCTTCCGGCCCGGCTTTCCAGCGGGGAGGTCGTGACCCTGCAGGCCAATCTGGAAATCCCGGCCGAACTGCCCATGATCGCGCAGTCCGGCGCCGGGGGGATCGGACTGCTGCGCAGCGAATTCCTGTTCATGAATGCGGAAACCCTGCCCGATGAACTGCATCAGGAAGCGGTCTACCTGCCCCTGATAGAAGCGATGGCCGGGGACCCGGTGACGATTCGCGTGGTGGACTGGGGCAGCGAAAAAAACAGCGATGCCCTGTCGCGTGCCGGGATTGGCGAAAGCGGCGATACCAATCCCGCCCTTGGCGTCCGTGGCATCCGGCTGCTGCTGCAGCATCGCGGCCTGCTGGAAACGCAGTTTGCCGCCATCCTGCGCGCGGCCCGCGCGGGACCGGTGCGGGTGATGCTGCCGCTGGTCTCATCCGTGGGGGAATTGCGTGCCGCGCGTGACATCTATGCCCGTATCGGACGCAGGCTGCGGCGCAAGGGGGTGGAGATACCCGACCCGCTGCCGCCCCTGGGCATCATGATCGAAACGCCAGCCGCCGCCCTTATGGCGGATGTACTGGCGCAGGAAGCGGAATTCCTGGCCATCGGTACCAACGACCTGACCATGTACACCCTTGCGGCGGACCGGGCGGCGACGGATGTCGCGGCGCTGTATGATCCGTTCCATCCCGCCGTGCTGCAACTGGTGCGCATGACGGCGGATGCGGCCCTGCGACATCGCAGGCCGGTTTCCCTGTGTGGGGAAATGGCATCCGATCCGATAGCGGTGCCCCTGCTGGTCGGGTTGGGAATACGGTCCTTTTCCATGCATGCCTCCGCCGTGCCGCGCGTCAAACGTGCGATCCGGGCGCTGGCCATGGATGACTGCCGCCGCATGGCCTGTCGCGCGCTGGAAGCGGCCGACGGGCGCGAGGTCAGCACCATGCTGATGGATTACGCCGCTGCTGCGCGACAGCCTGCGGATGAATAAGGCACCGCCGGTTGCATGCCCCCTGCCATGGCGTGACGTGGATGGGGTACTGGCCGCATGGGGGCACCAGCCATGGCTGGCCTGTCTGGACAGCGGTGGTGAGGTGGGGCCGCGCGCGCGCTGGGTGATCGTGTGCCGTGAACCGGTGCATGTGATTGTCCAGCATGCCGGAAGGTGCTGGCTGGATGGTGCGGCCACATCCCATGATCTGGCTACACAACTGCGTCTGTGCGTCCCGGCGGGGGACTGCCCGGTGGAGGTCCCGTTTGCCGGTGGGGCCATCGGTTTTATCGGTTATGGCGTGGGCCAGCGGATGGAGGGCGTTTCCACGCGGCATGAGGGCGAAGCGGGGGAGCCGGAAGCCGCCTTTGGCATTTACGATCATGCCTTCGTTCTGGATCGTGAACGGAAGGAAGCATGGCTGGCGGCAACAGACCCCACGACCATGCCCGCCGGACGGGTGGCGGACCTCCGCCAGCAATGGGATGCGATCGCACCGGCGGGGGATATGCCCGCGCTGCCACATCTGGATTTTGTGGCCGATCAGGATGGTGCAGCCTACAGGGCCAGCGTGGCGCGTACGGTTGAACGGATCGCGGCGGGGGAAGTCTTTCAGGTCAACATCACAGGGCGCATGCGCGCGGACCGCCCCGCCGGGCTTGCGGCAATTGATGTCTACCGGACCCTGCGTGCCGGGTCTCCCGCGCCTTTCGGGGCGTTTCTGGGCGGCGATGGTACCTGCGCGCTGCTCAGCGCCTCGCCCGAGCGGTTTTTATCCCTCGATGCGGAAAGGACGATACGCACACGCCCCATCAAGGGCACGGCGCCGCGTGGCCTGACCCCGGCGGAAGATGAACGTCTGGCCCGCCACCTGCGCCACGATGCGAAGGAACGGGCCGAAAACCTGATGATCGTTGATCTCATGCGCAACGATATCGGGCGTGTGGCCGCACTGGGCAGTGTGGGTGTGCCCGAACTGTTCGGGGTGGAGCGTTTTACCCATGTGCATCATCTTGTATCGGAAGTGACGGGGCAGTTGCGCGGGGAATGCGACGCGTTTGACCTTCTGGACGCGACCCTGCCGCCGGGGTCTGTTACCGGCGCGCCAAAACATCAGGCCATGCAGATAATCGATGAACTGGAAGCCTCGGCCCGGGGGGCCTATTGCGGGGCCGTGGTGTGGATCGGGTGTGATGGCGCAATGGATAGTTCCGTCATCATCCGTTCGCTGGTCATGACACGGAACCACATTATTGCCGCGGCAGGGGGCGGGATTACGTATGATTCCGATCCGATGCGGGAATACCGCGAAATGCAGCTTAAAATCGCGGCCCTGCTGGGTATTTTCAGCACCCGGCCCGATGAAGGCGATCCTGCGTCATGACCGTGCCCACGGCCCTGCCGGTATGGCTGAACGGTTGCCTTCTGCCAGCGGGTCAGGCGCATATCGATCCGGCGGACCGTGGTTTTCTGCTGGGCGATGGCCTGTTCGAGACCATGCGCGTCGCCAATGGGCAGGTAAGTCATTTTTCCCGGCATATGGACAGGCTGGCGGATGGTGCGCGTGCCCTCATGCTGGCGCCGCCCGACCGGGAGCGCATTGCGGCAGGCGTGCATGAAATGCTGGCGGCCTGCGATCTGACGGCGGGTTCGCTCCGGCTGACCTGCACGCGGGGGACCGGGCCGCGTGGATTGCTGCCACCTGTGGACGGCACCCCCACCGTGCTGATCACGGCTTCGGCGGGTGTCGTTCCCCCTACCCCCGTAAAGCTGGTTACGGTGGAATACCGACGTGACGAGGACAGCGTCCTGTCGCGTATCAAAAGCCTGAATTACCTGCCTTCCATCCTTGCCCGCATGGCGGCGGCACGGGCGGGGGCCGATGACGCCCTGATGCTCAACCGCGCGGGATATGTGGCGGAAACCAGCGCCAGCACGCTGCTGGCCTGCATTGACGGCCAGCTTGTCACCCCGCCCGTAACCGATGGGGCACTGCCCGGCACCGCCCGTGGCGTCCTGCTGGATGCGGGGCTACTGCATGTCCGCCGCCTGTCGCCCTTGGCGCTGCATCGGGCAACGGCCATCCTTACCGTCAACAGCCTGGGCGCGCGCGGCGTCCACATGCTTGATGGGCGTGACGTGCCCGTCATGCCCGACCTGCTGACGGCCGTGCAGGCATGCGTCTATCCCTGATTTCTGCCCCATAGAGGGCAGTCATGGCATTTCGCTTATTGCCCCTGACGGCGCGGTTGGACTAATCCACCCGCATTGGCTCATTTCCAGCTTGCGTGAAAGGTCACCCGCTGATGACCCCCCCCAAGACCGTGCCGGTTCGGCGTGCCCTGATTTCCGTTTCCGACAAGACCGGCCTGCTTGACCTGGCCCGCGCCCTTGTCGCCCATGGGGCCGAGATCCTCTCCACGGGCGGCTCCGCCCGCACCCTGCGTGAGGCCGGTATCGCGGTGCGCGACGTGTCGGAGCATACCGGTTTTCCGGAAATCCTCGATGGTCGCGTCAAGACGCTGGTGCCGCAGGTGCATGGCGGCATCCTTGGCCGTCGTGACCTGCCCGCCCATGTCCGCCAGATGGAAGAGCACCAGATCGCGCCGATCGACCTTGTCGCGGTCAATCTTTACCCGTTCGAGGCCACGGTTGCTTCCGGCGCGGGGGCGGAGGACTGCATCGAGAATATCGATATCGGCGGTCCGGCCCTGATCCGCGCCGCAGCCAAGAACCACGCCCATGTCGCGATCGTGACCGATCCGGCGCAGTATGCCGATGTCATCACCGCGCTGGAAAATGGCGGCACCACGCTGGACCAGCGCACGAAGCTGGCCGGGGCGGCCTATGCCCGCACGGCGGCCTATGACGCCGCCATCGCCGCATGGTTCGCCGGACAGGAAGGCGAGATCCTGCCGCCGCGCATGATTGTTGCGGGCGAGAAGCGCGAAAGCCTGCGCTATGGTGAAAACCCCCACCAGAAGGCTGCTTTCTACACCGATGGCAGCAACCGCCCCGGTGTCGCCACGGCCCGCCAGATTCAGGGCAAGTCCCTGTCGTACAACAATATCAACGATACCGACGCGGCGTTCGAGGCCGTGGCCGAGTTCGATGAGCCTGCGGTCGTGATCGTCAAGCACGCCAACCCCTGCGGCGTTGCGACAGCGGCGACACAGGCGCAGGCATGGGACAATGCCCTGCGTTGTGATCCGGTTTCGGCCTTCGGTGGCATCGTGGCGCTGAACCGCACGCTGGAAGCTGAAGCGGCGGCGCGCATCGCCACCCTGTTTACGGAAGTGATCGTCGCCCCCGACGCAACGGAGGAAGCCCGTCAGATCCTTGCCCGCAAGAAAAACCTGCGCCTGCTGCTGACGGGTGCCCTGCCCGATCCCGCGCAGGGTGGGGTGGTTGTCCGCTCGGTAGCCGGTGGGTTCCTGGCCCAGACGCGCGATAGCGGCCGCATCATGCCGGATGCGCTGAAGGTGGTGACGAAGCGTGCGCCGACTCCGGCTGAAATGGCTGACCTGATCTTCGCCTTCCGTGTGGCCAAGCACGTCAAGTCCAACGCGATCGTCTATGCGAAGGACCAGAGCACGGTTGGCATCGGGGCCGGTCAGATGAGCCGCGTTGATTCCGCGCGCATCGCCGCGACCAAGAGCGCGGATGCCGCAAACGCAGCCGGTATCGACCATCCGCTGACCCAGGGCAGCGTCGTGGCGTCGGATGCGTTCTTCCCGTTCGCTGACGGGCTGGAAGCCGCCATCGCCGCCGGTGCAACCGCCGTGATCCAGCCCGGCGGCTCGATCCGGGATGATGAGGTGATCGCCGCAGCCGACAGGGCGGGCATTGCCATGGTGTTCACAGGTATGCGCCATTTCCGGCACTGATCCGAACACACGGCCCTTGCCTGCATGGCAGGGATGGAATGAGATGACACGGTCCGGCCAGATGCCGGTCAGGCTAGATGAGAGACGGGTATCTGCATGGACATTTATCGACATTCCCCCTGCCGCCTTCTTGCGGGCGTGTTTGTGGCAGCCAGCCTTGTGGGCGGCAGCGCCCATGCAGCCGACAGAAAAGGGGCCGTGCAGCATCCCGCGCCATCCACGCCAGCCGTTGCGCAGCCCGCACTGGTATTCGATATCGCGCCCCTGCCGGTCACGACGGGTCAGGTCACGCAATATATCCTGACGGCGTCGGGGCAGGTGTCCGGCCTGCTGCTGGCTGATGGCACGCAGGTTTTCTGTACGCACGAACTGGGCGACAGCCTGCCCGGCATCGTCCGCCCCGGCGAGCAGGTGACGGTAGCCGGGCTGAAGGGCGTAGGCAGGCCCATCGTGCGCGCCTATGCCGTAACCGGGCCACGCGGGCAGCGTATTGCCGATGTCCGTTCCGCCACGGCTGTCGCACCATCTGATTCCCCCAGCATCGGGCCGGATGTTCCGGTCGATGGCACGATCCTTGCCCCGCTATATGACATGCAGGGCAAGGTGCAGGGCGTCATCATGCGGGATCACAGCGTGATTTACGTGGGTGAAACCAATGCCGCCCGCCTTGCCGCATGGCTGCGGCCGGGCGCCACGCTGCATGCCATTGGTATCGGTGTCGCCGGTGAGCGCGGGACGGCCATCAACGCGCGTGAAATCGGCCCGGATATCAGTCAGGCCATCCATATCGAACCCGCTGACGCACCGCCGCCCGGCGCGTTTCCGGGCAGTTCGGGTTATGATGTCATTCCCGGTGGTTCGACCGCCGAATAAGGGGGCGGACAACGCATGCGCGATAAAAAAGATGCGGGGATGGGGCGTTTGTTTGCCGCCCCTTGCTTGACAGGTTATTGCTGCATCGTTAGCTAGCGCCTGCACCCTATGGGAGGTGCGAGAAGTGGATAAGGATAACAGGCCTTCAGGCGAGTCCTTTGACCGGCGATTGGAAGCTGCCCGTGAGCGCGTCAAACCGCGCGCGGCAGCCGAACAGGCCACCGGTGGAACGATGTCCGATCTGGGGCTGGTGCTCCGGGCCGGGACGGAACTCGTATCGGCGCTTGTGGTCGGGGTTGCGATGGGCTGGGGGCTTGACCACTGGCTGCACTCAAAGCCCTGGTTCCTTATCGTGTTCTCGCTTTTCGGGGGTGTGGCGGGTGTGCTTAATGTCTGGCGTCTTGTCAGGCCCGATGCCATAAACACGAAGGCAGACGGGCCGGATAACGGCTCAGGACGGATATAGGGAAGAACGAAGTTGGCGGCCGGATCATCCATCGACGCGCTCGGTCAGTTCGAGCTCCATCCAGTTCTGGGAGTACTTGGCGAATCCCTGCGGTTCAGCCAGTCCCCCATGATGATGATTGTCGCCTCCATTGTGGTTCTGGCGTTCCTGTATCTGGGCATGCGTCCGGCGGCCGTGGTGCCGGGACGGCTCCAGGCCGCGGCCGAGATGTGCTACGATTTCATCTACAACATGGCGGTCGATACGATCGGCGCTGAAGGACGGGCGTTTTTCCCGTTCGTGTTCACGCTGTTCTTCTTCATCCTGGCCGGTAACTACCTCGGCCTGCTGCCTTTCTCCTTCGCCTTCACCAGCCATATCGCCGTGACGCTGGCGCTGGCGCTGATGGTGTTCTGCCTCTCGATCATCGTATCGCTCAAGGTGCAGGGGGCGAAGTTCTTCGCCCACTTCATGCCCGCCGGCGCGCCCAAGGCGCTTGCCCCGCTGCTGATCCCGATCGAGATCCTTTCGTTTCTTTCACGTCCCGTGAGCCTGTCGATCCGTCTGTTTGCAAACATGGTCGCCGGTCACGTGATGTTCGACATGTTTGCCGCCTTCACGATCATGCTGGCCGGTCTGGGCTTCTTCGGTGATGTGATCGCCGTTGGTCCCGTGGTCATCAATATCGCGCTGATGGCACTCGAATTGCTGGTGGGTGCCCTGCAGGCCTACGTGTTTGCCATCCTTACCTGCATCTATCTGAGGGAGGCGGTGGCCCACTAACGGGTCGCACGCCGTCTTCCATCGCTTCAATCCAGAACGTCTGAAACAAGGAAAACAAGACATGGATATCGCAGCAGCCCGTGAAATTGGTGCCGGTATCGCCGTTATCGCCCTCGCCGGCGTTGGCATTGGCCTTGGTAACATCTTCTCCACGCTGGTCAGCAGCATCGCGCGCAACCCGTCCGCACGTCCGCACGTGTTCGGTCTCGGCATGCTGGGCTTCGCCCTGACGGAAGCCGTTGCCCTGTATGCGCTGCTGATCGCGTTCCTGATCCTGTTCGTCTGATACGCTGGAGGCGAACATGGCGCGCGCCGTGGTGTATGAAAACATCCGAAGGGCGGGGACCTTGCTGGCCTCGTCCGCGCTGGCTCTGCCGCTGATGGCCATGGTCGCCCCTGGCGCGCGCGCCGAGGGCATGCCCCAGCTTGATTTCGGCAATCCCTATGTCATCGGTCAGGTGGTGTGGGGCGCTGGCATTTTTCTGGTACTCTATCTTCTGCTGAGTCGTTCGGCCCTGCCGAAGGTGGAAAAGGTCCTGTCGCTGCGTCGCCAGACGATCGAGACGGATCTTGGTATCGCGCACAAGGCCAAGACCCGCGCGGACGAAGCAGTGGCCGAACTGCATACGGCACGGCGTAATGCCCTGGCGGAAGCACAGGCCAATGTGGACAAGGTTGTCGAGGAGGCACGTCTTGCCGCCGCCCGGCAGACCGAGGAAATGAATGCACGGCTGGCTGCGGAAATCCATGATGCCGAAACCCGCATTGCGCAGGCACGCGGAACGGCACTGGCATCCGTGCGTGAGATTTCCACAACGACGGCGGAAACGCTGATCCATCAGTTATCCGGCATTGCCGCCCCGGCCGATTTCGTGACGGCAAAGGTCGGTTCTGCTGCGGCAGCACGTGGTCTCTGACCCGCGCTGCCCAAGACAGACAGGTCATAATCATGTTTCATGATCCCCGTTTCTGGTCGGCTGTTGCCTTTGTCCTGTTCTTTGTCCTGTTCGGGCGCTCACTGTGGAAGCCCTTGGTGAGCGCACTGGACGGACGGGCGGAACGCATCCGCGCCGAGCTTGATGAAGCCGCGCGCCTGCGCCGCGAGGCCGAGCAGATGCTTGAGGACGCCACCCGTGACCGGGAAGCGGCCATCGCCGAGGCCAAGGAACTGGTCGAACATTCCCTGCGGGAAGCCGCCATCATTGCGGAACAGGCCAATAAGAATGCCGCCGCCGTAGCCGCCCGCTGCGAACAGATGGCAAAGGATCGTATTGCATCGGCTGAACGCTCCGCCCTGCGGGAAGTGCGTGAAATGGCCATTGAAATTGCCATTCAGGCCACGGGTGAGACGCTGGCCGCCAGCCTGAACGCCGATACCGATGGCAAGATCGTTGACAAGTCGATCAGCGACATGCCGGCAGTCCTTTCCCAGCGCGCTGCCTGACAGCCCTTGCTGACAGCCGCAATGTCGGAAATACGCGATGGGGCGGATGACGCCCCTGTTGTTTCCATCATCGCCGCCGTGCTGGACGAGGGGGAGAACATCCGCCCCCTCTGTCAGGAAATAGCGGCATCCCTGCGCCAGTTACCTGCAGCCGAGGTCATCTTTGTCGATGACGGCAGCACGGATGATACGGTTGCGGCCCTGAAGGCCGTAAGGGATGACGGTATCCTGCCAGACCTGCGTATCATCAGTCATGACCGGCCCTGTGGTAAATCCGCGGGTCTGCGCACCGGCATGGAAGCCGCGCGGGGCGAGTGGGTCATCACCCTTGATGGGGATGGTCAGGACAACCCCGCCGATTTCGCACCCATGCTCGACCTGTGCCGTTCGGCCAGGGGACGTGCCCCGCTTGTGGTGGGGGTGCGCACCAAGCGGCGCGATACCCTGTCGCGCAGACTGGCGTCGCGTTTCGCCAATGGCCTGCGCAGTCGCCTGCTGAATGATGGCTGCCCCGATACCGGTGCTTCGCTCAAGGCGTTCCGGCGGGCCGATTTCCTCTGCCTGCCCCAGTTCGAGGGACTGCACCGTTTCCTGCCTTCCCTTATGGGGCGGCGGGGCGTACCGCTGGTGTGCATGTCGGTTCATCATCGCAACCGGCTGCACGGATCTTCCAAATATACCAATTTCAACCGGGCCATCGTAGGCGTCCGGGACATATTGGGTGTCATGTGGCTGAACAGCCGCGCCAGGATACCGAAACGCGTTACCGAACGCTGAAGGGGCCATGCCATGACGCGTCTGACGTTGCGCCACTATATTCTGGTGGCGCTGTCCGTGTTTGTCCTGTTCCTGCCCGGGCGGGCCACGCTGCCGCCGCTGGATCGTGACGAACCGCGTTACATGGAAGCCACGGCGCAGATGCTGCATGGTGGCGACTATGTCGATGTCCGCTTTCTCGATCAGCCCCGCTACCTGCAGCCTGCTGGCATTTACTGGCTGGAAGCGGCTGCTGTCCGCCTGACCGGCATGCAGGACACGCATGCTGTCTGGCCCTACCGCATTCCCTCACTTCTGTCTGTCACCGCTGCCGCCGTCCTGACCGCGTGGATTGGGGCAGCACTGTTTGGCCCTGCCTGCGGATTGCTGGCTGCGGCCCTGCTGGCCGTGTCCGTGCTGATGACGGCGGAAGGGCGGATGGCCACCATTGATACCACGCTGCTGCTATGCGTGCTGCTGGCGCAATGCGGACTGCTGCGGGCCTATCTGGACCGCGAACGTGATCTTGCAACGCCTCTGGCCGCAGCGCTGCTTTACTGGACGGCGCTGGGGTGTGGCCTCATGCTCAAGGGGCCGGTCATCCTTATTCCCGGTTTTGGCACGCCGCTGGCCCTTGCGCTGGTGGAACGGCGCATCGACTGGTGGCGGCGTCTGCGCCCTTCATGGGGATGGCTGCTGATGCTGGCCATTGTCGTGCCATGGTGCGTGGCGATTGGTGTCAAAAGCCATGGGGATTTCTTTTCCCGTTCAGTCGGTCGCAATTTCCTTGGCAAGGTGGCGAGCGGGCAGGAAACGCACGGTCTGCCGCCGGGCTATCATCTTGCGGTTTTCGCCCTTGCTTTCTGGCCGGGGTCGCTGTTCGCGGCCATGAGCCTGCCTTTTGTGTGGGCGCGCCGGTTTGAACCGCATGTGCGCTACCTGCTGTGCTGGATCGTGCCGCACTGGCTGGTGTTCGAAGCCATCGCCACCAAGCTGCCGCATTACGTGCTGCCGACCTATCCCGCCATCGCCATCCTGACGGCGGCTGCCGTCGTGTCCTATTCCTCCCGCTGGGAATGGCCGCATGCGATATGGGCGCGGGGCGTGCTTGCGGCCTATGCGGTGCTCTGGTTCACGCTGGGTTCGGTTCTGGCATTTGCGGGTCCGGTGCTGCTGTGGCGGATGGAAGGCACCTTTTCCCCCGCAGCCATGTTGATCCCGGCCGGTGCGTTACCCCTGCTGGTGCTGTCGGGTTATCTGATCGTGCATCGGGATATGCTGCGCGCCGTCATGGCTGCGGTGGCGGCTGCGGTCATTATCCATGTGGGGCTTTTTTCTACTGTTATTCCACGTCTGCAGACCATCTGGCTTAGCCCCCGCCTTGCCGCCATGGTTGATGATCATCGTCCCTGCGCGCAGACGGTCGTGGCTTCCGTATCGGATTCCGAACCCAGCCTTGTTTTTCTGCTGGGTCAGAATACACGGCTGATGGGCGCCACGGCAGCAGCGGACTTCCTGCAACAGAACCAGAAATGCGCTCTGGTGCTGGTTGGTGCACAGGATCTGGTGGCCTTCAGCACCCGCGCCATGCAGGATGGACTGGACCTGCATGAACTGGGACAGCAGCGCGGGTTGAATTATTCCACCGGCAAATATCTCGATATCGGGCTGTATGGCGTGATCCGCCAGCCGGACTGATCGGCCCTAACGTTCCCATGCCTGCGCCCACAGGGCTTTTTCTTCTTCGTTCAGGGGGAGGGAAAGTCTTTTGCCGTCCCGGGCGGATCGTGCGGCGGTTTCCAGCACAGCCATGACGGCAATGGCCTGTATAGGGGGAACCGGGTTTGCGCGATGGCCCATGACGGCATCACGAAGTAGCGCATAATAGATACGCTGGTCGCCCGGTGGAGAGGGCACGGCGCGGGGTGTATCCGTGCCATCGAATACCAGCATGTCGTCAGGGTCCGCGCCCCAGCCATCGGCACCGGGAACCATGTCCGTGCGAAGCTGGGTTTCCTGCTGGTCCGCTGCGCGCTTGAGCAGCGAGCCACCTGTGCCATGTACCGCAAAGCGTGCGCCGGGCCATGCTGCGAGCATGCTGCAATGCAGGCTGACGCGCATCTGCCCGTAAAGAAGTATCACCTGCGCCCAGTCATCAATGCTGGCGTCATCGCGCTGGCAGGCAAGCGTGGCCTGTATGGAATCCGGCAGGCCGAACAGTTGCAGGGCCTGGTCGGCCAGATGGGGGCCAAGGTCGAACCACAGGCCACTGCCGGGCATATCGGCTTCGCGCCAGCGGTCGCGCACCTGCGGACGGAAACGGTCCATATGGGATTCAAACGTGGTCACCCGCCCAATCATTCCGGCATTCAGGCCGTTGCGGATTGCCAGAAAATCGCTGTCCCACCGCCTGTTCTGGAAAACGGACAGGATTCTGCCACAGCCCTGTGCCTCATCGGCCAGTGCGCGGGCCTGCGCCAGATCAAGGGTGAAGGGCTTGTCCACCACCACATGCAGCCCCGCATGCAGGGCGGCGCGTGCCAGTGGTGCATGGGTTTCGTTGGGGGAGGCGATCACCACCATATCGAGATCGGGCAGGGCAAACAGCGCATCGGGCGTATCCACCACCTGAACCTGCGGCCAGTCCTGTGCCACGAGGGCGCGCTGCCCCGAACTGATGGCGACCAGCGCCAGACCGGGTGTTGCGTCAATAAGTGGCGCATGGAATGTGCGCCCGGCGAATCCATAACCGACAATCCCGACCCGTAGTGGCCAGCGTGATGGTGTGGGCATCTGTTGCCTTTCTTCCGGTGCATTACGGCAGGACCCGTTTTTGCAGCAAACTGCTTCCGGCGGCCAGATGCCCGGACCGGTGACGAACGCGGTCGTTTGATGGCGTTATGGAAGCAGGGAAAGCGGGCCTCGTCTTTACCCTTTTCCGGCGAACAGTCCCTGTTGCAGCCAGTTTTTATGGCGCGGGGCTGCGCGACCTGTCCAGACCATTCCCGTTTTGAAATAACTGATTGATAAATAAAAAATAAAAGTTTTTGGGTACCGCCTTTTTGAAAAAGGCTTCACCAAAAACTTCTACGTAATCTGTACGAACACGACCTATGCAAGACCGCCCCGCCACCAGCCGTCGCAGTGGGGGATAAGGTTAACCCGCATCCGGATGCAGACGGTATGCCCGCCTGCCCCGGTCAGGATGTTCTCGCCCGGATGGCGTTAAACGCTCAGAACAGCAGGATCATACCGCCGGAAGCACTGTTGTCGCTTTCCTTGTACGGTCCGTGTGCTGCCGAACTGGTATGGGCATATTCCGCCACCAGATTCAGCCAGTCCGTCATTTTATAGTAGGCGGCGCCCACTTCGGATTCATTGCGGCGGACCAGATCCGGATCATCCTCGCCCGGTGCCTGATACAGGTTACTGACACCATAGCTGCCCACCAGTTTGAAGCGCTTGGTGAAGTTGTACATCATCTGGACATAATAGCCTTCCGATGCACGCTTGCGGCCGTTGCTGGCCACGCCATCAAAGAACAGGCCGGTCGTGCCCAGCCCGCTGCCACGGTAGTAGTAGCCGACGAACTGCGCGGGTCCGTAGGTCAGCTTCGTGCCGATTTCACCCGCTTCCGCCGTAACGCCACGCTTCTGGCCCGGATTGACCGCCATATCCGCCGTGGTGGTTGTGGCCATGTTGTAGATCCCGCCACTGGCTTCAAGCAGGGCCGTGTTGACGGTTGTTGTCCGGCTTACGGTCAGGTCCTGCTGGTGCTGGGTCAGGAAGCTGGCCCAGATGCGGGCACTCAGGCCGCCGATCTTGAAGTCATAGGTCACCTTGCCCTGGATCATGGGCGAGCTGTGCTGGGTGGAACTGGCCGAATAGGCATTGCCATTGGCGTCATCGCCCGAGAAATCGAATTCATCCAGCGGCTGCAGGATGCCGATCGTGCCCTGGAACCCCTTGATGGTGGGCGACTGATAGGAAATCTGCGGAATCCAGTCCGCATACACATAACCCACGCCGATACGGCCCAGCGACGTATTGCCCGGCGCCGAGTTGCTGCCGGTTGAACCGACACTCAGCAGCGTGGCGTCATCAAGGATGGCGTCGCCGCCAAAGATGCCAAGGTCACGACCAATCTTGAACGTGCCCCATTTCTTGTTGCCCGCCGTCACGTAAACCTGACGAAAATCGATGCCGGCGGTTCCCAGCCCGACCGGGCTACCACCCGTATTGGCGTTGAATGCGCCGTTCTTGGCATTGTTGATGCCGGGATACATGCCCATCACGGCGGCAAGGTCGATGCCGTTCTGGGTGGTCTTGAGCTTCAGGATCAGGCCCGCGGGCAGCAGGCCGTTACGCAGCGCGGAGGAATCGAACCCGCTCGATCCGGTGGAAACACCGCCCGCAACCGGATGGCCGCCAGCCGGGCTGTTATAGGTGTAAAAGCCGTTGATGAAGCCGGACAGGTTGATGTCGATCGGGCCTGCCTTGAAGGTCAGGCCGCCACCGGGCACGTATTTGTCCACATGCACCAGCGATGAACTGTCCATGGTATGCTGGGCTGCAAGCCATGTGGATTCTGCCGATGCCGCGCTGGCCTGCGCACTGGCCGCCGCCTGCTGGGCCTGCGCCAGTACATCGTTGGGGTCCATCCCGCCACCGATGTCGATCTGGCCGGGCGGCTGGATTTTCTGGCCCATGGCAGTGCGCATCTGGGTGTGGGTGGATGCGGGAATGGTGGTACGACGCTGGGCAGGCATGTACTGCTGCGCACGTGCGGCGGAGGCCGCTTCGCGCGCATGCTGCATATGATGGGCCAGCAGGCCGCGGTATTCGCCCTGTGTCAGGCTGCCCTTCGCCTTCAGGATATCGAGGAGTTCACTGTAATCATCAGCACGCGCGTCTTCAGGGCAGGCAAGGGATGCCCCGCTACTTGCCATAACAACTACTGCGCCAATACGCGCCAATTTTCCAGCCGACATAGTATTAAACTCCCTGTCCGCATTCCTGTTGTATAAAACCCGGCGGGTCAATGGGGGCTGGTGGCTGTCCCAGGGCGCGTATCCCGATGGAACCGGGGCATGAGCGTGCAGGGATTCTTCCTTGCACGCGCAGGGGAAAAACAGCGGGTTTCCGATGGGCGGAAGGAATTTGTTAGCAAATATTCCTTTTTTTTTATGCAAGGTTCAAAAAACAGTCATCCTGAAAAAGCTGTGTGTTTCCCGACCGGTTCCGTACGATATTGCAGTACGCACCTGCCCGGAACGGAGAGGAATGGTCCGGATACGAAACATTGTATCGGATGCATCAAACAATCGTGTGCGCATGAATTTCCAGATTCTGTTCAATAAATCAGATGGGGGCAGGGGTTCATCCAACCGGAAATACAGCACACAGCATCACAAAGCTGTGTTTATATTTTATTGACTTAATTCTTGACTGTAACCTGCGGGCCTGCCTCACCACCCGGCAGGGCGCGGGCCTGACGCCACGCGGTTTCCAGCGCTTCGACCATCGTGCCCTGCGGGGCGGTCCAGTCCAGTGTATCATCGCCGGGCAGCGTCAGGCGCGCGCGCCAGCAGGTGCCGCCGTTACCGTCGGGTTGCCGGTCGATGTTTACGGACCAGTCGTCGGGAATGCGGGACAGGACGCGCGTCAGCCGTTTTTCAGGCGTAAGCGGCGTGGCGTAATTATGCGACATGACGGTGGCTCCTTTCGTGTCTGTATCGATCCTGCCCCTTGACGGGGGCAGGGATAAGCCCAAAAAACGCAGGTCCTGACCGCATCCAAGGATATATCCGCAGTGTCTGCCTTTCCCGGCCTTATTCCCGATGATTCCGTCGATGGCGTTGCCCATCTGATCCAGACAGCCCTGACACCCGTCTTCATGCTGTCCGGCATCGGTACATTGCTGAACATGTTCAACACCCGGCTTGCCCGCGTCAGTGATCATATCGAGACGGTGCGCGACAAGCTGGAAAATGCGGATGACACCACGGACACCAAGGGCAAGGACAGCACCAGCGTGCTGCTGCGCCGCCTGACCCACCTGCATTACCGCACGCTGCTGCTGGATGCCGCGATCCTGTTCGCCGGTGTGGGCGGCGCATCCGCCTGCGGGTCAGCTTTCGCGCTGTTTCTGGGCAGCGTGCGGGATTCCGCCATCGCCTGGTGGCTGGTGCTCATGTTCGGCAATGCGCTGGTCTGCACCGTTATCGCGCTGGCCATGTTCCTAGGGGACAGCATCGTCGCATGGCACGGCCTGCGGGTAACGACGTTCCTGCCGCACAGGCGCGACATGCTCAATAACATGGCCCTTGAACAGGACTGATCGCCGCGCGGGGCTGGTTTCAGGGGGCGGGATCAAGGCTGAACGGGTCAACCGCATACTGTTCCAGCGCGATGTCGCGGGTCATCATGCCGTGGGCATGCAGGAAGGCGGCAAAGGCCCGGTAGCGCGGTATGTTCAGCAGCGCGGGCTGTTTGCATAGCCGCGACAGCGTCGCCTGCCACGCCGCATGGTTCAGCGGGGTGTCGAGTTCCGGGTGATCGTGGATCGCCTGCGCCAGAATGGTGTCGGGGTGATTGATAAGCGTATTCGTCCCTTCCGCCAGTGCATCCATGAAGGCGCGTATCCATGCCTCACGCACATGATCCCGTCCCACCAGCAGGACCAGTTCATCGGACATGGGCACGCCGTGCTCCTCGGGGAAGAAGGCTGAAACCCTGACGCCTTTCTGTTGCAGGTCGATCAGTTCATAGGTCCGCACGGCCCCGATCACCGCATCCACCGCATGGCTTATGATTGCCTGTTCAAGCTGGAAATTGACATTGACCTGATGCACGTCGGCAAGACCAAGCCCCGCCGAATGCAGCATCGCGTCCAGCGCCGCATCATCCACCCCCGGCATGGAAATGCCGACCGTCCTGCCCTTCAGGTCCGCAATGGTATGGATGGTGTCACTGGCGATCAGGACGTTGAGCGGCGTGTCAATCAGCGTGCCTACGCGCATCAGCGGAATGGACTGATCGGCCAGCATGCCCAGTTGTGTCTGGTAGGAAACGGCCATATCCGCCTGTCCCGCCGCGACCAGACGGGCGGGCGATCCGGGATCGGCAGGCGCGATCAGCCTGACATCAAGTCCATGGCGGGTGAAGGCGCCGCTATACTGCGCGGCCAGCAGGCTGGCATGATCGGCATTGAGGAACCAGTCCAGCACCACGGTCACCTGCCGGTCGGCGGCGCGCACGGGTGTCGTCACGACCATGCAGGCCAGCAGCCCCAGCAGGGCGAAAAGATGATGGACAAGGGTGCGCATGTGCCTTCCTTCCAGCGTATCAGCGACGGATGGCAGGCAGGGCGCAGGCCCGGTGGGCCATGGCAGGACGCCTCCCTTCGCTGGCATGACCCAGATCAGGTTCAACGGGTGTGATCTCAGCCCGGCACTTCTGTTGCAGGGCACCCCGGTCGGGCAGAGAGTGTGTGAAGGCGGCGTCGCCCGTCAAGTCACGGCTTGCGGACCGTGCGCGATGGCAGGTTCAGCCTGCCGTGCCGCGCATTTCCCGCCGTGCGCACAGGGGCAGCAGCACAAGGAAGTAGCTGAAATAATACAGTGTCGCGATCCGGCCCACGATCATCCAGCCCCCTTCGGCATGGTGGCGTCCAACCAGCCCCATCAGCACGAAAGCCGCCACCAGCCCCGCCATGCCAGCCCGGCACAGCGGACGCGAGCGGGCCGAACGGATGGAGGATCGGTCAAGCCATGGCACCGCGAACAGGATCGCGATTGATCCCCCCGCCGCAAGCAGGCCGCCGAATTTTGACGGAACAGACTGCAGCATCCCGTAAAAAGGCAGGAAATACCATTCCGGTTCGATATCGGCGGGCGTGTGCAGGGGGTTGGCGGGACGGTAGTTTTCCGGTTCGGACAGCAGGTCGGGCCACAGGAAGGCGAGGGCTACGAACACCAGTGCGAATACCACCAGCCCGGTCAGGTCCTTGGTGGTGTAGTACGGATGGAAAGGGACGGTGTCGCGCGCGTTCACGGGTTTGCCGGTCGGGTTGTTCGGCCCCGGCACATGCAGGGCCGCGACATGCAGCCCGACAATGGCGACGATGGCGAAGGCCATGACAAAATGCAGCACGAAAAAGCGGTGGATGAAAATATCCCCCAACTGGTCGCTGCCTTCCATGATGTGTTCAAGCGTGGGGCCGATAACCGGCACGGCCCCCACCGCCTTGCCCGCAACATCCGCCCCCCAGTAGGACATCTGCCCCCATGGCAGGACATAGCCCGCAAAGGCGGTGACCATGACCATGACCAGCAGCCCCAGCCCCGACAGCCACAAAATCTCGCGCGGCTGTTTGTAGGAGCCATAGTACAGCCCCCGGAACAGGTGGATATAAAGTGCGGCCATGAACAGGCTCGCCCCGGTGACATGCATGGCGCGCAGCGCCCAGCCGCCGGGCAACTGGCGTTCGATCATCTCGATGGACATGAAAGCGCCTGCCGCGGTGGGCGTGTAGTTCATGGCAAGGAAAATGCCGGTCGCCAGCATGAGCACCAGCACGGCGCACAGGATCGCCCCGAAATTCCACAGCGCGTTCAGGTTACGCGGCATGGGGAAGTCCACATATTCCTTGCGGAAAGCACTGATGACAGGAAGCCTGCGGTCAATCCACGAAAGGACGCCGCCACCCGATGCGGGTTCCGCGTGGGGGGGAATGTTTTCGGGGAGGCCGGACCCGTTCATTCTTGTTTCCTGAATTCAGACAAAGAAAGATCAGCCACGGGTGTAGCAGCCCCGCAGGCGGCAGGCACCTTTCTTTTTGGAACGCCCCGCCCCCGCATGGGAAGGGCTGGCTTGCACACAGGCGGGCACCGTGGCGCATGACGGAAACCGCGCGCGACCGGATCGTGCGATCCACCGGGCAGGCAGGCTCCGCATGGACTGTCGTTGACGCGCAGATGCGCGCACAGGACCGCTCAGGGCGATTTTCTGAATGACAGTCTGTTTTTTAAGGAAAGTGGCGCACCCGAAAGGACTCGAACCTCTAACCCCCAGATTCGTAGTCTGGTGCTCTATCCAGTTGAGCTACGGGTGCGCTGTGAGGCGGTTTCTAGCCGACACGGCTGACCCCTGCAACCCCCTTTTTTTGCTTATGGAAAATTTTTTCATCCCCGCCTGCGCGTCAGCAGCCGTCTGGCCCTGTCTACGGTCCATGTGCGGATGTGTTCCATGTAAAGATAGACCACCGGCGTGGTGTACAGCGTCAGCAACTGACTCATCATAAGCCCGCCCACCACCGTAATGCCCAGCGGGCGGCGCATTTCTATGCCGTAGCCGCTGTTGGTGATGAGTGGCACGGCCCCAAGGGCGGCGGCCAGCGTGGTCATGAGGATGGGCCGGAAACGCTGGATGCAGGCGTCATGGATCGCATCGCGCGGGGAAAGCCCCCGGTCGCGTTCGGCATGCAGGGCGAAATCCACGATCAGGATGGCGTTCTTTTTCACGATCCCGACCAGCAGGATCATCCCGATCATGGTGATGAGCGAAAATTCCTGCCCGCTGGTCCACAGCGCCAGCACCGCCCCCACCCCGGCGGAGGGCAGGGTGGACATGATGGTCAGCGGGTGGATGTAGCTTTCATACAGGATGCCCAGCGTCACGTAGATCGTGAACAGGGCCGCGATGAAGATCAGCACCTCGTTGATGATGGCTGACTGGAACTGGGCCGCCTGCCCGGTGAACCCGCCATGGATGGAAGGGGGCACATGCAGCCTGATCATGGTGTCCGCTATGGTGGCGGATGCATCGCTCAGCGCCATGCCGGGGGCAAGGTTGAAGGAAATGGCGGCGGAAACGAACCCGTCCTGATGGGAAACGGTGATGGCGGTGGGACGCGGCACCAGACGCGCCACGTCGGAAAGCGGGATCATGGTCTCTGTGGAGGAGGATACGGCCGAGCCGTTCGACGCGGCACTGCCCCCCGCCAGCCGGTTGGCGATCTGGTTGCGAAAGGACTGCTGGCTGAGCTGTGTGCTGCGGCTGGCCTGTGTCCCGGCCTGCGTCGTGACGCGCACGGTATTGGATACCGTGCCGCCGCCGGGACTGCCCCCGGCGGTCGAGATGCGGAAGCTGTTCAGGATATCGGGCGATGTCCGGTACTGGTCGGCAACTTCCATCACCACATGATAGGTGGTGAGGGATGTCGAGATATTGGATGCGGCGCGCTGGCCAAAGGCATCGTACAGCGTGTTGCTGACCAGTTGTGGCGTGACAAGGTAGCGCGCCGCAAGATCGCGGATGATGTCGGCATGGATCGCCGCGCCGTTATTCATGACATTCGTGGTCACATCGCGCAGGGCCGGGGCGGTGCGCAGGGCGGCGGCCAGTCTTGGCACCCATGTATAGATGTCATCGGCGCTGTCGCTGGTCAGCAGGTAGCGGTACGCGCCTTCCTTCTGCCGTCCGCCGCCGCCGCTTATGTCGCCTGCCGAAAACAGTGAAATGTCGAGCCCCGGAATATCCTCCAGCCGTTTATGGATGCGGGCGATCATGTCGTCCGGGCTGTCATCGCGCCGGGAACGGTCGATCATCTGCGCGAAAGCCTGGCCTTCGATATTGGTGTCCCCGGAAAAGGCGATGACCTCCTGCGTGTCCCTGTCCACCATCATCGCGTCACTTATGGCGCGGATTTTCTGCGTCATGGCGGGAAAGGACGTGGTCTGGTCGGCCCGGAAGAAGTTCATGACCAGGGCCACGTCCTCCTTCGGCAGGATGCCCTTGGGCATGAACACGATCACCGCAATCATCACCCCAAGGCTGAGCGGCAGGGTAATGGCGGTCAGGACATGATGGCGCAGCGCCAGTGACAGGGAGCGTTCATAATGGCGCAGCAGCCACTGGTACCCGCATTCCAGCCTGTCGCCCGCGCGGTGCGGCCAGCGCCGCCACCATGGTGCGGTGGCATCGGGGGGCGCCTTCTCGCCCACTTCCAGAAACAGGCTGCACATCATGGGCGTCAGGCTCAGCGCCAGCACCAGCGAGACCGTGACGGTGATCGCCAGTGTCATGGAAAACTCGAAAAACACCTTGCCCGGCGTGCCCGCCAGCAACAGCAGCGGCAGGAATACCGCCACCAGCGATATGGTGATCGACAGCACCGTAAACCCGATTTCACGCGATCCCCGTAGCGCGGCAGCCTTGCGGTCCATCCCGGCTTCCATGTGGCGGGCGATGTTTTCCAGCACCACGATGGCGTCATCCACCACGAAGCCGGTCGCGATCGTCAGCGCCATGAGCGAGAGGATATCGAGCGAGAAATGGAACAGCGCCATGAACGCCAGCGTACCCGCCAGCGAAATGGGGACGGTAATGGCCGGGATCAGGGTCGAGCGCACCGTGCGCAGGAAAACCAGCACCACCCCCACCACCAGCACGACCGATGCCAGCAGCGTCCATTGCGTATCCGCCAGCGATGCACGGATGGTAACGGAACGGTCCATGGCGGGGACAAGTGTGACCCCACGCGGCAGGGCCGCGCGCAGGGTGGGAACGCGGGCCTTGATCTCATCAATGACATGGATGACGTTGGCCCCCGCCCGGGGGCGGATGATGGCCATGACGGCGCGGTGACCGTTCAGGAAGCCGATCTGGCGTTCGTTTTCCACACCGTTACGCACGCTGGCCACGTCCTGCAGCCTTACGGGACGGCTGTCACGGTAGCCGATGACCAGGTTGCGGTACTGCGCCGCCACACGGGCCTGATCGTTGGTGGCCAGCGTATAGCGGGTGGTGTCGTTTTCTATGATGCCCTTGGGCGTATTGGCGTTGGCTGAAGCAAGGGCTGAACGGATGTCCTCGAACCCCAGCCCGTATTTGAACAGGGGCCACGGATTGATATCCACCCGCACGGCAGGGGCCGAACTGCCCGCGATTTCCACCCAGCCCACCCCCTGTACCTGCGACAGCAGGGGCTGCAACCGGGTCTTGGCGATGTCGTACAGTTCCGATACCGGCTGCGTGTCCGATGTCAGGGCAAGGATCAGGATGGGGTTGTCGGACGGGTTGGCCTTCCAGTACTGCGGCTGGGACTGAAGGGTGGCGGGCATGTCCGCGCGCGCGGCGCGCAGCGCGGCTTCAACATCGTTGGCCGCCGCGTCGATATTGGTGGTTTCGTTGAACGTCAGCAGGATGAAGGCGGTATCCTGGCTTGAATCGGATTCAATCTCGCTGACACCCGCGATCTGTCCCAGCCTGCGTTCCAGCGGGGTGGTGACGGAACTTGCCATCTGCTGGGGTGACGCACCGGGCTGCGTGGCCATGATGTAGATGACCGGCACGGCAATATCGGGCAGGTCGCCCACCGGCAGCACCCGATACGCAAACAGTCCGGACAGCAGGATGGCTGCGGCCAGCAGCGTGGTCGCAACCGGGCGCAGGATAAAAACGCGGCACAGGTTCATCGACTGTGACCGACCCTGACCTTCATGCAGTCCACGTTCATGCTGATGGTGCTGTCCCGTCTTCGGGTGTCAGGCCGGTTTCGGGCATGGTGCCTGCCTGTCCCGCCGCCTGACGGAAATAGTAGGATTCCGCAATCCTGATGGGCAGCAGGTCCATGAAGCGCGACCCCGCGGCCAGCCACCACGGGAAGAAGATGCGCCGCCTGCCCTCCGCCACGCCGGATATGATGGCGCGCACGGCATCGCCGGTCTGTGTCAGGCCGGGCATGGGGAAAGTGTTCCCTGCGGTCATGGGGGTTGCGACAAAACCGCAGCACACGCTGGACAGGAGGATACCGGCCCGCGCCATGTTGCCGCCCGTCGCCACCATGAAACGGTCCACCGCCGCCTTGGACGCGCAATAGGACGGCGTTCCGGGAAACGAGACAAGCCCCGCCACGGATGACATGGCGCAGATGCGCCCGCGCACGCCATCGCTCCCGCGCGGCTGGGCGCGCATGACCTGCAGCGCCGGAAGCACCGTATTGATCACGCCGTCCACGTTGGTGGCGAACATGCGCCGGATCTGGTCATCCGGTTCGTAGGGGGCTTCCTCGCCGCCCCGGGTGGATGCCGTAATCCCCGCGCAGGCAAAAACGAGGTCAAGCGTGCCCGTGCCGGTTATCCAGTCATCCATGCCCGCGCGTTCGCGCACATCCTGCACCCGGATGCGCGCATCCGCCCCGCGTGCGATGCAGCGTGCCGCCACGTCGTGCAGGTTGGCGTGGTTTCGCCCCCCCAGATGCAGCCTGCGGCCCGGCCGGGCAAGGGCCAGGGCGATGCCGCGTCCGATACCGGAGGAGGCGCCGGTGATGAGTATCGATTCCTGTTTCATGTTCGCAGAATACATACACCCTGTTAGAACTGCGCTACCCCCTTTGCGCAGCCGGCCGGTATTTGTGTACGGCCACCAATTATGGAGAACCGCATGAGCCAGACCTTCAGCCCCCCCCGTGCAACCCCGGCGGTTCCGGTTCGGCGCAGGGGGGTATGTCTGGTTATCTCAGCCCCGTCCGGGGCGGGAAAGTCCACCATCGCCAATGCGCTGCGCGCGTCCGAACCCCAGTTGCTGCATTCCGTGTCCGTCACCACGCGCCAGCCCCGACCGGGGGAAAGTGACGGAATCCATTACCACTTCCGCACCATGGAAGAATTCAGCCGCATGGCGGAAGCAGGCGAGATGCTGGAATGGGCGACCGTATTCGGCCGGGGATACGGCACGCCGCGCGCGCCGGTTGAACAGGCCCTGGCGGAAGGGCGCGACATGGTGTTCGACATCGACTGGCAGGGACACCGCCAGATCCGTGCGGCATTGCCCGCTGATGTGGTCAGCCTGTTCGTCCTGCCCCCGTCCATCGCGGAACTGGAACGTCGCCTGAACGGACGCGCATCGGATGAGGCCGATGAGATCGCGCGCCGCATGCAGGCCGCGCGCGACGAGATATCGCACTGGAACGAATTCGACCATGTCATCATCAATTCCGAACTGGATCAGGCCATTGCGGAAGCCCGCGCCGTGCTGGTCGCCGCCCGGCTGCAACGTCACCGCCAGATCGGACTGACGGATCTGGTGGCCAGTTTCGGGGTCTGACACGGCAGGCTGCATGGTACGGCGTGGGTGTTACGCCGCTGGCATGTGTTTCATGCGATAGCATTGATGGACAAGCGGCATGAAATGCGGGGATATGCTTCCGCCTGCCGCGTGCATGCCTTTTTAATTTCCCTGCCGGATCATCATGCCTGCTCCTCGCCCGTCCGATTCCGCCCTGCCATTCTGGATGATTGCCCTGCTGGGGCTGCTGACGGCAATCGGGCCCCTTGCCACGGATATGTACCTGCCCGCCTTTCCGGCCATGGATCAGGAACTGGCGGGCGGCCAGGCCGGGGCCAGCCAGATCACGCTGGCGGCGTGGTTCGCGGGGCTTGCGATCGGGCAGTTCAGCCTTGGTCCCATATCCGACCGGCTGGGACGCCGCATGCCGCTTCTGGGGGGGCTGGTGCTGTTTTCGGTCGGCTCCCTTGGCTGTGCGGAGGTCACGTCATTCAACCTGTTCTGCCTGTGCCGTTTTATCGCGGCACTGGGTGGGGCGACCTGCGCGGTCATTCCACGCGCCATCGTGCGCGACGTGGCGACCGGGGCGACCTGTGCGCGGATCATGTCGCAGCTTATGCTGGTTTTTGGCGTCATGCCCATACTGGCGCCCTCGCTGGGCAGTCTGGTGCTGTCCGTCGGGCACTGGCGCTGGATTTTCTGGATTGCGGTCTTGTACGGCGTACTGGCGCTGGTGGTGGTGGTGGCGACACTGGGCGACACCATGCCACGGGAAAAACGGATCACCTTTTCCGCTACCGGCATGATTGCCCGCTACGCCGGGCTGGTGCGTGAGCCGGTGTTCATGTCCAGTGCGCTGATCAACAGTTTTTCGTCCTTCATCATGTTCGCCTACATCACCTCGGCACCCATGGTGTTTGAACACCTGCTGCATTTCACGCCCGGTCAGTTCGGGGCGTTCTTTGGCCTCAATGCGGGCATGTTCATCGCCACGGCCCAGCTTAATGGCATGCTGGTGCATCGCGTGTCGCTGTCACGCCTGCTGGACCGGGGGGTGGTGGGCTGCCTGCTGGCCGCGCTGACCTGTCTTGTCCTGTCGCTGGCGGGTGTGGCGGGTCCGGTGCATCCGCTGCTGGTCTGCGTGCTGATCATGTGCATTACCGCTTCGCTGGGGTTTGTGGGACCCAATGCAACGGTCATGGCCTTTACCCATCACGGTCACCAGATTGGCAGCGCGTCGGCGCTGATGGGCACGATCCAGTTCTCCCTCGCCGCAGGCAGCGGCTTCATTCTGGGCCATGTGCCATTCCACAGCCCCGCGCCTCTGGCCGTGGTGGTGATGGGCGGGGGAACCTGCATGGGGCTGTGCAACATCTGGCGCCACGCCTGTGACCGCCGCGCCCACGGACGGAAATAGGGGCGCGCGGAGGGGCGTTTTCCCGCCCCCTCAGACCGGCTGCCGGTCCGCGATATCGCGTAGTGTCCGCCCCAGTTCGGTCTTTTTCATCTGCCCGGCCAGCGTGCGGAGCTGGCTTTCGTTTATGTAGCCCATGCGGAAGGCCGTTTCCTCCGGCGATCCGACCAGCATGCCCTGACGCGACTGCACGGTATGGACGAATGACCCCGCCAGCATCAGGCTTTCGGGCAGGCCCGCATCCAGCCATGCGCAGCCGCGCCCAAGCCGTTCGACATGCAGCGTGCTGTCTTCAAGATACAGGCGGTTGAGGTCGGTGATTTCCAGTTCACCGCGTGCGGAGGGGTGTAGGCGGGTGGCAAACTCTCCCACCCGTCCATCGTAGAAATAAAGGCCGGTCACAGCCCAGTTGGAAGGGGGGTGTTCGGGTTTTTCCACAATGTCCAGCGCCCGGCCATGGCGATCGAACGTCACGACCCCATAGCGTTCGGGATCGCGCACCTGATAGGCGAAAACCGTCGCCCCATCGGGCCGGTGGGCCGCGGTGCGCAGCATGGCGGGCAGGTGATCGGCGAAAATCAGGTTGTCACCCAGTATCAGGGCGCACGGTGCCCCCGCCAGCCAGTCACCCGCGATCAGGAATGCCTGCGCAATGCCCTGTGGCGCGGGCTGGATACGGTAGGTGAAGCGGACACCGAACTGCGCGCCATCCCCCAGCAGGCGCTGGAACTGCGGCAGGTCCTGTGGCGTGGAAATGATCATGATATCGCGGATACCCGCCATCATCAGGGTCGATAGCGGGTAATAGATCATCGGCTTGTCATAGACCGGCAGCAACTGCTTGCTGGTCGCCAGCGTCATGGGATGCAGGCGCGTGCCCGATCCCCCTGCCAGCAGGATGCCCCTGGTAGCAGGCTTCTGCCCTTCGCCATTCTGCATCATGCCACCTGTCCAAGCCGCTGGCCGCCATAGCGCCGGTTACGGATGGCCTGCCACCACGGCGCATGGTCGAGATACCAGCGCACGGTCAGCCTTATGCCGCTTTCAAAATCATGCCGTGCCGTCCAGCCCAGCGCCTGTTCCGCATGGGATGGGTCGATTTCATACCGGAAATCGTGGCCCGGCCTGTCCTGAACATGTTCGATCAGCCGCGCATGCGTTCCCATCGGGTCGGGGCGCAGTTCATCCAGAATGTCGCAGATGGTGCGGACGACCTGCAGGTTGGTGCGCGGCTGGCGGCTGCCTATGGCATAGGTTTCGCCCGGCTGGCCCCGTTCCACGGCGCATACCAGCGCCTGTGCATGGTCGTCCACGAACAGCCAGTCACGGATATTGTCGCCCGCGCCATAAATGGGCAGGGCGCGGCCCTCGATGGCGTTGATTATCGTCAGCGGCACCAGTTTTTCAGGGAAATGCCAGAGACCGTAATTATTGGTGGTGTTCGTAATGAAGGTCGGCAGGCCGTAAGTATGCCGCCATGCCCGCACCAGATGGTCGGATGCCGCCTTGCTGGCGGAATAGGGGCTGCTGGGGCTGTAGGGCGTGGTTTCGGTAAAGGGTGGATCGTCCGGACCAAGCATGCCGAACACCTCATCGGTGGAGACATGATGGAAGCGGAAACTGTCCCGCAGCACGGGGGGCAGCGCCTGCCAGTAGATGCGCGCGGCCTCCAGCATGGAAAAGGTGCCCGTCACATTGGTCTGGACAAAGGCATGCGCGCTGTCGATCGAACGGTCCACATGGCTTTCGGCCGCCAGATGCATCACCGCATCGGGCTGGAAGGCCTCAAATGCCGCCAGCACGGCGGACGTATCGCATATGTCGCAATGCCGCATGCGATAGCGGGAGGAAGAAGTCGCTTCCTCCACCGCATGCGGGCTGGCGGCATAGGTCAGGCAGTCGATATTCAGGATTTCATGGCGCGTGTGTCTGATCAGATGGCGCACGACCGCCGACCCGATAAACCCGCACCCGCCGGTTATTAAGATGCGCATGGGAATCCACCACATTAAAAATCGTAGCAGACAGGTAAAATATTAAGATCCCACAAATATCCGCCCTGTATTTCCCGTTACATGATCGGGGCGGCTGGCTGTGGGGCCGGTCCGGCGCGCCGCGCGGGTGGGATATGTGATTTACGGAATGTCAGCATGCTGCGAACATATGACCAAATACGATATAACAGGGTTATTGCACGTCCCCGACCAAGGTAGCCTGCCTGCATGATGTTTCCGATGCGCCTGATCCGGTTGCGTTTCCTGGTCCTGACCATCCTGTTCATGACGCAGGGTGGTGCCCGTGCGGGGGCCACCTCTGTCCCCGATGCCGCCAGCATGCTCCAGCATGACATGCAGCACGAACTTGGTGTCCGGCAGATGCGCCCGCGCCAGACACAGCGCGCCATGGCCCTGACGGTCGATGTGCTGGATCAGGCCAATGGCTGGCCGCAGGATGCGGAAATCGTGCTGGTGGTGGACCGTGCGCCCACCGTTCAGCTCATGTGGTTCGTGCTGGCTGATACGGCGGCCCATCAACTGACCCCGCTGGGCATGGTGGCGGTCAGCACGGGCCGACCGGGGCGGAAGGAACATTTCCGCACGCCGGTAGGCATCTTCGTCAATGATGGCCAGATTTACGGGTATCGCGCACTGGGCACCAAGAACGAACACGGCATACGCGGCAATGGCGAAAAGGGCATGCGGGTATGGGATTTCGGCTGGCAGACGACAGAGGACTGGCGGCGCAAGGGAAGCGTGGCGGTCGTCCGGCTGGAGATGCATGCCACGGACCCGACCTTCCTTGAATCCCGGCTGGGGCAGGCGGATTCGGAAGGGTGCATCCGTATCCCGGCGCGCGTGAACAGTTTTATCGACCGCCATGGCCTGCTGGACCGCCAGCTTGACCTGATCGCGCAGACCGACCCGCAGAAGGCGCGTGGCGTGCGCGCCCTGCTGGGCGCGGAACATGTCCCCACAGCGCTGGAAGGGGACCGGGTGATCGTGATCGACACGTCCGATCCTCAGGCCCCCCTGTCCGATCCGGCGCAGGCCCAGAAAATACAGGCTGATTTTGCCCAGTTCCTTGCCGCGTCCAATACAGCGGGCCAGCCATCCCCCGCAGCACAATCTCCATCCGCACCGCCGTCAGCCGGGCCGCGTCCCATCGCGCAACTGCCGTCCCGACCGCAACCCGCTGTCGCCTATGTCCCGCCGCCGTCGCCCACCGGGCAACGGCCTGCCGTGCCCCCGACCCCTGTTGTGCCGCGTCCGGTGCCGCCGCTACCGGCTGCGCAACAGCCACAACCGGCCCCTGTGTCGCCGCCCCCACCTGTAGTAACGCCCCAGCCGGTCGTGCAGCCGCCCGGACCGGCTTCCCCGCCGGATGACAGACCGCCGCGCCCGCCCATGCGCATCGTGCCGCTACCCCCGTCGCCCGGTGACGCGCCTGCGCCCGCTCCGCAGGAATCTGCGCCGGAGCAGCAGGCCGGGTCAGGCTGAATACGGGTATTGTGGCGCCTGCCGTATCAGGGGTTCACATGGGGTAATAAGGCTTCTTAATTCCCATAAAAAAAGGGGGCATTGCTGCCCCCCTTTCCTGACCGGAGTGATACCGGCGACTGGTTCAGGACCAGCGCCAGTTGCGTACTTCCGGCAGGTCCTGTCCATATTCCGCCACGTAGCGGTGGTGTTCGTTCAGCTTGTCGCAGATCGCCTCGTTGGCATAGGCCGCCTTGGATGCAAGACCCGGCACCCGGCGGATCACGTTCTGCACCAGATGGAACCGGTCGAGGTTATTGCGCACGGTCATGTCGAACGGCGTGGTGGTGGAACCTTCCTCACGGTAGCCATGCACGTGGAAGTTACGGCAATTGGTCCGCTTGTAGATCAGCTTGTGAATCAGCGCCGGATAGCCGTGGAAGGCGAAGATGACCGGCTTGTCCGTGGTGAACAGGCTGTCGAAGGTGAAGTCATCCAGCCCGTCCGGGTGCTGGGACTGTGATTCAAGGGTCAGCAGGTCCACCACGTTGACCACGCGGATTTTCAGGTCCGGCACGTGATGGTTCAGGATCTGCACCGCAGCCAGCGTCTCCATGGTCGGCACGTCACCCGCGCAGGCCATGACCACATCGGGTCCGCTGTCCTTGTCGTTACTGGCCCATTCCCAGATACCGATGCCCTTGGCGCAATGGTCGATGGCGGAATCCATATCCAGCCACTGCGGTTCGGGCTGCTTGCCCGCCACGATCACGTTCACGCGGTCCCGGCTTTCAAGGCAGGTTCTGGCCACACACAGCAGGGTGTTGGCATCAGGCGGCAGGAACACCCGTACCGTCTTGGCCTTCTTGTTCAGCACATGGTCGATGAAGCCGGGGTCCTGATGGCTGAACCCGTTATGGTCCTGCCGCCAGACATGCGATGTCAGCAGGTAGTTGAGTGAGGGGATCGGCGCGCGCCATGCCACTTCATCCGCCTGCTTGATCCACTTGGCGTGCTGGTTGACCATGGAATCCACGATGTGGATGAACGCCTCATAGCATGACAGGAAGCCATGGCGGCCCGTCAGCAGGTAGCCTTCCAGCCAGCCCTGACAGGTATGCTCGCTCAGGATTTCCATGACATGGCCGTCCACCGACAGGTGGTCGTCATAATCAAAGGTCTCGGCGTTCCATGCGCGGTTGGTGACATCCAGCACGGCGTTCAGGCGGTTGGAATTGTTTTCATCCGGCGCCAGCACGCGGAAATTGCGCGCACCCAGATTCGCCTTCATCACATCGCGCAGCCAGCTACCCAGCACGCGCGTGCCTTCGCCCAGTTCATGCCCCGGCGAGGATACGGTAACGGCATAATCCGCAACATCGGGCATGCGCAGGTCACGGCTCAGCAGGCCGCCATTGGCGTGCGGGTTGGCGCTCATCCGGCGGTTGCCCCTGGGGGCAAGGGCCGCGATTTCAGGCAGCAGGGTGCCGTTTTCGTCAAACAGCTCTTCCGGCCTGTAGCTATGCAGCCAAGTGTCGAGCAGCTTCAGGTGCTCGGGATTGGTCATGTCGGTAATGGGCACCTGATGGGCGCGCCAGTACCCTTCGACCCGCAGCCCGTCCACCGTCTTGGGGCAGGTCCAGCCCTTGGGCGTGCGCATGATGATCATGGGCCAGACCGGGCGCGCGGTCTGGTTCTGCTCACGCGCGGCCTTCTGGATCTGTGCGATTTTCGCAAAGGCCGTATCCATCGCCACGGCCATCTTCTGGTGCATGGTGTCGGGATCGTCACCTTCCACCACGATCGGCTCATAGCCGTAGCCACGGAACAGGCTCAGCAGTTCTTCGGCCGGGATGCGGGCCAGCACGGTGGGGTTGGCGATCTTGTAACCGTTCAGGTGCAGGATCGGCAGGACCGCGCCATCGGTTTTGGGGTCAAGGAACTTGTTGCTGTGCCACGATGTCGCCATCGGGCCGGTTTCGGCTTCGCCATCGCCCACGACGCAGGCCACGACCAGATCGGGATTGTCGAACGCCGCGCCATAGGCATGGGACAGGGAATAGCCCAGCTCGCCGCCTTCATGGATGGAACCCGGCGTGGTGGGGGCCGCATGGCTGGGAATCCCGCCGGGGAAGGAGAACTGCTTGACCAGTCTGGCCAGCCCGTCCGCATCCTGCGTCACGGCGGGGAAATACTCGCTGTATGTCCCTTCCAGATAGGTGCTGGCGATCACGCCCGGCGCCCCGTGGCCCGGCCCCGCCACGAACAGGATGCTACGGTCCTGTTCACGGATGATGCGGTTGAGGTGCAGGTAAAGGAAGTTCAGCCCCGGTGTGGTGCCCCAGTGCCCGAGCAGGCGCGGCTTGGTATGTTCCAGCTTCAGCGGTTCACGCAGCAGCGGGTTCGCCATCAGGTAGATCTGGGCAATCGAGAGGTAGTTTGCTGCATGCCACCACTTGTTGAAAAGCGCGACATCCGCTGTAGACAGCGGGTTCGCGGATGCAGTTTCACTCATTTGCGTTCCTTCCGAGATATTCCATCCCTGTGCGGCCTGCGTTCAGGCCAGGCACATCAGCACATGCCGACGGATTGTTGTTTCCTCATCGGTGGGAATGACCCGCACCTCCACAGCACTGTCGGGCGTGCTGATGATGTCCCGATGCGCGGCATTGGCCTGCGCATCAAGGCGGATACCCGCCCATTCCAGCCGCGCGCAGATCGCAGCGCGGATAACTGCGTCATTTTCCCCGATGCCGGCGGTGAACACCAGCCCGTCCAGTCCCTGCAGCGCGGCCATCATGGCGCCTGCTTCCTGGGCGAAGCGGTAGGTGAACAGGTCCAGCGCCTGCGTCACTTCCGGGCTGATCGCCGCACGTGCGTGCAGGTCGCGCATATCGGCAGAGACGCCCGAAACACCCAGCAGGCCGGAGCGATGATAGAGAATATTCTCGATTTCCGCCGCGCCCAGCCCTTCCTCGCGCAGCATGTACAGGATCACGCCGGGGTCCAGATGGCCGCAGCGCGTGCCCATCACCAGCCCGTCCAGCACTGAAAAGCCCATGGTCGTATCCACGCTGCGGCCGCCGCGCATGGCGCACAGGCTGCCGCCACTGCCGATATGGGCCACAATGGTCCGCCCTTCCGACAGGCGGGGCGCGCAGTCATGCAGGGCCGATGCGATATATTCATAGGACAGCCCATGGAATCCGTACCGGCGCACCCCGCGCGCTGCATATTCGCGGGGCAGGGCCTGCGCCTGCGCCACGGCGGGCATGGTGTGATGGAAACCGGTATCAAAACACGCGACCTGCGGCAGGTCGGGTTTCTGCGCCAGCAGGGCGCGGATCGGGGCCAGACTGCCGGCCTGGTGCAGGGGGGCGAAGGGGGTCAGGGCCGTGAGCCGGTCCAGTATGTCGGGCGTGATCCGCACGGGGGCGATGAATTCCGGCCCGCCATGCACGACGCGGTGGCCGACCGCCATAAGATCTACATCCCCAAGCTGCCTGCCGACCCAGCCCATAAGGGTGGCCATGGGGCCGTGATGGGCATCGTCGCCCGCCTGTCCGGTCGTGGCGGGGTCCCAGCGTTCGTCCACCAGCGTATGGCCGCTGGCATCATGGGCGATGAAATGGGGGTGGGTGCCGATGCCTTCCAGCTCGCCCGATGCAATGCGGTGGCTGGGCGCTGTGGCACCCTCGCCCTTCTCTATGGAAAACAGGGCAAACTTCAGGCTGGACGATCCTGCGTTCAGCGCCAGTACAGCGCGTGTCATGCCTGTCTCCCCTTAATGTCTTTGTCTGGCCTGCGCCATGTCACGCCGATATGGCGTGTCTGACATTGATGCGAATCAATTGCCTGCATCGCGGGCAGCGTCAAGGAAGGGTGCGTGCTGGCAGATTTCCCTTCAGCACATACGCCCGGAGTGGTGGATCAGGCGGCGTATGGTCAGAAAGTATTTTTAAATCAGCGCGTTAAAATATTTCTGCCCCTGCTTTCTTCATAGCTGCCCGCTATGCTCCCACGGGCGGCGGGGGTGCGCATATCACATCCGCGTGGCGCAGGACGCGACCGGATCAGCCAAAACGCCGGGCCAGTGCGGCCTGTGCCGCCTTGCGGGCATGGCCCGCGTCCCGACCGACGCGCATCAGTGCTGGAATCTGCAACGGATCGCACAGGATGCTGCGCGTAAGGGCGCCAACGGCCAGTCGGCCATCGGGACGCAGGGCCACGACGGCGGCAGGCGGCAGGGTGCGGTCCGCCGGGTCGCACACGACGCGCATCACGGCAAAGGGCACCTTGCGCGCGGCGGCCATTTCCGCGACCACGCCACTTTCCATATCCAGCGCCACGCAGCCGGTCTGGCGGAACAGGGCGGTCTTGCGCGTCGCGGCGGTGACGATCACGTCGCTATGCAGCAGGTCGCCGCCAACCACGTCCGCCCGGTCGGCCCCCAGCCATGACAGCAGGGCAGGGGAGGCGGGCAGACGTTCACCATTCACCATCACATTCTGCGGGATGACAACCGCGCCAGGGGCAAGTGCCGGATCAAGCCCCGCCGCCAGACCAAAGGACAGCAGCGCGTCAACGCCACTTTCCAGCAGGTCCAGCACCACCTGCCGCGCGCCGGACAGGGTCGCGCCGCTCAGCCCGAAACGCGCATCGGGCAGGAAGGGGCGGATCAGCGAGGCTTCCGCTTCCATTCCCACCACGATCCCGAGCCGGGAAAAGGGGGACACGGATACAGTATCGGGCATGTCTATCGGTCCCCCCGCGCTCAGAAGCCGTAGCCGACGCGGCCGCTATTGCTGACTTCCAGATTGCGGTAGCGCGACAGCGCCATAAGCGGGAAGAACTGGCGATAGCCGTGGTAGCGCAGATAGAACACCTTGGGGAAACCGACGGCGTTATAGGGTTCTTCCGCCCATTCGCCGTCCTCGCCCTGCGTGCGGCCCAGGAAGGCGATGCCACGGCTTACCGCCGGGTCGTCACGCAGGCCCGCCGCCATCATGCCCAGAACGGCCCATGCGGTCTGTGATGGCAGGCTTTCCTTGTATTCGCCCGGTGCGGCCCCTTCGTAGCTGGCGCAGTCCTCGCCCCAGCCACCATCGGCGCGCTGGTGACTGCGCAGCCAGTCGGTCGCGCGGATGATCATCGGGTCATCATGCGCGATCTGCGCCGCGTTCAGCGCGCACAGGACGGACCACGTGCCGTAGATGTAATTGGTGCCCCAGCGGCCGAACCACGAACCGTCCTTTTCCTGTTCATCCCGCAGGTAGGCGATGCCCCGGTCAATGACCGGCTGGTCCTCCGGGTGGCCAAGCTGGGCGAGGAAGGAAATGCAGCGCGCCGTCACATCCGCCGTCGGCGGATCAAGCAGCGCCCCGTGATCGGCAAAGGGAATATGGTTGAGCAGATCGAGGTTGTTGTCGATATCGAACGCGCCCCAGCCGCCATTCATACTCTGCATGCCGATGATCCATTCGCGGGCGCGCTCGATGGCTTCCGTATTGGCGGGGTCGCCCTCACGGTGCAGCAGCATGCCGACAACGGCGGTGTCATCCACATCGGGGTAATAATCGTTGGCATACTGGAAGGCCCAGCCACCGGGGCGCAGGTCCGGGCAGTTGACGGCCCAGTCGCCCTTTACGTCCAGAATCTGGCGTTCACGCAGCCACTTGCTGGCGGCGGCCAGTTTTTCCTTCGTCTTTTCCGGGGCGATGCCGTTGGGGCCGGATGCGGCCTCGATCATGGCATGGCCGGCAAGGCCGGTATCCCAGATGGGGGACACGCAGGGCTGGCAGTAGGTTTCGTCGCCCTGATTGACCAGCAGGCGCTGCACCGCGTCCCATGCGGTCTTCGCCCGCGGGTCGCTGTCGGGAATGCCCAGCGCGCGGAACATCATGACGGTATTGGCCATGGCGGGGTAGATGGCCCCAAGCCCGTCCTCGCCGTTCAGGCGGGGTTCGATGAAGTCCACGGCGGCCCTGATGGCCTTGCGGCGTGTCTTTTCGGGGATCATGCGTTCGACGGGACGCAGCACCACGTCCACATACTTGAACACACGGCCCCATACGGAACGGTACGGCCCGCGAATCCAGTCACGAACCTTGCGCGGGGGCGTGACGAACAGTTCCTGCACATGGATGTCGCGCGGATTGATCGCGATGGGACGCAGGGCGGCCAGCACCAGCAGGGGCGCGATCACCGTGCGCGACCAGTAGGACATGTTCCATACGGAAAACAGGGCCGTGCGCGGCAGCAGCATGATTTCCACCGGCATGGCGGGGGCCGCTTCCCACGGCACTTCGCCAAACAGGGCAAGCTGGATGCGGGTGAACACGTTGGTCCGTTCCGCGCCGCCATGATCAAGGATCGCCTGACGGGCGCGCACCATGTGCGGCGCGTTGACGCTGTCGCCAAGCGCCTTCAGCGCGAAATAGGCCTTGACCGAAGCCGACAGGTCGAACTTGCCGTCCTGATAGAGCGGCCATCCGCCATGATCGCCCTGGATGCGACGCAGATAGACACCGATGCGCTGTTCCAGCTCCGGATTGATCCGGTCCAGATAGTGTTCCAGCAGCACGTATTCGGCCGGGATGGTGGCGTCGGCTTCAAGGTCGAAGACCCAGTGCCCGTCATCGGCCTGCCGCCGGCCCAGCGCACCATGGGCGCGGGTTACGGCCTGATCCAGTTCGTCCCGGTCCAGCGGGGCATCCGTTGCCGGACGCGGCGTGCGGGCCGGTCCTGCCGCGCGGGAGCGGGTGGACGCGGGCGTCTTCTTGCGGGGAGCGGTGATTGTCTCGGTTCTCTTGGCCATTATTCCACGTTCCCCGTGTCATGACGGGGGCCTATTCCAAATCCGTACATCATGTTCATTCCGGTCGGCCCGGTGTGCCCCTGCGGGCATGGACAGCCTTCGCCGCCGCGGCACCTGACCTGATCGCACCTTCAATAGTGGCGGGCAATCCCGTTGCCGTCCAGTCTCCTGCCAGCAGCAGGTTGGCCGCCATGGTCCGCGTGCCCGGTCGCAGGCGGTCCTGCGCGGGGGTGGCGGCAAAGGTCGCGCGCTTTTCGCGCACGATGCGCAGCGGCGGCATGGCGACGGGCAGCGGGGCCGTGGCGGCGGGGTCGATCGCGGCGCGCACTTCGTTCCAGATCAGGGCTGCGAGTTCATCCGTATCGCGCCCGTCATAGCGGTTGGCGGCGCTGACCGTGACCGACAGGATACGGTCCTTGACGAAGACCCATTCGCTGATTCCGCCCACAACCCCGATGAAGCGGGCCTGCGCCAGCCCGCCCGTCAGGGTTGGTGCGGCTGGGAGCAGGAAATGCACGTTCAGGATCGACTCGAACGCATCCGGGGCGCTGAAACCGGGCAGTTGCGCTGCCAGCAGTCCCGATGCCACGGGGGCGGGCACCGCCATGATGACCGTATCGCGGTCGCCGATGGCCACCTGTTCGTCACCCAGCCGCAGGGCGGTGACGGTGGCGCCATCCATTTCCACCGCGCTGACGCGGCTGCCCGTGCGTACCGTCGCCTTCAGCACCGACAGATGGGCAAGGGCAGGGTCCACGAAACTTTCGGACAGGCCCTGCTCGGGAAAGCGGGGCAGGCAGTTGCGTCCGCCGCGGGCAAGGCTTTCCTTCACCACGGCCCCCAGCAGTGCCGCGCTGCCGGTATCGGGCATGGTGTTGAGCACGGATATGGCGAAGGGTTCGAGCAGCCGCCGCGACAGGCTGCCCGGTTGCAGGCAGTCGCTCACCACCATATCCGGCGTGGCGTCCATGAGGGCCAGCAGCCCGCGCAGTTCCGCAAGCCGCATGCCCGGCACGCGCCTGCGGCGTGAAAGCACCCACAACGGCACCCGCCCGCGTGAAAGGTCCAGCGTCCAGCGCAGCCGTTCGGCCAGATCCACGAAGGGGAAGACCGGGCGGCCGGGGCCGACCAGTGTCTTCTGCGCGCCGATCAGGCCAAGATAGCGGTAGACCGCCGGGTTGCCCGACAGCAGGAGATGGTTGCCATTATCGATCCGGCAGCCCAGATGCCGGTCCAGATAGGACCGCGCCCGACCGCCACAGGCCGGACCGGCTTCATAGACCGTAACGCGCTCGCTGCCGCCCGCCAGTTCCACCGCCGCCGACAGCCCGGCCAGCCCGCCGCCGATGATATGGACATGTCCGCTCATGTGTCAGCTTACCAGCGCGCGCAGGGCGATCAGCACCTTGCGGGGGCGGGAAAGGGAGACCCGGCGTTCGGGCGTGCCCCAGCCCTGACGTTCCTGCGCGTTGAGGATGGCGGCATAGGTCGCCCCCATCAGGCGGGCCGGGCGCATGGCCGTATGGTCGCACCGGCGCATGGCGGCGGCGGCGGCACGGAAATGGTCATGCGCGCGCCCTGCCAGGATACGCCCGACCTGTTCCAGCGCCGGGGCGTGGACCACGGCGGCGGGTTCGGGCGCAATCCCGAAGCGTTCCAGCAGTTCGCGCGGCAGGTACAGGCGGCCAAGGCGGGCATCTTCCGCCACGTCGCGCAGGATGTTCGTGATCTGCAGGGCGCGGCCCAGATGGTGTGCCACCTTGTCCGCCTCGGCGGAGGAATCACCAAACACCCGCACCGAAAGCCGCCCCACGGCGGAGGCCACCCGGTCGCAATACAGGTCAAACGTGGCTTCATCCGGGGCGATGACAGGGCCGCGGGCATCCATTTCCATGCCGTCGATCACGGCGGCGAAGTCGTCCTGCCGCAGGTCGAAGCGGCGGATGGTGGCCAGCAGGACACGGTCGATGCCGTCGCGTGCCTCACCGGCGTAAAGCCGGGCAATGCGCGCGCGCCATTCTTCCAGCCGGCGGCATTTGTCTTCCGCCTCGCCCGCGTCATCCGCCACGTCATCGACCAGACGGCAGAAGGCATAGACCGCGTACATCCCATACCGCCGGTCAGGTGGCAGGATGCGCATTCCCTTGCCAAAGGACGTACCCGACTGCACCACGACCCGCTCAACCGCTGCCAGGTCGGCGGGATCGCAGCCCAGTGCCGGGGCTTCATCATGTCGCGCGCGCAAAAAACCCATTCCCGCGTGTTCCGTTCACTTACCAGTTACAGTCCGCCCGTTCTTAGCGGTAATCACGACCAAGGACAAAACCCGCCCTGTCAGAGCAGCGTGCGTGTAGCGCGGGCAAGGGCCAGCAGCACATCCCCGCGTGACAGCTTGACCCGTCCCGCGATGGGGTCTTCCGCCCGCAGCCGCGCCGCCAGACGTTTTGAAAGTCCGACGATGACCGCCGCTTCCATGCGCATGCGCCGGTCGCGGATCAGGCCGGGCAGGGTGGCCGCCTGCCGGTTGAGCATGTCCACCCGGTCCAGCAGCGCATCGAACACCAGCCGCAGGCCGGGCACGGTATGGGTGCGGCGCAGGTCATCCACCTGCACGCCCTCACGTTCCAGCCACGGGCGGGGCAGGTAGCAGCGGTCAAGGTTGCGCAGGTCGTCCGCGCAGTCCTGCAGGTGGTTGAGAACCTGCAACGCCGTGCACAGCGCATCGGACGGGCCGAATGTGCGCGGGTCCTCGCCATGCAGTTCCAGCAGGAACCGCCCCACGGGATTGGCGGAATAGCGGCAGTATTCCTCCAGCTCCTCCCACGAATCATAACGGTTCTTGACCGCATCCTGACGGAAGGCAACGATCAGGTCCGTTGCGGTGGCGGGGGAAACGCCGGTCTGCCGCAGTGTGTGGCCCACGCGCACCGCCGTCTGCGCATCGCGGCGCTGGGGGGCCTGCCTGCGGCCCATCACCACGTCCTCCATGGCGTTGAGGCGCGCGATCTTGGCTTGTGCGTCCAGCCGGTCGGTATCGACGATATCGTCGATCACCCGGGCGAAATCGTAATAGGCATGGACATGCGGGCGCAGCCTGCGGCTTATCAGCAGGGAGCCTACGGGAAAATTCTCGTCCCCGGCGTCCTTGCCCGACGAGACATCCTCGCTGCCCCACACGCTCCGCTCATCAGTGTTCACCCTACGTCATCCCCCATGGTGTGGTTTATTACGGTTGCGGCACCCTTGGCGCCATTATGTGTCGAGATTGCGCCATCGGGATCGGTATAGGCGCGGCTTTTCCATATCACGCCCCGGCCCCGATGGTGGTCCAGCGCCGAACCGATCGTCGCCAGCGTATAGAACCCCGCGATGACCGGCAGCAACATCGCCCATGCGGGCGACAGGCTGAAACGGCGCAGCGTGGGCGTGTAGGATGCCATGGACATGACCCACGCCCCCGCCCCCAGCAGGCAGGGCAGGCCATGGGTGAACAGGGCAAGCTGCATCGGAATGACCCATACAAGCACCATGCCGATCACGGTGGCCAGCAGCAGCAGGGGCGAATAGTCAAGCTGCACATACGCCGTGCGCGCCACCATGCGCCAGATGTCGATCGGGCGGGGATAGGGGCGGATCGAGCGGGCAAGACAGCTATGTCCCAGATAGATTCTGCCGCCGCTGTGCTTCACATGCGCGGCCAGCGTGCAGTCATCGATCAGCGCGCCGCGCAGGCTCTCGATCCCGCCGATACGCGCCAGCGCCGACCACCGCACCAGCACCGTGCCGCCAGCGGCCCCCGCCACCCGGCTACGCGGGTTGTTCACGCGCGCGAAGGGGTAGAGCAGGGTGAAGAAGAACACGAAGGCCGGGACCAGCATGCGTTCGGCCTGACTGGCGCAGTTCAGTTCCACCATCTCGGATACCTGATCCAGATGGTCCGCCTGCGCCTTGGCCACCAGTGTCGAGACATGGCGCGGATCGTGGGTGATATCCGCATCGGTCAGCAGCACGAAACCGCTGGAATCGGGCACCAGTTCGCGCGCGCGGGTCACGCCCTGCGATACCGCCCACAGCTTGCCGCTCCATCCCGGGGGACGGGTCCGGCCCGTAACCACTGTCAGCCGCCGCTGCGGGTCCGGCACGCCGCGCGCCAGCCTGCCGGTGCCATCGGTGCTGTTGTCATCCACCACAATGACATGAAGCGGGCCGGGATAATCCTGCGCCAGCAGCGAACGCACGCACTCCACCACGGACGGGGCTTCGTCCCGCGCGGGGACCACCACGCAGACTTCGGGGCAGTCCGCAGCCCGGAGCGGCGTGCGCAGGGGGGCGAGTACCGGCCCCGCCTGCCAGAAACGCCCATGGCAGAAAATCAGTCCCAGCCAGATGACAAGGCTCAGGACGGCAAGGGGAAGCAGCAGCATGACGGGAACCTCAGTCCAGCATTCCGTGCTGGCGGAACCAGTCAATGGCGTCCTTTACCGCTTCACGCGCGGGACGCGGGGCATAGCCCAGTTCGCGTATCGCCTTGTCGGATGAGAAGAACATCTTCTTGTGCGACATGGCCAGCATTTCGCGCGTGACGCGCGGCGCGATGCCAAAAGCGCGGGACAGCCATTCGCTGGCCACGGCCACCGGCCAGATCACCGCCTGCGGCAGGCTTATGCGTGGCGGGGCGACCCCGGCCAGTTCGGCGGTCATGGCGAACAGGTCGCGCAGCAGGTAGTTCTGGCCGCCAAGGATGTATTTTTCCCCGATCCGGCCGCGTTCCAGCGCCAGCGCATGTCCTTCCGCCACGTCATCCACATGGACGATGTTCACGCCGGTATCGACATAGGCCGGCATGCGTCCCGCAGCACAGTCCAGGATCATCTGGCCCGTGGGCGTGGGCTTGATGTCACGCGGGCCAACCGGGGTGGACGGGTTTACGATTACGGCAGGCAGGGCGCGTTCATGCACCAGACGCAGGACTTCCTGTTCTGCGCGGTATTTGGAGCGTTTGTAGATGCCGATCACGCCGTGTTCGTGCACCGGCGTTTCCTCATCGGAAATGGTGCCATCCCCGATCAGTCCCAGCGCCGCGACGGAGGAACAGTACACGATCCGCTCCACCCCCGCCTTCTGTGCCGCGAGCATGAGGGCGCGCGTGCCTTCCACATTGGCGACCATCATGGGTACCGGATCGGGCACCCACAGCCGGTAATCAGCCGCGACATGGAACACGTAGCGGCAGCCCCTGACCGCCGCATCGAAGCTGCCGGGGGTGGACAGGTCCCCTTCCACCAGTTCGGCGGGGAGATCGCGCAGATTGGTCAGGTCGCTGCCCTTGCGCACCATGAGCCGGAGCGTATGCCCCCGTTCAACCAGGTTGCGGGCAACGGCCGAGCCGACAAAACCGGTCGCGCCGGTTACAAGTGTTGGGGCAGTCATGGTCTGAACGATCACTCCGTCAGGGGACAGAATTCATGATTGCGACACGGACTCGCAACCGGCGGGCGTTCCATTTATCCCGACACCTCCCGGTGGCGCCAGACCCTGCTGTAGTGTAAGTCAGGCGCAGTCGACCGCTGTGGTACGAATTTTACCCGGCGTTCCGACGCCCACAGACGAAGACGGACCCTTTCTTGAGAAAGCTCACGATCCTGCTGGCCATCCTTGGCCTGGCCCTGCTTACAGGCTTTACCGCGTGGTACGGGGCCGGTTCGGTCATGAAGGCCATCGTCTCCATCGGCTTCGTCGGATTCATGGCGACGGTGCTGGCGCAGCTTGCAGTCGATGCAATACTGGGTCTCGCCTGGCATGCAGCTTGTCGGGACATTCCGTTCGTCCAGCTTGTGGTTTCACGCATGATTCGGGATGCAGCCGCGTCCTGCCTGCCGTTTTCGCAGTTGGGCGGGATGGTGCTGGGCATCCGCGCCACATCATCAAGCGACCTGTTCGCCGGGCGTCGTGGCCGTCATGTGGACGGGGGGGAGGCCGCCTGCGCCAACCTTGTGGATATCACCACCGAGGTCATGGGCCAGATCCTGTTCATCCTGACCGCCGTGCTGTGCCTTATGGCCCACCAGCAGTCCAGCCCGTTCGCCCGTCCGGTGCTGATCGGTCTGGGGCTGCTGACGCTGGGCATCGCGGGCTTCATCTATACCCAGCGCCGGGGCGGCGACCTGCTCCGCGGCGTGGGGCGCAAGCTGGGGCACAACATGGCCGCCCAGTGGCAGGACGCAATGCTGAGCAGCGCGGACAGCATACAGGAACGTTTCGACGCGATCTGGTCCCATCCGGGCCGCATCGCGCAGGGTGCGCTGCTGCATTACGTCGGATGGCTGGGCAGCGCCGCCACCATCTGGATCGCCTATTATTTCCTTGGCGCGCATCTGAGCTTCAGCGGCGCCGTGGCGATCGAGGGCGTGGCCTGCGGCATCATGTCCGTCTCGTTCCTCGTGCCCGCCGGGCTGGGGGTGCAGGAAGCGGCTTACATGGCGCTTGGTTCGGCCTTTGGCATCGCGCCGTCCGTCTCGCTGGGGCTGTCGCTGCTGCGGCGCGGGCGGGAACTGGTTATCGGCATTCCCATGCTGCTGCTGTGGCAGGGCATGGAAATGCGGGGCCTGCGCCGCAGGCCGGCCACGCTGGATGATGCGGGGGCCGCCCCGGTCACCGCCCCGGTTTCCGTGCATGACCGGCCCCGGCAGACCGACGCCGCGCCCGAGTGAGGGCGCTTTTTTTCAAGAACCTTCAGCCAGACAGATCCCCATCATGACGACGGACCCCACCGTTCCCCTGTTTGATACGCTGACCATTATCGGGCCGGGCCTGATCGGGTCGTCCATCCTGCGCCGCGCGCTGGATGACCGGCGTATCGCGCGCAGGCTGATTGCATGCGACATAAGCCCCGAGGTCCGCGCCCGTGTGGCTGAACTGGGCATCGCCGATGGGATCGAGGCTGATCCGGTTGCCGCCGCGCGGGATGCTGACTGTGTAATCCTGTGCGTGCCCGTCGGGGCGATCGCCATGGTGGCGGCGCAGGTCATGCCGGTCATGAAGCCCGGCGCGATCCTCAGCGAGGTCGGATCGGTCAAGAAAACGGTCATGGACGCCATGGAACCGCTTCTGGCTACCTGTCCCGATATTGCTTTCGTGCCTGCGCATCCGATGGCGGGTACCGAGTTTTCCGGGCCGGATGCCGGATTCGCCACCCTGTTCGAGGACAGGTGGTGCCTGCTGACCCCGCCGGAAAACACGCCTGCTTCCGCCATCGCGCGCATTACCACCCTGTGGGAAATGATGGGCGCGCGGGTGCGCAGCATGACCGTCGAACATCATGACCGCGTCTGCGCCATTGTCAGTCACCTGCCACACCTTCTGGCCTTCACCATCTGTGGCACGGCGGATGATCTGGCGGATGAAACCCGCTCCGAAGTGCTGGATTTTGCGGCATCGGGCTTTCGGGACTTCACGCGCATCGCGGCGTCGGACCCGGTCATGTGGCGTGACATCTTTCTCAATAACCGTGAAGCCCTGCTGGACATGCTCGACCGCTTCGTTGCGGATGCGCAGGCGATGGGCAACGCCATCCGCACCGGCAACGAAGATGTGATCGTAAGCCGGATCAACCGGGGCCGCGCCATCCGGCGCAGCCTGATCGAGAACCGGCAGGCGTAACGCCGGTTCCACGCTTTCGGGTGGTTCAGGTAATGATCGCAACCCGCAGCGTATTGGTGCTGCCCGCCACGCCAAAGGGCAGCCCCGCCACGATCACCACCGCATCGCCAACCGCGCCATAACCATCCATATGGGCGATGGACAGCGCCTGATCCACGACGCTTTCGATCGTATGCACCGGCGTTTCCTGCCCCACGGATATGGCCTGCACGCCCCATGCCACGGCCAGCCTGCGGGCTGCGTCATCGGTCGGGGTCAGGCCAAGGATGGTGCAGGACGGGCGTTCGCGTGCGATCCGCAGCGCCGTGCGTCCCGCAAGCGTAAAGGCCGCAATGGCGGAGGCACCCACCGTGGACGCGACCTGCCGCGTGGCGGCGGCAATGGCGCCCGCCACGTCATGATCGGGTTCCGGGGCGGAGGTTTCCATCTGCCGCCGCCACCCTTCGTCCTCCTCCACACCGCGTACGATGCGGTCCATGATGGCCACGGCCTCACGCGGGTATGACCCCACGGCGGTTTCGGCGGACAGCATGACCGCGTCCGCCCCGTCGAACACTGCGGTCGCCACATCCGATGCCTCCGCACGGGTCGGGGTGGGCGCATGGATCATGCTTTCCAGCATCTGGGTGGCCACCACCACCGGGCGGCCCAGTCGCCGGGCCACGCGGATGATGCGCTTCTGCGCCAGCGGCACGCGTTCGGGCGGCAGTTCAACGCCCAGATCGCCACGCGCCACCATCACCGCATCGGACAGGGCGACGATCTCCTCCAGATTGTCCATGGCCTGCGGTTTTTCCAGCTTGGTCATGATCCACGCACGGCCATCGGCCAACTGGCGGGCTTCACGCACATCCTCGGGCCGCTGGACGAAGGACAGGCCCACATATTCAATGCCCAGATCCAGCGCGAAGGCCATGTCCGCACGGTCCTTGTCCGTCAGGGCCGGGATGGGCAGGACAACGTCCGGCACATTGACGCCCTTGTGATCGGACAGGACACCGCCCAGCACCACTTCCGTCAGCAGGAAATCGTCGCCGCGTTCACAGACCCGCAGCGCCAGACGCCCGTCGTCAAGCAGCAGTGTGCTGCCCTGCGCGGCGGCGGCAAGGATTTCGGGATGGGGCAGGCAGACACGCGCCTCGTTTCCCGGCGTGGGGTCGAGATCAAGCCGGAAATGGGCCCCTGCGGTCAGTTGCGTGCGGCCGTTGACGAAATTGCCCACACGCAGTTTCGGCCCCTGCACATCGGCCAGAATGCCGATGGGGCGGCCCAGTTCGGCTTCCACATCGCGGATCACGCCATGGCGCGCGGCATGATCCTCATGCGTGCCGTGGGAAAAATTGAGCCGGAATACATCCACTCCCGCCACGGCCAGCGCGCGTATGGTCGCATGGTCTGATGTTGCCGGGCCCAATGTGGATACGATCTTGGTCCGGCGCATGGCACGATACGGTGTTTCCGGCATCATTTTCTCCCGCTCTGTTCATCTTTGCCCTCAGGAGGGCGATATGACCTCCTGCGGTAACAGTCCCCAAAACGCGCTGCGTTCCAGCCAGCCGCTGTACTGCTTGACCGAAACCTTGCACCATGCCGATCCTGCCTGGCACTGGCGCAGGGTGCCCACCACACCGGGGCGCAGCACGGCAGTCACGGCGGATGTCGTGCTGGCATCCGCGCGCAGCATGACCGCCCCCCTGACCCGACCCGCCTCGGCCACATCCGCCACATGGCCGACCACCCGTGTATCGGCGCGCCCGATCACATCGGTTTCCTTGGCGGATGGCTGGTTGGTCTGCTGCACGTCTCCCTGTGGGGGCAGTCCCGGGATGACAAACGTGCGGGTTCCCACAAGGGTTGCCTGCTGGACCCATCCCTTCTGTCCGTCCGCGTCCTCGACCAGACGCCAGACATCGAATTCCCGCTCGATCCTGACCGGCAGTCCACGGCGGTGATAGACCCAGTCGATGGGATAGCGCTGGCCCGGCCCCGTGCGCATGTTGACTTCATCAGCGCGGAAGGCGGCGAAGCGGGGCAGGGGCAGGCCGGTCACGCTGCCCTTGCTGTTGTCCACCGGCTGGATCGTGGCGGTATCCGGCGTGGCCGGTGCGGGTGGCGGCGGGGTATGCGCCGCATTTTTCGCCGCAACGACACCGGCCCCCGCACCGGCGGCGACGCCTGCCGCCACGGCTGCGGCATGGTGGTGGCGGGCCGTATGGGATTTCACCTTTTTCTCGGTGGCCGCGTGGACATGGGCATGGCCCAGACTGCTGGCTGCCGCATGGGTGCTGCTATGGGCGGCCGCAGCCTGCCCCGCGTGATGCGCATGGTGATGCGCTGTTTTGGTGGTGGTCGCGGGGGCGGCTGCGTAGCCGTGCCCCATGCCTGTGGCCAGCACGGCCACGCAGCCTGCCAGATATCCCCACCGTACCGGGGCGCGGGACGGCGCCGGGGCCGGTCGCGCCAGGAATTCATGCCGCACGCACTGCGCCATCGCGTTCTTCAATCCTTACAGGGTTATGATCTGCCGCCCCCGGGCGGCTTCGAGGAAGGTGGGAATACCCGCAACCTGTACTCCATCAAGCAGGAGATCGGGGTCAAGGTCACATAATTTCAGCGCGGCTTCACATACCATGAGGGTCGCATCGAATTCGATCACAGCCTCCCGTAGCGTATCCATGCCCGCAACACCGCGTGCGCGCACTTCCATGTCATCGGCGGCATCGTGCAGGCCATGCCAGTCACGCGCCAGCGCATGCACGCCCCGCCCCGCCGCGAACAGGGTGACGGGACGGCCAATGGCCAGCGCCCCTGCGGCTACGACAAAGGCATAATGGGCGCGGGCATATGCGCCATCATATAACAGGATGGCCAGCGCGCCGTCATCATGCGTCATGCATGGCCTCCGCCGGGATGCGGCAGGTCGGGGCCGTGGCGTGGCGATGGGCGGACAGGTCGTGAATGGTGGGATGCGCGCCGCACAGGGCACAGTCGGGGTCAGCGGGCAGGGCAATGGTGTGAAAGCGCATGGCCAATGCGTCCCATACCAGCAGGCGACCGGCAAGGCTTTCGCCGATCTGCAGGATCTCCTTCAGGGCTTCCGTTGCCTGAAGCGTGCCCATGACACCGGTTACCGCGCCAAAGACCCCCGCTTCGGCGCAGGAAGGGGTGGTGCCGGCGGGCGGGGCTTCGGGGTACAGGCAGCGATAGCACGGACCGCCGGGCCGGAAGGTGGAAAGCTGGCCTTCAAAACGCAACACGGCGGCGGAGATGAGGGTGCGCCCTTCCAGCGCGCAGGCATCGGCCACCAGATAGCGGGTGGCGAAATTGTCGCAGCCATCGCAGACGAGGTCGTAACCACGCACCAGTTCGCGCGCATTGTCCGCCGTCAGCCGGACGTTATGACAATCGACCTGCGTTCCCGGATTGATCGCACGCAGCGCCTGTGCCGCCGAATCGACCTTGGGCTGACCGATCCGGTCGGTCACATGCGCGATCTGGCGCTGCAGGTTGGACAGCTCGACCACATCGTCATCCACCAGCCCGATCCGGCCAACACCCGCCGCCGCCAGATACAGCGCCACGGGCGACCCCAGGCCACCCGCGCCCACAACCAGAATACTGGCTTTTTTCAAGGCGTCCTGCCCGGTTCCGCCTACTTCGGGCAGAAGGATGTGGCGCGCGTAGCGCTGGATCTCGTCTTCGGAAAAATTCATCCCTGTCTCCTGCACGATCCCGCAGCCCCTTCATGGCGGATACACCCCGCCCGCGCCACAACGCAGCCGGAAGCCGCGTGCGAGAGTTCACGATTACGTGATAATTTCTTCATGCAATCATGAAACCAATGCATGCCGGATATGTTTCCAGTATAGTCCAGTTACGGCGTGAAACCATTAGGGGGAGTATAAATCAATGTCTTATCTTTCCCGTATGGAAATTCCATCCGGCCTGTCCTCCCTGCGTCGCCAGCAGGCGCGCTGGGTCTGTGCCGGGACGCTGGCCGCCGCCACGTCGCTGTATGCCGCGTCGCCTTTTTTCACGCTATGGTCCATCACATCCGCCATCCGCGCCCACGACATGGGCAGCCTGAACACCACGCTCAAGTGGGACACGGTGCGCAGCAGCCTGAAAAATCAGGTTGTGGATGGCCTGATCGGTCCCACGCATGCGGATGATGAACTGCCGGAATTCGGCTCGTCCTTCGCGTCCTCCGCCGTGTCCAACGCGATTGATGAGGAAGTGCGCCCCGACAGGCTGGGCAATCTGGTCGATCACCTGATGCCCCATGAACAGGTTGCGGCACCCATGGGCGTGCCCGCCATGGTGGGCATGCTGGGTCGTGTGCACATGCACTTCACCCATCCCGGCGTGTTCGAGGCGAGTGTCATCATGCCCGGGCATGAAAATGAAACGCCGCTGCGCCTTCAGATGCGCATCCACGGGTTTCAGTGGAAGATTCATAGCGTGGGACTACCCGCCCCGCGCCAGCAGCCCCTGATCGAGGCGTCGGCCGGGCCGGTTCCGCAGCGCGTGACGCAGCCCTAGGCCGCGTGGTGGCGGGATAATGCGCCCGCCGCGCAGGAACCCGGTTATTTCGGGGCAGGCAGGTCTTCCTCAAGCACCGTCATGTGCACGGCGTAGGACACTTCACCTTCATCTTCATCGCGGTGGACCGTACCCACCACTTCGCCGTTGACGGCCAGTTCAACCGACAGGCCCGCCCGCGGCGGTGCATTGACGGTCAGACCCGGTGAGCCCAGCAGGCGACGCAGGCAGACCTGAAGACGCGAAATCTCGGAAGAGGACATGGTACCCATGAAACGTATGTTCTCCACAATGGCAGGACCAGCCGGGAATAGGATCAGGACCGGATACGCCCCGTTTGTCAACGCGCGTGGCCGGTCCGGTCAGGATCGCGCGGCTGCCCCGTCGGAACACGGGCATCGCCGCAGGCTATAGGCACATGCGGCGCGCGCCGCAACCGGCGTGCCCATGATTTTCCTTATCCCTGCCCCGCCCGCGCCACGATTACCCTGTTCTGTCGACCATGGCGCAACACCAGTAAGAAGGGAGAACAGCGACCATGCGTATAAGATCGTTTCCCCGGCTGATGCTGCTCATGGCCTTGCTTGGTCCCACCGCCGGGCTGACAGCACTCGCGGCCAGTCTGCCCACGACCACGGCCACAACCGAAACCGCGTCAAGCCTGAGCGCCCGCGCCCTTGCCCGCCAGATTCATGAAGAAGGCGCGCAGGCCACCGTCCACGCGCTGGATGAACAGAAGGCATGGCCCCGCCTGCGCCGCGCCGTGGCCGCTGGCTGGGATGGGTGGATCGAACTGGTGCCCGACCTGATCACCCATGCCGATGACGCAACTGCCAGCCGCCTGCGCACATCGCTGCGTCAGGCCCTGCCGCGTAATCCGTATGCCGTGCTGTCCATAATTGATCCGGGCAATGGCGCGCTGCTGGGGGCGGGGGCGCTATGCACCGCCCATGGCATGCCGGCGCGCTGGCGGCAGGACAGCATCCGCGCCATCGGTGCCGTGCATGACATCCATCTGGCCCACCAGAATGCGGACTGCCTTGCCGCCCTGTCGGCTGGCCTGCCTACTGAAACGGCAGATAACGGAACGTGACGTAAACGGTATTGCCACCGGTGGTGGGGGACGCCCCATCACCGCCCTTATAGGCGAATTTGCGCAGATAGGTGTACTGCACGCCGGTCATCACCGCGCCATAGCCGCCCTGCAGCACATGCCACCAGCCGCCTACCGTCAGGTCGGCAAGGGTATGGGTCTGGGCATCACAGCTACCGCCGGTAATCATCTCCACATTACAACTGCTCAGCGACAGGTCGTTCACGCCGTAGCCATACTGGTAGCCATCCGTGCCGGTATAGGTCCGCCGCCCGGCATGTTCCACGCCACCATACAGATAGACCAGCAGGTTGGGGGTCGGGTGGCCGATCAGCCCCATGCTGCCGATGATTTCGGGAATGGGCGCGGGCGTGCCATTGGCCTTGAATGTGGCGTCGGGCAGCATGCCGGGGCCATAACGGCCAATGCCCTCACCCGCCAGCACATTGCCGGTAAACTGCAGGAAGCGGGGAATGACATGCACCGTCACGTCCCCACCGACGCCACCCGCAAAGGACACCCGTTCGCGGATCGGCCCACCCGTGGCGGACTGCGACATGGCCTTGAACCAGCGCGCCAGACCGTAAACCTCGTAATGGGCGGGCTTGGTGTCCAGCGCCCCTTTCAGCACGATGTCAGGGGCGACATCCATGCTGTATTTGGCGTTGGGATTGAGCATGCCCGAGCCAGCGTTGCTGTAGAGTATGCGCGTGCCGGATGAGGCGAGGATATCATCATCGGTGCCGCTCAGCATCGGATGATCGCTGCTGCTGCCTGACGCCGCGTAAGCCACCTGCGGCGCTTCAAGCGAAAGCCCCAGCCACCATTTACGCCCGAAATCCTTGATGAAGCGGATCTGTGGCACGCGGGTAAAGACGATACCGGGTATCTGGTTGTTATCGACTACCGGCGGTAGCTGTTCATGACGTGACAGCAGACCCTGCGTGTAACCCGTGGTCAGGCTCCATGCCTGCCCGGCCAGCACATGGAACCCCCATTTGGTGTTGCTGTAGGTCATGTACGCCTGCCGGATTCGCGGCGTGTAGCTGTTGGTCTGGTAGCTGTTGGCCGTACCTGCCGCGCCGCCGAAATCCGTCTCGATATAGCCGGACAGGGTTTCATCCTTGGTGGGCGAACCCTGCAGCAGCACGCTCAGGCGCGTAAGCTGCGCGGACGGGCGGTACTCGCCCGTATGGGCGTTGGGGCTGTTGGCGTAAGGGAAGCTGCCCCAGCTTGTGGCGGGGCCGCTGGTCAGGTTCTTGCTGCGATAGATGTTTGAAAAGTCGATGAAGCCGCCCAGTCGTACCGAAACCCCGCCAATGCGGAACACGGGGGGCAGGCTGTCCACGCCCGTCTGGGTAATGGCAAGCGGGCTGGAGGAATCAAGGTCAAGCTTGGGCTGGCTGGGAATGATGCTTTCCGTCATCGTGTTTTCCGCCGCTGCCGCGGCCTGCGCATCATCCGACAGCGCAGGGCCACCTATGACCAGACGCGACAGGTCGGGCATGGCGGTGATCTGCCCGGAAGGAGAGGGGGCGGTCCACGCCGTACTGGCCCGCCCGCCGGAACGCAGCGTGCGGCTGGCTGGCATGTGCTGCGCGGTCTGTGCCCCGTCGTGGCGGGCCTCGATCTGCTGGACCTTGGCTTCAAGCCGTCGCATTTCGGCATGGATGGCACGGATTTCCGCCATGTCATCCGCCCGCGCGCAATCCGGCATGATCATGCCGCCCAGCAGCACCGCAACCCCGCCCCACATGATGGCCTGCCTGCCTGCGGTGCAGGACAGGCAGCTTTCTTTACAACAGCAATCCATCAGTCTGGCGCGTCAGCCCCTGAATACATGATTAACAAAATCCACCCGTGCCGGGTACGGGCACGGGATAATATCGGCTGTGTGCAGATGGCAGCAGATACCGTCTGTTTTCTTTCGCCGGCAACATAACATGCGTAATACATGAACGGATTGCATCTTATATAGAAAAAATGTTTATCTGTTATGCATTAAATATTCATACGCACGACATATATTCGCATGATTTCCTTTATTTCATAACATTTCTGCCGTTAACTCAAGTCCTTTACATGCACTGACATGGGAGTGAGAGATATGACCGAATCCCGGCAATCGGGTTCCCGTCCCATCGAGGACCGACCGCTGGCCGGTATGCCGCATCCTGACCATCCCTTTCACTGGAAGCTGTATGGATGCGAAATGGTCGCCACCGTGGTGCTGATGCTCTGCGGGATCATTTCCGTGACGGTGCTGACGGCCCCTTTCAGTGTCATCGGCAGGGACCTTGCGCCCCATCCCCTGCTCCAGACCGCCTTATGCGGCCTGTTCTTCGGCCTGTCGGGGACTGTGGCCGCCTATACGCCGTTTGGCCGTGTCAGCGGGGCGCATGTCAGTCCGTCCGTCTCGCTGGCGTTCAGTCTCGCGGGGCGGTTGGGGGGTGTCGATCTGTGCGGCTACGTTGCGGCGCAGATGGCGGGCGCCTGTGTCGCCACCTTTCTCCTCGCCCTTTTTGGGCATCTGCTTCCGGGGTGGGGGCGCATGGTGCACGAATCCGCCTATGCCGCGACCGTTCCCTTTTCAGGGGTAGCGGTTATCTGGCCGCTGGTGACGGAGGTGGCGCTGACCGCCCTGCTGGTGCTGATGCTGTGCTGCCTTGCCGCCCATCCGACATGGAAAGTGGTGACGCCATGGGCGGGCGGGCTGTTCTTTTTCATATGCAATCCGATTTCGGCCTGGCTGTCGGGTAACAGCTCCAATCTGGCGCGCAGTTTTGGTCCGGCGCTGATGGCGGGACAGTGGCAGGCGTTCTGGATTTATGTGCTTGGTCCCTTCATGGGGGCAGCACTTGCGATCTGGCTGCTGCGTTCGCGCCTGCTGGGACGTATCGAGGTGGAGGAGGCGCGGCTGGTCAATTTCGGCCACCATGGCCGCATCCCCTCCCTGCTGCATCCGGGCCGTCATGCGGGGGCGCAGGGGACGCCCCGCCAGTGATGGGCAGGCAGCCTACTTGCAATCGGCGCAAATTATTCCCAATATCATAATCAGAAACGCGAATCGGGTCCCAGACCCGGTTTGCAGGCGTTCTCAGGGCGGGGCGAAATTCCCCACCGGCGGTGAGTGTTCCCTGTCCGCAGGGGCATAAGTCCGCGAGCGCCCGGTCGCAGTCATGCGGGCGGGGTCAAGCAGATCCGGTGTGATTCCGGAACCGACGGTTACAGTCCGGATGAGAGAGAACGAGAACTGTACACCCGCCTTCCGTCATGGAAGGCAGGCAGATGGTTTTACGCGCCCTGAGTCCGTCCAGATGGATGGAGTACTGTTGCTTGGACGCGTTGCCACGGGGCATCATGCCCTTTCCCGCTCCTGACCTGCCTGAAGCGGTTGCGCATGGTTTTCGCGCCGCGGTGGATGAGGCCGCGCGCCATGTGGGCGCCACGGCGCCCAATCCCCCTGTCGGCTGTGCGCTGCTGGACCGTGATGGCGTCATCCTTGCCGTTGGTGGCCATCATCGCGCCGGTACTCCCCATGCCGAAATACAGGCCATAAACCAGTGCCGTGAACGCGGCCTGCTGGACCGCGCGCATACGGCGGTGGTGACACTGGAACCGTGCAACCATACCGGCCGTACGGGTCCGTGTTCACAGGCGCTGCTGGCAACGCCGGTGCGCACGATATGGATCGGATTGCGTGACCCCAACCCGCATGTGGAAGGTGGCGGCGCGGATTACCTGCACCAGCATGGATGCAGCGTGCATGTGCTCCAGCCCGTTCCCACGCATGCGGCGGCCCTTGCGGCCTGCCGCAGCCTGCTGGCCCCGTTCGCGCATTTCATGCGTACCGGCCAGCCATGGATTACGGTCAAGCAGGCGCTGGACGCCACGGGTTCCATGGTGCCGCCCGCAGGTCAGACGACCTTTAGCGCGCCGGCCTCCCTTGACCTTGCGCATAAGCTGCGCCGGGCCACGGACGCGGTGATTACCGCCAGCGGCACCATCCGCGCTGACAGCCCTGCCCTGACCGTGCGCCGTGTGGCGGATCATCCCGGTCGTGCGCCGCGTATCCTCGCCATCTGCACCCGGATGGGGGAAGTGGACGAAGCCTACCTGCTGGCCGCGCGTGCGCGTGGTTTCGATGTGCGGGTCTGCACCGATATCGCGGCCCTGCCGGACATGCTGGGGCAGGTGGGCGTGACCTGGGCGATGGTGGAGGCAGGGCCTGCGCTGCTGGCTGAAATCGTGGCCCGTAACCTGTGGCATGACTGGCTGACCATCACGGCGGATGGCAGCGGCATGGATCGCTACGATGTCCGTGTGCGGGAAGGGGATGTGACCCCGCTGCGCCTTTTCCCCGAACTCTCCGGTATGAAGGAGTAAAGATGTTTTCTGGCATTATCGAGTACCAGGGGCACGTCAGTGCCGCGCGGCGACTGGACCGGGATCTGGAAATAACGGTGGAAACCGGCATTACCGATCTGGCTCTGGGCGAAAGCGTCGCCGTCAATGGCGTGTGTCTGACCGTCACCGCCTTTGACGCCGCGGGTAAGGCCTCCTTCTTCATCAGTTCGGAAACGCTGGACCGCACGGCCCTTGGGCGGATCGCGGTAGGGCGCACCGTCAACCTTGAACGTGCGGTCACTGCCGGTACCCGTCTTTCGGGTCATATCGTGCAGGGCCATGTGGATGGGACCGCGCGTCTGCTGGAAGTCGAAAAGACGGGGGAGGGACGGCGCATTGTCTTTTCCGTTCCCGCCCGGCTGCGGCGCTACCTTGTGGAAAAGGGCTCGATCACGCTGGACGGCATCAGCCTGACGCTCAATGAGGTTGGCGCGCCGGGGGCGGAGGGCAGCGATCCCGATGCGTTCCGCATCGCCCTCATGATCATTCCCCATACATGGGATCACACCACCCTTGGCACCCTGAAGGCAGGGGATGCGGTGAATGTCGAAGTCGATGTCATCGCCAAATATGTGGAGAGCATATGTCAGTATCGTTGATGCCCCCCGCGCTGGCACAGGCTGTTGCCACCATCCGCCGGGGCGGAATGATCATCCTTGTGGATGACGAGGACCGCGAAAACGAGGGCGATCTGGTCATGGCCGCCGAGTGCATGACGCCGGAGGCGATGAACTTCATGGTCACGCATGCGCGTGGTCTGGTGTGCATGCCCATGTCGCCCGAACGGATCACGCAGCTCAACCTGCCCATGATGACGCAGGTGAACACCTGCCCGCGTGGCACGGCCTTCACCGTCTCGATCGAGGCGCGCGAAGGGGTGACAACCGGCATTTCCGCAGCCGACCGCGCCCGTACGGTGCTGGTGGCGGCGCAGCCTGATGCGACGGCGGCGGATCTTGTCTCGCCGGGGCATATCTTTCCGCTGCGTGCGGTGCCCGGCGGCACGGTGGCGCGGCCGGGCCATACGGAAGCGTCGGTCGATCTGGCGCGCATGGCCGGGCTGATACCCGCCGCCGTGATCTGCGAGATCATGAACGAGGACGGCACCATGTCCCGCATGGATGACCTGCGCCCCTATGCCGAACGGCACGGGCTGCAGATCCTGTCCATCGCGGAACTGGCCCGCTGGCTCGAATCGCACCCGCTGGATGCGACGGCGGACGCGACACCGGGCATCGAACAGGTGGCCCGTGCCCATCTGCCCAGCCGCTTTGGCGGCCCGGACATGATGATCCATGCCTTCCGCGCGCCCGATGGCACCGAACATGTCGCCATGGTGAAGGGCCAGCCCGACAGGGCGGGTACCGTGCCGCTGGTGCGGCTGCATTCGGAATGTGTGACGGGGGATGCGCTGGGGTCGCTGCGATGCGACTGCGGCGCCCAGTTGCAGGGCGCGTTGCAGCAGATCGGGCAGGCGCAGGCCGGGGTGCTGGTTTACGTGCGCGGGCATGAAGGGCGCGGCATTGGCCTGGCCAACAAGATCCGCGCCTACGCATTGCAGGATGAGGGGCTGGATACGGTCGATGCGAACCATCGCCTTGGCTTCGAGACCGATGCGCGTGACTGGCAGGCTGCGTCCGCCATCCTGCACGCGCTGGGTGTGAACAGGCTCGACCTGCTGACGAACAACCCGGACAAGGTGCGTGCCCTGCAGCAGCACGGCTTTGACGTGCGCGAACGCATTCCCCTGACGGTGGCGGCCAATCCCTTCAACCGCGCCTATCTGGAAGCCAAGCGTACCCGCATGGGCCATGCCCTGTGCCAGCCGGAAACGGCGGATACGCACTGAATCATAACGACAGACACGGATAAAAGCTGGATATGAGCACCAACATCCCCTCCGCCTCCGCGCAACTTGATTTCGCCCATCCGCCGCGCATTGCGATCGTGGTCAGCCGTTTCAATGAAAACGTGACCCACGGACTGCGTGATGGCGCGCTGGCGTGGCTGGCGGAACATGCGATCGCCATGCGTGATGATGACGTCATGTATGCGCCCGGTGCCTACGAACTGCCCCTTCTGGCCCAGACGCTGGCCCGCACGGGCCGTTACGATGGTGTGGTCTGCCTTGGCTGCGTGATCAAGGGCGATACGGCGCATTTCGAATTCATAAGCCTTGGCACGGCGATCGGCCTGCAGCAGGCATCGCTGAATACGGAAGTGCCGATCGCCTTTGGCGTGCTGACGACCTATACTGATGAACAGGCCGTGGTCCGTTCGCGTGATGACGTGCACAACAAGGGACGCGAGGCCGTGGCGGCCTGTGTCGAAAGTCTCGCATTGCTTCAGAAAATCAGAGGCTGCTAAGATGCCACAGGACACCATAAATGGCTGAAAACGACCATTTATGGTCCTGTTTCAATCTGTGGACAGGGATGGCGGATGCGGCAGTTCACCCTCATCGCCGGGGCATTCGGAATTGGTCTGACCATATGGATGCTGGGGCGTTTTGGCCTGCATGACATTCTCTGGCTGATGGCGGCCGGGGGATGGAGCATCCCTGTCATCATCCTTTTCCATACGACACAGGTCTGCGCTTCGGCGCAGGCATGGCGCATGCTGGCCCAGACCGGGCGCGCCCGTCTGGGCTTTGGCGATTTTTTCGCCCTGCGCTGCGCGCGCGAAGGGATCAACAACCTTCTTCCCGTGGCGCAGGTGGGGGGCGAGGTCATCACCACCCGCCTTCTGGCGCGTAGGCATCATGTGGGCCTGCGGCGCGCGGCGGCGGCGACCATATGCGACCTGACCATCGAACTGCTCAGTCAGGTGACGTTCACCCTTATCGGGCTGGGGGTGCTGTTCTGTCTGGTCCATCGTTCCGCCGTTACGGATGAACTTATGGAAAGTGCCCTCGCAGCCGTGGCGCTGGGTGCGGTTTTCCTTGGCAGCCAGTATCTGGGCGCGGTGTCGGTTGTGGAAAAGTTGCTGGTGCGGATCGCGGCCCATCTGGGATGGGACGGGGTGGAGGATATCCGTGGCCTGCATCAGGAAATCCTGACCCTTTACCGCACCCATGAAAATTCGCTGCGTGCGGGCGCGTTGCAACTGCTGGGCTGGTCGCTGGGCACGTTCGAGGTTTTTCTGGTTCTCGACGCGATGGGCCATCCCCTTTCGCTTGCTGACAGCTTTGTGATCGAGAGCGTGGGACAGGCCGCGAAGTCCGCAGGCTTTGCCGTACCCGGCGCGCTGGGCGTGTCCGAAGGGGGGTATATCCTGATCGGTGGGCTGTTTGGCCTGTCGCCGCAGGTAGGGATCGCGCTTTCCCTGATCAAGCGCCTGCGGGAAATCGCATGGGGCCTGCCATCGCTTCTGGCATGGCAGGTGATGGAAATGCGCTGGATACGTCCCGAGCCCGCCCATGCGAAGGAAATACATCTGTCCGGTCGATCATGATATCGCCACGCTCCGTGCGTAGGCGTGCGTCATGAAGAACCACCTTGCATCACGACCGCATCATGGGCCAAACCGGGCATCTTCACGGACTGCCGCGCGCCACGCGGTACGCCGTAGTTTTTGAAGGGCTGAATACTCGTCATGCTATCGGTACCGCTTGGGCGTCTTGTCGCTTTCTGTTCCCGTCGTGCCATTGCGGTCGTGCTGGCTTTTGCCGTGCTGATAGCGGGCGCGACCTATGCCAGTTACATGCTGCTGGGCGTGACCACCGATACGGACACGATGTTCTCCTCCTCGCTCGACTGGAAGAAGCGGTCGGACGAAATGGGGCGGCTGTTCCCGCAGAAGCAGGACCAGCTTGTCGCCGTAATCGATGCGGCCCTGCCGGAGGAGGCGCAGCAGACCGCGCTGGCGCTGGCCGCGAAGCTGCGCGATGACCATGCCCACTTCAATTACGTCACCACGCCCCAGACCGATCCCTACCTTGTGCGCAACGGTCTCATGTTCCTTGATCCGACGGCGCTGGAGCGTGTGCTCAACACCACCATCACCGCCCAGCCGTTCCTGAGTGAACTGGCAGCCGACCCGTCAGGGCGGGGGCTGTTCAGCGCGCTGGACCTGATCGCGCTTGGCGTCAGTCAGGGGCAGGCGGATCTGGGCAACTTTCAGGCGGCGCTGAACGGTTTCGCCACCACGTTGCAGCATTCGGTCGATGGCAGTCCCGAACCCCTGTCATGGGAACGGCTGCTGGCGGGTGATCTGGCGGATCTGGGCGGCAAGTTCCAGTTTGTCGTGACCCAGCCCAAGCTGGACTATGATTCCTTCCAGCCCGGCGGCGCGGCATCGGATGCGATCCGGGCCGCCGCCAATGACCTGCCGTTTGTCAAGAACGGACGCGCGCATGTCCACATCACCGGCGATACGCAGATTGCGGATGAGGAATTCGCAACCGTGGCCGAAGGCATGGTCGCGGGGCTTCTGGGTTCGCTGGTGCTGGTTACGCTGTGGCTGATTCTGGCGGTGCATACATGGCGCATCATCGTGCCCATTATCGTCACCCTGGTATCCGGCCTGCTGCTGACCACGGGCTTCGCCGCCATCGTGGTGGGCAAGCTGAACCTGATCTCGGTGGCGTTCGCCATCCTGTTCGTGGGCATTGCGGTGGATTTCGCCATCCAGTTTTCAGTGCGCTTCCGGGCGCAGGCACAGCCCGACGGCTCTTCCCCCGGCCTGCTGGACGCGCTTGAGCGCACGGGGAATGAAACGGGGCACCAGATCCTTGTCGCCGCCATGGCGACATCCGCCGGTTTCCTTGCGTTTACGCCCACTGCTTTTGTCGGCGTGGCCCAGCTTGGGCTGATTGCCGGCTTCGGCATGCTGTTCGCCTTCATCTGCACGCTTACGCTGCTGCCCGCGCTGCTGCGCCTGTTCCGGCCGACCGCAGGCCATGGCCGCATGGGCTTTACCTTCGCCCGACCCGTGGACCACGCGATCCGCCGCCATCGCTGGCCGATCCTTGCCGTTTTCGTGGTGATCGCACTTGTGGGACTGGGGCTGACGCCACGCCTGACATTCGACGCCGACCCGCTGCATACCAAGAACCCCAAATCGGAGGGGATGGTCACGCTGGGCATGCTGATGTCGGAGCCGCAGTATTCGCCCTATACCGTGGATGTGCTGCTGCCCAATCTGGATCAGGCCGCCGCCATGTCGGAGCGCCTGTCCGGTCTGCCGCTGGTGCATGACGCGCTGTGGCTTGGCTCCCTCGTGCCATCCGACCAGAAGACCAAGCTCCCGCTGATTCAGGATGCGGCCAGCCTGCTGCTGCCGACGCTGGTGGTTCCCAATCCCAAGCCTGCGCCGGATGCGGTCGAACTGCGCGCCGCTGCCGCCAGGACCGCTGCCGCACTGGGCGGCGTACTGGACCAGTTGCCGGCCAACGATCCGCTGCGGCGCATCCAGTCGGCCCTTGCGCATCTGTCCAAGGCCGATGACCAGCGCGTTCTGGCTACGAACGAGGCACTGGTCCGCTTCCTGCCCATGCAGCTCGACATGCTGCGCGGCATGCTTCAGGCCAAGCCGGTGACAATTGCTGATGTGCCCGCGCAACTGGCACATGATTACCTGCTGCCTGATGGCCGTGCGCTGGTCGAAGTCCATCCCAGCCATGAGATGCAGGGCAATCGCGCGCTGCACACCTATGTCGATGAGATCCGCAAGGTCGCGCCGATGGCTGCAGGGTCCGCCATCGATATCGTGCAGAGTGCCGCAACCATGGTGCATGCCTTTGTCACGGCGGCGGGTGCGGCCATTGTCATGATCGCCATCATCCTGTCGGTCGCGCTGCGCAGGCTGCTGGATACCGCGCTGGTGCTCGCACCCCTGCTGCTTTCGGCGCTGATGACGGTGATCCTGATCATCGTGGTGCCTGAACAGCTCAATTTCGCCAACATCATCGCCCTGCCGCTTCTGCTTGGGGTGGGCGTGTCGTTCAACATCTACTTCGTCATGAACTGGCGGGCGGGGATCAAGCTGCCGCTGTCCAGCCCGACGGCGCGTGCGGTACTGTTTTCGGCGCTGACCACGGGCACGGCCTTCGGATCGCTGGCGGCATCGCACCATCCGGGCACGGCCAGCATGGGGCGGCTTCTGCTGCTGTCGCTGGGCTGCACGCTGGTTGCGACCCTTGTTTTCGTCCCGGCCCTGCTGCCCAAGCGGTCGATCGACGCGGAATGATCCTTTCGGGGGTATGAAATGAAAAAGGCCGCATCCTTGGGAATGCGGCCTTTTTTCATGAATGGAGGGTGCGTTTCAGGATTTGAACCAGACTTCCACCGGCCCCTTGACCTTCATGGCCATGGGGTTGCCAAAACGGTCGGTGCCACGGCCTACGGCCAGACGCACCCAGCCTTCGCTTATGCAGTATTCCTCGACATTGGTTTTCTCAATGCCCTTGAAGCGCACGCCAATGCCGCGATCGAGCAGGGCCTCGTCATAAAAGGGGCTGGCGGGATTGACGGACAGACGGTCCGGCGGGGTATCGGTCATATCTGGTCTTTTCCGTATGCTGAACGTGAAACGCTGTCTGACATAGCGGCAATGCCCTTACTCTCCAACACCCTGTGACGCATCTTCCTCCACCACGCGGATCGTGGCCTGCCCGCGGGTTATGTCGGTAATGCGTGCGCGCACCTCCGCTTCGCGTACGACGGGCACCGTTATATGCAGCGTCACGCCCGCCGCGCCGAATTCCTCCCCAGAGATCTGGCAGTCCATGCTTTCCAGCCGGGCGCGCAGCAGGGCGTGTTCGGAAAAACCGCAGCCAAAGGTCAGGGCCACCATTTCCACAATGGGTTGGCGGGGGGCGAGGCGCAGGCATTCCGCCGCCGTGCCGCCATAGGCGCGCACCAGCCCGCCCGCGCCCAGCTTGGTACCGCCGAACCAGCGGGTCACGACCACCACCGTCCGGTCGAAGCCCTGCCCCTCGATCACCTGAAGGATCGGGCGTCCCGCCGTGCCGCCCGGCTCACCCGCATCATCGCTGCGGTAGGTCTGGCCGATCAGATAGGCCCAGCAGTTATGGGTCGCATCGGGATCGCTGACGGCGGCGATGAAGGCCATGGCTTCCTGCGGGGTGGCGACGGGGGCGGCCTGCGCCAGAAAGATGCTTTTCTTTATTTCCCGCTCCAGCATGGCGGGGGCCTGTAGCATGAAGCGCTCGGGTGCACTCACGCCGGGGCCTCCTCCATCCCCTGGGTGAACAGGCTGACCAGATCGCCCAGATGACCGATTTCATGCAGGCCCAGCCCGTCGGGCGCGGTGGGGCGGCGGTTGCCCCGCGCGATGCGGCGCGGCAGGTAGGCGTGTTCGAAGCCCAGTTTGTGCGCTTCCTTCAGCCGTGTATCGGGCTGGGAGACCTGCCGCACTTCCCCCGACAGGCCGACTTCGCCGAAATAGACGGAACCCGCGCTGGTGGGCTGGCCTGTCGCCGCCGAAACCAGTGCGGCAGCCACCGCCATGTCTGCCGCCGGTTCCATCACGCGCAGCCCGCCCGCCACATTCAGATGGACATCCATTGCATTGAGCTTGATGCCGCAGCGCGCTTCCAGAACCGCCAGCAGCATGTTCAGCCGCCCGGTATCCCAGCCGACCACCGCCCGGCGTGGCGCGCCATCCCCCCCTTTGGGCGAAAGCAGGGCCTGCACTTCCAGAAGGACGGGACGGGTGCCTTCCATACCCGCGAACACGGCGGAGCCTGCGATATGGCCGCGCCGTTCCGCAAGGAACAGGGCGGAAGGGTTGGGTACTTCCTCCAGCCCCTGATCGGTCATGGCGAAAACACCGATTTCATCGGTCGCGCCAAAGCGGTTCTTGGCCGCGCGCAGGATGCGGAACTGGTGGCCGCGATCGCCCTCGAAATACAGCACCGCATCAACCATGTGTTCCAGAACGCGGGGGCCGGCCAGTGCCCCTTCCTTGGTGACGTGTCCTACAAGGATCAGGCTGAAACCGCGCTGCTTGGCCAGACGGATCAGTTCGAATGCGCTGGACCGGACCTGACTGACGGTGCCGGGCGCGCTTTCCACCGTTTCCATCCACATGGTCTGGATCGAGTCGATTACCACCATCGCCAGATCGCTTTCCGCTTCCAGCGTAGCGGCGATGTCGGCCACGTTTATCGCGGCAGCCAGTTCCAGCGTGGGCGCTTCCAGTCCCAGCCTGCGGGCACGCAGGCGGATCTGGTCAACCGCCTCCTCGCCCGAGATATACATGACCTTGCGCCCCAGACGCGCCAGTGCGCAGGCCCCCTGCAACAGCAGCGTGGACTTGCCGATGCCGGGATCGCCGCCCACCAGCACCACGGATGCGGGCACCAGTCCGCCACCCAGCACGCGGTCGAGTTCGCTGATCCGCGTTTCTATCCGGGGTGGCGGAGGCGTGTCGCCCGCCAGCCCCACAAGATTGATGCGCGCGCCGCTACGCCTGCGCGCGTTCGTGCCACCGGTCGCGGTGGGTTCAACCGATTCTTCTACAATGCTGTTCCATGCACCACAGGCGTCACACCGGCCCGACCACTTGGGAAAGACCGCCCCGCAGGACTGACAGACAAAACGATTGGCGGGCCGACGCGCCATGATGGCTCCTTGCGCAAGAACAGACCGGTTTCATATGGGGTGGCGGTGCCCCGGAATCAGGTGGGCACGTCAACCTTGATCGGGCCTTCGCGCCGACCATGGGTAAACTGGTCCACGACCGGGTTGCCGCTGTTGAACAGTGTGGACGGCGCACCCTGCCAGATCAGCCTGCCTTCATACAGCATGCCGACCTGATCCCCGATCCGCTGGGCGGATGCCATGTCATGTGTGATGGCGATGGCGGTGGAACCCAGCTTCCGCACGCAATCGGCAATCAGCCCGTCAATCACGGCCCCCATGATCGGGTCGAGGCCGGTGGTCGGTTCATCAAAGAACAGGATTTCAGGCCGGGCCGCGATCGCGCGTGCCAGTCCCACGCGCTTCTGCATCCCGCCGGACAGTTCGGAAGGGGACAGGCTGCCCACGGCAGGGTCCATGCCCACCTGTTCCAGCAATGTGCCCGCGCGTTCGCGGGCCTGCGCGCGGGTCAGGCGTGGGCCATGGCCGTTGCGTGCCGCCGCCATCAGGCCGAAGGTCACGTTTTCCCACACGCTCAGACTGTCGAACAGCGCGCCGTTCTGGAACAGCATGCCAATTCTGGCCATGTAGGGTTCGCGCTGCCGGGCGGACAGGGTGGTCATTTCCACGCCATCGATTTCGATGGAACCGGAATCGGGCGCCATAAGCCCGAGTATGCAGCGCAGCAGCACCGACTTGCCGGTGCCGGACCCGCCGATGACCACGAACGATGTGCCCCCCATGACATCAAGGTCCACCCCATCAAGCACCACCTTGGGGCCGAACGCCTTTTTCAGGCCGCGAATGCGGATCTTGGGTGTCTGTTGGGTCATTGCGAGAAGAATACGTCCGTCAGGAGATAATCGAATGTCAGCAGCAGGATCGATGCCGCAACCACTGCCGCGGTCGTGGCCGCCCCCACGCCCTGCGCGCCGCCGCGGCTGTTATAGCCATGGTAACAGCCCATAAGCGCGATCAGGAAGCCGAAGATGGCCGCCTTCACCAGTCCCACGGTCACATCCATCACCTTGAGGGACGCCACCGTCGCCGCGATATAGGCGGATGCGGAAAAATCCAGCTTCATCACGCATACGGTAAAGCCGCCCAGCACGCCCAGGATATCGGCCACCAGCACAAGGAAGGGGAGCGCCAGCGTGCCTGCGACCAGCCGGGGTGTAACGAGGTATTTCATGGGATTGGTGGACAGCGTGCTCAGCGCATCGATCTGGTCCGTCACCCGCATGGTTCCGATTTCAGCCGACATCGCGGCCCCCACCCGGCCCGCGACCATAAGCCCGGCCAGAACCGGCCCCAGTTCGCGCGTGACCGCAAGGATGACAATCCCGGCAATGGCGTTCTGCGCATGGTACTGGGCGAAGCCGGTATAGGACTGAAGTGCGATCACCCCCCCCGAAAACAGGGCGGTAAGGGCTACGACCGGCAGCGAAAAATAGCCGATTTCAACCAGCGTGCCCCACAGGATGCGCCAGTAGAAGGGGGGGCGGATCACATGCGACAGGGCGACGGCGGCGAACAGCGCCACCCGTCCGGCCGTGCGGATGATGTCCAGAACCGTCCTGCCCAGACCGGCAACAGAATCGAGAACGCCGTTCACAACGCCCCCCGCGTGTAGGAATGATGACCGTATCGGACAACAGGTTCGGCAAGCATGTTCCTGCCGTAGCGCGCGCTGCCCCCCACGTCAAAGCGAAAGCGCATCACCCACCCGCCAGCCCCGGACCGGGCGCGGCCTGTCCTGTGCCGGGCGGGTGGGTGGGTGGCGGCGGTCAGAAGCGTGCGGTCAGGCTGACATTGAATGACCGGCCCATGCCCGGCAGGGCGCGCAGCGATCCGGTCGCGGCGTAATCCGCCAGCGACCACCCGCCCAGCGGCAGGCTGTATTTCTGGTTCAGTACGTTGTCTATGCTGGCATCCAGCGTCATGTAACGCCAGGTGTACTGTCCCCCCAGCCCAAGCAGCGCATAGCCGGGGGTGCGGGGTTCATTGCGCACCCAGTCCACCGTATCCTTGGCCTTGACGAAGGTCATTTCCACACGACCGGTCCAGTTTTTCCACTGTTCATGCAGCGCCACGTTTCCGTTGGTCGGCATCTGGTGATACAGGCCCGCGCCATTGGTCAGATCCTGTCCGCGCACCCAGTTGATGTTGGTCACGATCTCGCCATGGCCAAAACGGGCATTGTGCCACAGGCGATAATTGCCCGATGCGTTGATGCCGTAGCTCTGGGCATTGTGGTTGACGAATTCCAGTGTCGAGAACTGCCCCGATGACGCGATGCGTCGCACGTTCACGTAATTATGGGTGTAGGTGTAATAGGGCTGGATTTTCAGGTCCCAGCGATCGCCATCGGGGTCATGCCAGTCAGCGGTGATGCTGGCGGTATTGGCGACTTCCGGCTTGAGATCGGGATTGCCGACATAGCCGTTCCCGTCCCCGAACCAGTTGATCATGCTGGTGACCATGGCCGAACGCCCCCATGCGTAGCGTTCGTACAGGTTGGGCGAGCGCGTCTTGCGGGCATAGCCGCCTTCGATCGACAGGTCGCGGCGTGGCTTCCAGCGGACAAGGGCGGTCACATCGAAGTTTACATCCGTCCGGCCCCGGTCGGTGGCGTTGAACTGGCTGGCGGCGGCGATGTTCGCGTTGCTCATCATGGAGGGCATGGTGGAATAGGGGGCGACCGGTCCCGTATTCATCATGACCAGATCATTGCGGAAACCCAGCAGGGTCGAGACGCGCGGTGTCCACGCGGCTTCCCATTCCACGAAATGGCCCAGACGGTCACGGTGGCCGTCATTGATGCTGTGATAGGTGTCAGGCCCCATCATCATGCTGCCCGCGACCGGTGGCCACCAGTCGTTCAGGCCGGAATGGTCGAATGAACTGCCCAGCCGCAGGGTATGTTTTTCCGCCAGCGCAATGGTGGCCTTGATGCTGTAGCCCGCCATGCGGGCATTGGTGTTCATGGGCATGTGGGTGGTTTTCCGCCGGTCGGGCAGGAAGTCCATCGCGTGGTCCTCGCGCTGCCAGTAGCCACGCGCTTCCAGTTCGCCCCAGTCGAATGTGCCGACATACTTGCCGTTTACATAAGTGGAGCGGTTGTTGGTCATGTCCATGTACTGGTTGGCGAATCCCTCATGCGGGGTGTCCTGCTGCCCGAAGGTCAGGGTGAGCAGGTGATTGTCCTTATGGACGCCAAAGGTCACGTCATGGTTGTAGGTCAGGTAGCTGGTCGAACGGACCAGACCGGCATCCCCGCCGCCCTTGTAATCGCCCGCCTGACTGTAGGAAGCATTGTAGCGCAGGCTGAACATGTCATTCGCCACCGTCAGGCTGCCCGATGCGCCATATCCGCCGCCATTGCTGCGATAGGTGCCGGTTACGTGGCCGGTCACCAGTATCTTGCCATGCCGTGCGAACTGCGGGTCACGGCGTTCCACGTCGATGGTGCCGCCAGTGCTGTCCCCGCCCATGCTGACGGGCGTGATCCCCGCAATGGCGGTGGCGGTCTCCACACTGTCGGAATCGATGAAGGACAGGGCGGGATTCATATGGTTCGGACAGCCGGAGGGGATGCGTACCCCGTCCACCACGGTTGCCACCCGGTCATCGGCCATGCCGTTGAGCGCGGGGAGTGCGGCAAGCCCCCCCGCCGAATAGGCACTGACCCCCGGCTGGTTACGGAACAGGCTGACCGCGTCGGGGCTGCTGAGGCGCGCGGCGGTGGTATCCGCCTGCGATGGCGAACTGGCGGACAGCAGGCGTTCGCCCATTGGGGTATCTTCGGCCGAGTCCTCGATCGACAGGCCGGGCAGGGTTACGGTGGTTTCAGCCCGCGCGGCATGGCACAGGCCAGCGGCCAGCATGCTGCCGCCAGCGGCCATCGCGATAAGCGTGGCCGGTGATTTTATGGAAGTCACTTTTCATGTCCTGAACAGGAGACCGGAAAGCGCATGCCCACGGGGGCATGCGGCGGCATGGGGGTTCAGGATACGGAAGGTGGCCCCTGCGCAGGGGGAAGCCCCAGTATGACGGGCGGCGGCGCGCGCGGCTGGCTGAGTGCATGCCGGGGGCGTGCCCACGTAACGGGCGGCAGCGGGACAAAGGGCAGGACGGTCAGGACCAGCGCAGGCAGGTGCAGCAGCGGGCACAGCGGGCAGCCTTCGGTATGGTCATGGCCCGGCTGGTCCATGGGGTCGGTATGTCCCGGCCCCATGTCATCCATCATGGTGTCGTGGCTGGCATCGGCCTGCGGCATGTCCGCCATGTGGGGCATCGGCGCAATGTCGATGCCTGTCAGCCGCATGATGGTCGAACGCGGCAGCTCACCCGGCAGGCTGCGGCTTTCAATCAGCAGTTGCCCCCACAGCCCCAGGCATGCGCACAGCACCATGATCCAGCGGATCGCAGGCATGTCATGCAGGAAAGGGTGGCGGGCGTGGCCCATGTTTGAACGGGTGCTTTCTGGCTGTAAGATAAGGGCGGTAACGGGTATGTGTTCTCGGATACGCCTACGTTTTTGTCAAATCTGGGTAAGGTCTTGCCACCGTAATGGATAGAAGCGTGCAGCAGCAGGACAGACGCGCAGGCAGGCTTGCCACACCGTTTTCCACCATGTCCGAACGTCCGGGCTGGCGTGCCATGGCCGCCGGCTGGGCCGTGCTCCTGGCGATACTGGTGCATGGCATGATCGGGGCATGGCTGTTACCGCGCCAGACGCCGGTGCATGAACTGGCGGGCGAAAAAAACAGCATACAGGTCTTTTTTGACCGGCCGGAGGTTGCGCCCGCGCCCACATCGGCTACGCCACAGCCACAGCCACAGCCACAGCCACAGCCACAGCCACAGCCACAGCCACAGCCACAGCCACAGCCACAGCCACAGCCACAGCCACAGCCACAGCCACAGCCACAGCCAAAGGTGCGACAGCAGGATGAAATACGCCGGCCGGTGGTACGTCCGGCACCCACGGCGGCTCCGCCCGTTCCGGCGCATGCTGTATCTGTCCACAGCAGCGCAGGCGCGGTTGCTACACCGGGCGGACAACAGGCAGGCAGCGCGAGCCATCCCGCCATTGCGCCACAGAATGGCGCGACAGCAGGGACAACGGCATCATCCGCTACGGCACCACATTGTACCCAGCCTTCATGGCGTTACCCCGCAATGGCGCGGCATATGCACGAAGAAGGCAGTGCAGTGGTGGATCTGACACTCGGGGAACAGGGACAGGTGTTACAGACGACCCTGAAAACCGGCACCGGCTACGATGATCTGGACAGCACCGCCCTTGCTGCTGCCACCAAGGTGCAGTGTTCGGCAACGGGAACAAATCTGAATGGCAGACATGTATTGCTTCCGGTTACGTTTCATCTACATTGATTGAATTAATATTATATAATTCAATCGAGAAGAAATATTTCATTTAATGAATAAATGCTGTGGTGCGACCTGCACGCGCTACGATTTTAGCAGGAGAATTGAGGAGCGCCTGCCCCCGGTTGGAGACAGATCTGTAATATAAGGTCTCTTGCCGCAGCCTGCCCGTGCCGCGACAGTAAAAACATATAAAGCATACGTTTTTACTTAATAATATATAACTAGTCATGGTCTGCGAGCTGCGGGACTCGAACCCGCACGCCCTGTTGCGGGCGCAAGATTTTAAGTCTCGTGCGTCTACCATTCCGCCAAGCTCGCATATGCCGCCCTGTTTAGCATAAGTGGGACGCAGGACAATCGTCAGGCAGGGATTTTATTGGACTGTCAGCCGGATGACCTCACCCGACATGCATAGGTGCAGGAATGGAGGCGTGTTTCTGATACTGGCCCGCCCGTCCGCGCAGGCCAGTATCAGGAAAACTTACTGCTGGAATGCGCGGGCCAGTATGTTCTGCTTTTCAAGTGATACCGGCAGGGTTGTATTGGTCAGGGCTATGCCCTGCCACCCGGCGCCCAGTGCGGTGTACAGGTTGATGGCATCCTGCAGGCGCTCCAGCCGCGCCATGGCTTCGGCATTCTGGGCGTTCAGGGTCGTGCGTTCCGTCGTCAGTACTTCCAGGAAGCCGACAAGACCGGCGGCATACAGCTTGCGGGCGCGTTCGCTGGCCAGCGCACTGTCTTCCGCCGCCTTGGCCAGCAGTTCCGTGTGTTCTTCATCATCATGCCATGCGGCCATCGCATCTTCGACTTCACGGAAGCCCTTGAGCACGGTCTGGCGATAGTTCAGGCGGCTGGCTTCCGCCGCCGCCTGCGTTGCGCGGACCTGCGATGTCATCTTGCCGCCGTGCATCAGCGGCAGCGATGCCATCATCAGGAACTGCCAGCTCATCGTGGCGGCTTCCGTCATCTGGGACATAACGGATGCGTTCGGATTGAAGCTGATGGGGATGCTGAAATTCGGATAAAGCTGCGCCACCGCCATGCCGATTCGGGCCGTGGCTTCGGCGTACTGGCGTTCGGCTGTGCGGATGTCGGGACGGTTGGCAAGGACGATCGACGGCAGGGCCGCGGGGAATTCCGGCACCTTGGGCAGCGGTTTGGCTACCTTCAGTTCGATTTCCGACGTGCCCGGCATCTGTCCCATCAGCACATCAAGCGCATGCGTGATCTGGGAGATATGGGTCTTCAGCGGTTCACGCGCCGCGGTCTGGGAATCCAGTTCCGCCTTGGCCTGCGCGATCTGCATCGTGTTGCCCACGCCTTCCAGATACAGGCGGTTGGTCAGATCATAGGCATCCTGCGCGACGTGGATGTTGTTGTTCGCGATCTCCAGCCGCAACTGCTGGTCACGCAGCATCATGTAATCGCTTGCCACTTCGGACAGGATCATGACCATCAGCGCGCGACGTTCCTCGATCGTCGCCTCGACCGCGTATTTCTGCGCTTCCACGCTGCGGCGGATGCGACCGAATACGTCAAGCTGCCAGCTTCCGGCCATGCCGTAGGTCAGGTAGTTCGCATCCGGGTGGTTGGCCGGGTTACCGGGGCGAAGGGGCCAGTTTTCGATATTGATCGAATACCGCACGTTACCGCCGCCCGCATCGGCATCAAGCTGCGGATACCACTGCGATGCCTGCACATCGCGGATGGCGCGTTCCGCAAGGATGTGCTGCCCGGCTGCCTGCAGGTCGTAATTGCCTGCAATCGCCTTGTCGACCAGCCTGTCGAGTTCAGGGTCCTTGAACAGATGCCACCACTGCTTCAGTTCCCGGTCGGTTTCCTCGATCTCCTCCGGCGTGGCGGCGTGATCGTCCTCGGTGAACTTGGCCGGGGGTTTCATGCGGTCCGACTGGTACCGCGGCCCGACCGTGCAGCCGGTCAGGAAGATGGCCGCGGTCAGGAACAGGCCGGTCCTGCGGGTAACGGAATTGATGTTCATGATCGTGCCCGGCGCCTTACAGATGGTCTTGCAGCCAGGTCGTCAGACGGCCGCGTTGGGTACGGGACTGGGGTCCGACGCTGATCGTGGCGGTCATGCCGGCGGCCAGCGTCACGCTGTCAGGCACGTGGTCCAGATGGATACGCACCGGGATACGCTGCGCCAGTCGCACCCATGTAAAGATCGGGCTGACATCCTGCAGGCCCAGCCCGTCGGGCTTGCCGTTCTGGTCGTTGATACCGCGCGCGATGCTGACGACGTGACCGGGGATGATGTCCTTGTAACCCATGAGCTTGACGCGGGCTTCGTCACCCACATGCACGCCCCACATCTTGGTTTCTTCAAAATAGCCGTTGACCCAGTAGGAATCCGCATCGATCACCGCCAGCCGGGCATGTCCCTCGGTCACGTAATCACCAACCCGAAGGTTCAGGTTGGTGATGTTGCCGTTGACGGGGGAATACAGGATGGAGCGCTGCAGGTTCAGCTTGGCCAGATCAAGGGCCGCGCGGGCCGCGTCCACCGATGCGATCTGGGTTGCGACGTTCGAGTTGAAGACTTCCTGCTCTTCCGCCGACACGATGCCACCCAGCCCCATACGGCGGCGTGCGTCATTCTGCTTGAGCTTCAGGTCCTCCAGCGCGCCGTCCAGACGGGCCTGCGCCTCGCGGATGGCCAGACGGAAACGCACGGGGTCAAGCACGAACAGCGGGTCGCCACGATGGACGTACTGGTTGTCGACCACCGGCAGTTGCACCACCGTTCCCGATACTTCCGGCGCCACATCGACAACATAGACACGGACACGTCCATCACGCGTCCACGGGGCAATCATGTAGGTGTCCCATAAGGTGATTCCCATGACGATGGCCATCGTTACGACCGCCAGGGTCAGGACCACACGAATGAGGGTGCGCAGGAGGGGCATGGGGATTTCTCGAACCTTCTTGGGGCAGTCAGATGTACAGGATCATGAGGCAGAGGACGCAAGTGTATAGCGCGACCTCGAACAGGGCGAGATGCCAGAACCATTTCATGATGCCACACCACCATAACAGCGAGCGCAACAGCATGGTGACGGGCAGGGCCGCGACGGCATAGACCACAATCGGTGCCATGAAGACACCGAATAGATTGAATTCGCTCAGCATCAGGCGGTTCTCATTCCGAACGGTCCCGTTGAAGGAGAAGCAGGCGGGAACAGACGATGGCAGATGCCCCGCGTGTCCGCCGCTATCTGTAGCGGACCGGGCGAGCGGAAGAAACCGGCAATGGCGCCAAAGTGCAAAGATGTCCGCCTTTTGCCGCCATCATGGCGGGTCCATCCGGCATCGGGTGCCATTATGGATGTGTCCTGTCCGACCCGAACGGGGGGAAGGGGAGCGACCGGGAAGTTCATGACGGTCCCCCCGCCACTTCGGCGGATGCGCCGGTCCGGTCATACAGATTGGCCTCGATCCGTTCGAAGACCGAATAGCAGGCCTGAAGTTCGGGGGTGGAGATGCCGTCCAGCAGGCGGCTCGATACCGCTTCAACCGCATGGCGGACCTGCCGGGCGATATGTTCGCCCTTGTCGGTCAGGCTGACCAGCTTGGAGCGTTTGTCCGCCCGGTCGGGGGAACGGAACACGAGGCCGCGGCGTTCAAGCACGTCAAGCAGGCGACCGACGGAAGGGGCTTCGATTTCAAGCGCGCGGACAAGGTCCGTCTGGCGCACGGGTGGCGGCAGCAGCCCCAGATACAGAACGGGCCGCCATGTCGCCTCGGTCAGGCCATAGTCGCGCAGGTCATTGTCGACCTGCCGCCGCCATGCGGCGCCAAGCCGGGCAAGACGACGACCGAACGACAGTTCTTTCTCGTTGCGCTCGAAATCGGGCATTGTGTTCCGTCAGCGGGGACATGCAGTTATTAAGCATGCAAACCATTTGCGTGCTTATTATATCCAACCGCTGCACGTTTCCAGAAAACGACAATGTGAGCCAATGCAATTTCGGCATGGATACTATCTGGCAATGACGTAGATCATTGCCAGATAGTCCGGGCGCAGGGGGGCTGGCTTATCTGCGGCGGCCCATCAGGGTCTGCAGCACGCCCCACACGGCACGCAGCGTGTGACGTGTCAGCGGTCCCGCCACCGTGGTGGCCACGGCGGACAGGGCCACCGTCTGCCGCAGTTCGTTCAGGGCATGTTCGCGGGCGAATCGCACGCGGATTTCTTCCGGGGTCATGTAGGAGCGCCGCCCCATGACCAGCCCCATCAGAACCACAAGCACATCGGCCGCGAACACCGTGGCCGCCGCCCCCAGCGCGCTGAAGCCCAGCGTCTGGTAGCAGAAGGCCCACAGCAGGCCATGCCCTGAAATGACGGCAAAGAAAGCGAATATAGCTGCGACAACCAGAAATGCGGCCTGACGACCAAGACGGATTGCCATCAGTTTGCGTAGGGTCAGTTCCCCTTCGATGATGGTTCTGCCGATTTCGCCTATTCTCATGATGCTCGCATATCCTCTGGTTGCAGCAGGCTAAAACGCCTTATTTCGTCGCGCGGCCAAGAAAGTAGCCGATCACCGAGAAAATGGCGATAGCCACCAGCGAACGAGCGCGTGAGCCACCGCTTTTGGGCGCGTGTTCCGCGATCGTTTCGCGTGCGTTGCTGACCAGATGCTCGGCCTTGCCCGCGACATCATGCAGCGCCTGCTTGCCGTGTGCGCCCAGCAGGTTTTCGATCTGGCTTTTCAGGGCCTGCAGGTCTTCATGGGTAACCTGCTTGATGGTGTCTGTCTTGCTCATTGTCCGGTCCTTTATGAAGGGTAAAGTCCATAATCCTCTGGTAAGGAGGCAACCATTGCTTATAACGCGTTATCTCCCCAGTCAGGTTTCTGTTATCGCATGTCTCCTTTCTCCTTACGGCTGGTTGTCAACGCACTGAGGGCTTTTTCCGGTGCGTCCGCGCTGTCGTTTTCTGCATCCGCAGGGTCCTGTCTGGCCATTGTGAATGACCGCGCCGAATGTCTGTCGGTCGTGGCGGACATGCTGGTGGGGCAGACGGCGGTGCATGCGGGCCGGATCGAGGTCGACGGGGTCGATATCACGACCCTGCCCGCAGGCAGGCGACCCTGCGTGCTGGCAGGCTGGCGGGACCCGCTATTCGCCCATATGAATGTTCAGGCCAACCTGGCCTTTGCCCTGCGCGCACGCGGCGTGGGAACGCAGGCGGTGGCGGCAAGGGTGCGCGCGGTTCTGGCGCTGCTGGGACTCGACGGACTCGAAAACGCCAGTCCCCTTTCCCTCACGCGCGAGCAGGCGCTGCGCGTCATGATCGGTCGGGTGCTGGTGCTGGACCCGGCCGTGCTGGTGCTGGAAGATCCGTTCACATCCCTGCCGCCGGTCAGCCGTGTCGCCATGCGCCGCCTTGTCGGGCGGCTTGTGCAGGCGCGGGGGCTGTGCGTGGTCCTGCTGACGCGGGAGCGTGAGGATGCGCTGCTTCTGGGTGATACCATCGCCTATATGTCGGGCATGGAAATCGTGCAGACGGGCACGGCGCTCGATCTGTTCGACCGCCCGGCCTGTGACCGGGTTGCCACCGGGTTCGGCCATGCCAACAGCCTGACGGTCCGCGTGGCCAGTATCGATGACGACGTGGCGCGGGCGCATCTGCCCGGTGGCCTGCCGGTCGAAGCCATGGCGGCACCCGACGTGGCGGCGGACCAGCTTGCCACGCTGTGCATCCGTCCCGACCGTATCGCGGTCATTTTTCCCACCCGCCCCGGCATGGCGGTCAGCGCCGACCCCGATGAACCGCCGCTGCTGGAAGCCACGCTGACCGACCTGCGGCAGATGGGCGATCATGTCCTGCTGCGTTTCCGGCTGGCCAATGGGGAGGAACTGCTTGCCCGCCGTCCCCCCGCGCCGGGGCTGCAACGTGTGAAGCCGGGGCAGACGGCCATGCTGGCCTGGCAGCCAGCGCAGGCAATTGCCTTTCCGTTCCGCGGCGAAATGGGGTAGCGTCCGGCATCCGTCAGCATCTGCGTAAAAGGCTGTTTCCTGTCCGTGTTTCAGTTCGTGCCCCGTTGGTCCATCCGTTCAGCCCTGCTCTGCCTGCTTGCGGCAACGGGGGGGCTGTCCCTGCTGCCCGTTTCAGGTCATGCGGCAAGGGCACGCCATAAACCGGCCCTGGTGGTGGCGACCATGGATTCGCGGCTGGAACAGGCGCAGAATGCTGCGTTTTTCCAGCCCTTTGCCCGCATGTCCGGGCAGCCGGTGATCCACAGGGTCTGGCATGGCACCGTGCAGGAACTCGATACCCATGGCCTGCATGCGGATGGCAGGGGATCATGGTCACTGGTCTTTACAGATGACAGTACCATCCGTGCCGCATGCGTGCAGGGGCTGGTCGTGCATCTGGCGGGTAGTACGACCAACCCCGATGGCTGTGGCGTGCCGGGCCTGACCACGCAGGTAGTGGTGGCATGGGACCGGGCATGGAGCGGAACCGCCCCGCGCTGGGCGGATTTCTGGGATATCGTCCGCTTTCCCGGCAAGCGCGGGTTGCGGCATGACCCCCGCACCACGCTTGAAATCGCGCTTATGGCCGATGGGGTGCCCCCCGATGATGTCTATAACCAGCTTGCTACCGCGCAGGGGGTGGACCGCGCCTTTCGCAAGCTGAGCCAGTTGCGTCCTTACATAACGTGGTGGTCCACCCCAGCGGAGGCCGCCAGCATCCTGGAACACGGACAGGTGCTGATGAGCAGCGCGCCGGGGGATGCGGTACGGACCATCGCCCCCGCCCGCAGGGACACGATTGGTGTGAATGCGGATATGGCGCTGTCCTATGGCCTGTCATGGGGGGTAGTGGCTGGCCAGTCGGCGGAGCAGTTGGGTCAGTCGCGCAACCTGCTGCATTTTATTATCCAGCCTGACCGGCAGGCGGCCTTCCTTGGTCTGTATCCGGCGTCCGTGCCGGACCCCGGCCATCAGGGCAGGGTCCTGCCCGTGGATGTCCAGTTCTGGCAGACCCACTACGCCGCCCTGTCGCGGCGGTTTGATACGTGGCTGCGGAACGCGACCTGATGATACCCGAAATCGCGTTCCGGCCTGCTGGGCTGCTGGGGCTGGATATGGGCTGTACGGCTGCGGGGCTGCTGGTGGGCTGTCTGCTGGTGCTGGCGGTGCAGGCCGTGCTGTACCGGGCATGGCCTGAACGGTGTGTCCTGCTGCGCGGGCTGATGCTGGCCCTTGTGCTGCCGGGACTGGGGCTTGCCCTGTGGTGGCCCGCCCATATGGGCATGGCGGGTATGGTGGGTAGCGGCATGCAGGGTATATGTCTGGCCCCTGCCGCCATGTGGCCGCTGCTGCGTGTGCTGGACCGGATTCCGTCCGGCCTTGTGCGTACGGCTAGCGGGCTGGGCGCGGATATGAAGGCAAGGATGCGGCTGCTGTGGCTGCCGCTGCTTGGGGGTCCGGTGGCGGGGGTGACGGCGTTTTCCATCATCATGATCGCCCTGTGCGCCATGGTGGCGGTTGCCCGGTCTTAAGGTTTTTTACGCATGGATACGTCAGGATCACGCGCATGACGCACGATACGCCCCCATTCTGGGAAACGACCCCGCTGGAGCAGATGTCGCGCGAACAGTGGGAGTCGCTGTGTGACGGGTGTGGCCGGTGCTGTCTGCACAAGCTGCGTGAGGAGGACACGGACGAGGTGCTGTTCACCGATGTGGCCTGTCGGCTGCTTGATACCGATACCTGCCTGTGCACCGATTACGCCAACCGTCAGCGCCGCGTGCAGGACTGCATCAGCCTGACGGCGGAAATGGTGGCTGAAATCGACTGGCTGCCCCCTACCTGCGGCTACATTCTGGTGCGTGATGGTGAACCGCTGCCATGGTGGCATCCGCTGGTATCGGGCACGCGCGAGACCGTGCATGAGGCCGGAATATCCGTAAGCGGCCGGGTCATAAGCGAACGGAAGGCGGGGATGCTGGAAGACCATGTGATCGACTGGCCGGGGGAAGCGCCCCGCGGCGCTTTCTGCCGTAAGCGGCCGCGTCGTCGCTGATGGTGGCGGGCGCTGTCGCGGCTGTGGAAACCGTGCCCATCGCCTCCGGTCAGGTAACGGTGCAATGGCGGCCCTCGCGGCAGGCGCGGCGGATTTCCATGCGCATCGATCCCCGTAGCGGGCATGTCATCATCACCCTGCCACGCGGCGCGCGCAAGGCCGACGGGCTGTCCCTGCTGCGCGCGCATTCAGGCTGGGTGGCGGCAGGACTGTCCCGCCTGCCGCCCACGCCGGAACTATGCGACGGGGGATATGTCCTGCTGGACGGACAGAGGCATGAAATCCGCCACTGTCCTGATGCGCGGCGCGGCGTATGGCTGGAGGACGGGCGGCTGCACGTAAGCGGGGCCGAGGAGTTCATTGCCCGTCGTGTGGCGGCCTATCTGCGTGCGCAGGCGCAGGTGCTGCTGCCCGCGCGGCTGCGCCTGCTGACCGGGCAGTGCGGCCTTCGCCCCACGCAGGTCAGGCTGCGCGATACGAAAAGCCGCTGGGGAAGCTGCTCGTCCGATGGCGCCATCATGTTATGCTGGCGGCTGGTCATGGCCCCGCAGGAAGTACAGCATTACATCATCGCCCATGAACTGGCGCATCTGCGCCATATGAATCACGGCCCGGATTTCTGGCTGCTGGTGGACAGGCTGACCCCGCACCGCCGTCAGGCGGAAAAATGGCTGCATGCCAACGGGGCCAGCCTGCATCGCATGGTGCCCGCCTGAAGCGGGATCAGGCGGTGAACTGTTCGGCTATGATCCGTTCCGACAGGCTCTGGCCCGGATCGAACAGCACGGTGGTATGCAGTTCGCGTGCTTCGCTGATCTCGACGGAAACGACATCGCGCACTTCGGTAAAATCGGCCACCGCCGCGACGGGGCGCTTGTCCGTTTCCAGAATGTCGAAGCGCACCCTTGCGGAGGAGGGCAGCAGCGCGCCGCGCCACCGCCGCGGGCGAAACGCGCTGATGGGGGTAAGCGGCAGCAGGTTGGCCGAAAGGGGCACGATCGGCCCATGCGCGGACAGGTTATAGGCCGTTGAACCCGCAGGCGTTGCGATCAGCACGCCATCGCAGATCAGTTCGGGCATGCGCACGCGGTCGTCCACCTCAATGCGGATTTTCGCGGCCTGCCGTGTCTGGCGGAACAGGAACACGTCATTCAGCGCCAGGGCGTGGATACATTCCCCTCCGCGTGTCGTGGCCTTCATGCGCAGCGGGTGCAGGGTTGCGGCCTGTGCTGCGGCCAGACGCTGCGGCAGGTTGTCCGGAACCGCCGGATTCATGAGGAAACCCACGGTTCCGCAGTTGACGCCATAAACCGGCAGCCTGCGCCCCAGTGTCGTATGCAGCGTTTCCAGCATGAAGCCGTCGCCACCCAGGCAGATCAGGGCATCCGCCGTTTCCGGCGGGCACTGCCCGTACTGCCCGACCAGACGGTCCAGCCACAGTTCGGCGCTTTCATTGGGGGCGGCGGCGAAATGCAGCCGTGTGGGAAGGGTGCCGTCAGTCCAGTCCGGGTATGACGCGTCATTCATGGAGTGTGGATGGACAGGCGATGATGCGCCATGACCGGCATGCGCTCGCGGATGCTCTCCGTCACCGTGCGGTCAAGGCGCGCGGTGCTCCAGCCCGGTCCGTCCGATACTTGGCCCACGATCGTCCCCCATGGGTCGATGATCATGGAATGGCCATAGGTGCGGCGGCTCTGGCCGTTTTCGTCCGTGTGGGTGCCGGTGGTGCCGCAGGCGACCATCCAGCACTGGGTTTCGATCGCGCGCGCGCGCAGCAGCGTTTCCCAGTGCGCAAGACCGGTTTCCACCGTGAAGGCGGCGGGAACCAGCAGGACATTGGCGCCGCGTGCGCGCAGCGCGTGGAACAGGGCGGGGAAGCGGATATCGTAACAGATGGCCAGCCCGGCCTTCAGCCCGTGGTCAAGCGGCACGGTCACGATATCGGAACCGGGTTCATAGGTATCGCTTTCCCGGTAGCCTTCGCCGCCGGGGGTGGTCACATCAAACAGATGGATCTTGCGGTAGCGCGCGCGCTCATGCCCTTCGGCGTCAAAGAACAGGGATGTATTGAACAGCTTGCCGCCATGCCGTTCCCCGATGGAACCGCCATGCAGCATGATGCCATGTTCGCGCGCGATGCCGGACAGGAACGCGTACAGCGGTCCGGCTTCGCCCTTGTCATCGGGGGCGGGCAGGTTTTCGGCGGCGGCGAACTTCATGTCCCGCGTGCCCCCGAGGCAGCTCCACATTTCCGGCAGGATGACAAGATCGGGCTTGTCGGAACTGACGGCGGCATTGATCAGTGCGCGGGCACGGTCGATATTTTCGGGCGCGGATGCGCCGGGCGCCATCTGGATCACAGTGGTGCGCATAAGGCGGAGACCTCCACAGGCATTATCGTCCGACCATAGGACAGGCACCCCGCCAACCGCAACTGGCAGGGATGAGCCGCGCAGTCTGTCAAAAGGGGGGAAAGGGGCATAGGATGGGGATGTATTTCAGGTTGAAAATCAATGGCACATTCCGCTTCTTCCCGAACAGTCATTTTCGCGGCCCTGCTGGGTAACCTGCTGGTGGCCGCCACGAAATTCGGTGCGGCCATCGTGACGGGAAGCGCTTCGATGCTGAGCGAGGCCATCCATTCCCTTATCGATACCGGCAACCAGGGCCTGCTTCTGGTCGGCATCCGGCGCGCGACCCGTCCCGCCACGGCGCTGCATCCGTTCGGGCACGGGCTGGAACTGTATTTCTGGACCTTCGTTGTGGCGCTGCTGATTTTCGGGCTGGGGGCTGGCGTTTCCTTTTTTGAAGGCGTGGTCCACATCCTTCATCCGCAGCCACTGGCGCATGTGGCCGTCAATTACGCCGTGCTGGTCGCCAGCATCGTTTTCGAAGGGTCTGTCTGGCTGTTCGCCCTGCGGGCTTTCCGCAAGGATGGCAAAGGCAAGCGCGGCTGGGTCGAGGCGGTACAGGTCAGCAAGGACCCCACCGTCTTCACCGTCCTGTTCGAGGATACGGCGGCGCTGGCCGGTCTGGCCGTGGCGCTGGTGGGCAATATCCTTGCCGAATGTCTGGACATGCCGGTGTTCGATGGCGTGGCGTCCATCGTGATCGGCTGCATCCTTGCGGTGACGGCGGGGTTCCTCGCCCGCGAATCCCAGTCCCTGCTGACGGGGGAAGGCGTGGCCCCCGAAGTTCTGGTCGCCCTGCGGCGCATGGCGCTGGCGGCGGAGGGGGTGGAACGGCTGAACGAGATCCGTTCCATGCATTTCGGCCCGCATGACGTGCTGGTGGCGATCAGCGTTGATTTCCGCAATGATATGAGTGCGGGACAGGTCGAGACGGTGGTCAGCGCACTGGAACGCCAGATCAAGCAGCACTACCCCGATGTCACGCGTGTATTTGTGGAGGCACAGGACAGCCACACCCAGCCCGCGGGCGTGGCCACCACCGGGGCAGGTGCGCCTACGCCGTGACGAATTCGTCCGCGCGGTAACCCTGCGCGAACAGCAGGGTGCGCAGGGTTGTCTCGTTCACCTGATTGCTGATCTCACGCCGTACGGCGGGCTTGGCATGAAACGCGATGCCCGCACCGGCCACGCGCAGCATGGCGAGGTCATTGGCCCCGTCGCCCGTCGCCATTGCGTCGTGCATGTCGATCCCGCCATGCGCGACCAGACGGCGCAGGTGTTCCAGCTTCGCATCCGGCCCCAGAATGGGCAGGCCGACATGCCCTGTCAGCCGCTCATCCGCTTCCAGCAGCGTGTTGGCATGGTTTTCGTTGAAGCCACATAGCTGGGCCACGCGGCTGGTGAAGAACGTGAACCCACCCGATACAAGGGCCGTATGCGCGCCATTCGCCCGCATGGTGCGCACCAGTTCCAGCGCGCCGGGATTGAGGCGGACATCCTTCCACGCCTTGTCCAGCAGGTTGACCGGCAGGCCGCGCAGCAGGGCGACGCGCTCGCGCAGGGCGGCTTCGAATTCGATCTCGCCATTCATGGACCGCGTGGTGATTTCCGCAATCTTTTCACCAATCCCGGCATGGGCCGCGATGTCGTCCAGCGTTTCGCAGTTGACGATCGTGCTGTCCATGTCCGCCACCAGCAGGCGCTTGCGGCGGCCGTGTCGCGGCGTTACCAGCACGTCCATTCCCCGCCCGGCAAAGACCGTGCGCAGCGCGGCGATATCTGGCGCATCCCATGTGGAAGGGGCATGACACGCGATCTCGACAGCTTCCCCTTCCGAAAGGGTGACGGGAGCCGCCCCGTGCACCAGATCACGCGCCGCATGGATATCCACCTGCGTAAGGGATGTGGCGTCACGATTGGCCACCAGTACAAGGGTATGGGAGAAGGAAGGAGAAGAATCAGCCATGAGGTCCGGGATATGACAGGGGTGAGACAATGAAACACGCCCCCGCGGGACGGGGGCGCGTGGCGCTGATCGTGGCGGGTCCGACCTGTTCGGGCAAGTCCGCGCTGGCCATGGTGCTTGCCCGGCAGGTGAATGGCACGATCATCAATACGGATTCGATGCAGGTATATCGCGAACTGCGCATCCTGACAGCCCGTCCCGACCCGCATGATGAAGCCAGTGTGCCCCACGCCCTGTATGGTGTCCTGCCCGCTGCGGAAAATGGCAGCGTGGCATGGTGGCGCACGCAGGCGATCGCGGCGGCCCATGCGGCATGGGATGCGGGGCGCGTGCCGGTATTCTGTGGCGGGACCGGCATGTATTATCAGGCGCTGATCCACGGGCTGGCCGATATTCCCCAGCCCCCGCCCGCCATCCGCGAACAGGCGCGCGAAATGGTTGCCCGTCTGGGGCCGGGGGCGGTGCATGCCCTGCTGCATGAACGTGACCCCGAAACAGCCTCCACCCTGCGCCCGACGGATGGCCAGCGTATCGCCCGTGCATGGGAAGTGCATGCGGCGACCGGGCATGGTCTGGCCTGGTGGCGGCGGGAAGCGGTGCTGCCGCCGCTGGACGCCCGTTTCATCGCAATGCGCCTGCACCCGCCCCGCGATGAACTGCGCGCCGCCATTGCGCGTCGCTTCCATGACATGCTGCGCCATGGCGCGCTTGAGGAAGTTGGCCGCCTGCTGGAACAGGATCTGTCCCCCGCGCTGCCAGCCATGCGCGCCCATGGGGTGCCGGAACTGGCCGCCGTCCTGCGCGGGGACATGACGCGGGAGGCGGCGGCCGAACGGGCCATCCGCCTGACCGGGCAATATACAAAGCGTCAGGCGACATGGTTTGCCCATCATCCGCTAGCCGCCCCGGCGGACAGTGTTGTGTATGAAAAACGGTTTGAAAATTGTGCCACTGCGCAACAAATGGAAAGATGGACAAACAAAATCATTTCTTTTGTTATTAACCGCATTGACGCGGGCCAAGGGTTTCCGTAAACCCGGCCCGGGATTTCGCCCTTGGTGGCAGGCCGGTTGTCCCGGTCGCCGGGGCGAAGGAGCAGGAACCATGAACGCAGCACCGCACCAGACCGACCTGAAGCCTCACACCGCCGGCACGGATACATCCGTTGTCCAGACCGGTGCGGAAGTGCTTCTGCGCGTACTGAGCGAGCAGGGGGTCGAAGTCATTTTCGGCTATCCCGGCGGGGCGGTCCTGCCCATTTACGATGCCATTTTCCGCCAGAACGCGATTCGTCATGTGCTGGTCCGCCATGAACAGGCGGCCGTGCATGCGGCGGAAGCCTATGCCCGCTCCACCGGCAAGGTGGGGGTGGTGCTGGTCACAAGTGGCCCCGGCGCCACCAATACGGTGACGGGCCTGCTGGATGCGATGCTGGATTCGATCCCGGTGGTCTGTTTTTCCGGGCAGGTTGGCGTGCCGCTGATCGGGACCGACGCGTTTCAGGAAGCCGACACCACCGGCATCACGCGCCCGGCCACGAAATACAATTACCTGATCCGCCGCGCCGACGAGATCGCGCCCAGCGTGCATGAAGCCTTCCATATCGCGCGCAGCGGACGCCCCGGCCCGGTGCTGGTGGACCTGCCCAAGAACCTGATGGTCGGCCCCGCGCCGTACACCGCGCCGCCGCGCGCGCCGCATCCGTCCTACCAGCCCCAGACCGAACCGGGACGTGAGGCGATCGCGCGTGCCGTGGCCGCGATGAAGGGTGCGCGCAAGCCGCTGTTCTATACGGGCGGTGGCGTCATCAATGCCGGACCCGAAGCCTCCGTCGCCCTGCGCAGGCTGGTCGAGAAAACCGGTTTTCCCTGCACGTCCACCCTTATGGGGCTGGGGGCGATGCCGTCGGACGACCGCCGTTTCCTTGGCATGCTGGGCATGCACGGCACGTACGAAGCCAACATGGCGACGCATGACTGTGACGTGCTGATCGCGCTGGGTTCGCGTTTTGATGACCGGGTGACGGGGCGGCTGGATGCGTTCTCCCCCGGTTCCTTTAAGATCCATGCGGATATTGATCCCTCCCAGATCAACAAGATCGTGCGTGTTGACGTAGGTGTAGTGGGCGATGTGCGCCGCGTGATCGAAATGATGCTGGAGGAATGGGACTGCACCCCCGCCAATCCCCGCCAGCCCATCGACCTTGCGCAGTGGTGGCACCAGATTGGTGAATGGCGTGGTCTCGACAGCCTCGGTTTCACGCAGGACATGACGCCGGGTGCGATCATCCGCCCGCAATACGCCATCCGTCGCCTGCATGAACTGGCCACCGCCACGGGGCGTGACACCTATGTCTCGACCGAGGTGGGGCAGCACCAGATGTGGGCGGCCCAGCATTTCGGCTTCGACAGGCCCAACCGCTGGCTGACATCGGGCGGGCTGGGCACCATGGGTTACGGCCTGCCTGCCGCCGTGGGCGCGCAGATCGCGCATCCCGATGCGCTGGTGATCGATATCGCGGGTGAAGCCTCGATACTCATGAACATTCAGGAACTGTCCACCATCGCGCAGTACCGCCTGCCGGTTAAGGTGTTCATCCTGAATAACCAGTATATGGGCATGGTGCGCCAGTGGCAGGAACTGCTGCATGAATCCCGCTATTCCGAAAGCTATAGCGCCGCACTGCCTGATTTCGTCAAGTTGGCCGAAAGCTTCCACGGCCGGGGCCTGCGGGCGACATGCGTGGACGAACTGGATGGCGTGATAACCGGGATGCTGGCCCACCCCGGCCCGGTGGTGGCGGATATCTGTGTGGCGCAGGAAGAAAACTGCTACCCCATGATCCCGTCGGGCGCGCCGCATAACCAGATGCTTCTCGGCCCCGATCAGGATGACGAGATCAGCGCCGAAGGCCGCATGCTGGTCTGATCCCCGCTGCCGCCGTGTTGTCGGCAGCCTTTCTTCCTTCCTGCCGCCATGTGTGCAGATACAGCCACCATGGCGGCGCCTTCAGCAGTCAGGAATTACGATCATGACCACGCAGCAGGAGATCCCCGTCTCCGCGGTCATTGCCATTCAGGTCGAAAACGAAAGCGGTGCGCTGGCGCGTGTCATCGGCCTGTTTTCCGGTCGCGGATACAATATCGAAAGCCTGACCGTGGCCCCGGTTGATGAAACCCGCCACCAGTCGCGCATCAATATCGTCACGACCGCCACCCCGCGCGTGCTGGAACAGATCCGCGCGCAGGTTGAACGGCTGGTGCCGGTGTACCGCGTTTCGGTCATGACGAAGCAGGACGCGCATGTGGCGCGTGAAATGGCGCTGGTGAAAGTCATCGCCAGTGGCGAACGCCGTGCGGATGCGCTGCGTATCGCGCAGGCGTTCCGCGCCCATCCTGTTGATGCTTCAGCCACCTCGTTCGTCTTTGAACTGACGGGTGCGACTGACAAGCTTGATGCCTTTATCGACCTCATGCGTCCGCTCGGCCTTGCCGAAGTGTCACGCACGGGCATCGTCGCTATCGCCCGCGGCGCGGCGATCCTGTAAAGGGTTCCGGTTTTTACCTTTCCATACGTTTTTATTTCTCCAAGGAGTGAGATCATGCGCGTCTATTACGATCGCGATGCCGATGTGAACCTGATCAAGGGCAAGAAAGTGGCCATCATCGGCTACGGCAGCCAGGGTCATGCCCATGCCAACAACCTGAAGGATTCCGGCGTGACCGACATTGTGGTCGGCCTGCGTCCCGAGTCGACGGCTGTGCCCAAGGCTGAAGCCGCCGGTTTCAAGGTGATGACGCCCGCCGACGCCGCCAAGTGGGCCGACGTGGTGATGGTGCTGACCCCCGATGAAGGTCAGGGCGCGCTGTACAAGGAATCGCTGGAAAAGAACCTGAAGCAGGGTGCGGCCCTTGCCTTCGCCCATGGTCTGGCGATCCACTTCCGCATCATCGAAGCGCGCCCCGATCTGGACGTGTTCCTGATCGCGCCCAAGGGTCCGGGCCACACCGTGCGTTCCGAATACCAGAAGGGTGGCGGCGTGCCGTCGCTGGTGGCCGTGGCGCAGAACGCTTCGGGCAATGCGCTTGAAATCGCGCTGTCCTATGCTTCCGCCAATGGCGGCGGCCGTGCGGGCATCATCGAAACCACCTTCAAGGAAGAAGTCGAAACCGACCTGTTCGGTGAGCAGGCTGTCCTGTGCGGTGGTCTGGTCGAACTGATCCGCGCCGGTTTCGAAACGCTGGTCGAAGCGGGCTACGCGCCGGAAATGGCGTATTTCGAGTGCCTGCACGAAATGAAGCTGATCGTCGACCTGATCTATGAAGGCGGCATCGCGAACATGAACTACTCCATCTCCAACACGGCGGAGTATGGTGAATACGTGTCCGGCCCGCGCGTGATCACGCCGGAAACCAAGGTCGAGATGAAGAAGATCCTGACCGACATTCAGGACGGCACCTTCGTGCGCAACTTCATCCTGGAAAACCAGTCGGGCAACATCGGCTTCAAGGCGACCCGTGCGCGCAACAACGAACACCAGATCGAAAAGGTGGGCGAGAAGCTGCGCGGCATGATGTCGTGGATCGGCAAGAACAAGCTGGTCGACAAGTCCCGCAACTGATCTACGCCACAGGGGGCAGGGTTTCGGCCCCGCCTTTTTCCAGCGCCAGCCGGGCTGTCCCGGCTGGCGTTTTTTTTATGTCCGCTTTGCCTGTATTTCCCTGCATTTGCCGTGACACACCCCCTGACGGGTGCCACCATGCGCGCCCGACAGCATTGCAGGAGCGCCGTACCGTGACGGATTACGTGTTTCCCCCCAGTCCCCAGCCCGTGGTACCCGTGAAGGGGACGGCAGGTGCCTTTCCCGTCCGGCGGATATGGTGTGTGGGGCAGAACTATGCCGCCCATGCGCGTGAGATGGGCAGCAATCCCGAACGTTCCGAGCCCTTCTTCTTTTCCAAGCCGGGCGATGCCGTGGTGCCGCAGGGGGGACTGCTGCCGTTTCCCGTCAGCACGTCCGACCTGCATCATGAGGTGGAACTCGTCGCCGCGATCGGGCGGCCAGGTCATGACATTACGGAAGAAGAAGCCCTTTCCCATATTTACGGCTATGCCGTGGGGTTCGACATGACGCGCCGCGACCTTCAGGCCGTGGCCAAGAAGGCAGGCCGCCCGTGGTCGCTGGCCAAGGGGTTTGACCAGTCCTGTCCCATTTCGCCCATCGTGCCCGTGTCAGCCTGCGGCCATCCCGCCACCGGCGCCATCACGCTTACGGTCAATGGGGAACTGCGGCAGAAAGGCGACCTGTCGGACCTGATATGGTCGGTGGCGGAAATCATTTCCTGCCTCAGCCGCTTTGTATCCCTTGAACCGGGCGACCTGATCATGACGGGCACGCCATCGGGCGTGGGGCCGGTCAGGCGGGGCGATGTGATGCATGGTGTCTGCGCGGGCGTGGGCGAACTTAACGTCACCTATACCGGTTAGGCCGGATGCGGCACACGTGCCGCCACGGTCGGGGCGGGATGGCGCGCCAGTTCATCAATGAACAGCGCGATCTTGCACGAATGGGCCGTACTGACCGGATGGATGGCGAAAAAGGATATGGGCTCCGGCTCCCATTCCTCCATGACTGGCTGTAACAGCCCCCCGGCCACGTAGCCTTCCACTTCCCACAGGGATTTCTGGACCAGACCCAGACCGGCCAGCGCCCAGTGCACCGGCATTTCGGAATCGGTGGAGGCCAGGCGCGCGCGCACCCGTTCCGTGCGGACCTGCGCGCCGCGCCCCAGCCGCCACTGCGTATGCAGGTGGGGGGTGGGGCCATGGCTCAGGCAGTCATGGTTTTCCAGTTCCGAAGGATGCGTCGGAACCCCCTTGCGCGCCAGATAGGCGGGACTACCCACGATCACGCGCCGTGTTTCCATGATGCGCCGCCCGGTCAGCATCGTATCAAGGGCGGGGGTCGCGCGGATGGCGATGTCAAAGCCTTCGCCCACGATATCCGCAACCCTGTCTTCCAGCGTCAGGCTGATACGGATATCGGGATGGCGATGGGCGAACTGCGTCATGAATGGTGTCAGCCACCATCGCCCGAACGGAATGGGGGCCGTGACCCGCAGTTCCCCCGCCGGTGTCGTGGCCATGGCGCGGGTGCGGGCTTCCATCCGTGCGGTCGCTTCCACAATGGCGCAGGCTTCGTGGTAGTAAAGCTGTCCCGCCGCCGTCAGCGCATGGCGGCGCGTGGTGCGCACCAGCAGGCGCGTGCCCATGCGGCGTTCCAGCCGCGCCAGCCGGTCGCTTATGACGGATGTGGCCAGACCCAGTTCCCGCCCCGCGGCGGACAGGCTGCCATGGCGTACAATGGTGACAAATACCGCCATTTCGGTGATGTCACGCATATATTTGATTTCCTTCGTGCAAGCTGCTTCCGGGTAAAGGTGATTATCATCTCCCCGCCCGCACGCCCATAGTTGGCGTGAGGGTGTGCGGCTTTGCACGCCGCTTCGCGCAGAAGGATTGCAAGACATGCATTATCGTCAGCTTGGCCGTTCCGGCCTGCGGATCTCGGCATTCACGCTGGGCACGATGACATTCGGGGGCAAGGGCGATTTCGCCAAGACCGGCAATACCGACCTTGCCGGCGCCCGCCGTCAGATCGACCTGTGCATCGATGCCGGGATCAACATGTTCGATACCGCCGATATCTATTCGACCGGTGTTTCGGAAGAAATTCTCGGCGCTGCCCTCAAGGGGCGTAGCGATGACATCATGATCACCACCAAGGCCCGGTTCCGTATGGGCACCGGGGCGAATGACGCCGGTCTGTCGCGCTACCATCTGGTCAGCGCGTGCGAAGCCAGCCTGAAACGTCTGGGTCGTGACCATATCGACCTGTACTACCTGCATGAATGGGATGGTCAGACCCCCCTTGATGAAACGCTGGAAGCACTCGATACCCTGACGCGCACGGGCAAGATCCGGTATGCGGGGGTTTCCAACTTTTCCGCATGGCACCTGATGAAGGCGCTGGGCACGGCGGAACGCAACCGGCTGATCGCCCCGGTGTCCCAGCAGATCTATTATTCCCTGCAGGCCCGCGACGCGGAATACGAACTGCTGCCCCTGGCAGTCGATCAGGGCATTGGCGTGCAGGTATGGAGCCCGCTGGCGGGCGGGCTGCTTTCGGGCAAGTACCGGCGCGGCAAGCCGCAGCCTACGGGCACGCGGCAGATCGAGAACTGGGGCGAGCCGCCGGTTCATGACATTGAAAAACTGTATGACGTGGTGGAAGTGCTGGTCAGCATTGCCGAAGCCCGGGACATTTCCGCAGCGCAGGTGGCGCTGGCGTGGGTGGCCCAGCGTCCCGCCATTACATCGGTCGTGATCGGTGCGCGGACCGAGGCGCAACTGACCGATAACCTCAAGGCCGCATCACTGGACCTGACGGCGGAGGAAATCAGCCGCCTTGATGCCGCCAGCGCGCCGCCGCTCATCTATCCCTACTGGCATCAGGCCAGCACGGCCTCGGATCGCCTCTCGGCGGCGGATATGCTGCTTCTGGGGCCTGCTGTCGCCAAAAAGGGCTGATCCGCGCGGTTTCCCGCCTGTGCCCGGTCGGGGCAGGCGGGTGCCAGCGTAGGGCGAATGGCCGTTGCGCCGACACGGCAGGCCACCCTTGACCTGAATCAAGGTTGCCAACACGGTGCTAATGGTCACCTGTCATCATTATGGAAGGGTCAGCCGTTAACGGCGCGGGACAGTCGGATGGAGGGGGAATCAGCTTCTGGCATCTTGTAATAACATCCGGGTGATCCCATCTGAAATCCAGCGCCATGCCGTTGCCTGTTGAGGGACGGCACCATGGCACAACCAGTTATGTCGCCTGATTGAAAGGGACGAGGAACTTATGAATATCGAGAAATTTACGGAACGCTCACGCGGTTTCCTGCAGGCTGCGCAGACCATTGCGATGCGGGATTACAACCAGCAGTTAACGCCGGAACATCTGCTCAAGGCCCTGCTGGATGATGAACAGGGGGCTGCCGCTTCCCTTATCCGTGCGGCGGGCGGGCAGGTTCCCGCCATTACGGCTGCAAATGACGCCGCCCTTGCCAAGCTGCCGAAGGTGCAGGGCAGCGGTGCGGGCCAGCCGACCGCAACGGGCGATCTTGTACGCGTGCTTGATGCCGCCGAACAGGGCGCCCAGAAGGCTGGTGATGAATTCGTGGCGCAGGACAGGCTGCTGGCCGCCATCGCCGCGTCCGAAACGCCGGCGGGGCAGGCCATGCGGGGCGGGGGCGCCACACCGCAGGCGCTGGACAAGGCGATTGCAGCCATCCGCAAGGGACGCACAGTGACAAGTGAAAACGCAGAAGCCAATTTCGACGCGCTGAAGAAATATGCGCGCGATGTGACGGAAGTCGCCCAGCAGGGCAAGCTGGACCCGGTGATCGGCCGTGACGAGGAAATCCGTCGCGCCATTCAGGTCCTCGCCCGCCGCAGCAAGAACAATCCCGTCCTGATTGGTGAACCGGGCGTGGGCAAGACCGCCATTGTCGAAGGGCTGGCCCAGCGTATCGTCAACGGCGACGTGCCGGAGGCGCTGAAAAACAAGAAGCTGCTTTCCCTCGACATGGGCGCGCTGGTCGCCGGTGCAAAGTTCCGTGGTGAATTCGAGGAACGGCTGAAAGCCGTTCTGAAGGAAATCGAATCCGCCGAAGGCCAGATCATCCTCTTCATTGATGAAATGCACACGCTGGTCGGTGCCGGGCGCAGCGATGGCGCGATGGATGCATCCAACCTCATCAAGCCCGAACTGGCGCGCGGCGTGCTGCACTGCATCGGTGCGACCACGCTGGATGAATACCGCAAGTATATCGAGAAGGATGCGGCCCTCGCCCGCCGGTTCCAGCCGGTCTACGTCGGTGAGCCGACGGTGGCTGACACCATCTCCATCCTGCGTGGCATCAAGGAGAAATACGAACTCCATCATGGTATCCGTATTTCCGACGGCGCGCTGGTGGCGGCGGCGACCCTGTCCAACCGCTACATCACCGACCGTTTCCTGCCCGACAAGGCCATCGACCTTGTGGATGAGGCCGCAAGCCGCCTGCGCATGCAGATCGACAGCAAGCCCGAAGAACTTGATGAACTGGACCGCCGTCTGATCCAGCTCAAGATCGAACGCGAAGCCATCCGCAAGGAAGACGATGCGGCCAGCAGGGAACGGCTGGGCAAGCTGGAAGCCGAACTGTCCGAACTGCAGGAAAAGTCCGATGCGCTGACAGCGGCGTGGCATGCGGAAAAGGATCGCGTCAACGCGGTGCAGAAGCTGCAGGAAGAGATGGACCAGATCCGCTCGGATATCGAGATTGCCCAGCGCAAGGGTGATCTGGCTAGGGCATCGGAGCTGATGTACAGCCGCCTGCCGCAGCTTCAGGCCCAGATTGCCAAGGCGCAGGAAGAAGCGGACCAGATCAGCAAGGGCGACGGCATGGTCAGCGACACCGTGACCGATCAGGGTATCGCCGCTGTCGTGTCGCGCTGGACCGGCGTGCCGGTGGACCGGATGCTGGAAGGCGAACGCGCCAAGCTGCTGCGTATGGAAGATGAACTGCGCAAGAGCGTGGTGGGTCAGGAACCGGCGCTGAAGGCGGTGTCCAACGCCGTACGTCGTGCCCGCGCCGGATTGCAGGACCCCAACCGTCCTATCGGTTCGTTCCTGTTCCTGGGTCCGACGGGTGTGGGCAAGACGGAACTGTGCAAGGCGCTGGCCCGCTTCCTGTTCGATGACGAAAAAGCCCTGCTGCGT
>NZ_CP036404.1:1547500-1977500 GCF_004348195.1 Komagataeibacter saccharivorans | reverse complement strand
CGGCGGGTGGCACAGACCAGGGGGTAGCGACTGTTTAGTAAAAACACAGGGCTGTGCGAAGTCGAGAGACGACGTATACGGCCTGACGCCTGCCCGGTGCCGGAAGGTTAAGAGGAGGTGTGCAAGCACCGAATTGAAGCCCCGGTAAACGGCGGCCGTAACTATAACGGTCCTAAGGTAGCGAAATTCCTTGTCGGGTAAGTTCCGACCTGCACGAATGGCGTAACGACTTCCCCGCTGTCTCCAGCATCGGCTCAGCGAAATTGAATTCCCCGTGAAGATGCGGGGTACCCGCGGTCAGACGGAAAGACCCTATGAACCTTTACTGCAGCTTTGCAGTGGCATCAGAGACATTCTGTGTAGGATAGGTGGGAGGCTTTGAAACCGGGGCGCCAGTTCCGGTGGAGCCATCCTTGAAATACCACCCTGACTGTTTCTGATGTCTAACCGAGGCCTGTTAGCCAGGTCCGGGACCCTGCATGGTGGGCAGTTTGACTGGGGCGGTCGCCTCCCAAAGTGTAACGGAGGCGCGCGATGGTGGGCTCAGGCCGGTCGGAAACCGGCTGTCGAGTGCAATGGCATAAGCCCGCCTGACTGTGAGAGTGACAGCTCGATCAGAGACGAAAGTCGGCCATAGTGATCCGGTGGTCCCGCGTGGAAGGGCCATCGCTCAACGGATAAAAGGTACTCTAGGGATAACAGGCTGATCTCCCCCAAGAGTCCACATCGACGGGGAGGTTTGGCACCTCGATGTCGGCTCATCACATCCTGGGGCTGGAGCAGGTCCCAAGGGTTCGGCTGTTCGCCGATTAAAGTGGTACGTGAGCTGGGTTTAGAACGTCGTGAGACAGTTCGGTCCCTATCTGCCGTGGGTGTTGGAGACTTGAGAGGATTTGTCCCTAGTACGAGAGGACCGGGATGAACATACCTCTGGTGCACCGGTTGTCGCGCCAGCGGCACAGCCGGGTAGCTAAGTGTGGACGGGATAACCGCTGAAAGCATCTAAGCGGGAAACCCACCTCAAAACAAGGTCTCCCCAAGGGCCGTGATAGACCATCACGTCAATAGGCCAGGTGTGGAAGCGCAGTAATGCGTGCAGCTAACTGGTCCTAATCGCCCAATAGGCTCATTCCATCGCCCCCTTAAAAGGGCAACACACATGCACAGCAGTCATCCACTCTTCAACACAATAACAAAACGCACCAACCCATCACATCCTCTCCCCATACCGGGGAGACTGGATGACCTGGTGGCTATGGCGGGGAATGATCCACCCGATCCCATCCCGAACTCGGCCGTGAAATGCCCCAGCGCCTATGATACTGTGCCTTAAGGCACGGGAAAGTCGGTCGCCGCCAGGTCTTCCAGTCTCCCCAAACAACCGCGGGGTGGAGCAGCCCGGTAGCTCGTCAGGCTCATAACCTGAAGGCCGCAGGTTCAAATCCTGCCCCCGCAACCAAGCATAAGTCCTTGATCGGACACGATAAACCCGCCCTCAACAGGCGGGTTTTTTGTTGTTCAAAATCCTTCACGGGATGCAATTGGGATGGGACAGGGAAGACAGTTCCGCCCTCGACGCAACATGGCCGGTGCAATATGCTGTTTCCATCGCCGCAATCAACCGGGATGATAAAGGCCAGTGCGAATGGGTACAAGGTCGGACGCTTCGGTGAGCCATGGATTTGATGATGTCATGGCCCTTGCGATACGGGGTAGTGGTACGGGAATCTGGGATCGGGATGTCCTGACGGGCGCCATTCACTATTCTGATGGATGGGCCGAGATACTTGGTTATCGCCCCGAAGAAATTTCCAGCCGGATAGAAGATAGCTACCAGCGCGTCCACCCGGACGATCTGGCCTATGTTCAGGCGACGATGCGCGATCACTTTGAAGGACTTACCCCCTCTTACGAAGTCGAACACCGCCTGCGTTGCAGGGATGGCAGTTATAAATGGGTAATGAGCCGTGGACGTGTCGTCAGCCGGGATGAGGCGGGCCAGGCATTGCGGATGGTGGGCACCACCAGCGATATCAGCTCGATCAGGAGCCTGACGGATCAACTCCATCAGAGTATCGCGCTTATGACCAACCTGACCAATGAAGTGCCGGGTCTGGTATTTCAGTGCCGCCGGGAACCGGACAATACCGCCCGCCTCACATATGCCAGCGCGCGGATTGAGGAAATCTATGAACTGACAGCCGCACAGGTTGCCCTTAACACCGCCGCGATCCATGAACGCATTCATCCTGATGACCGGGAGATGTATCTGGCGACACTTGCAGCGGCGACCGCGGGGTTGACGCCCTGGCATTGTGTCTTTCGCGTGCTTCTGCCGGTTCAGGGACTGCGCTGGCGTCAGGTCGATGCCCATCCGCTCCGGCTGCCGGATGGCGCTACAGTGTGGCATGGTCTGGTGGTGGATGCGACGGCGCGCAAGCGGATGGAACAGGAACTGCATGATCTCGCCCGCGTGGATCATCTGACAGGTCTTCCGAACCGGCGGGCTTTTACTGAGCGGATGGAAGATGTCTGGCGGTCCATGCAGGACGGCGCCAGCCCGCAGATCGTGATGGCGATGATCGATATCGACCATTTCAAGGCGATCAATGACCAATATGGCCATGCGACCGGGGATGGCGTGATCCGCCATGTCGCGTCGGTCGTAATGGAAACATTGCGTTCAACCGATGACACGGGCCGCGTAGGGGGCGAGGAATTTGCAGCCTGCCTTCACGAGATTGATCTGACACAGGCCAGTGCGATTGCAGAACGCCTGCGTCTGGCTATTGCGGATGTACCGGTGCGTGTCGGCGGCCATACTATTGCCGTGACGGCCAGTATCGGTATTTCGGAGATGTGCGAGACGGATGTCAGTAGCGACGATGCACTGGCCCGTGCTGATATGGCCCTGTATTTTGCCAAGAAAAATGGACGTAACTGCGTGGCGCTGGCTACACCGGGTGAGCGGGGCATGGGCGTTGAAGCCGCCCTCCTGCCCCGGTAGAGGGACAGAATAGCCTACTGTGATGGGATATGGGGGAGGACCCCTGAATCATGACCGCCAGAAAGGCGTTGCCTTGTGAAATGCGGACCAGGCCTGGGGTAATCTGCGCATGGCCTGTTGCCTGCGCTTTTTGCTCCATCGGATGACAGTATCGCAGGCTTCGGTGGAAAGATCAGGTTGAATGCAGCGTAATCTGTCCGTCAGTATCAAGGCCACGGCTGCGTCATTGATGTCACCCAGACAGCTTTGCAGGTGACGGCAGTGTTTCAGGTAGGATTTCACCTTTCGGGTGGGGTACAGGCTGGCCATGGAATCCACGCTGTAACGCAGTTTCTTGAGTGTCTTGCGCAGTGAATGCAGTTCTGTCGCGGAAAGATGGCTTATGTGCCTGCCCCGCCGCACAACCTTTTGGGTCACCCGATCAAGCAGGTCAGGTGCCAGCGCTATCAGCTTATGGTCCATCTTTTTGTGGCTGACCCTAAAGGGGGCATCTTCCATCCATGCTGTCAGGGCCAGCACGCATGCCGTGATATCCGGCCCGGCCAGTTCCTGTTGCAGGGCGTTATGGGCCTGTGTTCTCAATCCCGTTGCGGCGGTGTTGAGTGCCTGCCACCCGTCTTGCATCGGTAAGGCGGGAGACGCCGTGCGCAATGTTTCGGTGCTGAATACATCCCAGTCGCGCGCAGTGCCCAATATGCGACCGATCCTTTGCAACCCGTCTTCAAATTGTGTGGCCTTCGTATCATCCAGACATACAGAAAAAAGTTGAAGTGTCGTGCGCAGCCGTCGGATAGCCACCCGCATCTGGTGTATGCCTTCCATATCGTCAGCCTTCACGGCTGGAAGGTTGTTGACCAGACTGTCCATGTCTTCGCGCATGATTCTTCTGAACCCATCTGCCGCAGTAATTTTGGCGGACAGGACAGGCGCACGGGCCGGTGTGACCTGGGCGGAATGACGGGTCAGAAGGCGGTAGCCGCGCCCGGCTTTGGTCTGGGCGCTGATATGGAGCGGCAGATCGGCCTGTAGCCGTATTGCCAGATGGTAGAGGGGCAGGACGGGGCCATTCTTGAGTTCCAGTTCTACTTCATGAACCTGTTCCTCTGTCTTGCCTGCGCGGACAGAACCCTCATCAATGGCAATTTCAATGACCGCATCTTCACATTTCATCATGTGGATGGCGCGCTGGATGTCGGAACGGAAAACCGGCGCCAGCTTTCCGTCCAGCATCGGTTTCAGTATGGCCGCCGGGGTGACGTCCAGAAGGGTGATGTCCGGTCTGGTTGTCCTGACAGGCCATTCCCATTCATTACGATGGGTTGCCAGGGCGTTATCGCCGCCGGATTTCAGTGTCTGGACATGATGCCTGCCGGAACGGCGCACCCGCAGGGACAGGCCGCTTCTGCTCAGGGCCAGATCCGGCGTGTCATAATATATCGTAACCAGATGGGTATGGACGACCGGGGCCACATTCTCCAGCAGGGTAACATGCTGCGCGACCAGAGCGTGCGCCTCAGCAGGGAAGTCGAGCTTGAGCTCGATCTCCTGCGGCGTGGAAAGGTGCTGGTCGGTCATGATTTCTTGTTCCCCGGATGAAAGCCGGCCAGGCGCGTTGTTGCCTGCTGGCATGGCAGGAAAACAACTGTCTGAAGCTGGTCCGGGTTCCTGTCAGGCCTGACAGGCGCGTGCGATATCGGGGAAGAAGGCGCGCTCTGTCAGTGCGGTCGAGCAGACCTGCTGGAGGGGGACGCGCGCCGCCGCCTTGAGCAGATTGGCAGACTGTCTGAATGGTCTGCAGTATCTCGTAATTTTTTATGGAGAATGGCGGACTCGAAAGGATTCGAACCTTCGACCTTCGCCTTCGGAGGGCGACGCTCTATCCAGCTGAGCTACGAGTCCACTCTCGTCTGCATACATCGGGACCGCGTCGAATGCCACCCCTGAAATCAGTAAAAATCATTGCGGCGCAATCCAGTCCATATACCCCGGCAGTAGCGGCAAGGGTGCCGCACGGCCTTTCTGGTCAGCCATCCATGCCGCCGCCGCCATGTCCCCGCCCGAAGGCAGGAAATCATCGGGATGTCGTATCCAGCCTGTTATGTCAGCGGTTACCTGTTCGGCAGTCCGGCTGCGCAGCAGCAGGTGGTAGCCGCCTGCAATGTAATCGCGCCGGGCGCCAGTTGGCAGATGCCGCCATGCGGCCGCCATGGCGGGGGCGGGGATGATCTGGTCATGGCCGCCATAAATGACCAGAACGGGACCGCGCATGTGGGGCACGGCACGCGCGGCTTCGTGCATGAGGCCGGTGAGGCCGGCCAGCGCGACCGTGCCGGTATCGCGTAGCGTCAGTGGGTCATAATACAGCCGGGCCAGCGCCAGAATGTCATCGGCGGCGGTGACATGGACCGGCAGTTCGCGCCCGCTCAGCCGCCCGTGTGGGGCAAGTGTCGCCATCAGCCGCGTGACGGTACGGGCCCCGCCATCCATGTCCCACAGCGCCGGGGCCAGCAGGATATAGCCCGCCACCGGCGGCGCATCGGATCGTGCGGCCAGCACGGTGGCGATGGCCCCACCCATGCTTTCCCCCATTACATATAGCGGCACACCGGGATGTTCATGTCCGATGGTGGCGACAAGGTCTGCGGCGCTGCGGACCAGTACATCCGTGCCAGCCCACCCGCCGCGCTGTGCCGTCTGGCCAAAACCGGGCAGGTCGGGTGCGATCACGCTCATGCCCGCGGCATTCAGGATGGGGGCCGGGCGTTCCCATGCGTCCCGGCTGTCATTGAAGCCATGCAGGGCCACGATCACGGCACGTTCCGTGCCCTGTGCAGGCCAGATACGCAGGGGCAGTGTGGGACCGCCTGCAATGGCGAACATGCGATCGGCGGGCACAAGGCGGCTCAATGCCGGGTGGTGGGCCGGTGGGGCGGGGGGCGGAGCTTCCCGCGTGGTGCAGGCTGCCAGTAACGCAAAAAGCACTGGATAAAGCAGGCGTGACAGGTGAAAGTTTGAAAGCACGGCAATCCTGCGTATCATCATCAACAAGCGCATGTTCCGCTTCCGGGCGGAAACATGCAAATCCAAGCCGGACAACAGCCCGAGGCCCGCCAGAATGCAAGCCCAGCCCCACGATCCCGTTCCGCACCCCCGTCTGGGTACGGTTGAAACCATTGTTGTCGATTCGCGCACCCTGTCGTGCGATGGGGGACTGGGTGCGCTTGGCCACCCGCGCGTTTTCCTGCGCATTGGTCACCACCAGACATTCTGCCCCTACTGCTCGCGGCTGTTTGTCCTCAATCCCGATGCACCCGCAGGCGCTGAACACTGATCGCATTCTGATACATGTCCAGCGACAAGCAGGTTCACCTGATCCTGGTGGATGGTTCGGGCTTCATTTTCCGCGCCTTCCACGCCCTGCCCCCCATGACCAGCCCGGACGGCACGCCCGTCAATGCGGTGTATGGTTTCACCAACATGCTCTCACGCCTGCTGCGCGAACATGCAGGCACCCATCTGGCGGTCATATTCGATGCGGGACGCCATACGTTCCGCAATGATCTCTATAGTGAATACAAGGCCCACCGCCCCGAACCGCCGGAGGAACTGCGACCGCAGTTCGCCCTCGTGCGCGCGGCCACGGCGGCCTTCGGCGTCCCCGCCATCGAGGAAGCCGGATGGGAAGCCGATGATCTGATCGCCGCCTACGCCCGCAAGGCGACCGATGAGGGCGGGCAGTGCACCATCTATTCCTCCGACAAGGACCTGATGCAACTCATCCGCCCCGGCGTGATGATGATGGACCCCATCAAGCAGAAGCCGATCGGGGAAAAGGAAGTGCTGGCCAAGTTTGGCGTCACCCCTGACCGGGTGGCCGAAGTGCAGGCGCTGATTGGCGATCCGGTGGATAACGTCCCTGGCGTGCCCGGCATCGGCCCCAAGACCGCATCGGCCCTGATGGCGGAATATGGCTCGCTCGACGCCATCCTGCTGGGGGCGGAAGGCATGAAGGCGTCCAAGCGACGCGATAACCTGCTGGCCCATGCCGATATGGCCCGCCTGTCGCGTGAGCTTGTCACCCTGCGCGAAGATGCGCCCTGTCCCGAACCGATTTCCGCCCTGACCTGCTGCGATGTGGATATGGAGCGGCTGGGTGCATGGCTGTCTGAAATGGGGTTTTCATCCCTGTTGCAGCGCATGGGGATGAAAGCGCGCCCGCGCGCCCGCCACCCCGCAGCGCAGGGGGCCAGCCCTGTTGCATCCGTGCAGCCGGAAGCAGAACTTCCCCCCGTGCCTGCTGCGGAATACGGCCCGTACGTCACGGTGACGGACCCTGAAATCCTGCGGGAGTGGGTTGAGCAGGCCCGTGCGCATGGTGTCTGCGCGGTGGATACGGAAACCGATGGGCTGGACCCGCTTGTGGCCCGTCTGGTGGGGATATCGCTGGCCGTCCGGCCGGGGCAGGCGTGTTATGTTCCGCTTGGCCATGAAGGCGACCTGATGGATGCGCTGTGCGCGGCGCAGATGCCTGTCGCGCTGGCGCTTGAAATTCTCGCGCCGCTTTTTGCGGATACATCCGTTCTCAAGATCTTCCAGAACGCCAAATTCGACCTGCTGGTGCTGACGCAGGCGGGCAGTGTCCAGCCTGCGCCGGTTGATGACACCATGCTGATTTCCTACGCGCAGTCGGCGGGGAAACATGGGCAGGGGATGGATGAACTCTCCCGCCTCACACTCGATCACACGCCCATCCCGTATGATGAAGTCACGGGTACGGGCCGCAACCGGGTTGTGTTTTCCAAGGTGGATATCGCCCGCGCCACGCCATATGCGGCAGAGGACGCGGATGTGACCCTGCGCCTGTGGCAGGTGCTGCGTCCCCGGCTTCGTCCCGGTCACGCGCTGGCGCTGTATGAGGAAATGGAGCGTCCCCTCGTGCCGATCCTCGCGGACATGGAACGTGCGGGCGTTGCGGTGGACGCGGATGACCTGCGCGCCATGTCGGTCGAATTCGCCCAGCGCATGGGCGTGATCGAGGCCGAGATCCATACCCTGGCCGGGCGCAGCTTCAATGTCGGCTCCCCCAAGCAGCTTGGGGAAATCCTGTTCGATGAAATGGGGCTGAGCGGCGGCAAGCGCATGAAATCCGGCGCGTGGGGCACCGATTCATCGGTGTTGCAGGATCTGGCCGATCAGGGCCATGACCTGCCCGCGCGGATTCTGGCGTGGCGGCAGCTTGCCAAGCTGAAAAGCACCTATGCCGACGCGCTCCTCAACCAGATCAACCCGGCGACGGGACGGGTGCATACATCCTTCCAGATGGCGGTCACGACAACGGGCCGCCTGTCATCCAACGATCCCAACCTGCAGAATATTCCCATCCGCACGGAAGAAGGGGGGCGCATCCGCCGCGCCTTTGTCGCGGCACCGGGGCATGTGCTGGTATCGGCCGACTATTCCCAGATCGAACTGCGGCTTCTGGCGGACGTGGCCAATATTCCCGCCCTGCGGGAAGCCTTCGCGCTGGGGCAGGACATTCATGCCCGCACGGCATCGGAGGTGTTCGGCATCCCGCTGGAAGGCATGGACCCGCTGACGCGGCGGCGCGCCAAGGCCATCAATTTCGGAATCATCTACGGCATCAGCGCCTTCGGCCTTGGCCGTCAGCTTGGCATTTCGCCGGGGGAGGCACGCGGCTATATCGACGCCTATTTCGCCCGTTATCCCGGCATCCGCGATTATATGGAACGCATGCGGGAGGAAGCGCGGGCGAAGGGATACGTGACGACCCCATTCGGGCGGCGCTGCTGGGTGCCGGGCATTGCCGATCGCAACGCCGCACGGCGCAACTATGCCGAGCGGCAGGCCATCAACGCCCCGCTGCAGGGGGGGGCTGCGGACATCATCAAGCGGGCCATGGTGCGAATTCCCGACGCCCTTGCCGATACAGGGCTTGACGGACGCATGCTCCTTCAGGTCCATGACGAACTTCTGTTCGAGGTGCGGGCAGAAGACGCCGATCGTCTGTCCGCCCTTGTCAAGCAGGTCATGGAATCCGCAGCGGCCCTGTCTGTACCGCTGGTGGTGGAAACCGGGACCGGAACGAATTGGGCGGATGCACACTGATGATGCGAAATGAACGGGACCGGTTTTTCCTTCTGCTGACACTGGCGATCGTGGCGGTATCCTCGGTCTGCGGGTATGTGGGGTACCGGCTTTTTGACCGCGCGCCGGTGCCGCTCGTCACCTACGGCAATCCGGTTGGCGGCTCGTTCCGGCTGGTCAACGGGGCGGATGGATCGGTGCTGGATACCGATTTCCGTGGCCGGTGGATGCTGGTCTATTTCGGGTACACCCGCTGCCCCGATACGGTCTGCGGCGTCACGGTCAAGGCGATGACCCAGGGGGTCGAGGCGCTGGGGCGTGAGCGCGCACGGCTTGTCGCGCCGATCTTCATCACGCTCGATCCCATGCGCGATACATCCGATGTGCTGCGGACCTACGCGCTGCGTTTCGGTTTCCATCTGACGGTCATGACGGGTTCGCCCAAGATGATCGAGGCGGTGGCCCGCGAATATCACGCCCCCTATGTCCGCCATCCGGGTGAAAACGGGGATTACACCATGGATACCGCAAGCCAGATCGTCATCATGTCCCCCACCGGGCGATATGCGGGCAGCCTGCCCGCAACTGCCACGGCGGAGGAGGTTACCACGCGGATGACCGCGCTTCTGGACGGCAGGGACACTCCCTGAAGCAGTCGGAAACGGGGCAGCGGATGACGGGGACATGGCGGGCCATCGGTCCTGCGATGGTCCTCGGCTTCGGGGTGGTGCTGGCGACCGCGCCTGCATGGGCGGGGGATGAGGGCACGCGCGGCAGTCCGCATCGTGGCGGCACCCTGCGATTGACGGCCGTTTCTTCTGCCGGAACGCTGGACCCGCAGATCAATTATTCCAGTCAGTACATGCAGGTGATGAGCGTCGTCTATGACGGTCTGCTGACTTATCCCAAGGTGGAAGGCCCGGCTGGTGGCCAGGCGGTGGCCGACCTTGCGCAATCCCTGCCCGAGCGGCTGGATGGCGGGCGCACATGGGTGTTCACCCTGCGCGATGGCATCCGGTTTTCCGATGGAACCCCGCTTGCGGTGGACGATGTCGCGGCGTCCCTGCGGCGCATCTTCCGCGTGGGTTCGCCCACGGCGGGATCATATTACGGTGGTATCGTAGGCGCGGATGCCTGTCTGCGTGATCCCGCTCACTGCACGCTTGCCGGCGGTGTCGTGACGGATGCCGCAACACGGCGCATTACCATTCACCTGACCGCGCCCGATTCCGAATTCCCGCAGAAGATGGCGTTCGGTCACGCGGTGATCCTGCCCGCCAGCATGCCCCCCCACGATATGGGCAATACCGCGCCGCCGGGCACGGGGCCGTACCGGATCGTCTTCTCCAGCCCCGACCGGGGCATGCGGCTGGAACGTAACCCCTTCTTCCATGAATGGAGCGAGACGGCCCAGCCCGATGGTTACGTGGATGCCATAGCATATGATTACGGCCTGTCGGATGAGGACGCGCTGACCGCCGTCGAGCGGGGGCAGTATGACTGGATGGCGGGTCTCAAGCCGCTGGACCGGCTGGGGGAAATGGGCAGCCGCCATATCGCGCAGGTCCATGTCTATCCGCTATACGGGCTGGTGTTCCTGCCGATGAACGTCAATATCGCGCCTTTTGACAGCATCAAGGCGCGGCAGGCGGTCAATTACGCGCTGGACCGGCGGGCAATGATGATCCTGTATGGCGGTTCGGGCATCGCGGCCCCGCTATGCCGCATGGTGCCACCCGGCCTGTTGCCCGGTGATGGCATGTGCGCGTGGACACGCGGCGCGGACCCCGATCATCCCGCCAGCCAGTGGATGGGACCGGATGTGGAACGCGCCCGCCAGCTTGTGCGCGAAAGCGGGACGCAGGGGCAGGATGTCACCCTGATCGTTCCTGCCACGGCGATGTATATCAGCATGGGCACCTACCTGCGCGACATGCTGCAGGCCATCGGCTACCACGCGCGGCTGCACCCGCTTTCAGCAGCCATGGAATCGGCATATGTGCAGAATACCAGCAACCATGTGCAGATCAGCCTCATGGGGTGGTATGCCGATTATGCCTCTCCCTCCAATTTTCTGGACACGTTATTTGGCTGCGAGAATTTCCATGCGGGTTCGGACAGCTCCATCAACATGTCCGGCCTGTGTGATTCCGGGGTGCAGACGGTTCTGGAACGTATTCGCACCACCCCCGATCAGGCCACGACACAGCAGTTGTGGCAGGAAGTCGATGACCGGATCACCCGGCTTGCGCCCGCCGCACCTATGATCAGCATAAGTTATGTGGATCTCGTATCACCCCGGCTGGGCAATTATTTCTCGACCAGCCTGTATCACATGGCGTTTTCGCGCGTGTGGGTACAGTAAAGACCGGCATGTGCCGAAAATAAAAACCCTGCCGGCGGACCGGCAGGGCTTGCATTACACTGATACGCGAACGGATCAGAGCATGGACTTGGCGCGGGCTTCCACCTTCGCGCAGGCCTGCTGGCGGATCGTGGTCGATGCGTCCTCAAGCGAGATCGGCTCCGCGCCGCCAACCTTCAGCAGGCCCGTGGACCCATCGGCATAGGACATGTTGCCCTTGCTGTTGGACGGCACGTCGTTCGTCTTTTTGTTGAGTGCCGCCAGCACCGGCCATGCTTCGGCCGAGCTGAGATAGTTGGACTGGATGCAGTAGTTCAGGATACCGCCAAGGTCCGCGGGCTTGGCCGAAGCCACTGCCGAGAACACGGTATCGGCCGACAGGGAGCCGGGCTTGATCTGTTCGACCTGATTGGCGACACCGGCGCCGGTCGGGGGGGAAGTTTCGGCGTTGGCCGCAAGCGGCGCTGCCGCCAGAAGGGTGGCGAAGGCACCAGCGGACAGGAAGCGGCTGAATGACGTCATGTTCATTCTCCCTAACATTGGGTTTCGTGGCGGAAGGGCGCGCCATTCCGCCATCGGTGAAGCGATATGTCCGGCATACCACGATGCGCCCGTCCCGGCCCCGTGTGGCTGTTATGACAGACATTCGGCTATTCGATATATCCAGCCCCGTACCACCCCGCGCCGGGGGATCATAAACCCCTGTTGCCAGCGGGTAAGTGGCGGCTTTTCCCCATATGGGCAGCAGGCCGGCGCGGGCGGCATGTCCCGTCAACAAGTCGTGATGGACAGATGCGCGCACGAGCAGCAGGCGCAAACCGTCACGGCGGCGAATGGGATTGAGTCCGCCCGGACTTCGTGGGAATGCTGGTATGACTCACGGCCTCACCCACTGCACGGGATCAACATGCAGCATCTGCGCCTTCTCCTGAAAGACGTCTGGTATCTTACCCGTCCCTATTTCGTGTCCGAAGACCGGAAATGGGCCTGGGGCCTGCTGGCGGCGGTACTGACCCTTACCTTTTCCATGGTGGGACTGGACGTGCTCCAGTCCTTTTCGCGCAATGTCTATTATACGGCCCTGCAGCAGCACGATGCGAAAACCTTCCTGCGTGGACTGTTCTGGTATGTCCATAACGAGGAAGGCTTCGTTCTGGGCTTTTTCATCATTACCATTCCGTTGATCCTGTGCAGTATTTACACCACCTACCTTCAGCAGATGCTGGGCCTGCGCTGGCGGCGGTGGCTGACCATGCGCATGACGCGGCAGTGGATGGAAAACCAGACCTATTTCCGCATCGCCATCACCACATCCGGCCTTGAAGCCGGGGCCGACAACCCCGACCAGCGCATACAGGAAGACCTGAACAGCTTCGTCACCGATACGCTTACGCAGTTCATCAGCCTGCTGTCCAATATCGTCACGCTGTTCAGTTACGTGGGGCTGCTGTGGGCGCTGTCGGGTCCGCTGGAACTGTGGGGCATGTCCATACCGGGATATTTCTTCTGGGCGGCGCTGATCTATTCGGTGGTGGCGACGTGGGTTACCCATCTGGCCGGGCACAGGCTGGCGGGGCTGCAGTTCTTCCAGCAGCGCGCGGAAGCCGATTTCCGCTACAGCCTCGTTCATGTTCGCAACAATACCGAAGGGATCGCCCTGTATCGGGGCGAGGCCGAGGAACAGGCCGGGCTGGATCGCTCCTTTTCATCGGTTTACACGAATTTCCTTTCCATCATGCGCCGGACCAAGTGGCTTGGCCTGCTGACGACGGGGCTGGATGTCGTATCGGGCAACTTTGCCCTGCTGATCGGTTCCATCCGCTATTTCGCGGGGAAGATGAGCTTCGGCACGCTCATGCAGCTTGTCATGGCGTTTTCACGCGTGCAGGGCGCGCTGGGCTGGCTGGCCAATTCCTATGCCGCCCTGACGACATGGCATGCGGAGGTCGCCCGTCTGGCCACGTTCCAGCGTGTCATGGACCGGGCGCAGGCCATGCGCAATGACGTGCGCGTGCATCCGGCCCCCGCCGGTGGCGATATGGCGGTTAGCGGACTGGACGTGTTCCGCCCCGATGGCGTGGCGTTGCTGCAGGATGTGAACTTTACGCTGGCCCATGGCCAGATGACGGTGGTGACCGGCCCGTCAGGCACCGGCAAATCGACGCTGTTCCGCGTGCTGGCGGGGATCTGGCCTTTCGCCCGTGGTGATGTCACGCGGCCCGATGCGCCCATGATGTTCGTGCCGCAGCGGCCTTACGTGCCAACCGGCACGCTGCACCGCGCCGTGACATACCCCGCCGGGGTGGAAAACCATCCCGTGGCCGATGTGATCGAGGCCCTGCAACTGGTCGGTCTGGGCGCGCTGGTCCCCCGCATGGAAATGGAGGAGGCCTGGGGCCAGACCCTGTCCCCCGGTGAACTCCAGCGCCTTGCCTTCGCGCGGATCCTGCTGGCGCGACCGGGCTGGGTGTTCCTTGATGAATCGACTTCCAACCTCGATAGCGTGGCGGAAGGCGAACTTTATGGCCTGCTGCGACAGGTCTGCCCCGACATGACGGTCATTTCCATCACGCACCGGCAGTCGGTGGTGGACATGCATGTCCATACCATCGACCTGTCGCCCTTCGCGGTTCAGCCGCCGGCGGAAGGGATCAGCGCGGACGCATCGCCGCAACCATGAGATCGGTATTGTGGCGCATCATGGTGATGTAGTCAGGTGCCGGGCCACCGGGCGGGGACAGGGCTTCCGCATACAGTTCGCCGCCCGGCTGCGCGCCGGTTGCCCGCGCCACCTGCTGCACAAGGCGGGGGTCGGTGGCGTTTTCCATGAAATAGGTGGTGATACCTGTCTGGTGGATCTGGCGGATCAGTGTGGCGACATCCCCGGCGGAGGCTTCGGTCTCGGTCGAGAGGCCCTGCGGGGCCATGAATGTGACGCCATAGGCGCGCCCGTAATAGCCAAAGGCGTCATGGCTGGTCAGGACACGCCGGCGGTCCGCGGGTATGGCGGATATCCGGCTGCGGATATCCTGATCCAGCGCCTGTAACTGCGTGACATAGGCGCTGGCTGATGCGCGGAAACTGTCCGCATCCTCCGGGTCCGCCGCGATGAGGGCGTCACGGATGGTGTTGGTCCAGATCACCACGTTGGGCACGCTGTTCCATACATGCGGATCGGTTTCGGCCTGCTGTGCGCCGGGGGGCGTATAGGCCTGTATGGCGCTGGATACGATGACGGGCTGGCCATGATAACTGGCCGCATGCGCCAGTCGTCCGAACCAGCTTTCCAGTCCTTCGCCGCTCATGAACACGATATCGGCCTGTCGCAACTGCCGTGCATCATCGGGGGAAGGTTCGAATTCGTGGGGGTCGCCATCGGGCGGCACCAGCGACGTGACGGTGACATGCGTGCCACCGACATGGGCGACCACATCGGCCAGCACCGTAAAGCTGGCGACGGCGCGCAGGGTACGCGCCTGCGCATGAACGGGGGCGACGGATAGCAGCCCGCAAAGGCCAAGCAGGGAAAACAGGCGATGCACGATCATGAACCTTGCCAGGAGGATGCGCCCCGCCCGGCCCGTAGTCCGGTGGGGGATGCAAGAAGGGAGACGACATACAGGATGCTGCATGTCAGGATGATGGATGGCCCCGCCGCCAGGCTGAAATGGTAGGATACCAGCAGCCCGGTCAGCCCCGCCGCCATGCCCACGGCCGCCGATAGCGCCATCATGGGCAGAAGGCGGCGCGTCCACAGCCGCGCGGTCGCCGCGGGCACCATCATCATGCCAACGGACATGAGGGTGCCCAGCGCCTCGAACCCCGCCACGAGGTTGATGACGACCAGAAACAGGAACACCATGTGGTAGACGCCACCCCGGCTTCCGGTCATGCGCATGAAACCGGGATCGACGCATTCCATGACCAGTGGACGCCAGATGATGGAAAGCAGGCACAGGCTGAGTGTCGTGATGCCGCCCATCAGGTACAGCGCCGGTCCATCAATGGCCAGTATGGTCCCGAACAGGACATGCAGCAGGTCGATATTCGACCCCCGCGCCGATACGATCAGCACGCCGAGCGCAAGCGAAGTCAGGTAGAAACTGGCGAAGCTGGCATCTTCCGCCAGATGGGTGCGGCGGCTGACCAGTCCCGCCAGCAGGGCGACCCCCAGCCCCGCCACGATGCCGCCCAGCCCCATCGCCGTCAGCGACAGCCCGCCCGCGAGCAGGAAGCCCACGGCGGCGCCGGGCAGGATGGCATGGCTCATCGCGTCGCCAATCAGGCTCATGCGCCGTAGCTGCAGCATGACCCCGACCGGCCCGGCCCCCATGCCAAGGGTGATGGAAGCGACCAGCGCGCGGCGCATGAAACCAAAACTGGCGAAGGGGTCCCACAGGGCGGAAAGCAGGCTCATGGTGGTGCATTTCCCCAGTCGCCCGGCGTGCTGTCATAAGCGCGCTGCAGGGTGCCGGGGGTAAGGATGCGCGCCGTCTCGCCCCATATGGCCTGCCCGGACGAGAGCAGGACGACATGGGGAAAGCAGGTGCGGATCTGGTGAATGTCATGCAGCACGGCGATGATGGTGCGGCCCTGCCGGTGCCATTCGCCCACCAGTTCCAGCAGGTCCTGCGTGGTGGGGGCGTCAAGTGCCGTAAAGGGTTCATCAAGCATGATGACACGGGCATCGGACATGAGCAGCCGGGCAAACATCAGCCGCTGGAACTGCCCGGCGGACAGCGCGTCGATCATGCGGCCCGCCTGCTGGTCCAGATTGACGCGGCGCAGCGCGTTGGCCGCGCGCTGGCGTATCTGTCTGTCCGCCGCGCCAAAGGCCCCGGTCTGGTGCCACGCGCCCCCCAGAACCATGTCGGTTACGCTGATGGGAAAGCCACGGTCGATAATGCGGGCCTGCGGCAGGTAACCGAAATCGCGCTGATGCAGGCCGTCGCGCGTGATCGTGCCGGATGAAAGCGGCACTTCGCCCAGTATGGCGCGCAGCAGGGTGGACTTGCCCGCGCCATTGGCCCCCGCGATGGCCGTCATGCTGCCGGGGGTGAAACAGCCGGTCACATGCTGCCAGACCGGCGTGCCATTCATTACCACACCGGCATCACCCAGCCGGATTGTCCCATCGGTCATGGCTGGGCCACGGCCCAGGCGATCAGCCCCCACAGAACCGCGCATGGCCCGGCCATGCACACCAGCCGCTGCCACCACGCGCGGCCCATCCATGTAAGGGGAAGGGGGGCGGGTGCGGCATCGGGAACCATGCGCGGCATCGGGGTCTGCGTACCCTGCACCGGTGATGGGGCGGGTGTATGTGTGGAAAGCGACATGGTGCGCCTGAACGTTATAATATAACATATGCTCTACCGCAGGGACTTGCCCGCCGTCAAGGGAACGCGGCATTGTACGGGACATGACACATACGGACCGGACAGGGCGGAACAGGTGACTTTTCATACATGGCTGCTGTTTGCCGCTACCGCTTTCCTGCTTTCCGCCATGCCGGGACCGAACATGATGCATGTCATGTCGATCAGCGTGCGTTATGGCCTGCTGCGCAGTGTCGCGGTCATGGCGGGGTGCATGACGGCCATCGTGCTGGTGGTGACCGCATCGCTTGCGGGCATGGCGGGTGTGCTGGCGGCATCCCCCCGGCTGTTTGCCGTATTGCGGGTTATCGGGGCGGCCTATCTGGTGTTTCTGGGCGTGCGTGTCTGGATGGCGCGCGATTCGGTGGAGGAAGACGGCGGGGATACGCCGTCCACGCCGGTCATCGGAGTACAACAGTTGTTGCGCGATGGGTTCCTGACCGGGATCAGCAATCCCAAGCTGCTGCTGTTTGCGGCGGCGTTCCTGCCGCAGTTCGTCAATCCGGCTGTGCCGCACATGCCGCAATATGTGCTGCTGATCGTGACCTTCGCGGTGGTGGAGGCGTTCTGGTACCTCGTCTACGCGGGCGGTGGGCGTATCCTGTCGTCATGGCTCAGGACGCCTGTGGTAAGGCGCGTTTTCGGCATTGTGACCGGAACCGTTTTCATGGGATTTGGCGCCATGCTGCTGCTGGCGCGGGTATAGGAAGGGGGGCGGGAAATCGCGCGCACCCCCTTGTGATGCCGGGCAGGGGCGCGAAAGTGGTCGGGTGCGCCCATATTTCCTTCAACCACAAAGGGAAGGAACGCCACCATGACCGAACCCACCACCCCCACGCTGAAAGACTGTCCCATCGGGATTGATGCCACCGGCACCCGGCGGGAGAAGGACTCGATGGGGGAAATCGATGTGCCCGCCAGTCATTACTGGGGTGCGCAGACACAGCGCAGCCTTGTGCATTTTTCGATCGGGCGCGACCATATGCCCATCGAGGTGTGTCACGCTTACGGTATCGTCAAGAAGGCTGCGGCACAGGTCAACGCAGCGGATGGCCGCATGCCGCAATGGAAAGCCGATGCAATAGGCCACGTGGCGGATGAGGTCATCGCGGGCAGGCTTGATTCCGAATTCCCGCTTTTTGTGTGGCAGACCGGTTCGGGCACGCAGACGAACATGAACGTGAACGAGGTCATCGCCAACCGCGCCATCCAGCTTCTGGGCGGCGTCATCGGTTCCAAAAGCCCGGTCCATCCCAATGACGATGTGAACATGGGCCAGTCGAGCAATGATTCCTTTCCCACCGCCATGCATGTGGCCACCTTGCTGGAAATAGACGGCAGGCTGCTGCCGCGTGTGCGTGAACTGATCGCGGCCCTGCGCGCCAAGGCGCAGGAATGGATGGATGTGGTCAAGATCGGCCGCACGCATCTGCAGGATGCCGTGCCGCTTACGGTGGGACAGGAATGGTCCGGCTGGGCGCAGCAGCTTGAAGATGCGCTGGAAGCGGTGGAGGCCGCACGTCCCGGCCTGCTGCAACTGGCGGCGGGTGGTACGGCGGTCGGGACCGGCCTGAACGCGCCGCCGGGGTTCAGTCAGGCCATCGCCGCACGGATCGCCGCGCTGACGGACCGGCCCTTTGTGACCGCGCCCAACAAATTCGCGGCCCTTGGCGGGCTGGATGCCATGGTCCGGGCATCCGCCGGGTTGCGGGGGGTGGCGGTCAGCCTGCTCAAGATCGCCAATGACATGCGCCTGCTGGGTTCGGGGCCGCGCTGCGGGCTGGGGGAACTGCACCTGCCCGAAAACGAACCCGGTTCGTCCATCATGCCCGGCAAGGTCAATCCGACCCAGTGCGAGGCCATGGTGATGATCTGTACCCAGGTACTGGGAAATGACACGACGGTTGCGCTGGCGGGCAGTCAGGGACAACTGGACCTGAACGTGATGCGTCCGGTCATCGTGGCCAATGTGCTGCACGCCATCCGTATCCTGGCCGATGGCTGTCACAATTTCCGTGTCTTTTCGGTGGAGGGCACGCAGCTCAACCGCAAGCGGATTGATGCCTATGTGGCAGGCTCCGTAATGCTGGTGACGGCGCTCAGCCCGGAAATCGGCTATGACCGGGCTTCCGCCATCGCCCATCAGGCGATGGAGAAGGATATCAGCCTGCGTGAAGCGGCCCTTGCATCGGGTTTTGTGGATGCGGCCATGTTCGACCGCCTTGTCCGGCCGCTGGATATGGTGGGCAGCGGCGTGGGGGGCGCCTGACGCTTACGACGGCGCGGCCCCCTGCGTATTGACCTGCAAGGTGAACAGCGCATCGGCCGCGCACATGTAAAGGACATCGCGTTTCGGGCCGCCGAAGGTCAGGTTCGATACCCCGCGCGGCAGGCGCAGCCGTCCGATCATGCGGCCGTGCGGGTTGTACACCACCACCCCGCACAGGCCGAGCGGCCCGTTCGCCCCGCACCACAGATTGCCGAAAATATCGGTGCGCATGCCATCCGGTCCCATCTGCTGACCGTTCAGCATCATGTCCGCAAACGGGCGGAGGTTGCGCACCGTGCCATTATCCACATCCCCGGCATGGATATGCAGGTCCCCGCCCTGTCCGTTCTGCCCCGGTCCGGGACCGGACGAAATGACATAGACGGTTTTGCCATCGGGTGAGAAAGCCAGCCCGTTCGGGTCTTTAAGCTGCTGCTGGGTCAGCACGGCTTCGACCTTCCCGCTGACCGGGTCGATACGGAAGACATGGTCTTCCTGCCGCCTGTCGCCACCAGACTGGCTTACGACCTCCCCATCCAGCGTCCAGCGTTCGATCCCGCCGCGATTGGCGGGACCGCCCGGCGCATCGGGATGACCTTCCACAATGGTGTCGCCATAGCCGGGATCGGTGAACCAGATGCTGCCATCGGGATGCACCGCCACATCGTTGGGTGAATTCAGGGGCGCGTCATTATAGCGGTCGGCCAGCACATGGCACGACCCGTCATGCTCCCAGCGTATGACGCGGCGCATGCCATGTTCGCAGCTTACCAGCCGCCCCTGCCTGTCGAATATGTTGCCATTGCTGTTGTAGGAATAGGGACGAAAGACCGAAACCGCGTCATTTTCCCACAGGTAGCGGTACTGCACGGCTTTGATCGTATCGCTCAGCAGCAGGAAGCGCCCTTCGCTGTTCCATGCCGGACCTTCCAGCCAGCTACCACCACGCCATGCCAGCCGCAGGTTGGCGTTACCATAAACCAGATCCCTGAAAGATGGATCAAGCGGCAGTATGTCCGGGTCGGGCAGCAGGTCCGGCGGGGCATCCGCCCCCCATTGCCGGGGTGGGCTGGAGATCACGCTGGGCGGCTGGGGCAGGGTTTCGGGTGTGGCGGCGCGCGCACCCATGCGGCCTGCCCATAACCCACCCATCGCCAGTCCCCCGGCAAGAACGGTCCGACGACCGGTATGGAATGGGGGCATGGCCTGCCGCATGGGTTTTCCCTTCTGGTCCGGGTGAAATGGCGCACCGGTTCCGCACGGAAGCCGGGTGGGTTCAGTTCTCGATATTCTGCAGGACTTCGAAGCCTTCGAATACCGGTGGTCCGGCCATAAGGGGCTTGCGGTTGCCTGCATGGGCATGGGCGGCGCGGAACTGTTCCGACTGCGTCCAGCCCAAAAAGGCTTCATGGGATTCCCAGACCGTGTGCGAGGCGTAGAGAATATGATCCTCATGCTCCGGCCCGCGGAGGAACTGGAAGCTGACAAATCCCGGCACCGTGCGCAGGTGCACCTCGCGGCCCAGCCAGCGCTCACGGAATTCCTGTTCGTTTTCAGGCGGGATACGGAAACGGTTCATGGCGATGTACATGGTCGGTTTCTCCTGTTGCGGGTCAGTCTAGCGACCGCCGGACACGGTCATCACGCTTCCTGTCATATACGATGATGCGGGAGAGAGGAGAAAGGCCACAGCCTGCGCGATCTCGTCCACGTGACCCACGCGGCCCATGGGCACCACGGTTTCGGCCAGTTTCTCGATTTCCGGCGGCACCATGTCGGTCGCGGTCAGTCCGGGGGCCACGGCGTTGACGCGTATGCCCTCGCGCGCGACCTCGTTGGCGAGTCCCCGCGTAAAGGCTTCGACCGCTGCCTTGGTGGCCGCGTAGGGGACGAGGCCGGGTAATCCCCCCAGTCTCGCCGCGACGGAGGACAGGTTCACGATGGCCCCGCCGCTGCCGCCATGGCGGGTGGACATCCGGCGCACGGCCTCGCCTGCCGCCAGAACGGTGGCGCGGATGTTGATGTTGAACAGGGTGTCGAGCATTTCTGCACTCTGTTCATCAATGCGTACCTTCGTGCCGGTAATGCCCGCATTGTTGACCAGCCCCGCAAGCGGACCGAGTTCCGCCGCGCGGGTGAACAGCGTGCCGATTTCCTCGGGTTTCGAGATATCGGCCCGCACGGCCAGCGCGCGGCCACCCCGCGCGATAAGGGCATGGGCCAGTTCCTCCGCCGGGGCGGCGTTGCTGGCGTAATTGATGACGACCGCATGCCCCTGCTGTCCCAGCAGGGTGCTGATGGCGTGCCCGATGCCCCGGCTGCCGCCCGTTACGATCACGACACCGGATGATCCGGGGGTATTGGCGCTGTTCATGAACCCGTCCTGCTTGCTGTCAGATCGTGCGATCATAGGCGGCCTGTTGTTCCTGCAAACCATAAAACGTGCCCATCCCGTGACCGTATCCGTATGGCAGCCATCCGGTCGGGGCAGGGCCGTCATTCATCACGTATTCCTGAAGTCCATTTGTGTTTTTTGCTGGAATTTTCAGGAAATAACCGATCTGACCCGTCCGATGGCAGGTCTGCGTGGATGTGGCTTGACTTGCACGGCAATCTGCAATGCGCTGGACATGATATAACAAAATCCCTGTATGAAGTCTGAAGGAGATCGTCGGATGCGACGTATTCCCGTCATTCCGCGTTACAGCGCTGGCGTGCTGATCCGGGCAGTCAATCTTGTCCTTGCCGTAACGGTCGTTACCGGCACGGCGCGGGCCGCCGACCACAATAACCAGTCCCATCCATGCAAGAACGATGTATTCCGGCTGTGTTTTCTTGACATTCCGAATGAAAAACTGATGACGGAATGCTTGGAAAGCAAGCTTGACCAGCTTTCCCCCAGATGTCGCGCCGTGTTTGAAGACGATACGCCACAGGACACAGCCCATTCGCCCGCCCAGACCCCGGCGAAGTCCGCACCAGCCACCCCACACTGACCATACGGACCGGATGCGGGCGGGGATTGTTGTTAAATGGTTCGCATGGGGCGGGGTGGGCGGATCGCTTATGGCGGCATGGCCATTTTATTTGTGTATGCACATGATGCGATCAGACAGGCTGGTGCAGATATGGTGCCGGATGAAACATCTGACAGGGCAGAGGATATACGGGCAATCTCCCGATGATGAACCCGTAATGATCTGAATGTCATATGTAACGTATTGTTAAGGGACGGACTTCTGGCCAAAGCTTTTGCGCCCCAGTTTTTATGCCGTGGGCAACCGGGGCGCTGTCATTGCGTGGGTCATACGTCCAAGTGGACAGGATCACTATGTGGTGTTAAAAAAGACCGTGCATTAACCTTGATAAATATCATATGAGCTTATCGTATGTTGGAATAGAAAATACTAATTATAAACTATTTCTACTAAATTCAGGAATATTGCCAAGAAATTATTCTGCCCCTTGCGGGCAATAATTTTATTTACCGATTCCATGCAGGGATAGCGGTAATTTTAATCATGTCCGCTGCCATGGCGACATGCGGGGACGTTCAGGAGAGAGCAGTTCATGGGCAGGAGGGACGGTTCAGCGGCAGCGATTTCGTGTAGTGACGGGCGGCTTTCCCTTGCTGCCGGTTATTTCGATATGGGTATGATTAAAAAGGCCATTGCGGAATACTTCACGGACGTTGCAGCGGGTTCGTCCCATCACCTGCACCCGGTGGTGGTCAGTGCCGGGGCATGGCTGAGTACGAAACTGCACGAACTGCATGAATGGAACCGGGGCCTGCTGACCCTTAATGGCGGGACCATCATCATCAACCATTCCTATTCCAGCACGGTAACGATGCTGTCGGTCGATGTGCTGGGTGGCGGCAGCGTGATCTTCAGTGCGCAGGAAAAGCCCGGCGGCACCCTGCTGCTGCACCTGACGCGCAAGGGGGTGGCAAGGCGCGGTCTGCAACTGGTCTTTCAGGGATGTGAGAAACAGTTCGCCTGTTACGACCCCATGGCGGACATGACCCTTGTTGGCCTCATGCCCGATGGGGAGACACCGCATGGCTGGGCGGCACTGAGGCTGGATGGCAACCCGTGGAATATTACCCATCCCACCTATGTCGCGAAGGACTGGCCCTACGGGCTGCGGCGGGAATGGCGGGCGGACGGGCATGACAGCGTGATGCTTGAACTGTCGTGCTGAAAGCCGGACAGGAACAGATCACGAAAAGGGGAAAACCCTGCCTTCATATGCTGAGTCTCCCAAAAAACCAACAGACTTATCCACAGGATGATCTGTGTGATTTTAGACGTTAGAATCTATTTTCCTGTTGCTGCAAAGAGACAATAAACGGCTATTTTCAGCCATAATCAGGAATCCCTTGCGTTCTGCCATGGGTGGACAGGAAGCCTGTCATATGGAATCGGGACGAGTCTGGCAAAAAAAATCCACACCTGAATGGTCCGTTCAGGCAGGGCGTCAGCTATCCATGCCACGGGGTTTACATGGGGGCGACCGGGCGGAGGGACACAGCGCCTCGCTGGTCATCTCAAACTGGGTCAGGATTTCCATGGGCATGCTTTCGGCACATACCATGTCGAATCTTGCGTGCAGGGATCTTCTTACCCATACCTCGAATGGCGTGGCGCCACGCCGCCCTGCGCCTGGCGGCGGATTTTCATGTGATTGTGACATGGGGGCATCTCCCGTCGTGTCGAAACTGTCCTGGGGGAAACGGCCTGCCTACCCTGACAGTTTCCACCCCTCTCCGGACGTGCCCTTCCGTACCCCGATGCTTCAGCCTGCCATGCCGTCCAGCAGCGGTATGCCAGTGGCCTGTGACATGTGCTGGCAATAGGCGCGTACAGCCTGCGGCCAGTCGAGTCCCGCCACGATGGTCAGGCTGCGCAGATGGGCGAACAGATGGATATCATCGGTGGACAGGGTGCCGTTAACCGCGGCGGGACTTTCGATCAGTCCGGCCAGACGGGCCAGTCCGGCATTGGTGCTGGCGCGCAGCCTGTCGCTTTCGGCCAGACGCTGGGCAAACGGTCCCACCATTTCTTCCTTGTTGCGCATGAAATACAGACGCGCGGCGGTGGTGGCGAATTCCGGCAGCGGAGACGCCGCGAAGCGGGGCAGGATCAGGTCGATGTAGACCGGCTGTTCCGCCGCCATCCATCGGCTGATTTCCGGGCGTGTCGGCCCGGTCAGGACCGGTCTGCCGTCCATGGCGTCGATATGGGTTACGATGTCCATGCTTTCGGGCATGAACTGCCCGTCGTGCTCTAAAATGGGCACCAGCTTGCGTCCGACCATGCGGGTCGGGGTTTCAACATCATCATTCAGCAGGATGATTTCGGTGACCGGAATCTGTTTCAGGCCAAAAATCATCCGCGCTTTTACGCAGAACGGACAGTGATCGTAGATGTAGAGCTTCATGCAGGCCTCAGGTGCGGGTCATGCGGGAAATCTTGCGATCGGTCTCATACTGGCTCAGCGCATAGACGGACCAGATCGCGGCTGGCAGCCAGCCAATCAGGGTGAATTGCAGGACCAGACAGGCCAGCCCGGCGAAGGGGCGGCCAATTGTAAAAAATTGCAACCACGGCAAAAGCAGTGCGAGGACAAGGCGCATGACGGACCTCTCTGTAACGGCGTAACCGGCTGGTCGGGTGATCCTGACGGATAAAGTTCCGGCAGCGATGCCGAATCCATGGGTCAGGAAACTGCAAACGGAATTGGGGGCGCGCAGATATACACATATCGGGTGACGCCGCCAGCCTGTCTGGCACGGTTTGTCAGCCAGCCACTTACGCGCATGACCGGGGCGGGGTTGCCCTAAACCCTTCCTTTCAGGCCACGACCACGATAAAAATGCGACGATGGAAAACCCGCCCGATACACAGTCCACGCCCGCGGGGCGTCGGAATTTCCTTGGGCTTGTTACCGCCACCACCGCAGCAGCGGGTGTCGGTGCATGCCTGTGGCCCTTTCTGCAAAGTCTCGCCCCGCGCGATGGCGCGGCGGCACACCTGCCGGTGGACGTGGACGTATCCGCCCTGCCGCCGGGGCAGCAGATCGTGGTGACATGGCAGGGCAGGCCGGTTTTCATTACCCACCGCACGCCTGAAGCCCTGAGCGCCCTGCAGGACGCAGCCCTGACCGGTCGCCTGCGCGATGGGCAGTCACAGGCCGGGCAGCAGCCACCCTATGCCGCGAACTGGCACCGTTCGCTTGATCCGCGTTATGGCGTTGTTGTGGGGATCTGCACCCATCTGGGCTGTGTGCCGACCTACCGCCCGCTGCCCGAAGGGCAGGGGGAGGGAAACTGGCCGGGGGGATATGCATGCCCCTGCCATGGTTCGCGTTTCGATCTGGCCGGGCGTGTATTCCGTGGCGCGCCCGCGCCCTATAACCTGCCCGTCCCGCCTTACAGCATGCCCTCGCCCACCCTTATCCGGCTGGGTGAAAACCCGGCGGGGCAGGATTTCGACTTCGCCTCCATCCTCCAGCTCTGATGCGCTGGAGGGGCGCGTAGGTCAGCGCACGGGTTTGAGGTGCAGGTCCATGGTATACATCGCAACCGGCAGATGCAGGCGGCTGACCCCATCGGGCTGGAATGTCGCGGTGCGGTTCAGTTGCACGGCGGGTATCCATAACGTGCCGTGACTGTCGATCCACATGGCATCGGCCCAGACAAGACGCCTGTCACGCACCAGCGTCGTGGCCTTGCCCTGTGGCGTGATGCGCAGGATACGCAGCGTATTCACATCCGATACATACAGGTTGCCATCCCCATCAATGGCTGAACCGCCGGTGGTGGGGGTGTCGTAAAACTGGCTTACGGCATGGGACAGGTCGGCAGCGGACAGGGCAGGATTTTCCAGTGCCGCCGTGGGGGCGACCCACATGGGGCCGGAACTGGGCTGGAAATAGAGTTTCTGCCCGTCTGGCGAGACCTCAAGCTGGTCGGCATGGACGCGCACCGGGCTGCCATGCGTGGTCAGCAGCCTGCCTTCGGCATACATGGGCCGTTCATCCGTGGTGGAGCGGTCATGCGCCAGAATGCGCCGCTGCTGTCCCGTGCGCAGGTTCACCACAACCAGCGCCGGATCACCCGCATCGGTTACGAAAATCATGTCGTTATGGAAGCGCATGTCATCCATATAGCTATGCGCGGTGCTGGCGGCGCGTAGCGTGATGACATGTTTCACACTGCCCGTTTCAATATCGAAAGCCAGCAGCCGCGCGGGCGCGCCATCAGGCGGGTTGGGTGGTCCACCTACATTCGCATCGCCTGAATCAACGACCCACAGCAGTCCGTCCGGCCCGATCCGGATGGCATTGACGCGTACGAAGGGCTGAAGATCCCCCCTGCTGCCATCGGGGCGGTTCCAGTGTGCATCGGGAAAAGGATGGGGCTGACCATTACGGTCGATTTCGGCCACCGTCGGTCCGTCACCCCCGCCGCCCCAATAGGGGAAGGAGACGAACATCCGGCCGTTATCGGCCACGGCGACCGCATTGAACACCCGTGGGGAGGTCCACGCCGTATGCAGTGCCTCATCCGCCAGCGCGGCGGGCGCAAAAGGGACCGCAGCCAGCATCAGGGCCGCAAGGACTGTATCGCGCAGGCGCCTGCGGGGACGGATCGTGTGCATGGGCCGAGCATATCATCCGTATGGATGCGGTGCCATCACGCCTGCGTGTGGGATCAGGTGCTGGTCCCGCCGGGTCTGGATACCCGGCGGGGGTATGGTCAGGCGGCGGGTGCGGCCATCTGGCCCAGTGCCGCGCGCAGCTTGCCTTCATCCGCAGGCGAGAGCGAGGTCTGCAGCACGCGGGCATGACCCTTGAACTGCGCCAGATCGGTCAGCACCTTGTCGGGCTGCGACTTGCGCACCAGCACGAACAGCGCGGATGTATTGGGCGGGATGGTGCCGCCAAGGGATTTGATGAAATTGTCATCAATTCCGTAATCGGACATCTTGCCCGCAATGGCGCCAGCACCCGCGCCGACAATGCTGCCCGCGACAAAACCGGCCAGCGGGTTCAGGCACAGCAGCCCGACCAGCGCGCCCCAGAACCCGCCGGAGAACAGTCCGTAGGATGCACCGACCTTTTCCAGGTTGACGCTCTGCTGCAGGTGCAGCTTGCCATCCGGCCCGCGGACCACGACGACTGCGTCCTCCAGGTCCAGAAGGTATTCCTTTTCCAGTTTCTTGCATTCGGTCAGCGCGGCCGTGGCTTCATCCGGGCGGTCAAAACCGACAACGATCAGATCGGACATGGGTTACTCCATTTCATAACAGTCCCCCCGAATGGCGGAACTGACAGCAGGCATGATATTACATGCACAGCTCCCTGATCCCGTGGCGGTTTTTAGGCATGGATGCCCCCGGTGCGGCGCAGGTCTGCCCTTATTGCGCAGGGGCCGGGGCCGGAGGGTGCGGTGGGGGCGTGAAGACATCTTCCGGGGCCTGGGTAAAGGCGTCGCGTCCGCGCGGGCTGTCCTGTGGGCCATCGGTAGTGGGTGGCGCGATGGATGTGGGCCGGGTCCTGCCGCCATCGGCAGGGGGCGGGGCCTCAAGGGCCGGGATCATCAGTGTTTCAGGGGTACTGTCATGCTGTGCCGCAAGCGCCAGCAGTCCGGCGACATACCCGTTACGCAGGCCACGGACGGGGCTGCCCGTATTGTAGCAGCTCAGCGCATGGCGAAGCCTGTCCTGCGCCGTGCCGGAAGGGGGCTGTGCGCTGTAGCAGTCATGCAGGACGTGGCTTGCCACATGCAGGTTCCGGCACGGTTCCAGTACCGCTGCGGGGGACAGGCCAAGCCGGGTTATGGTGCGGCTGTTGACCTGTAGCAGCCCGATATCGAAATCATGGCCGTGATCCGCAAGCCAGTGCACGGTCGCCGCCGCTTCCGCCATGCTGGCCGGTGCGCGGGGCAGGCGATAGCGACCGTTGACGTGGACCGCCCATGGCACGCCCGCTGATTCCTGCCGGATCATGAGGGCAAGCGTGCGCGGTGACAGATCCGGCGCGCAGCGGCGACCCAGTGCTTCGACAGGGCTCATCGTCTCCACAGCCGGGATGGTCGTGGCCCATGTCGGGGCTGCTGATGCGCAGAGCATGACCAGGCCCATCCGCCAGCAGGATTGCGCTTTTTCTGTCCCAGACTTGCAAAGCATGAGGGGCTTTTTTATCCTTTTGCCATGTGCGGGTTATCAAAACATGGTGTTGAGCAGTCAGCGGTCATTCCGGTTATAGCCGGATGTCCCTGCCTGTGAGAGCGGAATCAGGGTTTTTCAGTCGTCATCCCGCCAGCGTCCGGGTCAGTATGATGGTGGCGACGGGCATGCTGCTGGCCGCCTGTGCTGCGCGCCCCGGTCACGTCACCCAGCCCAATATGCTGTATCTGGTGCCGGTCAACCATGGCATGCCGCCGGAACTGTCCGGTCACGCGGACGCGGTTGCCCCCGCTGTCCCGCCTGCGGCACAGGCGGGTGGGGCATGATGCGGCAACTGTATCTGCCCGGCCTGCGGGCGCTGATGGCCGGTAGTTTCATGGCCGGGTTCGCGGCTGTCTGCCTGTATCCCGATGGCGCACGGGCGACAGGTAGCAAAAGTGTTTCCCCCTACGATTACCGTATCAAGTCGGTTGTCTATAACCCGCGTGACACGGTGGAGATTGATGGCGTCGTCGGGATTGCGACCGACATCACCCTTTCCCCGGAGGAGCATTACGTCACCCATGCCTTTGGCGAGGAGGGCGGCTGGTCCTTCGCCTGCCGGGAAAACCACTGCTTCATCCGCCCCCGTGAGCAGGAGAGTGACACCAACCTGACCATCGTGACCGACCGCCATGTCTACCATATCCTGCTGCATTACGTGGGCGGGCGGCAGGAAAAGGGACCGGATGGACATGTCCGCACCGTATTCGCCCCCACCCCGTGGGCCGTGGAACAGGCGACCGTTGAGCTGACCTATCTCTATCCCGACGAGGAAAACAGCCGGAAAGCCGCCGCCGATCGCGCCAGCCACATTCAGGCGGAACTGGCCGATGCGTATGGCGACGGACCGCGCAATACCGCCTATCGCCGTTCCGACGGGACAAGGGACCGGGCCATCGCGCCGCTGAATGTATGGGATGATTACCGCTTCACCTATTTCCGCTTTCCCGAAAACGGCGTCCTGCCCGCATTATACGTCATGAATGAAAGCGGTCAGGAAACGATAGTGAATGCGGTCGTGCTGGGGCGTGACCATAATATCCTTGCCGCCCAGATGACGGCGCGGCAGTGGCGCATCCGTTACGGAAGTCTGGTCATTGGCGTTGTGAATGACGGGTATAATCCTTCGCTCGGCAGTGCGGAAAATGGCACCATCTCGCCTGTTGTCCGGCGTGTCGCGCGCGATGGGGCATCGTGATGCGCGTGCGCCTTCCGCTGCCTCTTGCGCTGGCGGCCCTGACGATGCTTGCCCTGACCGGGCGCGGGGCACGGGCGGATGATCAGGCCCGCATCACGCTGAAATGCCCCGGTGGCACGGTTGTCGTGGATGGTCAGGGACAGGCGGGCTGTCTGGCAACGCCCGTGGCAGCACCCACCCCGCCCGCGCCCGCTGTCGAAAACGTGGAAGACGCCGCCATGAAGCGCAGGCTCGGCCATGATTTCGTGTTTGCCACGCCCGTAGCCGATACCGCTGCCGCATCGTCCGCCACGTCGGCCGCCGCTCCTGCCAAGACTGATAACGCGCTGCTGACCCGCCTTCAGCCTGACAGCATGACCCCTGCTGTCGCCACGGTCATGCATAACCAGAACCTGACGGTCGGCAAGGGCACGCTGATACCGTGCGGCATGATAAACGAAATCAACACCACCCTGCCGGGCATGGTGACGTGCCGCGTCAGCCACGATGTCTATTCCATCAATGGCAAGGTCCGGCTGATCGACAAGGGCGCGGTGGCGGAAGGCGAAGTGACATCCGCCCTGCAATATGGCCAGAAACGGATTTTCGTGAACTGGCTGCGCCTGCGCAATCCGGAAGGGGTCACGATCGACCTGCTCAGCCCCGGCAGCACGCCCCTTGGCGGCAGCGGGGTCAAGGGCAAGGTCAATACCCATTTCTGGGCCCGTTTTGGCGATGCGATCATGGTGTCGATCATTACCAATGTCGGGCAGATGATGGTGCAGGCGATTACCAACCTTGCGTCCAAACCCGGCACGACCAGTATTTCCACCAGCAGCGATGACACCAATTCCGTTGTGGGGCAGGTGGAAAAGATCATCCTTGCCCAGACCAGCAACGTGCCCCCCAGCCTGTATGTGCAGCAGGGCGACATGGTGCAGATCTATGTGGCGCGGGATCTGGATTTCAGCAGCGTTTACACGCTGACGGACCGGTAGGACTGTTGCCCGGATTTCTTTTCTGATGATGTGCAGTCAGTTTCCATGATGACTGTCGCATGCCGTGTGTACATTGAGTAATTTTCAAGAACAATTCTCGTTATCTTAAAGTAATAAGTTTAGGGATGGAGGAATTTATTTTCCTGTTGAACTGTATCCCGGTTTGGCGCGATGATTGGCAGCAGGTAATCCGTCGCTTACCAACCGTCAGGAAAGGGAATACAGATGCCCCGTTTCATGAATGATGATGACCGCCCCGATGATGCGGGCGAAGGCAAGCATGGCACCGCGCGCCGACTGGCGGAGGCCGGACTGCGCGCCGAACGCGCAGGCGATCAGGCCCGGGCCGACGAACTGTTTGACGAAGCCGAACGCACCGACCCCGAAGCGCTGGAAAACGTGCTGATGGAAAATCCCGTCCCGCGCCGCCGGGTATCGGGTCAGGGTTTTGGTGATGACAGGGGTGTGGAACGCATGAGCCGTACCGTGCAGCCGGGGTCCGACGCCCCCTCCCGCGCGGGGATCACGGATGAAGGCAGCGGCGCGGATTCCGAACGCCGCTGAACCCGTTCCAGGCGGGTTCTACAGTGATGGGCCCCACATCCCCGCCAGAAACAGGATCATCCCCAGTGTCAGCATGGCAATGTGGAACATGACCTGACCGGGCATGGCATCGGGACTGATATGCAGTCCGTACATGAACTGGACCACCACCAGCGTCATTCCGATCACGCACAGGGCGATGCGCACCGGGCTGATCGACGTGGGCCATATCTGGTTTCTGCGGTTCATTGCTGCGTGCCTCCGGGCTGTGGCGTCAGTCTGCCATAAAACAGGGTCGGGCAGAAGGCGCATCGCCGCCATCGGGGATTTGCCACGTCCCGCGCGCATGCTATGCGCGGGGAAAGGTCATATGCATGCGCCCATGACCTGCGGCGACCGGTGTACTGACAGGAACATGATGCGTCTCGAACGTTTTGCCACTTCGTATGGACTGGCCGCCTGCGTCGTGCTGCCCCTGCTGGGGACACCTCTGCGCGCGGGGGCGCATCCGCATCATCATCACCCTGCCATGGCCGCCCACGATCAGGCCGCGCAGGCGGAGGTGCCCGCAGGCCCACCCCTGCCCGACGGGCAGGTATTCCTGCCGCCCCCACCCGGCCCGGATACCGCCCAGCGTGCGGCTGATGCCAGCATCTATGGCGCGACCCGCGTGCTGGAAAACACGCCGCGATGGAAACTGGCGCAGGCGGACAACCGCGATACGCCCGCGCATATGGTCTCGGCCTTTTCCTGTGCCGTGGGGTTTACACTGCCGCCTGAACGTCTGCCCGAACTGGTGGGGCTGTTTACCCGGCTCGAACACCGGCTGACCCCTGCGGTACAGGCGGAGAAGAAACTGTGGAATCGTCCCCGTCCGTTTACCGAAGCCGAACTGCCGCGGTGCATTCCGCTGCGGGCGCAGTTGCGGCAGGACCCGTCCTATCCTTCGCTCCATGCGACGCTGGGTTGGGTTGCGGGCCTGATTCTGGCGGATATCCTGCCCGAACGCACGGCATGGATCATGCAGCGCGCGCGGGTTTTTGGTGAAAGCCGGGTTGTCTGTGGCGTGCAGTGGCAGAGCGATGTCGCCGCAGGCTGGATGAATGGCGGCGTGCTGTATTCCGCCATGGAACAGGACGAGGGATTCCGGCAGGAAATGGACAAAGCGCGGGCGGAGGTCACGGCCCTGCGCACCACCATGGCCGCCCCGCCAGCCGCCGAATGCGCGGTGGAGGCGGATGCCGCAGCCCATCCACCGCAATAGGACTGCGTACGGGGCCATATGCGCGAAAGGCCGGGACGCCCGGCCTTTCGGTTATCTGCCTTATGAATGCACCCGTGTCCGTCCGGTAATCAGGACAGGAACCCGATCCGCCGGTTGCCGTCACGCCCCGCTATTTCGGCCCGCAGCCGTTCAAGCAGTTCATCTGGGGTGGGGTTTTCGTCCAGAAGCCGCGCCCGGCGCAGTACCAGCGCGAAGTCGGACGGGACCAGCGTGCTGACATGGCGCAGCGCGGCGGGTGGTTCCTGATCGAAGAAACGGCGGAAGGCATGGGCTGCCTGTTCAGGCTTCAGATAGCCGAAGCGGGCGCGGAACAGGAAACGCCGCATGCTGGCGGGGTCCAGCTTTTCCACAAGGTTGGTGGTGCAGGCAAAGGGCAGGGGATGCTGTTCCATCCATGTCAGCATTTCATTGACCTGACTGATCTCCCATGACCGTTCGGCCCCACGGCGATCGCCCAGCAGGCTGTCGGCTTCGTCAATGATCAGGAAGGACCCGCTGTCGCATGCCTCGGCAAAGGCGGCGGCAATCTGCTGTTCGCTCTGGCCCACATATTTGTCCAGCAGGTCGGATGCACGCTTCTGCAGTACCGGCATGTCCATCTGGCTGGCCAGATGGCGGGCATATGCACTCTTGCCCGAACCCGGCGGGCCGGACAGCAGTAGCGAGACCGCGCGGGGTGCGCCAGGGCGCGCCAGCCGCCGGGTCAGGGCCTGCAGGTCACAATCCGCATTGATCAGCGTTTCGTCGTAATCGGCGACATCGGGCTGTGACGGCATGGGCATCTGCCCGCCTGCCGCCGCGCGCGCGATGCCGGTCGCGATCATGCTGGCCATGGCCGAATCACCACCCGCCAGATGGGTGGACCGCAGCGCATTGCGGAAGATGGCGGGGGCGGCGGGAATGGCGCGCGCAAGGTCCGCCGCATCCTCGGGCGCCAGGGCCACCTTTTCCTCCCGCGCCATGTCCTGCCACAGGCGCGTGCGCACGCCGATGCCGGGCTGGCGGACCTCGATGCACAGCGCCATGCGCCGCGCGATGGCGGGGCCAAGCGTATTGAGGTCGTTTGCCGTCCAGATCACGGGGGTTCCACCCTGTTCGAGCAGACGGTGAAAAAACACCCGGCTGTAGGACTGCGGCGGATCGAACAGGCTGGCGGTGAACAGGTCCTCCGCCTCGTCGAACAGCAGGATCGAATCCGTGTTGCGCAGCAGGCGCGTGCTGCACCGCAGGTCGGCCAGCCGTTCATGGCGCGAGGGCTCATCGCCCGCGCTGTCGGCCTCGCCTACCGGATACAGGATCGCGCCGATATGCTGCGCCAGCGTGGCGGCAAATTCGGTCTTGCCGGTGCCGGGGGGGCCATAGAGAAGGATATTGATGCCGGTCGCATGCGTCCGTACCGCCGCTTCCAGCAGTTTTGCGGCAATTTCCGCCTGCTGGCCCAGATGGGAAAAGGCGTCCCATGGCAGGGTCGCGGTGCGGGGCTGGCCCAGCAGCAGGGAACGGATGTCGCCCACCACGCTGGCACGCCGGTTCATGAGCGCCATGAGCCGGGGCAGCAGGGTGATGTCGCCGTCCTCGTCCACGGTCATGAGGCCACTCATGCGCAACTGCCCGTCGGGGGCGAGGGCGGTGGCGATCGCGTCCTCCTCCTGCCCCAGCAGCAGGTGCAGCAGGGGAATGTCCTCGCACAGGAAAGGACCGCGCGAACGGTTTTCGCACAGGTCATCCCATAACTGCTCGAAATGGCCGTTCAGGCGGTAGCACATGGCAAGGCCAAGGATCTCGCTGGCGACCCGGCCCAGCCCGGTGGCCTGCGTCAGTTCCTCAAGCCATGTATCCACGTAGCCCCGTTCGCCCGCATGCTGCTGGCGCGCTTCCTCCAGCGCGTGACCCAGGTGTTTCCACTCGGTCACGGTCGGCGGGGTTTCGCCATCGTGGCGGGGGGCGGCGGGCAGGACCTTGTCGGGCAGGCCAAGTTCGGGCTGGGCCTGCACCACGCAGCGGACCAGGGCACCCGCATCGCGCGCGCCACGATGGATTGACCCATGCAGCATACACAGCATTTCCAGCAGCCGACGCGTTTCACCACGTACGCGCGGCGAACGTGTTGGGACTGGCCTGCGGCGGGGTGCCGGTATTCTGCTTTTGGCTAGCGCCATAAATGGGGTCTCCTGCTACTCCGGTATGAATATAGGTCTTGCAGGGCCGGATGTCGTGGGGGGAGAGAAATTGTTTTCTCTCCCCCCATCCTTCAGCTCCGGTCGGAGAGTGCAAAACCGGTTTCAACCTGTTTCAGCAGGCCATCAAGTTCTGTGCGCCGCAGCGGGTCGGTGCCGGTGGAGACATGGGCGCGGGCGCGTTTTTTCAGGCTGCCCGCAATACGGGGGTTGATGGGACGCTGCGCGCCGTTGCGCAGCAGGTCGGCAATGCTGGCCCCCTGCGCGTGGGCGGCATGCACCACGGAAAACGCCATGTGGTTGACGATGTTCTCGAACTCGAAACGTCCGAAACGGGAATGGCAGCGGCTGAGCTGGTCCAGTGCCGCGGCGTAACGCTCCACAGGGTTGGCCTGTCCCGGCGTGCGGAAATGCTGGGTATGATAGACCGAAGCCTGCCCGTGTTCCTCCCGCGCCAGATCCCATTCGCCAATGGCGGTGCATTCCGTCTCGATCAGGCAGTGCAGCGCACGCGCGTTCAGGCAGGCCGAGATGAAGTCCGTATGGGTCAGGTCATTCCACGCCAGCGCCTGTCCCGCGCGCTGCATGGCGAAACGGAAGCCCCGGCGGCCATCGATGCCGTACAGGATGGTGGTGGTGCCCCGGCACAGCGGATCGGTTCCCGTCACCATGATGTGACTGGCGTCGGTGCGATGCATGTAATGCTGCCACGTCATGACATCCAGCAGGGTTTCATCTTCCACCATGCGATCCGTGTGGCGACGTACATGGGCCATGAAACTGGTGGCCGCCAGTCCCGTCACCGCGCGCGGGGAAAAGTCGACCTGCCACCATACGCAGGCCTTGAGCAGGTGGAATGCAAGGCTGTCGCACAGCGCCGCCAGACGGGCATCTTCCGCCATGGCGGTATCTGCCTGTCCGTCACACAGGGCGCGTATGGCGCGGAACCGGTTGGAAAGAAGGTCAAGCTGCCGCGCAACCGGCTGCCAGGGGTCGAAATAGTTTACCAGCCGCTCGGGGCGGGAATGCTGCATATGCCAGGTAGCCAGGGCGGAGCGTGTTTCACGCATCGGACGGTCCTTGAAGTATCTGGGGCCATGGGGGCAGATGTTGCGTAACGGTTATTGTTATTGCCGCAGGCATTGCCTGCGTCCTGCACGGCCATGCGTTCAACGCGATGGAAACAGGTCACACAGGATACGGCGCCTGTCGGGGCAACAGGCTGGGGGCGGCGGAATATCTATCGCCAATACGCCATATCCATTCGCATTATAGGCACGAATGTATGATAATCGTTATTAATATCACATTAAATCCGGGACAGGTTCCCCCGCCCGGTAACGCGCATTACCTCGGCCGCGTCAGTAACGCCGCGACCGCTGCATCAGTTCGCGCGTCATGCGTCCGATATCCACCCCGGCCCGCCTGATGACGGACCGGCTGGTATGCTTTGCGTCCACCAGTGTCACCGGCCCGGCGGCGGACAGGGTATGCAGCCCGTCGGTGGCCGGTCGCCACGCGGGGGGAGCTGTCAGGGCCGCAAGGGGGTGGGCGGCAAAGGTACTGGTGGTCAGGGTGGTGATGGCCAGCGGGGTGATGGCGCCCCCATAGGTCCGGGCACAGTCCTGCGTGGGCAGGATGATGGTGCCATCTTCCATCACGACCGGCGTGCCGCCGGGGCGGGCACTGTGTATGTCGCGCCGCACGGGATTGCCCGGATGCGGGTGCCACGGCCCGCTTATGCGTTCGGCCCATGCAACGTGCAGCGTATCGATCCGTGGGCGTGCCGCCTCATCCCAGGGGGTATAGAACAGCCACCATCTGCCATCGTGGAACAGGGGGGAGGCATCGATCAGCGCACCGGGAAAGACGCAGTTTTCCACCGCTTTCCAGTGAAAGGGGAAATCCGTTGCCCGGTACAGGCGCTGCGTGCCGCTGGCCCCCGATTCCGGCATCATCAGGAAACTGCCGTCCGTATCACGCATGATGACGGGGTAGGACAGGTGCCACGGCTCCACCAGAACGGGGCGGTGCGACAGGATGCGCAGGGTGCGGTCCAGCACGAATACGTCGATGCGTCCCACCTTCACGCGGTAATCATAGGCTTCGGCAAACAGGTACAGACGGTCTTCATGCCAGATGCCGAACGGGTCGGCCAGAAAGCGGAAGGAACCGGGATCGGGCAGCCATGTAACCGGCATGGAATCCAGCGTACCGGCGCGGATGATATCAGGCAGCGGACGGTTTATGATGCCCGTCTGCCATATGTCGGTACGGCCAAGTCCCATGACGCTATCCCGCTCCTGTCCGGGTTGGATTTGCAAACACAGGGGTGCTGCAATATGCCAGATGCCATCTGTACCAGATGGAATATCAGGGGAATAGCAAGCATGGCCAATGTGGAACAGCCCCGGCGGCGGACCATTCGTGACGTTCGCAAGGGGGACGTGCCCGGTGTATGGCTGACAGCCTACACCGCACCCATGGCACGCCTGCTGGACGGGCATGTGGATGTCATGCTGGTGGGGGATTCGCTGGGCATGGTGGTCTATGGCATGCCCGATACGCTTGGCGTGGGCATGGACATGATGATCGCCCATGGCGCGGCCGTTGTCCGCGCATCGCGGCAGGCGCTGGTGGTGGTGGACATGCCGTTTGGTTCCTATCAGGAATCACCGGCGCAGGCTTTCCGCAATGCGGCCCGCATCATGGCGGAAACCGGCTGCGGCGCGGTCAAGCTGGAAGGCGGGACCGAAATGGCCGCGACCGTCAGTTTCCTCGTCCAGCGCGGCATACCGGTATGCGGCCATGTCGGACTTATGCCGCAGGCCGTCAACACCACCGGGGGCTTCCGCACGCAGGGCCGCGATGAACAGCAGGCCCGCAAGGTGCATGACGACGCCCACGCCATTGCCGCCGCCGGGGCCTTCGCCGTGGTGCTGGAAGGCACCATAGAGCCTCTGGCGCGTGAAATCGCAACCAGTGTTCCGGTGCCGGTTATCGGTATCGGGGCATCGCCTGCCTGTGACGGGCAGGTGCTGGTGGTCGATGACATGCTGGGCGTGTTCGGCACGTTTACGCCGCGTTTTGTCCGCCGCTATGCCGATGTGGGGAATGTGATTGAAGATGCCGCCGCCCGTTACGCCGATGACGTGCGTGCGCGCCGTTTTCCCGGACCGGAGGAATGTTTTGGCGTGCGCCGTCAGGTTACGCCGGGCTGATCCCCTTGCCCGCGCCGCATCGGCGCGGGCATGCGGCCTTCAGAAGCCTGATGCTGCCGTAAACAGCACCGCCAGCCCGCCGCCCACGTAATATTGCGGCCCGTCGGCTGCGGTCAGGGTAGGGGTCGCAACGCCGGACAGGTAATGCTGGTTGGTGATGTTGACGAAGTTCATCCGGAATTCGGGATGTGACAGAAAGGCATGGTCGTCCATGCGGTAGCCGATGGCAAGATTGCCCGTGGTGTGGTCGGGCATGCGTTCATCATTCATGAAGGTGGAATACTGCCGGCCCGTATAATGGACCGACGCGATACCGAAGAAGTGGCCGTCATCATAACTCAGCCCGGCGGAAGCCTGCAGCGTCGGGCTTTCCACCGCTGTCTTGCCCCGCGTGGCCAGCATGCCGCTGGTGGAGGGGATGTCACTGTCAATGGTCGCGTGCAGGTATTCCCCCGACAGATAGGGTGCGAAGTGATGCCATGGCTTCAGCCCGATTTCCACATCGACCCCGCGTGATGTCTGGCCCCCGCCATTGATGGTGGAATCAACCTGCGCGCCGTTCACGTTCAGCAGCGTTTGGATTTCGCGGTTGGTGAAATCATAGTTGAACAGCGTAAGGCTGCCGATAATCAGGTTGCCGCTGTAGCGGTAGCCCAGTTCCTCCGATACGGAATATTCGTTCTTGAGCTGGGTTGTGATCCCGCTGGCCGTCACTCCGCCAAACAGCGCGCTTTCATCCGGTGTGCGGAAATTGGTGGTGGTGTTGAAGAATACCATATGCCGGGGCGTGATGCGGTAGCGGATGGCGATGCGCGGCAGTGGCGTAGCGGCATTGCTGCCCGCAGCCGTCTGCACGCCAGCCGAAGTGGTGGTGCCATGGCGGTCCAGCATTACTTCCTTGAAGCCGACATCAACCATAAGCCTGTGGTTGAGGAAGTGCATCCGGTCGCCCACATACAGCGCATTGGTCTGGGAAATCATATGGTAGCTGCCTGCATCAAGCTGCTGGCCATCGGGCAGCAGCACGGTGCGGCTGATCCGGTCCACCCATATGTCCGGCGCGTAACCGCTGCCGTTTACGGCGGTAAAGGGCTGGTGTTCGCTATCGTCGGAATAGTCGTACCAGTAGCCGAACACCAGATCATGGTTGGCTACCTGCCAGTCCAGGGCGGCATTGAAGCCGGAACGGTAACTGGTCTGGGTCCAGTTGGCGCGCACGACGGCATCCGCATCGGGCACCCCGGCGGGGCTTGCCCCGCTGAACATTCCGGTTTCCCCCATCGTCGTGCCGCCGGGATCGTTGCCGTAGCTCCATTGGGCATAGGGCGTGAGCTTGAGGTGCAGCCGGTCCGCCAGCGTCAGCCGCGCCGGTGCCGCGACGTAGAAGATACGTTCGGGCTGGCGGTACAGCGCCCAGTAATCGGTGCCCCCCGCGGCATCGTTCGGGTTGTAGGTGGCGGCAAGGTTGTTTGCCGCCCCATGCGGTCCTTCGGCCTGCCAGTCCGCCTTGTCCACGGGGGGATAGTAGCTGGCGACCATCGTATTCCACGTGCCCAGCACCGAAACGCGGTTGCCCGCCCCCCATTCGCGCAGGAACTTGAAATCGATATGCTGGCGTTCATCATGGCCGGGACCGCGCCAGTTATCGGTATAACCATGGGAATACGACACGAAGCCCCGTATGCCGGTATGCCCGATCTGCCCCGTTTCCAGCCGCAGGAACTGCCGGTTGGTGTTGTACGAACCATAGGACACATCCGCATACCCACCCGCGCGGGTGGACGGATCGCGGAAGGACAGGTTCATGAGGCCACCCGCCGCGTTCAGCACGGGGGAATCAAGATCCGCCGATCCCTGTTCGAGCGAGACGCTCTGGTAATTCTCGGTATCGGCGAACTGACCCGGATAACCGTTGTAATAGGCGATGTCGTTAAGCGGCATGCCTTCAAGCACGTAACCCAGCGAATCCCCGCCCAGCCCGCGTACGCTGATATTGGTCTGGGGTGAAAATCCCAGCGGATCGGATGAGGATACATTGGCGCCCGGCAGCAGGCTGACCATGTCGAACGCGGTAGCACTTGGCGCCTGCTTGCGCATGAAATCAGTGCCGATGGTGCTGACGGATTTTGCCGCGTCCTCCTCCCGGATCAGGCCACCACCGGGCTGGGTGCCGACCACGTGCTGGCTGGTCACGGTCATCCGCTCCACCTTGGGGGCGGCTGGCTGGCTGGTGGTATGGGACGTGGCCGGGGCGGCGGTGGATGTGGCGGGGACGTTGTCGTTACCCGCGGCCATGCCTGGCCCCATGCCCAGCGCCATGCCAAGGGCCGCCGTAAGCATCTGACGGCATGAGAGAATACCGGCATCGGGCACAACAGGGGGGCGGGGTGTGCGCGGCATTTCGTATTCCTGAAAAAATCTTTTTATTTCATTATTTTGTCCCACCCCGCTGGGGTATGACATCGTCTTGAACAAATTCGGGACCGATATAATATACTCAAATAGCGTATCGTAAGCCCCGTTTTCGGGCACATCCCGTATAATTGTGCGGGCAGGCAGGAAGGTTCGCAGGTGGGACAGGAATCGGCACATATCGTACGCAGTTATGAACAGGAGCTGGAGCATCTGCGCTCCATGATGGCACGCATGGGCGGCCTGGTGGAGCGACAGACATCGCAGGCCATCGCCGCCATCGCCGACCGTGACGAAAGCGCCGCCGGGATCGCATCCGACCTCGATCCGCAGGTCGATACGCTGGAACGCGATGTGGAAGCCATGGTCATCCGCATCCTCGCCCTGCGTTCGCCGGTGGCGGGCGACCTGCGTGAAGTGGTGTCGGCGCTGAAGATCACGGGGGACATGGAACGCATCGGCGACTGCGCCGCCTCCATCGCGCGGCGGTCGCTGCGGGCGGAACTGGTGGCGTCGCGTGTCTCGCTCAGCGGGCTGCGCGGCATGGGCCGCCTCGTGCAGGACAACCTGCGCCGCGCCATTGACGCGATGAGCCAGCGCAACGCCACGCTTGCGCGGGAAGTCTGGCAGTCCGATACGGCGGTGGACGAACTGTACAACGCCATGTTCCGTGAACTGGTTACCTACATGATGGAAGACCCGCGCAACATCGGCGCCTGCACGCATCTGCTGTTCATCGCCAAGAACCTTGAACGCATCGGCGATCACGCCACCAACATCGCCGAACGGGTCTATTACACCGCCACGGGCGAAATCCTGCCTGTCGTGCGCCCGCGTGGCGGCTTCTCCGGGCAGGGAGGGCGGGACGGTGCAGCCTGACCGACCGCTTCGCATCCTTGTTGCGGAAGATGATGCCGCCCTGTCCGTCATGCTGTCCTACAATCTGGAGGCTGCGGGCCACACCGTCATGCCGGTGGATAACGGTCTGGACGCCCTGCGCGAAGTAACCGAGTGGAAGCCCGACCTCGTGCTGCTGGACTGGATGATGCCGGGCCTGTCAGGGGTGGACCTGTGCCGAAGGCTGCGCATGGCCACCGCCACGCGCTACCTGCCCGTCATCATGCTGACCGCGCGCGGGGAAGAACGCGATTCCGTCCATGCACTCGATCTGGGTGCGGATGACTATCTGGTCAAGCCGTGCGGGATGGACGTGCTGCATGCGCGTGTGCGCGCCGTCATGCGGCGCAGCATGGGCCGGGCGGCGGGGGCTTCCGCCCTGCCGGTGGAAGACGTGCTGAACTTTGCCGATGTCACGCTGGACCACGGCGCGCGCCGGGTTACGCGTGGGGGGGCAGCCATTGCCCTTGGTCCCACGGAATACCGTATCCTGCTGCACCTCATGCGTCATCCCCGCCGGGTCTTTTCACGCGCCGAGATACTGGCATCGGCGTGGGATGACGGCATCCATGTGGAAGAACGCACCGTGGACGTGCATATCCGCAGGCTGCGTCTGGCGCTCAACGCATCCGGCGGGGCGGACCTGATCCGTACGGTCCGTTCCAGTGGCTATATGCTTGATGACGGGAAGGTGGACTGAACCCGGTCCACCCATCCATTACCGTTCCAGCCTGGCGAACCGTTTGACCGCCCGTTCCCGGCGCAGGCGGGACAGGCGGCGTATCCAGAAAATGCCGTTGATCTGGTCGATTTCATGCTGGAGGCACACGGCCATGAGGCCATCCGCCTCCTCCTCGGCCTGTGTGCCATCGGGGCGGGTATAGCGCACCCGCACGCGCGCCGGGCGCGTGATCGGGCCATGGATGCCGGGCATGGACACGCTGCCCTCCTCACGGGTTACGCTTTCATCGGACTGCCAGACGATTTCCGGGTTGGCATAGACATGCGGCCCGTCACCGTCCGGCAGGTCAATGACGACAAGCCGCTGGCTGATGCCTGCATGGCAGGCGGTAATGCCGATGCCGGGTGCCGCATGCATGGTTTCCAGCAGGTCGGCGGCCAGTTGTCGCGTAGCCGCCGATGAGGCGTCCACCGGGTCTGCGGCTTGTTCCAGGCAGGGATGTGGAAAGCGGATGATGGGCAGAATGGCCATGACAGGTGTCCGGCTCCCCGGTCAGTAAAGGAAAGGACCGTTATCGTCCGCGTTCAGGTTGGTGTAGTAGGGAATATAGAAATTCATGCCAAACGGGCTGTAGGTATGGTCAATGCCCGATACGGGCCGCATGGGTTTGACATCGTGTTCGGCAAGGCAGTCGTACAGCGTCTCGCGCAGGGTGCTGTTTTCCTTATCGGACTTCGGGGTGCCGTAAAACAGTTCATGCGCGTAGGGTTTGCACGCCTGCGGCGTATGGTCGTAATAGCGGGCGTACTGTTCCTGCCGGTTTTTGATGATATCCGCATCGGGTATCCACTGATGCGTGGCGACTGATGTATGCCAGATCTGCTTCCATCCGGTGTGCATGTGGGGCAGGCGGGCAATGGCGACGCCATCCTGCCGTGTGCCATCCTTGCGCACCACCGTGCCGTGACAGGCCAGAACCTGCATATGGTCGTCATAGACGGCGCTTTTGATCGTGCCATCTTCAAAACGGATTGCGGGGGAAGCCTGCGGCGCACCCTGATTGGCAGTTGCCACCACGGCGGACGTCACGGCTGGCTGTCTGCAGTAATTCACCAGTGGACGCGGTGCATGCTGCGCGCAGGCGGCCATGCTGAGCGGGAGACATAAAGCAACAAGACGGCGCAACGGATTCTTCCTTTACAGTTAGGGTGCGTGACATGGTCATCCGCCCTGTCCCTTCACGGGTATAGAAGGGCTGGCGGCCTCACAATAATGTAAATTTCAATGCCGGTCTGTGCTTTTGTTCCCGTATGACCTGCCGGGACCGCCAGTATGTGCTGGCAGTCCCCTTGTGGTGTGAAAACATTTCCATTTGCCCCCGTGCATCACGACGATAATGCGGGGGGGCGAACGGGACGTTTTCAGAAGGTCAGGCTGCTGTGCAGGCCGAAAACGGCCTCGTTGCCCACGCGGCGGTTTCCGGTCCAGTCCGTCACCCCCCCGGAGGGGTTCCAGACGTACTGGAAGTCAGGCTGCATCACCATCCACGGCGTGACCTGCGCCTGATAGGTCAGTTCCAGATGGTTTTCATTGCCCTGCACGATTGATCCGCTGTCGCGGTCGAACTGGCGCTGGCCTGAACTGGCCCGGCCAATGCCCCAGCCCAGCCCGATCGTGTCGTTGTCACGCCCCCTGAACGGCGCCTTCAGGTTCACGCCCGCATCGATGGCGAAGCTGATCAGGTTGCGGTCGCCGCCATTGCCGGTCGCACGCAGGAACACGCCCACCGACCGTGCGGATTGCAGCGAAGGCCGCCAGATCATCTGGTCGATGATGCCATACACCATCCAGTTGCCCCGGTCCCAGCGCGGGGTCAGGTCGGACTCCGTGCTGTTCACGTTCAGCGTCGCCGCCCCCAGCGAACCACCGTTGCGGTTATACCGGTAATCGGCGAATTTCGCCGTGTCGTAATACCCGCCCAGCTTGTAGATGCCCGGCAGGCCGGGGTCTTTCGTCACATGGGACATGTCGGCGGGCTGCGGGTTCAGCGCGTATTGCAGTTCGGTTATCAGCAGCGCGCCGGTGCCCATGTTGAAGTTGGTGCCATTGGCGCCGTCATAGGTCTGGCTGGTGGGATCGGAATTGTAACCGCTGATGGACCCGGTAGCCTGCTGGATGGGAAGCGAGTTGTAGCGGTTGCCCGGCGGGTTGTCGTCGGCGGCGGCGAACATGAAGGTGAACTTCTCGCTGGGGCGGTAGCGGATGCGGATGGCGGGCGAGGACAGCGGCCATGACGGGCCGCCGCCATACAGGTTGACCGACGGGGCCATGGGCCAGCCGAAATTGGCGTTGAGGTAAAGCGATGCGTAATCGCTGATGAGGAATTCGGTATCGAGATCCTGCTGCCCGATCTTCACGTCCAGCTTTCCGTTAAGGAAGGTCTGCTGGTACCACAGTTCGAACAGGCGGGTGGAGCGGTCGGCCTCGAACCCGCTGACGGGGTTGAAGTTGGCCAGGTGATCCTGCGAGATCGAACGCCCGCGCGTCTGCAGCGCGCTGACCTGGAACAGGCCGCCCTTCAGGCCAAACAGCTTTTCGGTATCAACGGTCAGCGTCGGCATGGTCACGCCATCATAGGACGGGCCGGTGCCCGAACCGGCTGCCCCGTCATTGCCCGAGGCCGAACCGCCGGTGCCGTTGCCCCAGAGTTCATCGACTTCCTGAATGTCGAAGGTGATGCCGTGTTTGTACAGCCATGGCCGCGCACTCCACATATTGCCCAGCAGGTTGCCGCTGGTATCGAGCCTGTCACCATCGCCCGCGGCCTTTTCCTCCGCATCGGCCTGCGCGCGTTCTGAATCGCGCACCGTCGCAGGGTCGATCTGCTGGACCAGCGGGGTGGAATTGCCAAGGCGGGCGCGGTCCTGCGCAAGCTGGGTGAGGGGTGTCTGGGCGTGGGCCTCGGGACCGCCGGCAGCGCAGCAGCCCAGTAATATGATGCGGGGCAGGTACCTGCACACCCGCAGGGAATGAAAGAATTTCATCAACAAAAACATCCCGTCAGGATGGGTCTGGTCATAACCGGCCACCACGCGGCGTTAACCGGGTGTCTGGTCGGTGCGGAACTGGCAATACGGGATGTTAACTGGTCGGATACATTCTTTTATGCCCATCTCCGGGAATACCCGCCCGGCGATATGGTAGGTGGACAACGGCAGGTCTCCTGGCTTGCGGGTCATTGCATTTCATCTACCTTCCCGGTCGGAGCCAGTGGTTGCCGCCTGATGGCGACGCCAGATGAAATACTCTCCGCCTACAGTTGCGGGTACAGCTACCGACTGCGACCCCGGGCATTGCACCCTGCCGGGTCTACGGCATTCCCTCTTTTACCCGCTTGCACGGGACCGTTGACTGATGGGGCGGACTATAATGCCTGCCGCCCTGCATGCAAGCTCAGCCCGGTGTCCGGTCAAGCAGGCATGCGACTTCATCGGCGGTCGGTGCCGCTTCGGCTGCACCCGCTCGGGTGGTGGCCAGCGCCCCGCAGGCAGCCGCGTAGCGCACGGCTTCGCCCAGCGTCGCCCCACGCGCCAGCGCAGTCGCCAGTCCGGCGTTGAAACAGTCCCCGGCCGCGACCGTATCAATCGCCCTGACCGCGAAAGGTGGTACGAAACCCCGTGTCGTGGCGGTGGAATATACCACGCCCCGGTGCCCCAGCTTGATAATGGCCGTGTGCGTGCCGCGTTCATGCAGGATCCGGGCGGCGTGCAGGGCGGTAGCTTCATCGACGGGCAGGATACCGGTCAGTTCGCGCGTTTCGTTTTCATTGGGGGTCAGGATATCCGCCAGGGCGAATAAGGCGTCGGGCAGACCGGTTGCAGGCACCGGGGCCGGGTCCAGCACGACCGGTATGTTCCGGGCACGGGCCTGTCGTGCGACGGCCTGCACCAGCTCCGCATCCATTTCCATCTGCATCATGACTACTGCCGCATTGTCCAGCACCGGGGCCAGATGGGCACAGGCTTCGGCCCCATGGGCCATGTTGGCGCCGCCATCCACCAGAATCTGGTTTTCCCCCGCATGGTTGATGGTAATGAAGGCCCGGCCCGTGCCCGCCTGCGGATCGGCCAGAAGCCAGCGCGCGTTCACCCCGGCATCGTGCAGGGTGGTGCGCGCCATCTCGGCCAGCATGTCGGTTCCGGTCCAGCCAGCCAGTGCCACGTCCTGTCCCAGCCGCGCCACCGCAACCGCCTGATTTGCGCCCTTGCCCCCCAGCCCGGTCGTGGAGGAATGGACATGCAGCGTTTCACCGGGATGCGGGAAACGCTCGACATGCGTGACAAAATCAATGTTCGTGCTGCCGATCACGGCAATATGGGCGGGGGACGTGGACATGGCGGACCTGACATGATGCAACGGATGACAACAGTCATATCAGCATGTCGCCGGACAGAAAAATATATGGTGCTGGCATGATGCCGCCATGGGGGATGGGAAATCATGAACGTATTGCCGGTTGCAGCGGGCGATCCGGCCCCACGGTTTGTGCAGCGCTGTACAACGCGGTGGGGTCATTACAGCTTTGACATGGCGGCGGGCCGATACAGCATTCTGTTCTTTTTTCCCTCCACCCTTGATCCGTGCGCGGCTCGCGCCCTGTCGGTCATGCGGGCGCGGGCCGCGCAGCAGGCGGACGGTGCGGTCGGTTTTTTTGGCGTCAGCGCGGACAGTGCGGATGAAACCCGTATCCCGGTTGTAACAGGCGGGGAATCCATCCGGTTTTTCCGGGATGCCGACCGCAGGGTGCATGACCTGTACGGGATCGGGGTGGGGCAATGCTTCTGGGTCGTGGTCGATCCCATGCTGCGTGTATGCCTCAGCATGCCCGATGCGCCGGGTGTGGCGGCGCGCGTGCTCGATCATGTCATGCGCCTGCCGCCCGTGCAGGATGGGCCGGTTCCCGCACTCATGCTGCCTGCCGTGCTGGAACCGGCGTTCTGTCAGGTGCTGATGGATTATTACCACACGCACGAATCCCGTCCGTCTGCCGTGCTGACGCGCGGGGCGGATGGAAAGCCGGTCAATATAATTGATTCTGGGTTCAAGAGCCGACGTGACTGCCTGTTACGCGACGGTGATCTTGTCCGGCAGTTACAGGCGCGCATCATCCGGCGTGTGGTGCCCGAAATTACCCGTGTGTTCCAGTGCACCGTGACCCGCATGGACCGCATGGTGCTGGGCCGGTACGATGCGGCGGAGGGTGGATGCTTCGGTCCGCATCGTGACAATACGGTGCCGGGGGCGGCCCACAGGCTGTTCGCCATCTCGATCACGCTGAACGATGATTATGGGGGCGGGGAACTCACCTTCCCCGAATTTTCGTCGCGCGGCCTGCGGCCGCCTGCTGGTGGCGCGGTGGTGTTTTCGTGTGCGCTGCTGCATGCGGTCCGCCCGGTAACGCAGGGGGTGCGGTATGCGTGTCTGCCCTTTGCGTTCAACGAGGCGTCCATGGCGGCGGCACGGGAAGCCAGCGCCCCGCTTACGGGTTGAGGGCGGACTGGAACCTGCGTTCGCGTATCCATGTATCGAGTGATTCAGCATCCATTGGATGGGCGAAATAGTACCCCTGTATCACGTCACAGCCGATGGCGCGTAGCTGGATGCACTGTTCGGCTTCTTCCACGCCTTCGGCAATTACGGTCATGCCCAGCGTATGGCCAATGCGGATGATGGCGGTCACCACCTGCCGTACATTGCCGGTGCTGCCGAAACCCTTCATGAAACTGCGGTCGATCTTGACCTCGTTTATGGGCAGGCTGGCAAGGTTGGCCAGGCTGGAATAACCGGTTCCGAAATCATCCATGGACAGGCCGATCCCCAGATTGCGGATTGCGACCGCCGTGGTCATGGTCTGCTCGAAATTCTCGATCATGGTGGTTTCGGTCAGTTCCACGATCAGCCGTTCCGGCGGGACGTTGGTCTGGTGCAGCACGGTGGCAAGCTGGGAAACCAGTTCGGGGTCCTGAAACTGTATGGCGGACAGGTTGACCGACACGGTCGGCACCGCCACGCCGCGTGCAATCCATTCGGCCATCTGTTCACATGCCACCCGTAACGACCATGCACCCAGCGCGCGGATCTGGCCGGTTTCTTCCGCCACGGGAATGAACCGCCCCGGCGGGATCGTGCCCAGCACCGGGTCGGTCCAGCGTGACAGGGCTTCCACCCCGTGCAGCCTGCCGGTCAGCACGTTCACCTGCGGCTGGTAGACAAGGTTCAGCCGCCTGTCGGCAATTGCTTCACGCAGGCTGGATGCCAGTATGACATGGTCATCGGCCTGGCGGGTCATGGACGGATGGAAGAAACGGTAGCAGCCGCGGCCCGCCTTCTTGGCCTGTGCCAGCGCGGTATAGGCCTGACGGAGGGTTTCCTCCATGTCCTGATCGTCGATATGGGTGCAGATGCCGATACTGCCCGAAATGCTGACCGGGATGCCATCCACGGTAAACGGTTCTTCAAGGTTATGGATGATGCGTTCGGCCAGAAGGGTAACGTCGGGCGCGTTTTCTTCGGTAATGATGACGAACTCGTCCCCTTCCGTGCGGATCAGGACATCGCGCCCGGCAATGCCGTGGCGCAGGCGGCGGGAGAGTTCCAGAAGTAGCTGGTCGGCCCGGCCCTGTCCCAGTGCCTCCACAATCTTGCGGAAGCGGTCGAGGTCGATGATCATGAGGCTGATCGGGGCGGCGGGCTGGCGGTTATCAAGTTCCTGCATGCGGCGGTTGAGCCACATGCGGTTGGGCAGGCTGGTCAGCCGGTCCGTATAGGACAGGCGTATGATGGATTCACGGCTGCGCTGCTGTTCGATGGCCAGCATGGCCAGATGCACGCAGGCGCTGACGATGCGGCGGTGCCAGACATCAGGTGCGCCGGGATTGCGGAAATACAGTGAAAAACTGCCCGCCACATCGCCGTTGCGCAGGATGATGGGCACGGCCCATTCCGCTGCAATCCCATGCGCGCGCATGGTGGCGCGCAGTTCGGGCCAGCGGGTTTCGGTGGCGAAATCCGCCACGACCACTTCTTCCGCCGTGGCCATGGCCGTGCCACAGGCCCCGCCTGTCGTGCTGGCCTCCAGCCCCTCAAGAGCGTGGAGCATGGGCAGCGGAATATTGCCATGGCCGCCCGGACGCACCGTCGGGCCACTGCCCAGCATGGCCACGGCCATGCAGTCGGGCGCGATCAGTTCGATCCGGCGGCACATGAAGTCCAGCATGACATCCAGCGGGAACTGGTCCGTCAGGGCTTCCACCACATCGCGTTGCAGTTCGCGTAACTGCTGGTCATGGGTGATGTCGTGCAGGACGACGATAATATCGCTTAACGTTTCATTCGTTGCGTAATGGGGGGTGACCGCGCAACGCAGCCGCAGTTCCCTGCCCTGCGGGGTGCGCGTGCGCATATCCAGTTCGAAGCCAGTGCGGTGCGAGAGGTGCTGCTGGAACTGGCGCAGGGTTTCGATATCGCCCTGCGTGTCGGACAGCAGGGAACTGAAGGCCATGCCGTGCAGCACATCCGCTTCCGTGCCAAGCAGGGCGAGGATGGCGCGGTTGGCATGGGTGATGCGGTATTGCGGGTCAAGAACCAGAATGCCCCGGTCGGTCGCATGGACGATCAGTTTGCTGATCTCCACTTCTTCGCGGTTGCGTTCCTCCTCCGTCCGGTCGTGCAGGCAGAGCAGTTCGTAGGGATGGCCGTTCCAGTTTATGCCCTCACGGCACAGATGCACCGGCACGCCCAGCCCGTCCTGGCGGCGCAGGGTGGTGTGGCATTTGCGCGCACCCTCCACCGGCATGGGTTCGCAGGCGTGGGACAGGTCGGGAAACAGCCGGCCCAGCCGTGTGTCGGCCATTTCGGCTTCATCATGGCCGGTCATCTCGCGGGCCGGGGAATTGCTGTAGACGATACGACCCGACCCGTCCGCTATCATCACGGCAAGCGACAGCTTCTCCAGCAAGGGTGAAGACATCTGTGAGATGTCCGACATGGTCGCCTCTTTCACTATGTGTCGTCTCACTTCACCAGGGGTAGCGGATGGGGTCGTCACGGCATGAAGGGCAGGAGTGTGGAACGGCGCAGGCTGTCAGGCAACAGCGATCACCAAAATATATTTCCTGTTGCCCTCACGGAATCGTTTTCGTGTACCTTGTTGTTTTTTAAACACAAATAACGTTATTGCGATTTCGCAACAGTCTGTATCAGTATTCCGGTTTTTCCCCTTTTGCGGGAATGGAGGTCGGTGTGCCCGGTGTGCCGGCATAGGTCAGCAGCAGGACGGTCCGTGTCTCCCCCGTTTCGCCGCGATGGGTATCGTTGACTGATTCGGCAAAGGCCTGCCCTTGATGGAAGGTCTGCGTTTTGCCCGTTTCCCGGTCATGGATTGTCAACTGCCCTTCCAGCACATACCCCGCGTTCGGTACCGGATGGGTGTGCCATGGCAGGGCGGTATGCGCGGGAATGGTCAGCCGGATCATGGTCAGTTCCGGTTGTGTGGTGGGGTATTTTTCATACGCCATGCCATTCCATGCGTGATCGGCCTGAAGCAGGATATCCCGATGACCGGACGCAACCGACTGCGCATGTCCCGCCGTGCTGGCGGTAACGGCAATTGACAGACAGGCGGCAAGAATGGGGATTGACCGTAGCATCTGTATCTTTCCATTTGGTTGTCATTCTGAAATATAGCGCACGGTATGGTCAGGCGTTGCCATAATAATAGGAAAATGGTCGGCCCTATCGGATATTATCGGCCAAATACTTAAAATATCATTATCTTACAATATGTTACAAACAATATAGAAATAATTATTCGTAGAGTAAAATAATGGTTCATTCTGTACGGAAAAATAATCGACAATATTAAGTAAATATCAATCAACGCAGAAGAGAAGTTATGGGAATAATTTTCATCAATTCATTCGGAATGGAAGGCATCTGATGGGATGTATTGTTTTCATTATGTCAAAAAAATGAAAACGAAGGAAAAATTCATAATCTGACAGTAATGAGCGGCGTACGGGATGTATCCTGCGCCTGCGCAGGGTGCATGACCGAAGTCGTCCTGCCCGTCAGACGTGGATTCCGTGCGGGCGGTCCATACCCCACGTGCGTTGCCGCTACGGAGCGGTCCCGCGCGCGCATGGACTGCTGCCAGACCGTTACCGGCACGGGTGAGCGACCGCGTGTAGCGGTAAGACCTGATATTATATTGAGAAAGGAGAATGGTGGAGGGAGTTGGATTCGAACCAACGTAGGCGTACACCAGCGGATTTACAGTCCGCCCCCTTTAGCCACTCGGGCATCCCTCCGGGTTGGCGGGGTAATTAAGGGGTATGGCGGGGGGTGTCAATAGGTTTGGCGAAAAACTTCGCCCGCGTGCATTTCGGGGAATGACGCGGCCCGTCGTTAGGCTTAAAGAACGGGCATGAACATGCGCGCTCCCCGTCGTCGCGGCCATTCGCCTGCGGCCCCTTCCGCTTCGTCTTCCCGATCCGGACCTGACCGGGGTGGTCGGGGGGGGCGTGGGGCGGCCTCAGCCCCGCGTGGCACCTGCTGGCTGTATGGGCTGCATGCCGTACAGGCGGCGCTGGAAAACCCGGATCGCAAGCTGCGCCAGCTTCTGGTGACAGCCGAAGCCGAGGAAACGCTGGCCGAAAAGCTGGAAGGCGGTTTTCCCATCCAGCCCGTGCGGACCGAACGCGCGCGGCTGGACATGCTGTGTGGTGCCGATGCGGTTCATCAGGGCATGGCCCTGCTGGCCGATGCCCTGACCGCGCCTGATCTTGATACCGTGCTGGAACAGCCCGGACCGGTTCTGGTGCTCGATCAGGTGACCGACCCGCGCAATGTGGGGGCCATCCTGCGTTCGGCGGCGGCGTTTGGTGCGGTGGCTGTTGTCATGCAGGACCGTAACGCGCCGGAAGAAACCGGCACGCTTGCGCGCGCGGCATCCGGTGCGCTGGAAATCGTGCCGCTGATCCGTGTGGTCAACCTGTCGCGCGTGCTGGACGCGCTCAAGACCCGTGGGCTGTGGGTGGTGGGGCTGGATGCGGGCGGTGGCGTACTGGATGGCGCATCCTTCCACCAGCGTCGCGTCGCACTGGTGCTGGGGGCCGAAGGGGCCGGACTGCGACGGCTGACGCGCGAGCATTGTGACGAGATTGCCGGTCTGGCCATGAGCAGCCAGATGGAAAGCCTGAATGTATCCAATGCGGCGGCGGTCGCGTTGTACGAGATGTTCCGCCACCGCTGATTCCCGTCCGCGCAACTGTCACGTGGTTTCGCTTGCGCATCGGGTGGGCAGGGATGTCAGGCGGGTGACGCATCAATTCATATCGTTTCCATCCACGCCATGATCGGTTAGGCCAGCAGGGGCAGCCATGCCCGCGAGCATAACGAATCCCAGCACGGAAGGACCTTCATATGACCATTACACGCCTGCAACCCGAAGAAAGGCTGACCGGCGCCGTCGTGCATGGTGGCGTGGTCTATCTGGCCGGACAGGTGGCCGACGATCCCGACCTTGATGCACAGGGCCAGACGGCGGACATCCTGCGCCAGATTGACGCCCTGCTGGTGGAAGCGGGCACAAGCAGTGCGCGCCTGCTGTCAGTCCAGATTTTCCTGAGCGACATGAACGATATGGCGGCCATGAACCGTGCATGGGATGCGTGGCTTGATCCCGCGTGCAAGCCTGCGCGCGCCACGGTGGAAGCCCGCCTGGCCGATCCGCGCTGGAAGGTCGAGATCACCGGAATCGCAGCCCTGCCCTGATCCGCACGCAGGCAGAAAACGCGCCCGGCAGGCAACCCTGCGGCGGCGAAGGGTGTTCTGGTCTGTAAACAGGGTGTCAGCACCCCACAGACAAGGAGCATTCCATCATGCCTGATGACATGCATCATTCTTCATCCCGCCGGACGGTCCTGACGGGTGTGGCGGCCGGTCTTGTCACGGCCGCCGCCGCGTCGGGCCGGGCGCAGGGCGCGGAAATGACCGCCCCGCACGCCGCGCTGGTCGATCCGGAAAACGCCTATCCCCGCCCCCCGTTTCCCGAACAGTCACAGCCATGGCCCGGCCTTGCGGGCAAGATGACGCCACGGCCCGACCATGGGGAAACCAGCTATCGCGGGTCCGGTCGGCTGGCGGGGCGCAAGGCGCTGATTACGGGCGGGGATTCCGGCATCGGCCGTGCTGCGGCCATCGCCTATGCGCGGGAGGGGGCGGATGTCGCCATCGCCTACCTGCCACAGGAAGAACCCGATGCGCGCGAGGTTGTCGCCCTGATCCGGGAAGCCGGACGGAAAGCGGTGGCACTCCCCGGCGATCTGCGGGACAGGAAATACTGTACCTCGCTGGTTGAACGGGCGCATAGCGAACTGGGCGGGCTGGATATACTGGTCAGCAATGCGGGCCGCCAGCGTCATCAGGATTCCATCCTTGATATCAGCGACGAACAGTTTGACGAAACCTTCCGCACCAATATCTATTCGCTGTTTTACCTTAGCAAGGCGGCGATCCCGCTTATGCCGCGTGGCGGCGCGATTATTGCCACGGCTTCGGTCAACGCGTTCAATCCGTCCGAAATCCTGCTGGATTATTCCGCGACCAAGGGGGCCATTGTCGCCTTTGTCAAATCACTGGCCAAGCAGATGGTACAGCGCGGCATAAGGGTCAATGCCGTCGCCCCCGGCCCGTTCTGGACCGCACTGCAGATCAGTGGTGGCCAGACGGAGGAGAACATCCACAATTTTGGCGGCAATACCCCCATGGGCCGTGCCGGGCAGCCTGCGGAACTGGCCCCGGTCTATGTGCTGCTGGCATCGGCCGAGGCCAGCTACATTACCGGTCAGGTCTACGGGGCAGCGGGCGGTACGGGCGTGGGTTGACGGCAGGTGGCTACCGCGTCTTGTCGCCTTACGGGATCGGTGGCACATGGCATGGATGCGTGTGATCCTGTCCTGCCTGCTGATGCTGCTGGGTATCGTGGTGTGCTACTTTGCCATGGGCATGGTGGTGGATACCGGGCGTTTCATATCAGACGCGCACCCCTGGTAACGGGTGCCGTCCTGCCCTTGCGGAGGGTGTGATGCACTGTCAGTGGATCAACACGCATGGCCTCGCCAGCCTGTTATGGCCCCGTCGGCGTGGGTGCTATCAGCGGGTTTCGCTATGGTTCCGGCCGGATATGGCATGGATGGAACGCCCGCGCCCGCTGGATATATAAGGGGCCTGCGTACCGGGTCTGATAATGATTTGTATTGCATGACCGGTACGTTCATGCATCACATAAACATTCACTGCGTAAACATTACATCAACAATAAAGTATTGCATGAAGGCAGTATTCTGTAGTGGAGGTTGATATGGTCCGTTTTTTCGCCCTGCCCGCCCTTCTTGCGGCGAGCATCGCGGTCGCTTCTCCCGTTATGGCGGCAACCGTGCGGCTGGAAGGTCATTTCCAGCCCGAACATGCAACGACATCCCACCCCGAAGGTACGGTCCGGGCCACGCTCGATACCCACAGTAATCTGGTCAAATATACGCTGACATGGACCGGGCTGAGCGGGCCGGTCGTCGCCGCCCATTTCCATGGCCCCGCTTCGGCCAGTGAGGAAGCGGGCGTGCTCGTGCCCATTCCCGCCCCCTACAAATCCGGCCAGCACGGTTCCGTCCTGCTTTCATCCGAACAGGCGCAGGCCCTTCAGAACGGACAGGTTTACGTGAACCTGCACACAGCGGCCCTGCCCAATGGGGAAGCGCGCGCGCAACTGGCCCCGGTCACGCCCGGCGGGGCGAAATAAACTGAAGCTGAAGCGGTACATGTCCATGATATAATTTGCATGGCTGGTATTTGTGCGGCACTCTCAACGTGTGACATGGAAACCATGTCGGCCATGTAAGGATATGGGGCGACACCGTTCGCCGGAAGTCATGGAGTCTGCTTTGCGCCTTGCATCTCTGGCCGCCGCGGCGGTCGTTATGTCCGTGTCCTCTATCGGCCCTGTCACGTATGCTCATGCAGCCGATGCGCTGGGTGATCACACGGGAACCATTGCCTTTACCCTGTCGGCGGCGGATCTGGGGGCGGGTGTTTCGTGGGGGAAGGGTATCCTGACGTTTGAAGGGCACGACTATTCCTTCCGTATTCATGGTGGCTCCGGTGCCGCCATCGGGTTTTCCAGAACACGGGCTACGGGCACCGTCTATAACCTGTACCGCCTGCAGGATATCGAAGGGACATACTGGTCCGTTCAGGGCGAAGCGACGGTGGGCGCGGGCAAGGGTGGCGCCGTCATGGAAAACAATAACGGCATATATATCAAGTTTACATCCAGCAGCAGCGGGGCGCGGCTGGCCTTTTCAGTGGAACGCCTGACCCTGAAACTCAAACCTGCCAATGGGGACAAAGGCGCGCCTGCTCCGCTCACATCTGCTTCAACCGCGCATCAGTAGGCAGGGACCACCCTGATCGTGCATGGTGGCCCATCATGAAATGGATGGAGCCACCGGCATGACTGACGATACCCACACATTCGGCGATGGTGTTCTGGGCGCAACCGTAAGCGCCCACGGGGCGGAACTTCGTGCCCTGCGCGCCGGTGGCCGCGACCTGCTGTGGAGCGGGCAGGAACCGTGGCGGCGGCATTCCCCCGTGCTGTTTCCCATTGTGGGGCGGCTGGTGGATGATACCGCGTGGATCGACGGGCGCGGGTATCACATGACCCAGCACGGTTTCGCACGCGACAGTGCCTTTCGCTGGCTGGAGCGTGATGAAACCGGCTGCCGTCTGGAACTGGTCGATACGGCGCAGACGCGCGAAGTCTTTCCTTTTGCCTTCAGTCTCGTCATTGAATACCGCATCACGCAGGGCAGGCTGTCCGTGGGGTATTGCGTCACCAACCCTGATGTGCAGCGCGTCCTGTCCGCATCGCTGGGGGCGCATCCGGCCTTTATCTGGCCGCTGGCGCCCGATGTGCCCAAGGATCGCCATGCCATCGAATTCGATCAGCCCGAACCTGAAGACGTGCGCAGGCTGGACGGGGGGCTGCTGCTACCCGATCCGCTTCCCACCCCGGTACGGGGGCGTATGCTCCATCTGGATGAGGCGCTGTTTACGCATGATGCCCTGATTATGGACCGACCCGCCAGCCGGGGCCTGACATACCGCATTCCCGATGGTCCCGGCCTGCGGCTGACATGGGAAGGGTTTGCGCAACTGGGCATATGGATGAAGCCGGGGGCCGATTTCCTGTGCATCGAACCGTGGTACGGGCTGGCCAGTCCTGTCGGATTCAAGGGTGAATTTTCCACCCGTCCCGCAGTGTTCCATCTACAGCCGGGGCAGGAATGGCGGGCTTCGTGGCAGATTGGCTGTATCTGAGGAAACGGACGTTCCGGCAGGTGCATTTTTCATGCAACACCTGCCGGAAAAAGCCCTGCGAAAAAAGCATGGATCGGCCCGGAAATCTGCGAAAATATTATATTTGCAAGCATCGGGTTGCGGCGTAGCGTGCGCGGCAGGAGCAGCATGCGGCAAGCGCGCCCGCTAGGCTCACGGGAAACGCCTCGATGCGTAGTTTTTCTCCTGTCCCTGCCATGGGATTTTCCCCGTCTCCCGCTTTCCTTTCCATCCGTACCAGGGCCCGGCGCGTCGTCGCGTGGGTTGGTGCCGCGTATCGGAAACAGGGAATGATGCTGCTGGCCACGCTGCCCAGTATCGCCGTGCCGTCCGGTTGCCATGCCGGGATTGAAGGAGCGCCTTCCCTGCTGGCCCTGCGGGGTTGGGACCGGAACTGACCTGCGGCGGCGGTCAGTCCTGCCGGATATATCCTGATATGGCGGCGCATTCCGGTGCGCCGCCATATTCATATCTGCACGGTGGCATCCCCATAAGGCAGGCGTGCCGTGGCCACCCAGGGATTGGGGACGTGACAGACGGGCCGCAATGAACGAAAGAGAAGGGCATGACGACCATGCCCGAATTCTCTCCCGTCTTCATGGACCAGTTGGACGACCTGTTTCGCTGGCGGCGGGATGTACGGCACTTCCGCCGCGAACCCGTGCCCGAACCGGTTCTGGATGAATTGCTGCGTATTGCCTGCCTCGCGCCATCGGTCGGGCTGAGCGAGCCATGGCGTTTCGTCCGCGTGGACGACCCGCAGCGGCGTCAGGCCGTGCGGCAGGACTTCATGCGCTGCAATGCCGAAGCGCTGGCCGACCGCACCGGGCCGGATGCGCAGCATTACGCACGCCTGAAACTGGCGGGTCTGGACGACGCCCCGCACCATATTGCCGTGCTGTCCCATCCCGAACCGGCGCAGGGACGCGGGCTGGGGCGCGGCACCATGCCGCAGACGACAACATGGTCCACCGTCATGGCCATCCATACGTTCTGGCTGGCGGCGACGGCAAAGGGAATCGGGGTTGGATGGGTGTCGATCATCGACCCGGACCAGATCATGCGCGTACTGGATGTGGAACCGACGCTGGAACTGGTGGCGTATCTATGTGTCGGCTACCCGGCGGAACCGGCCAGCACGCCGGAACTGGAACGCCGGGGGTGGGAGCGCCGCGCACCCGAACGGCGGGAATGGATACAGCGGTAAGTGATGCGGCAGGGTGGCTGTGCCGTTTTCTGAAACTTTTTGAAAAAAGCTTCACCAAAAACGTCTTTATGATTTGTGGCATGGTCCCTGTTGCGCTGGCGCGGTTCGGTGCGATCCAGAAAACGGGGGGCAGATATTCACTAAATCCGGTTTTGCTCCGGGGCCGTTTCACCCATTGTGCCAGCCGGATTTCAGTCGGGTAATCGACATGCGCAGTTCCGGTGACCGCATGCCGGGCGGGGTTCAGGTCCGGCGCGCAATTCCTGCTCCGGCGGGGCTGGCATATGAAGCCGTGCATGATTTTCCCGAACGGAGGAGCGGACACTGCTGCATCATTTTGAATATCTGTTCCAGCACTACGGTTACGGGGTCATTACCCTGATCGTGATGCTTGAAAGCATGGGGCTTCCGCTACCGGCCGAGACCCTGATCATTTCAGCCTCCATCTACTGTGCCGCCACGCAGCGGCTTGATATCCAGTGGGTCGCGCTGGCGGCGGTGACGGGTGCCGTGATCGGGGACAATATCGGCTACCTCATCGGGCGGAAGGTCGGCCTGCCCCTGTTGCAGAAATACGGCCCGCGCATCCGCCTTACGCCGGACCGGCTTCTGCTGGGCCGTTTCCTGTTCCGCCATCATGGCAGCGCCATCGTATTCTTCGGTCGGTTCATTGCCCTTCTGCGCGTTTTCGTGGCGCTGCTCGCGGGGGCCAACCATATGCCGTGGCCGCGTTTCATGCTGTTCAATGCGCTGGGCGGGCTGTGCTGGGCCGGCGGGTATGCCACGGGCGCCTATTATCTGGGCCGCAAGGTAACGCAGGTTTCCGGCCCGGCCAGTATCGCAATGGGTATCGCGGTGGCGGTGGGGCTGATCGCCAGCGCGCTTTTCCTGCGCCGTAACGAAGAACGCCTGACGCAGCAGGCCCTGCGGGAAGCCCGCATGGACGATGCAGCGAAGGGGGCTGACGCGGCGTAATCGGGCGCAGGGCGGGAACGGATCAGGTAATCCGTTTCAGTGCGCGTCCGGTTTCACGCTTTCATGCCGCGCCGGTGCGCCGGGCGCTTCCATCATGCGGTCCATCATCGCCAGCATGAGACCCGATACGACGAAAGCCAGATGGATGCCGACGCTCCATGCCAGTGTCCGGCTTGGGATCGTGTCTACCCGGATGAAATCCGCCAGAACATGAATGGCGGACATGGCCACGATGGAGGCCATGAGCTTGATCTTGATGTCCCCGAACGTGACATGGCCGATCCAGTCCGGAAAGTCGCGGTGGTTGCGCACATCCAGCTTGGAGACGAAATTTTCGTACCCTGCGAACATCACGATCAGCAGCAGGTTGGCCAGCAGCACAAGGTCGATCATGTCCAGGATGCCGACGAATACATCGTCGAATTGCAGCGTGTAGCTGTCGCGCAGCAGCCCCCACATGGTCTGGAGGAACTTGACCAGAATGACCACCAGACCCGCTGTCAGGCCCAGATAAAGCGGCGCGCATAACCACCGCGCGCGAAAGAAAAGCTGTTCCAGCGTGCCTTCCAGCCACGGCGTTTTCTGCGCGGCGGGAGATGGGGGCGTTACGGCGGGTGGATGGTCGTCGTGCATAACCATCATATAATCACGCCCCCATCCCGACAGGTAGGCGCATCTGCGCGCATGGATGATTTTTCATCCATGCGGCGCGTCCGCGTGTTCAGCTACGCGACAGGGCGGTGCGCAGCTTCGTGTCCAGCACGTCGAGGAAGGGCTGGGTATCGAGCCATTTCGTATCGGGGCCGACCAGCAGGGCCAGATCCTTTGTCATCTGGCCCCCTTCGACCGTTTCGATGCACACGCGTTCCAGCGTGTTGGCGAAGTGGGTCACATCGGGGGTATCGTCAAACCGCCCGCGATAGGCCAGTCCGCGCGTCCATGCGAAGATGGAGGCGATGGGATTGGTGCTGGTCGGGCGTCCCTTTTCATGTTCGCGGAAATGGCGGGTCACGGTGCCATGTGCTGCTTCCGCTTCCACCACGTCGCCCGTCGGGTTCAGCAGGACCGATGTCATGAGACCGAGGCTACCGAAACCCTGCGCCACGATGTCGCTTTCCACATCGCCGTCATAGTTCTTGCACGCCCAGACATAACCGCCCTTCCACTTCAGCGCGCAGGCGACCATGTCATCAATCAGGCGATGTTCGTAGGTCAGGCCCAGCTTCTCGAAATCGGCACGGAATTCCCGTTCGTACACTTCCTGGAACACATCCTTGAACATGCCGTCATAGGCCTTGAGGATGGTGTTCTTGGTGGACAGGTAGACCGGCAGCTTGCGGTCGCGCCCGTAGGACAGCGATGCGCGCGCGAATCCTTCGATGGATGCACGGGTATTGTGCATGCCCAGCGCCACGCCGGGGCCGGTGAAGTCATGCACGTCCAGCACCTGTTCCGGGCCGCCATCGGCCGGGGCGTAGCGCAGCGTCACCTTGCCGGGGCCGGGAATGCGGGTTTCGGCGGCGCGGTAGATGTCGCCATAGGCATGGCGGCCGATCACGATCGGCTGGGTCCAGTGGGGGACAAGCCGCGGCACGTTGGAACAGATGATCGGTTCGCGGAAAATCGTGCCATCAAGGATGTTGCGGATCGTGCCGTTGGGCGAACGCCACATCTTCTTCAGGCCGAATTCCTCCACCCGTGCCTCGTCAGGGGTGATGGTGGCGCATTTCACGCCCACGCCGTAGCGGCGCACGGCTTCCGCCGCCTCCACCGTTACGCGGTCGTCCGTCTCGTCACGATGGCGGATGCCCAGATCATAATATTTCAGATCGATGTCCAGATACGGCAGGATCAGCCGTTCGCGGATGAAATGCCAGATAATGCGGGTCATCTCGTCGCCATCCATCTCGACAACGGGATTCCTGACCTTGATCTTTGCCATAATACGTTTGTCTGCCTTTATGATTCCGGTTTTCTGGTAACCGTTTTTTATCAACGACTGTTCTTCTGGCACCCGTCTGCGCGGGCCTCCCGGGGGGCGCATTATTAGGCGTCCGGACGGGGGATAAAAAGCGTTGCCGCGCGCCGGTTCATTCACAAACGTGCCATCGCCTGTTCTCGCCCCGGTACCATGGGGCTACCGGCAGGGGCCGCCCCATGGCATGAAACGTCCATGACGATCCCGCCCAGCCCGCCTGCCAGATCCCGCTGGCGTCTTCCATGCCGACCGGCGTGGCCTGATGCGTTGCTGGCCATTATGGGAGTACTGGCCCTTCTGCCCGCCTGTACGGCGTTGCAGGGCGTCATCCGCGCGGTGGTGCTCTGGGCGGTGGTGGCGCTGCTGTTCAACAGCAGGCGGGTGCTGATGGCGCTGTTCCTGCCGGTGGTCATGCTGTTTCCGGCCGCCGTGTATTACATCAGCATAAGCGGGACACCGCCGGGCTATCCGCTGTGGCTGATCCTGTTTTACTGCTCCGTGCCCGTTGTCGTGGGTTATGTGCGCCCGGTGCTGCCGTGGCTGTGTGTGTGGATCGGGATATGGACGGTGCTGGCGGGGTTCTATCTCGCCCGCCCGCGCGGGCCGGTGGTGCGATGGGGGATTCCCGCGCGTCTGGGTGCGGTCGCCGCGCTGCTGGCATGGATTGTCGTGCCGACGGTGCGGTTATGGCAGCATCTGCCGCCCACGCGCGGGGGCACCGAAAATCCCATGGTGGCCATTCATTCGCGTTTCGACCGGGCATGGCCGTGGGGCATGGCGACGGGTTATGTCGCGGCGCGGCGCGAAACCCGCCGTGTAACCGACATGGCGCGGCGGATCAGCCATGAACCGATCCATTTCCTTACGCTCCCGCGTATGGAACCGCGACAGGTTATCGTGCTGGTGATCGGGGAAAGCGCGCGCCGCGACCATCACCACATTTACGGCTACGGATCGCCAACCACCCCGGAAATGGAGCAGGTGAACAGCCTGCTGCATTTCGATGACATGGTGACACCCTTCGACTACACGGTCGGCGCGGTGCCGGTCATCCTGTCGGGCTACGACCGGCTGCGGCCGGGCGGTGGGCCGGGACATGATCTGGTCTCGGTCTTCAACGCCGCGGGATATGATACCTGGTGGATCAGCAACCATCCTCGGCTTGGCCCCTATGACAGCGTGATCGGCGCCTATTCGGAACAGGCGCACCACATCGCCTATACCACCGTGCATGACGGACTGATGAGCAGCCCGGTGCTGGATGAACGGATGCTGCCGGTAGTGGATGATGCGATTACCGGCGCGAAAGGCCCGGTCTTTATCGTGCTGCACCTGTTCGGCAGCCATGAAAACGCGGGTGATCGTTATCCCCGCGGTTTCGGGGGGCTGGGCACGGCCTATGACAACAGTATTGCCTATACCGACCATATGCTGGCCCATGTCGTATCCACCCTGCATGCCCATGGCGGTCCGGCAGTGCTGTTTTACGTCTCGGACCACGGGGTGCGCGTAAGTGAGTGTTCGGGCGGGATTCCGGCGCATGGGGATGTGCGCGCGGCCTATGAAATCCCGTTCTATCTGTGGGCGTCCGCCGCGTGGCGGGCAACCCATCCGCAGGCGGATCAGGCGGCGCATGACAACCTGCACGCGCCCTTCATGCTTTCCGCCATTCCCGGCAGCGTGCTGGATGCAGCCGACCTGCATTATGTGGGGGACGGGCGGGAGCAGTCCGTCCTGTCAGCCCATCCCGCCCGTCCGCGCCGCATCATCCACGGCGACAGCAGCGCCAACCAGAATGTTGATTACGACCACAGCCATGATGACGGGCGCTGCCATATCGCCCCGGACTGATGTGGGGCAGGCGGCGATCAGTGTCCCGCCGGATGCTTTTTGCGCCATGCTTCGTAGCGGCGGCTGTCCAGACAGTAGGCAAGGTTCTTGTATAACTGGATGTGGCGGATATGGGTCACGTCTTCCTGACAGGCGATCTTGTCGCTGTCCGTATATTCATCCCATGCGGGCTGCAGGACCAGCGCGCGTTCCTTTTCCCCCGTGACGCAGGCATTGGTGACCGCATCGCCGAATTCGGTCGTGCAGTCATCCACCACCGGATAGTTCGGGAAGGAAAGGGCAGGGGCGGGCAACTGCACTTCGGGGCGGATATACAGGGAATTGAGTTCCCCTTCGGGCACATCGGCGCGGGCGGCGGGAGCGCAGGCCACGGCCAGTATGCCCAGCAGGGCACAGGGGATGATCTTTTTCATGTCTGCATGCCTTGTTTCAGAAAACGGAACCAGCCGTCATGGCGGGTAATGTGGCAAGCATGGCTGCTGCTGCCAAGCGTCATGATGGGACGCGCAGCGGGGAAACCGCGCCCATCCATTTCCGCCATGCGGGCCAGTCGTGAACCAGCCGGGCCAGTTCGGCATATCCGCCGCCCATGGGATGGAATCCGTCGCCGCGCGCGATTTCCGCACACCACAGGGGGCGCGCGCGCAGGGGTTCCCATATCGGCAGGAAGGGTATCTTCATATCCGCGCATAGCCGGGCCATGGCGTCCGACAGGGCGCGGATGCGCCAGTCATGGTCCTCATGCCCCACGGGCGGCGGCCCGACCATGAGCACGGGCCATGTCTGCCGCGCCTGTTCCAGTATGCCCCGGGTGGCGCGCATGCTGTCCGCCCATGTAACCCGGGTCTGTCCACGCGGCGTGGTGGTGCAGTCATTGACCCCGAAGGACAGGACCACGCCGCCATCATGCCGCCCGTCCAGCCGGGAGCGGGTTTCGGTCAGCCAGCGCCGGGCGATGTCGCAACTGGTCTGTCCGCGCACGCCCAGATTGTACAGCGTGACATCCCGCCCGCCCCGCCGTTCCATGGCGCATAGCCGTCCGGCCCAGCCCTGGCAGGTCTGATCGCCCGTTCCCGTGACATAGCTGTCACCGATAAAGCAGAGTCGCATGTGCGGTATATTACGCGCCTGACGGCCCTGATGCCATGGCGTAAGTGACTGGGGTTTCCGTACTTTCCTATTTTGTTCTCATGCTCTAGTCTCGCCCCGTAACCAAAGCCAGGGGGCGATAACGGAAAGATGGGTGCAGGGATCATGCCATGGCTGTGGTGCGGGTTGCTGCTGGCCCCTGTTCCCGCGCGCGCGGCGTCGGAAGCCTGTTACGTACCGCCCGCATCCGTGGGCTGCGCACAGCCGGGCGCGCTGCACCGGGCGGATAATCTGTCCGCCGGGCCGGGGCAGGCCCATGCGCTGGCCCAGTTGCATTGCCAGCGCGTGGCCACGGGCGGGGAATGGGAACTGCTCGGCCATCATGCGGATACCGTGCTTCTGCGCCATCTGTCGGCGTCCCGTGGCGCGATCTCCCTCTATTTTCTCGCAAGTACTGTCCGGCCCGCGTCGGGTCTGGCGGGGGGGCTGATGCGACTTGTGCTGGTCGGGATCGCGGCCACGCTTCTCTGGCCCTTCATGCGGTATGGCTGGCGGTGGCTGCGGCGTCGCTGGGCATGGCGGCTGTGTATCCGCATGGTCAACCGGCATGCCGACGCGCTGCGCATACGGCGCAGGCAGCTTGTGCAGATCAACAGCTATGGTGTGGAACGCACGGGCCGGTGGCGGCGTGAACAGGCGGAATTCATCAAGACGGTCATCCAGCCAGCCCTGCGGCGCAGTCGGCTGGAAGGCGTATGGCCCAGCATTGCCCGGACCGTGCTTGCCCGTATCGAACAGGTTGCCCGCCAGCCGCTGGCCGGTGCGGGTAACAGGCATGAGGACGCCCGCTATACGCCTGACATGGACCCCATCGCCTATGAACGCTTTTGCGCGGCCAGCCTGCGGGCTGCCGGATGGGACGCGCGCGCAACCCAGCCTGGCAGCGATCAGGGGGCTGATGTGATCGCCACGCGCGGCAGGCTGCGGCTGGTCGTGCAGTGCAAGCTGTATCGCAGTGCTGTGGGGAATGAGGCGGTGCAGCAGGTATCAGCCGCGCGGATGCATTACCGGGGTAATGTGGCGGCTGTCGTTTCCAATGCTGATTATACGGCTTCGGCCCGTGCGCTGGCGCGGTCCAATGACGTGTTTCTGCTCCATCATGAGGAACTGCCCGCCTTCGCGGCCCGTCTGGCGCGGGCACGCGGCAAGGCGTTCATGTCATAACATGTCAGATAGGGGATGGTCGCCCCGTTCCGGCTCCGGTTCATCAGCCCTTTCGGGGCTGTGAAACCGGCACGGAAGGCTGATTGCGCGTACTCAGACGGGCCGTGATCAGCAGATGGGCGATCATACGTGCAGAGTTGCTCATGTATCATACCTCCTATCTTCCCTATACATGAAGCGTTTCGGGAAAGCGAAGGTTTCCTGCAACATTGCAAACAGTTTCCGCGCCGGTTGCGATTCAGGCGTGGCCTGCCCATCTTTGTTGGCAGATAATGGCCGTATGGGGGAAAAGTTGCGACGACATCGTGTAATGCTGGACGGGCGCGAACTCTATGCAGGGGCACAGTGGACCCATGTCCAGCGCTTTGCCGAAGCCCTGCGCGCGCGCGGGCAGGATGCGGTGGCGATTCGTGATGAAACGCCCCGCCCCCCGCGCCGGCCGCGCCCCCGTATGGCCGGGCTGCCGCCGCGTGCCACGCCCGCGTCCACACAGGGCTGAACGGCATGGCCTATTTCTATCTGGCCCTCGCCATCGTGGCGGAGGTCACGGCCACGTTCTGCCTGACGCTGTCCAATGGTTTTACCCGGCTGGCGCCGTCCTGTGTGACGGTGGTGGGCTATACGGCGGCTTTCTATTCGCTATCGCTGGCTTTGCGCAGCATTCCTGCCGGCATGGCCTATGCCATCTGGTCGGGCGTGGGCACCGTGCTTATCACACTGGTATGCCGTGTGGTGCTGGGGCAGAAGCTGGATATGGCCGCCGTGCTGGGCATGACCCTTATCGTGGGCGGGGTGCTGGTCATGAACCTGCTGTCAGGTGCGGGAGAGCATGGATGAAAAAGGCTGGCCCCGTCGGGAGCCAGCCATCAGGTCAGTGTCGACCGCCGCCGCCGTGACCACCGCCACCACCACCGTGACCGCCCCCGCCGCCGGGTCCACCGTGGCCACCACCACCGGGTCCCCCGCCGGGGCCACGTCCACCGCCCCCGCCACCGGGACCGCCCCTGGACCGCCATGTCCGCCACCCCGCCGGGGCCGCGTCCGCCAAAATGTCCCCCGCCACGCGGGCCGCCACGACCGCCCCGTCCCATATATATGGGAGCGCCCCCGTAATAATCGCCATACCCGCTGTAATAGCCACCATCATAACCATAGCCGCCATATCCCCCGTAATAGTAGGGCGGCGGACCATCGGCGCAGGCGGCCAGAGTGCTGGCCAGCGCCAGTGCGCCCAAGGGCCGGATCAGTCGTTTCATGGGCAGGCAGTTCCTTTTTTCCAATACGGCGTTCCGTCCTGATCTTGTCAGGTTCATTCTGTATAAAGAAAAAAGGTGGCAGGACGATGCAGGCCGATTTTCATGAAAATCGGCCAGACGACAGGGGCGATGCACATTTGTCCCTACATCGCCCCCGCGCTGACCGTTATGCAGGCTTATTTCAGCCCGTCGGCCTTGGCCAGTTCCTTGACCCGGCGCAGAAGGGAGACGGCGTAATCCTCTCCTTCCATCTTGGAGCTGAAACCGGAGATGGTGCCGGTCAGGCCACCAATATTGACCTCAAGACTGAATTTGCCCTGCGCATCGGGACCACTGGTCGTGACGTTGCTCATGATCGTCTCCTGTCGTGTTGTGACATGCGGGTCCCATATGGGGTCCGGTTTTCTAGACATAGGATGAATGGGCCGCGATCCAAGATCTCCCCCCGCATGCCTGCATACCGGTCGGCTGGCTTGACAGGGCAGGTCAGGATACCGGTCCCGCCTGTCATGGTCATGCCCCACGGTTTTGCACTGTCTGGCATGTTTCTGTTACAACCCTGATCCTCTCATGGCGTGGCTGAAGGCGGCGTCCTTCATTTCTCTGACCTTTGGCCGCTTACGCTTATGATGACACGCCTGCCCGGCTTTTTTCAGATGGCCCGCCTGTTCGACCTGTTCGAGGAGGGGGTGATGCTGATCCTGACCCTGCTGATCGTCGCCATTGCCGGGACATCGCTTGTGCATGTGGTGGTGGCGGTCTGGCGCATGCTGGTTTCAAGTGGTCTGAACCCAACCAGCCCCGATGTGCTGCAAAGTATTTTCGGCATGTTCTTTACGGTGCTGATCGCGCTGGAATTCAAGCATTCCATTCTGGTGCTGCCCGATGCACAGCCGCACAGCATGATCCGCATGCGCTCCGTGCTGCTGATCGGCATGCTGGCCACGGTGCGTAAATTCATTGTCATCGACCTCAAGGAGGTCAACGTGATGGAGCTGCTTTCGCTGTCGGCTGCCATCCTGTCACTGGGTATCGTCTACTGGCTGGTGCGGGCGCCACAGCCCGCCGCCGTCAGAACGGATGACCAGGCAGCTTCCGTAACCGCCGGCGCCGGGAACTGACGGATCAGGCCCCGGCAACCGGCCACGCCACTATTTCTGGCGCGCCAGTTCGGCTTCCAGCTTGTGGATGCGCTGTTCGAGCGCGCGGGCGTGTTCCGGCCGGTCCTTCAGCGCAATGTCATGCTCACGCCGGATCTGTTCCAGTTCGCGTGCCAGATCGGTGGTGGAAGGAAGATGATGTTCTGATGCCATTGTTCAGGTTCCTGTATGAAAAAGGGTTTCCTGACATGTCGGCACGTATCCGCCCGTCACAACCTGCTGTTTATGCGCAGGAGATATGTCGGGGCGGGTCAATGCTTGCAGCGCCCGATATGACTGGCATGATAACCGCGGCCATGAACCGGGGTGCCGGACCGTAGGCGGCAAGTACTCCGGCGCAGGCCACCGTCACGACCGGAAAGGGAGATCAGCGGATGGATTTCAAGATGGGCGATATTGTCGCAGTCAGGGATGACGCGTCAGTCAAACCCCAACTGCGTGGCGTCAAGGGCACTATTGTCGAAATGATCGATAATGGTCAGGTCCGCGTGCGCAATGACAGTACCGGTAATGACGAATGGTTTCCCGCAAACGCCTTGCAGCAGGAATAGGCGGGCGGGTGGACTCAGTCCCCTTCCCAAAGGTGTATGAAGGCGTAAGGGTAGGTCAGGCAGGTCCGGACAAGATGCCGCATCTGCGTGGTCCACTGCTGTGGGGTGCGCAACGGTGTCATGATCTGGCCTCCTTGTCGTGTAACGGTAGCGCGTCGGGGATGGGGGACCATGCCCCTCGTCGTGTGCCGTAAAGACAGGGAAGCATGGAAAATGCAGTGGCAGGGATCACGTATGCATGAGCATGCGCCTGTTGCGCGGCAGGCGCATTGCCGCTGCGCATGCCATGTTTGGACGATTGTGTAACCACGGTGATACAAGGCAGGGAGAGGGTTCCCGTCGGAAACCGGACCGAGAGACAGCGAAGAGATTGATGAACCGCGGCAAGATTGTGAAATGGGCGACCATCGTGTCCCTGCTGCTAATGATTGGCAGCGTTGGCGTTCTGGTGCGTGGTATGACGGCCGATGGGATCGGCCCGGTTTCGTGGATGGTGGCTGAAGGGCTGGCGGGTCTGGGCCTGCTGGGCCTTGGTCTGGTCAATATCAGTGGCGGGCGCGATTAGGCTCCACGCGCCCGCATGGGCATGCCTTATCCCCCCATGCCCGGTCCGCCGGAGCCACCGGGGCCATCACCGGGTCCATCCTGACCGGGGGAACCGGTCATTCCGCCCACGCCGCCGCTCTGGCTCGGGTCGCTGGGTGCATGGCCGGATTCGCACGCCGTAAGTCCGGCCAGAAGCAGCAGCACGGAAAATATCCTCATGGGGTCCTGTATCCTTCGATCACGCTTGAGTGATGTATTTAAGGGGTCATCCCGAGGAATCAACGTTTTCGTCCCTTATCGCTAAGGCTGCGTGCGCCCGGTCGGTTCCACGCCAAGACGGTATATGGTCGTTTCGTCGTAAGTCTGCCCCGGCCTGAGTACGATGCTGGGAAAATCCGGATGGCTGGGACTGTCGGGGTAATGTTCGGCTTCCAGCGCCACGGCATCGGTCTGCCGGTAGGCATGACCGGAAGGACCGGTGTACCGCCCGTCGAGCGCATTGCCGGTATAGACCTGCAGTCCCGGCTGCGTTGTCAGCACATCCATCATCCGCCCCGATGCGGGATCAGCCAGACGGGCAGCAAGTACCGGCGTGGATGAAAGCTGTCCGTTGACGATCCAGTTCTGGTCATAGCCATGTGTGTACATCATCTGTGGATCGCTACTGCGCAATCCGGCGCCAATGCGGTGTGGCGTGCGGAAATCCAGCGGTGTTCCCGCCACCGATGCGATGGTGCCAAGGGGCAGCGAGTGGGAATCGGTCGGGGTGTAGGTCTCCGCATTGATCTGCAGGATATGGTTTTCGACCGATCCGCTGCCTTCCCCCGCCAGATTGAAATAGCTGTGGTTCGTCAGGTTCACCACGGTCGGGCGGTCGGTCGTTGCGCGATAATGCAGCACCAGCGCGTTGTGCTGGTCCAGCGTGAAGGTGACATGTACCCGCAATGTGCCCGGAAAGCCTTCATCCCCGTCCGGGCTGACCAGTCCAAGTGTGACGCTGGCATGATCCGGCGTGGTGTCCGTGTCCTCCACCGTCCAGACATGCTTGTCGAACCCCTTGCGGCCACCATGCAGCGCGCTGGTCCCCTCGGTCTGGGGGATATGGTGGATCTGGCCATCCAGCCGGAAACTGCCATTGGCGATGCGGTTGGCCACACGTCCGACGGTCGATCCGAAAAACAGCCCGCCCTGTGCGCTGTCTCTGGTGTAGCCCTCCAGTGTCGGGAAACCCAGCACCACGTCATCGACATGGCCGTTACGGTCAGGGGCATCAATGGCGGCCACGGTCGCGCCATAGGTCAGGATCTTCACGCGCATGCCATGCGTGTTGGAAAGCGTGAATGCTTCCACCCGCTGTCCATCCGGCGTGAGGCCGAACGGCGCGCGTGTGAGTGTGGGGGCATCCGGCGCGGCATGGGCATCGGGTAGCATCACGCCGATCAGCATCGCCAGTAACAGGGTACGGTTTATGTGTGAAAAACGGGGGTACATGAACGCTTTCCGTCATTATGGGTTCAGGATGATCCCGTATTGTCCAGACATGCCTTGCTGCTACTGGCCCGATCCTGCAAAACAGTGACAGGAATGCGGGGCCCGGATGGTGCCTGCGCGGATGAAAGGGAGAAAATGGGATACAGGGTTGTGGTGGCGGTGCTGGCCGCGGGTATCGCCTGCGGCGGCATGGCGGACGATGCGCGGGCGGCACAGGAGCAGCCGCTTTTCCCATCCGCGCATCCGGCGGCGAATTTGCAGAAACTGCCCCCCTACCAGAACAAGGTGAACGAATATATCGACCTTGCTTCCGTTCAGGTACACGGCACGCATGCCACCGCCGCTTTCATTCAGGATTTTGACGAGGAGATGATCCGCCACGGCCTGCCTTTCGCTTCGGTCAGGTTTTCGGTCGTCTATAACTGCGCGGCGGATACCTATCGCACCCTGTCCTATTCCACATGGTCGGCCCATATGGGCACGGGCCACAGGATAGCCGATGGCCCGGTGCCGCGTGGCGAGATGGCTGTGGACCCGTCCCTGCGGGATGGCAGGCGCATTGCCTGTTCCCATGTGGCGGGAAAGCATGAAGGGGACAACTGAGTCCTCCATCTGTGGATAATGCGGTAAATCATGTGGATAACGGCGTGGATGAGTCGCATGCTTATCCCATGAATGGCCGGGGAAACAGGTAAAAACAGGCATTCCCCCTTCTGTGGACAGACGCTGGCCTGACCGGGTTGCGCGGGTAAGACCCTGCGGCGTTGATGCAGGGCGGCTGGTCCCTGCCATAACGCATCTGATTGCGTGCGGGTTTGACGCGCCTGTTTTTATGTATGGGCCATCAGGGGGAAGTCAGGGCCTGGGCGTGGCGGCGGCATTGCCGTTCTTGGCGGGCAGGATGTCGTCACTGCCGCTGGACCCGGACACAAGCTGCCACTGCCGGCGGTCATCCTGATAGCGTGACAGGCACATGAACAGCGCCTGATATTTTTCCAGTCGCCCCGGATCGGTCACAAGGGAAAGGCAGGCCGCGCGCAGGTCGCTGTCATACTGCGTCCACTGGGCGGTCAGGCTGGCCTGACTGCCCTGTTCGGCGGTGACGCATTCCCCATCCGTGTCCTGCATTTCGATATGGGCGCGGTCGCAATTGGCGGCGATGTCGTAATGCGGCAGCACGACCCGGCGACCATGCTGGGTGTCATACGGATGGTGGGCCAGTTTCTCTATGTCCAGTCCCGGTGTGGCGGCTGCCTGCGCGGGGGCTGGTTCCAGCGGCGGCGGCAGGCTTTCGCCATGCGCCAGCGCGTATTTCGCCATATCGTCCAGCGCCGCCCATCCGCCCTTGAGGGAGAAGGAAACGGGGTCATGTTCAAAGGGGATCAGCGTGCCCGTTTGCGCCGTTTTCAGCGCGTTGACCAGATCGGGCATACTGTCTGCCTTAAGGTCGCCACCCGCCGTGTCCCATTTCTGGCCGGTCTGGAAGGTCTGTAGCGCTACGCTGAATTTGGGGCCGATCATGACCACGGCTGTCTGTATGCCCGCCGGGTTGCGGTAGCGGCCATGGCGCTGGTGAACGGCAAGGCCGAGTGTCCCGCTGGCGGAGCGGTAGAACATGATATCCAGCGAACCCTGATGGGACATGATCATGGGCTGGCCGCCCGCACCGCCATTGGCGAAAACCCAGTCCGGGTCAGCCGCCCGCGCATGCGATGTGGCGCAGAGGGTCCCGATTGCCAGGATGGCAGCAGGTAACAGGCGCATCCCGGCTTTTTCCTTCCATAATCCGCAGGTTGTGTGGTCCGCCATGATAACGGTGCGTGACCCACTGGCCAATGCCGCCTGCCGCTGTGCAGGGCTGCGGGCAGGAAAATGAAAATCTTCTTTACTATTATTGTCGGCGACGACGTGGCAGGGACCGCGTTCGGGAGCAGACACACTTTGTCGTAGATCAGCCATGATGCCGCGCCGGGATGTATCATCTTCCTATTGGGGAAAACCGGTCATGCGTTCATGAGCTTCTGCCTTGTGCATAATTATGACAATATGTGTCAATATCACGTTCCAGCGATAGACAGACTTACCCTCCACTCCGATTCGTCGGTCTTTGTTGCAATGGGGATTGTTGCAAAGTGAACAGGAAACAGAATTTTCTACTGGCCTGCATGGTGATTGCCAGCGTGCCCGCGATGGCACGGGCGCAGTCCTATGACGCAAGCCCGCAGGCGGTGCCCGTGGCCATGCAGCCCGAAGATGAGAACCGTGGCCCCAGCCCGTCGCAGATGCTGGTGGATGAGCGTGCGGGCGGCTGGGTCGCCATCCATCACACGCCTGATGCGGGCGTGCATACGGATCTGTGCATCGCCGGATCAGAGAGCGAGATCCTGATGTTCCGCGCCGATGCCGACTCGCTTCAGGTACGCAGCGCCGATGACCACTGGACATTGGGCACGGGCCAGAAAGGCGACATGACCGTAACGGTCGGCGCCTACAGCACGGTGTTCCACATGCAGGCCAATGACGCCACGACCCTTGTGGCGGATATTACGCCAGCGAACCTGACCACCCTGCTCAATGCAATGGCGCATACGCACATGGCGGTGGTGAAGTTTGGCGATCACACCACCCTCAGCGTCAATCTTGCGGGTAGCGTGCCGGTGCTTGACCGCTTCCGCGGGTGCGCGGAAACCCAGCATTTCGCTGATCTGGGGCAGGGTGCCGGACAGAAGGCGTCGCCTTTCTAGCAGGCCGCCCGGCTGTCGCGCGCATGGCAGCCCGCACGTTGCCTTGTGGTGACATGGGCGACGTGTATGGCAGAAACTTCCCTCCGGATCGTCAGCGCGGGCTGATGCTGAAAGAGAAGGAAGACAGGACGTGAGGCGAGGTTTGCATGTGGGCGCGCTGGCCGGGCTGGCCATCATGGCTGCGGGAATGACCCCGGCCGCCACCATGGCCCGGGAAGCGAAGACACGGCACGAAGTGGCCACCCCGGCTGCGGCAACGATGGATGTGGCGGCGTTCCAGACCCAGGCGGGCCAGTATGTGGGCAGGCTGGTGCATGTATCCGGGTGCTACATCACCTCCGCCAATTCGGGTGGGGCGGACTGCGCCGCGTTCCGTATCGCCGACCTGCCCGGTCAGGTGGACTGGAACGGGTCCGTGCCGCTTGATGGCCCCACGATGGAGGAAACATCCTTCCGCAGGGCGCAGCAGATCTGTGGCGATACCGGCCAGCATGAACAGTGCCGGGCCGAGGTCAGCGGCGTGGTGTATGACCCGTTTGGCGATATGGGCGTGCAGGGGCAGCGTAATTTCGAACTGCGTAACGTCCGCATCCAGTGGCTGGCGGAACCCACGGCCCACCCGGTGGAAAAAATGCATGGCGGACATCACGCCGCTCACTGAAGCATCGTCCGTGCATGAAGGGGTGATACAGCCCCTTCGGGTGACGTGCGGGCGGGCGGCTGGTTTCCCCCATCCATGAAATCCGGATGGATCAGCCCCTGAAAACAGTCGTCGCGTGACGGACGGCACTGTTTTTCCGGCATGGCAGCGTTGCGGGCTGGTGCGGGATGCCCGATAAGGTCGGAAGGGTCAGGCGGTGCTGGCCGTTCTTCTGCACGGGATTCGCCCATGACGTCGCTCGCGCTGATACTGACCGGTACCGGCTCCATTGCCGTATTGCTGCTGCTTATCCTTCGGCTGCGGCTGCATCCTTTCGTGGCCCTGCTGGTCGTGGCGATTGGCGTGGCGCTGCTGACCGGCATGCCCGTGGCAAAACTGACCGATGCGATTCAGGGCAGCATGGGCCGGACTATGGGCCATATCGCCATTATCGTGGCGCTTGGGGCCATGATCGGCCGTATGATCGACCTGTCTGGCGGGGCTGCCGTGGTGGCCGACGGGCTGGTCCGCCGCGTGGGGGCGGCCCATGTGCCGCTGGCGCTGGTCATCGCCGCCTTCGGGGTGGGCATTCCCGTATTTTTTGAAGTCGGCGTCATCATGCTGATGCCGCTGGTCTATGGCATGGCGCGGCAGACAGGCCGCGCGCCCGCCATATTCGGTATTCCGATGGCAGTGACCATGCTGACCGTGCATGCGCTGCTGCCGCCTCATCCCGGTGCCGTGGCGGTGGCGGGTGCGCTGGGGGTCGGGGCGGGCCGCATGCTGCTGCTGGGGTTGCCGCTGGCGGCTGTGGTGACGCTGCTGACCTATGTGGTCACGCGCCCGATCATGACGCAGCCCTTTGGCTGCACGCCCGATATCCGCGCCGTGGTGGATGAGGCCCGGACCGCAGCCCACAACCATGATGCGGCGGATGAACCGGCCCGGTCCTTCATGCAGGCATGCCAGCGCAACCCGGTCAGCGGAATGGAGATCGTGTCCGTCATTGCCGTGCCGGTGGTACTGATGGTGGCGGGCACGCTGGCGGGGGATCTCATGTCGCCCGGTCGCCTGCGCAGTGTGCTGGTGTTCGCGGGCATTCCCTTTGTCGCCCTTGGGCTGGATGTGCTGCTATGTGCGTGGCTGCTGGGGCTGCGCCGTGGCATGGCGCTTGCCACCGTGTCCGATGTGGTGGCGGCCGCATTGCCGGGTACGGCCATCATCATCCTGATTACCGGCGCGGGGGGCGCGTTCGCGCAGGTGCTGGTTGGCAGTGGCGTAGGCGATGCGCTGGGTGGGTTGCTGGCGGCCACGGGGCTGCCGCTTCTGGTGCTGGCCTTTGTCCTGACCATGATCCTGCGCGTGGCGCAGGGGCCGACCACCGTGGCGCTGATGACCACGGCGGGCATCCTTGGCCCCATGATCGGACGGATGAATCTGGACCAGACGCATCTTGCCCTCGTGGCGCTGGCCATGGGGGCGGGGGGCATGGCCCTTTCCCATGTCAATGATGCCGGGTTCTGGATTGTGACCCGTCTGTGCGGTGTCAGCGTGCGTGAGGGACTGCAAAGCTGGAGCCTCATGACGCTGGTTGCCGCCCTTCTGGCTTTCGCGGGCGTCGCCACGCTGTGGGGCGTGCTGCCTGCCTGATCGGCATGGCGCCGCCCCCGGGTCTTGAGCATTCGGGCAAAGACTGAAGGCGTTAGAAAACGCTGTCTCCCGACACGCCTTCAGCCCGTCAGCGGTAGCAGGAAGGGGGCAGTCTGGCTGGCCGGGTCATGCGCGACTGCCTGCGGCGTGCCCGCGGCGACAATTCGCCCCCCCGCATCGCCCGCGCCCGGTCCCATGTCGATTATCCAGTCTCCCCGTGCTGCGACGCGCATGTCATGTTCGGCTACCACCACGCTATGCCCTGCATCGACCAGCGATTGCAGGTGAACCTGCAGCCGGTCCACATCGGCGGGGTGCAGGCCGGTGGTCGGTTCATCAAGGATATACAGGGTATGTCCCCGGCGCTGTTTCTGCAGTTCGGTGGCAAGCTTGATGCGCTGGGCCTCACCGCCAGACAGTTCGGTCGCGGGCTGCCCCAGTTTGAGATAACCAAGCCCGCCCTGCTGCAATGTTCCAAGTGCCGCCGACAGGGCAGGGGTCTGCGCGAAGAATGTGGCGGCTTCATCCACGGTCATGTCCAGCACATCGGCAATGGATCTGCCCCGTATCGTGACTTCCAGCACTTCCGGCTGGTAGCGCGTGCCGTGGCAGGTGGGGCAGGGTGAATAGACACTGGGCAGGAACAGCAGTTCCACCATGACCGATCCGGCCCCTTCGCATGTGGGACAGCGCCCTTTCGGCAGGTTGAAGGAAAAGCGGCCAGCATCGTATCGACGCGACTTGGCCAGATCGGTGGCCGCGTACATCTGCCGGATCGTATCGAACAGGCCGGTATAGGTCGCAAGGTTGGAGCGTGGTGTGCGGCCAATCGGTTTCTGGTCGATCATGACCAGCCGTTTCAGTGGCCCTGTCCCCCCGACCACATGCCCCTGCGGTGTGCCGACGGGGCGGTCCGCGATATCGTCCCCATCCGTGTCCGCAGCCAGTTTCTGGCCAAGCGCGCTGGCGACAAGGATGGGAAGCGCCTGACTGACCAGACTGGACTTGCCCGAACCCGACAGGCCGGTCACGGTTACGAAACAGCCCAGCGGGATATCGATGCCCAGATCATGCAGGTTGTTCCATGTCACCCCCGCCAGTTTCAGCCAGCGTGTGGGTGTGCGTGGCGTGCCCGCGATGGGGGCGTCACTGGCAAAAAGATACGGGGCGGTGCGGGAGAGGGGGACATCACGCAGGCCCTCCGGCGGCCCGCTATACAGCACTTCACCGCCGCGCGTGCCCGCATCGGGGCCGACATCGACAATCCAGTCCGCCCGGCGGATCAGGTAGAGGTTATGTTCAACGATAAACAGCGAATTTCCTGCCGCTTTCAGCCCTTCCAGCGCATCAAGCAGGTTATGGGCATCGGCGGGATGCAACCCGCTGGATGGTTCATCAAGCACATAGACCACCCCGAACAGGCTGGAGCGGATCTGGGTGCCCAGCCGCAGGCGCTGGTATTCCCCCGGCGAAAGCGTCGTGACGGAACGGTCGGCCTGCAGGTATCCCAGCCCCAGATGTTCCAGCACCGCGATGCGCCCGATCAGGTCTGCCGCCATGCGGTGTGCGGCGATGGCCGTGGCGTCCCCAGCCTGCGGGGTATCGTCCAGCGTTGCCGCACCTTCGGCCAGTGGGGCAAGCGTGCGCGCGATGGTGGACAGGGTCTGGCCGGTCATCTGCGCAATATTCATCCCCGCCAGCGTCACGCGCAGGGCGTCGGGATTAAGACGCTGGCCATGGCAGGTGGGGCATGGTGTCGCGGTCAGGAAGCTTTCGGCCCTCCTGCGCATGCTGGCGCTTTGTGATGTGGCGAAGGTATGCAGCACATAGCGCCGCGCGCCGGTGAAGGTGCCGTTATACGATGGCGGGATATCATGGCGGATGGCGCGCTGTATCTCCGCATGGTCCAGCCCCGGATAGACGGGATAGGTCGGGGTTTCGTCCGTATACAGGATCCAGTCGCGCGTTGCCTGTGGCAGGTCGCGCCAGGGGCAGTCCACATCCACCCCTTTTGTAATCAGGATATCGCGCAGGTTCTGGCCCTGCCACGCGGTGGGCCACGCGGCGACGGCGCGCTGACGGATGGAAAGACTGTCATCGGGCACCAGCAGCCCGGTGGTGGTATCCATGATGCGGCCCTGTCCATGGCATTGGGGACAGGCACCGGCAGGGGTGTTGGTGGAAAAGGATTCCGCTTCCAGCCGCTTCATGCCCGCCGGGTAACGGCCCGCGCGCGAATAGAGCATGCGCAGCAGGTTGGACAGCGTGGTGATGCTTCCTACGGACGAGCGTCCCGTCCCTGTCCCGCGCTGCTGTTGCAGGGCGATGGCGGGGGGCAGGCCCTCGATCGCGGTGACATCGGGCACCGGCATCTGCCGGAACAGCCGCCTTGCGTAGGGGGAGACGGAGTCCAGATACCGGCGCTGTGCCTCGGCATACAGCGTGCCGAACGCCAGTGATGACTTGCCCGACCCCGAAACCCCCGTGAACACCACCAGCCGGTCACGCGGCATGGCCACGTCCACATCCTTCAGGTTGTGTTCACGCGCGCCACGGACACGCACGAAATTGGCCTGATCCTGCGGGGCGGATGGAACCGGGACGGTTGTGGGGCGCTGCGGCATGAAAGCGGGCCTTTGTGCAATGGGTCGTCAGCGGCGCCTGCGTTACGGCACCATTACGAACGGTGTTAGATGAATTCGCGCTGCCCGAACAGGCCACTGGAATTATCGAACGTTATGTATTTGATTTAGCCATGGTCAACGTCCCCCTGCTTGACCGATGGAGACGGGCAGCGCATCAGAAAGATCGGGTTGTAACAGTCTAAATGATGGGATCAGGCAGAAGCATGAACAGGTTCATCATACTGGGGGCATCCCTATGCCTGTATTCCGTGGGCCAGCCTGTGGTGCAGGCCCATGCGGCGGCGCAGGGCGGGGGGAACGCCACCATCATAGCGGAGGCCGAACGCCACGCGGCGGCCACGCTGCCGGACCCGCACACGGCCACGTTCCGTAATGTCGCGGTTCACGCCATGGATGGGGCATCCGTGGTGTGTGGCGAAATGGCACAGCACAATCCGCCGCCCGATGGCGTGTTCAGGAAATTCGGCTACGTGCAGGGGCAGGATGATCCGGTCGTGTTCAGTGGCCGCGACGTACCCACGAAAATTGCGTTCAATGATGTCAATTCCTGGCTGAATGACAGCATCAAGCTCGAGGATCTGGAAGAAATGGGTTGCGTGCCCAAGGGAACCTACAACCGCTACAATGCGCAGTTGAATCAGGTCATGTCGCAACGCAAACAGTTTGGCGTGAACTGAGGCGGATACAACTTCCGTCCCTGCCACGCGTTACGCTGGGGCGGCCATCCGGGCGCCCTGTTCCGCGCGATCAGGGCAGGCGCAGGCCGGAAAAACATGGGGCACGATATGGAACGGCCCCGTGCGTGACAGCGAAAGGGAAATGATGACAGATGTAACGCAGGCCATGGTGGGTCAGGACGTAATAGCGTCAGGTTCAGGCCGGATGGGTACCCTTACGGCTGTCAATTCCGATGCGACGATCCAGATCACGGTCGATGGACCGGCGGAAAGTACGTTTACCGTTCCCCAGTCGTGGGTGCAGTCCACCGATAATGGCAAGATCCTGCTCGGCCACACGGTCGAAGATGTGCAGTCCTACACCCCGCCATCATAAACCCGGCACGTCGGGCATCAGCCTGTCGTGGCACGGACGCGGGCTGAAAGGCCGCGCCCGGTCATGACGGGGGCAGGGGACGATACATTCCGGGCGCCGTTGCAACTGGCCCCCGACATATTGCTGGAACGCGCGGCGACGGCGCGGATGCCCACCTTTCCGGTCGCGCGCAAACCTGCCGACATGGTGGAAATCACGCGGATTGATTCAGCGGTCCGGCTGGATATCCGCTACGCCACGGCAGGGAATTTTCTGGGTTTTCCGGTCTATCCCGAAGCGCGGGCCTTCCTGCAGCGACCGGCGGCCATGGCGTTGTCACATGCCCGCAGCCTTGCCGCGCAACATGGATACGGCCTGCTGGTTTATGATGCCTACCGCCCGTGGCATGTAAGCTACCTGTTCCGTCAGGCCGTGCCCGAAACGCTGTATGATTTTGTGGGCGATCCCGCTACCGGGTCACGGCATAACCGTGGCTGCGCGGTTGATCTGACCCTGTGGAACCTGTCCGATGGCAGGGCTGTTGCCATGCCATCCGGATTTGATGAAATGACGCCGCGCGCCCATACCAGCTACGCTGGCGGTTGCGCCGAAGCGCGGGCCGCGCGTGATCTGCTGGCGCGTATCATGTGCGCGTCCGGCTTTGTGCCGCTGGCGGAAGAATGGTGGCATTTCGATTACGCGGACTGGCAGGACTATCCGGTCATGAACCTGTCCTTTGCCGCGATCGGGCGTGGTGTCACGCCCTGAGCCCGGTGTTCGGTTCAGTCGTTGTGCAGGGTACGGTCAATCGAACGTCCCGCTTTTTCTGCCGGTCCCTTGGGCGGGTCGAACGTGTCCTGCACCTTGTCCCCGAAGTGGTCCACTTTTTCCCCGACCGTTTCGGGATGGCGCTTGCACGCGGTCAGGCCCTGACTGGCCAGCACAAGGGCAAGGGCCATCATGGCAAAGGAACGCACGCTGCGCGTAACGGGGCGCGCGGTGTCGCGGCTATCCGTTCTGGCGGTTTCATTCTGATGATGCAGGGCCAGACGGATCTGGATGCGGTTGTCGTCGGTATCGATGCCTGAAGCGGTAGTCGGGGAGAGAAGAGGCATGTGTGTATCCATGTCCGGAGGGCTGACCTTGATGGGTTGGAAAGTCTGAAACTGGCGGTCCGGTTGCGGATGCACGGAAATGTGAAGCGGGTTAACCGAACATTGTCCGGCATTCGGGACACAGGCGCAGGAAGCGGCCATCGGCGACAAAGGCGCTGTCGCAGTTCAGGCAGTTGCGCCGGACCTGATCGGGTCTGTCCAGCGGGATGGCGTGGCGCAGGCGATGGCGGCGCAGATGGGCCTCCAGCGTTTTGACGTTCAGGCCCAGCTTGCGTGCGGTTTCGCGGGTGGAATAACCCTGTGTGCGAAGATTTTCAACGGAAGGGGCAAGTGTGCGCCAGTTCACACGGGGTGGACGGGTGCGACGGGCAGGAGTTTCGGCTGCTGCAAGGATGTGCGTATTTTTCATACTTAATTTGTGTCTAAAAACCACACATGCAGCAAGAAAATAATTGCACGTGGCGGAATTTTTCCGTGCCTGCCTCTAATTTGTATATTTTTTTCATACAAATGAAGGAGGCAGTCATGCCCGATCCGTGTCTGCCCGATGGTTGTAGTCCCGCTGCCATCGATGCCCGATTCGAGGCGGATGAACCCGCCTGGGTTGCCCGCTACGTAGCGCAGCTTGAACAGCGGCTTGCCCGTCTGGCCGCCATCCGCGCGGAACTGGCGGCCATCCGTTTCGATGGCGCCTACGACGGTGCGGATATTCTGGGATATCTGGATGACGAGATGGAAACGGTCACAATGGCCATGGCCCATCCCCGACAGGCTTAGATGCAGGGTGCTGCCCTGTATGAAAGAAGTCCACAGATCGGCCTGCGTATGGTGGGGCAGCCTGTTTCGGATGCCCTGTTATCGCGCGGAAGCGGTCCCTCGCGCCGTAGCATGGCTCGTTTCAGAGAATTGTGTCAGTACTCTTTCTACGGATGAATATTGGCGTGTACAGGTGGCTTGTCCGACCGTGCTTCAACCTGTTCGTCTATTGAACGGAAAGCTCCGACGTTCAGAAACAGAAAATCTGGATTGCTCTACCACGTGGTCCCGCTCGTTCACTATGTAAGCCATAAAGCTCCGGTCCTCTGCCGGGTCAGGGCAAGCACCAGTGGCACGACACATCAGGCATCATGCCATCCGTGCCTGTTCATGCCAGAAACGTAACTGTTGTGCCCGGTATGGAGCGGTATATCCGGACGGTATGGTGGGATGGCGGCGGTAGGGGGGCGATCATTCTTCGGTCGTGCGGCCCGCATTTGTAACCCCTTCGCGTGGGATCAGGGATTGCGCCAGGCTTTTGAAAAGCCATAGTGGGACGCCGCAACGGCAACAGATATTTTTTACGGATAAGCAATGACTGATACCGCGCGTCTGCCCGATCTCGATCATGAACATTTCCTGCGGCAGGCTTTTGCCGTGGCCGAACGGTCGCGGCAGGCAGGCGATCATCCCTTCGGCTGCATTCTGGTCGATGCGCAGGGCGAAGTGGTGCTGGAACAGGGTAATGGCTACACGGCAGAAGGCGGTGACATGACCGCGCACGCCGAACGGCTGCTGGCCACGCGGGCTTCCAGGAAATTTCCACCGGCGGCACTGGCGTCATGCACGATGTATACATCGGCCGAGCCATGTGCGATGTGTGCGGGGGCGGTGTACTGGACCGGCATCGGTCGGGTGGTGTTTGGACAGAGCGAGCATAACCTGAAGGAAATGACCGGCAATCATCCGGAAAACCCGACGCTGGACCTGCCGTGCCGTACCGTATTCGCAGCGGGCCAGCGTATGGTGGATGTCATTGGCCCCCTGCTGGAATCCGAGGCGGCGGAACTGCAGCGCAGTTTCTGGAGCGGGCGGGACGAGGGCGGAAAGACTGACTGAAAACAGCTTTACCGGAACGCTCAGAACCCGGTTACGGTCCGCTGTCCGGTGGCCATGGAATAGGAGCACGCGCGTTCCCCATCGGTCACCACCAGCCAGATGATGTTGCGCAGCCCGGTATAGAACTGTCCAGCATCGCGCAGCGATGTATAGCCATGATGGCGGAACCACGACGCGATGATGGTGGTCGGCTGGTTTCCGAAGGATTTATGGACGGTATCAAGCAGCCTGTCGCACTGGTCGCGGGTAAAGCTGTCGTGGTTTTCGTACCAGATGCCAACAAGGATGCTGTTGCGCCGGGGATCGAAATCGGCCACCGGCGCCATGTCGCTGTCATAGCTGTCGGGCAGGGTATCAATTTCGTGCTGCATGGCGCGTTCGGCACGGATCAGGCCCAGATCCATCATGGTCAGCTTGTCGGAAAACAATGTGCTGATGACCTGCGCCGCCGGGGTCTGGGCAGAAGCCGGAACACAATAACCGCCGACAAGAACAAGTAGAATAAACAGGTAGCGCAAGGAATCCCCCATGGCAGGATTGGTACGGGCCATTCCTGTCAGGAATGGACCCTGCCCGGTGCGTGTGGGCGGGTATGGATTTCATGTCATGACATGAATTCCGTAAAAATAACCCTTTAAGCCCGCTGACTGGTCTTGAAAGTCATGCATTTAAATCTTATCTGCCATGAGGAAGATGACTGACTTGGTGGAGAGAAGGAAACGTGCGGGACATGACACGGATGAAACTTGCCCTGCGTGGCTGGTTGCAGGTGCTGCGGGGTCAGATCGTGCGTGAGATGGGTTACGCCATTGCCAGTGACCGCCTGCAGCGTCGTGGCGTGCTGATTGAAAAACTGGGCCATGGGCTGCTTTACCGCGCCCACCGCATGGGCGCGCCTGCTGCGACCCCGCAGCCTGATCCCTACACGATCCCGCCGGGCATCTGACCCGGCAGCCCCGCCATGAAAATACAGGCGGGCCGATGCGGCGCGAATTCAGCCCTTTCTTTCACGAGTCGTTGTGAACACCCACGTTATCCCCGTTTGCTGATGGGTCTGTCCACAGGGTTGCCCGGATATTCGTCCCCTGAATCTGTGGATAACGGATGTGACGCACTGTCTAGCGGTGACCGACCAGATGCTGGATGTCATCGCCCACATGGCGCAGCGCATCGCGGATGGACATGTGGCGGCGGTTACCCGCTGCCGACACCACGGTAACGGTCGTGGTCATGCCCGCAGCCAGCACCAGATCGGGCGGCACACGGTCGATATGCACGCGCACGGGAATACGCTGCGCCAGCCGCACCCAAGTATAGATCGGGTCTACCGCTGGCAGTCCCTGCGTGGACGTGGCGGCATTGTTGCTGGCGATGCCACGCGTAATGCTTTCCACATGACCGAACAGGGGTTCATGGAACCCCATGAGATCAAGCCGGACCGGATCGCCGGTTTTGATGGCGTGGATTTTCGTTTCTTCGAAATACCCGTCCACCCAGTAGGAATCGGCATCGATCACCTGCACGTTCACCTGTCCCGCATTGGCGTAATCGCCCGCGCGCATGGTCAGGTTGGTGACGTAACCGTTGATCGAGCTGCGTACTTCGGTGCGTTCAAGGTTGATGCGGGCCTGCCGCAGGTCCGCCAGTGCAGCGGCATACTGCGCTTCCGCCTGCTGGGCCACGGCCTCGAACTGCTGTTTTTCCTCACCCGATACGGCCACGCCGGAAATGCTCTGCCGGCGTTCATATTGCGATGTCTTGAATTCCAGATCCGCCCTGCGTTCGTTCACCGCAGCCGTGGCGATATCCACTTTCACCCGGAAATCGAACGGGTCGATGACATACAGGATGTCGCCCGTATGGACGAACTGGTTGTCATGCACGCGCACTTCATTGATCTGTCCCGAAACGCGCGGTGCGATATTGGCAACCTGCGCACGTACCTGCCCGTTACGGGTCCAGGGAGAGGCCGTGTAGTAATCCCACAGCACCACGGCCACGATGACTGCTACAAGCAGGATGACAAGGGTAATGGCCAGACGCACAAGGCGGTTTGCATAAGCGAACACGTCAGTATTCTTTCACAGGATCAGTGTATACAGGCCGACAAGGCAGATCAGCAGCCCGAATTGCGCCAGTGGCGGGTTCCATATGAACCGCCACAGGTTGAGCCATGACAGCAGGCCACGCAGCACCAGCAGCGTGCACAGCGCCAGCCCCAGATTCATGACGAAGGCCGAAACCAGCACGCCTTCCACATCGACAACCTGCCGCATCACAGCCCCTTCTTCATGTTGACGATGCCGTAATGGCGCAGGCGGGGCAGGGCGACCTGCCATGCACGCAGCGCGGCGTTCAGCCCGGCCAGCAGGTTTATGGCCGCAACCTGTGTCGGTAACGGCTGGTCCACCGCAGGGGCGGGAACGGCATCCAGCGCCCTGTGTATCTGCTCGTTCATGGCCATCGGGGTGTGTACCACCAGTTCGCGTTCCGCCATTTCGGCGGCGGGACGCAGTGCTGCAATGTCGCGTGCCTGCCTTGCATAGGCGCGGGCGCGTGCAAGGGCCATGTCCAGCTCCGCAAGGGCGGTAAAGCTTTCGATCTGGTTGCGGCTGCTGCCGGTGGCGGGCAGCCGCTCGGTCCAGAACTGCATCTGCGCCAGCCGGTCAAAACTGCGGGTCAGATGGGCGGGACCCTGTACTTCGCCATGGCCCTTCATCTGGCGCTCCAGCGCACGCACGATGGTCGCGGCCATCCAGAACCGCTGCCTGCGCGGGGAAGGGGGAAACAGCAGGACAAGAATGATGAAGGCCAGCAGTGCCGCCAGCAGGTAGAAGATGTTGCGGTTGAGGAATTCGGTGGGGTTGTAGCTCTGGTGATTGTCCAGCCCCAGTATGGCGAAGAAGAAGACACCGTAATTGAACCCGATCGCAGCCGTTGCAGGCCGCATCAGCAGCAGGCACGCAATAAATGTCTGCGGCAGCAGGCTCAGCGCCAGAAACGGCATGTCCGCCCCATGTAGCAGGACAATAAAGTTCAGTACGGCCGCGGCCAGCACGCTGCACGGTATGCCGATTACGGCCCCCATGCCAAAACGGGCCGTATCCACATTGGTCGCCGCCAGTGTCAGCGTCAGCGCGGTCTGGGCCAGCGCGACGGTCGCCCCCGGCAGGCCGGTTATCACGCATACACCCGCCGCGAACGAAAAGCCGATCAGCACCCGCAGCGCGCCGATCAGCGCCAGTCCGTAATTGGGCTGGGTGGCGATCGGGATGGTTCCGCAATGGGCATCCACCTTCTTTGTGCCCGCCAGCATGGCTTGGCCCACATGGGAATTGATGCGTGCGGCCAGCATGCGCGCCGCGCGTTCGATGGCGAAGGCTTCGTCCGCATTGGGCACATGACCGGGCAGATCCGCGCGGATGGTATTGAGGATATGGACGGTGAAAGCCACCTGATCGCCGCGCAGTTCCCGTTGCCGGGCAGTCCGGGCAATGGCGTCGTCAATCACGGGGTCGATGTTGGCGCGACCGGCCTGCCGCCCCAGTCCGCGCGCGCAGTCCAGTACGTTGAGCATCGACACCATGGCCAGACGCGCCCCGTTGGCACGTGCGCCCCCCCGTTCCAGTTCCGTGCGGGCATAGGACAGGCGCGTGGTCAGGGCGAGAATGCGTGACCCCAGCTTCACATCCGCCTGTGCCCCCCGGTCATACAGATGCAGCAGGGCGGCGCGTGCCGTGGCACTGATGGGCTGGGTCAGTTTTTCAAGCCCGTCCGCAAGGCCACGCCATGCTTCGGGCGAGCCGGAGAGGATATTGACCACCGCCACCGCGAACACCCCGATGGAAATGGCTGAAGCCCGGGAGACGGCAACGTTGAAAACATTCTGGGGCGTGTCGATGCAGTTTACCGCCACAAGGGCGACGGTATAGCCCGACAGCAGCGCGCCATAGGAACGGAAGTCGCGTTCCAGCGAGCCGACAAACGCGCAGGCGGCAAGCCACAGCGCGACCCCGCCAAGGAATGGCCCACGCTGTTCATTCCACACCGCCACAAGCACGATGGACACACCCATGCCCACCACGGTACCCAGCAGCCGGTAAAACGCCTTGGACAGGGCCTGTCCCCGCAATGGCTGGGCCAGGATCATGACCGTAACGCCGACCAGAAGCGGGTTGTCGATCTGGACCCAGAAAGCGGTCGCCAGCCCGAGGACAAGCGAACACCATGTGCGCAGGCTGAAACCCATCCAGCCGGGGGGAAGGCGATCTATCCATGGTAAGAACGCGCGGGCGACAGCATGTGCGCTGCGTGCGTTTCCTGCCGGTAAGTCTGGCATGGCCTCCCTGACCGTTCAGTGGCTCATTGCGCTCAATACAATGAAAGTTGCCGTAAATTCATAACAAATCGTGTACGGCAGCACCGTGGCGCCATGCGGTCAGGCGGGAGAAATGACCCGGTGCCGGACGACTTCCCCCACGATTATCAGCGCCGGACTGCCAACGCCTGCGCTTGCGGCCTGCCGGGGCAGGCTGGCGAGGGTGCCGGTCAGCACACGCTGGTCCGCCCTTGTGCCGCGTTCGACAATGGCGGCGGGCCAGTCGGCGGGCAATCCATGTTCCTCAAGTCTGGCGCACAGCGCGGGCAGGGCGGATACACCCATGTAGATCACCACGGTCTGTCCCGGTCGGGCCATGCTGTCCCATGGCAGGTGCAGCGTCCCGTCGGCACGGGCATGGCCGGTCACGAACATGCACGCCTGCGCGCAGTCGCGGTGGGTCAGCGGGATACCGGCATAGGCCGCGCAGCCATTGGCGGCGGTAATGCCGGGCACGACCTGAAACGGTATGGCGGATTCCAGCAGGGCCTCGATTTCCTCGCCCCCCCGCCCGAACACGAACGGGTCGCCACCCTTCAGCCGCAGCACGCGCTGGCCCGCCTGCGCGCGGCGTACCAGCTCGGCGTTGATTTCTTCCTGCGGCATGGTGTGCCGGTTGCGGCGCTTGCCCACGAACACCAGTTCCGCATCCCGCCGTACCCGGTCCAGCAGGGCGGGGGAGAGTAACTGGTCATACAGCACGGAATCGGCGTTCTGCATCATGTGCAGCGCGCGCAGCGTCAGAAGGTCCGGGTCCCCCGGCCCCGCGCCAACCAGCCAGACCTCACCGCGCGTGGTGGTGCCGGCGATGATGTCATCCAGTATGGCGCGCGCGCGGGCTGTCTCGTTCTGCCGGGCGGCCTGCGCGCCCGCACCGTCGAGGAAGGTTTCCCATACCCGCCTGCGGCGTGAAATGTCGGGGCAGGCCTGTCCCACATATTCGCGCTGCTGCTGCATGAAGATGGCCAGTTCGCCCGTGCCTTCGGGTATGGAGCTTTCGACCTGCTCGCGCAGGCGGCGGGCCAGTACCGGGGCCGCGCCGCCGGTCGATATGGCGATGCGGACAAGGCCGCGATGGATCTGGGCCGGGGTGATGAAGGTGGAAGGCTGCGGGTCGTCCACCGCGCAGACGGGAATGTTCATCTCACGCGCGATGGCGGCCACGGCGCGGTTGGTTTCGCGGTCGTCGGTTGCGGCATAGACCAGCCGGCAGCCCGGCAGGGCAGCGCGCAGGGCGCCTTCATCGGCGGTGGTGGCGATATGGGTGATCGTGCCGTCTTCCCCCCACCGCCGCATTTCTTCGTCCAGACGGGTGGCGATGACATCCACCTTCGCCCGGTGGGCCAGCAGAAGCCGGACCTTGTTCGCCGCGATCATGCCGCCGCCCACCACCAGCACCCGGACATCGTCCAGCCGCAGCGCGATGGGGAACCATGCGGGTTCGGAAGTATCGGTCATACAGTCAAGCAGCCGGCAGAACCGGCATCCCGTAGCTGAAGGTAAGGCAGGGCAGTCATGTAACGTGCGGCAGGCAAAGAAGAGGGCCGCGTTAGTGGGAGGCGGCGTTCTTCACCCCTTCGGCATAGCCCCAGCGTGCCCATGTCGAACGGTCCCTGACCGATCCCGGCGTATTGCTGGCGCATGCCGCCAGTGACAGCACAATGCCGCAGAGAGCAAGAACGGGAAGAAAACGGGCCAAAAAAACCTCCTGCATGACGCAAGGGTGGACATAGCAGAAAAGCCATCCCTTCACCACGCCCTTCACATGGGGGGGGACAATGGTGTTAAGCAGCACACGCCCGCCATGCACCCGCATGTTGCGGGATGTGGATAAGGAACCGGGTGAATGCAGCCGATGGAAACCCTCAGCACCGTGGCCACATTGCGCGCGCGGGTCAGGGCATGGAAACAGGCAGGGGAACGTGTGGCGGTGGTCCCGACAATGGGTGCGCTGCATGCGGGTCACCTGTCCCTTGTCCATGCCGCGCGGCAGCAGGCGGACCGCGTGATCGTGACGGTGTTTGTCAATCCGATCCAGTTCGACAATGCCGATGATCTCGCAACCTATCCCCGCACGCTTGAGGCGGATTCGCGCCTTCTGTCCGATGCGGGCGTGGACGTGCTGTACGCCCCGACGGCAGCGCAGATGTACCCGCCCGGCTTCGCCACGCGCATAACCGTATCCGGCGTGTCGGAGGGATTGTGCGGCGGCATGCGTCCCGGCCATTTCGATGGTGTGGCGACGGTTGTGTGCAAGCTGCTGCTGCAGACGCTGGCCGATCGCGCCTTTTTCGGGGAGAAGGATTTCCAGCAGGTGCAGGTCATCCGTCGCATGGTGACCGACCTTGACCTGCCCGTCGAGATCATATCCTGCCCCACCCTGCGCGAAGCGGACGGGCTGGCCCTGTCATCGCGCAATCGCCGGCTGGGCGCGTCCATGCGGCAGGCGGCGGTGGCCCTGCCGCGTGCGCTTGAAGCCTGTGCACGGGCAATCGCGGGCGGCGCGGAGGTCGTCCCCGCACTGGCGAAAGTCGCGCAGGACCTGACGGCGGCAGGATTTGAACGCGTGGAATATGTCGAACTGCGCGCCGAGGCCGACCTGCAGCCCCTGACTGCCCTTCCACCGGGCATGTCCGCGCGCCTGCTGGCGGCGGCATGGCTGGATGGCGTGCGTCTGATCGACGGTATGCCGGTGCCCCCGGCGGCGTAAAACCATGAAACTGACTGCCGGTTCCGTGTCCCTGACTGGAGACACGGGCGGCAGGGCTGTGGTTCAGGCGTCCAGTCGGCGGGCTTCGTCGGGCAGCATGATGGGAATGCCATCGCGGACCGGAAAGGCCAGTCCGGCGCGCTTGCTGATCAGTTCGCCAGCCTCGCGGTCATAGACCAGCGGCCCCTTGGTCACGGGGCAGACAAGGACGGACAGCAGCCGGGGATCAAGTGGCGGTGCGGGTGGCTTTTCAGTCATGGCGGCATATCCCGTGCAGGTTGCAGTATTACATGCGACATCAGTTACGAGGGGGATGCACCCTCATCGGGTTCGTGTCCAGCCCCGTCCAGCAGATTGCGCAGGATCTGCGCGCGCGCGGCCGGGGTGGGCGCTTCCAGCATCATCTGCCGGGGCGCCGTGCCGAAGGGGCAGATCATGGGCAGCGTGACCAGCAGGGCGGCATCATCCATCTGGCGCAGGGCTTCCCAATGCGTGCTCACGCCCTGTGCCTCACAGAAATCATGAAGCGCGTTCAGCAGCCCTTCCCGGTCAAAGGGAATGTCATCCCCGCTATCCGTCAGGTCCGATACGAAGGAGGATACGTCGATCCGTCCCGCCCGGTAGCCCCGGCGCAGCGCCGTCTCGCGCAGCAGGCGAAAACGCGCGATGCCGGTCAGCGTAATGGCGTAGGTGCCATCCACCCGTTCGGTCATGGCGGTGATCCGCCCCACGCATCCGATTCCATACAGGGGCGGGGTATCGCTGTAGCCATCATCCATGCCGGGATCGGTGACGGTATCGTCACCGGGACCGGTATCCCCCATCCCTTCCAGCGGGCGGGGCTGGATCATGCCGATCAGGCGGTTGCTGGCCAGCGCGTCTTCAACCAATGCGACATAGCGGGGTTCGAACACGTTCAGCGGCAGGCGGCCCTGCGGCAGCAGCAGCGCTTCATCAAGCGGGAACAGCCCCAGTTCCGCCGGGAAATCCGCCAGCGTGATGTCGCCAAGCTGCGGAATGTGACGGGGAATGTCATCATGGATGATGACACTTCCCCTGTTGTCATGCCGCGTCACGAAAACAGCAGCGAGGACATGCGCCGCCGCGCGGCGATGGTGTCGGGGTCCGTCTGGCCCCATGCCTCGAACAGGCGGATCAGTTGCAGGCGGGCCGCGTCGTCATTCCACGTCCGGTCCGCCTTCATGATGGTCAGCAGTTCATCGGCGGCCTGCGCGCGCTTGCCTGCCGCGTTCAGGGCGGCGGCCAGTTCAAAGCGGGCTGCGTAATCCCTGGGGTTGGCTGCCAGACGGGCGCGGATCTCCTCCGCTTCCTCGGCGGCCTTGCGGCCTTCGCGCTTGAGTTCCAGCGCAGCCCTAGCACCCGTGATCTCGGCATGGCTGGCGATGGACGCGGGCGCATCCTGAAGCGCCGTCTCTGCCCCTTCCTCATCGCCCATTTCAATCAGCGCGCGGGCAAGGCCACCCCATGCGGCGGGGTTCTCGGGCTCGATTTCCAGAACCTGCGAAAACAGCCCGGCAGCGGCTTCCGCCCGGCCTTCGTCCATCGCGGCACGGGCCGCATCGATCAGGTCGGCGGCAGGCAGGGCGCCGCCGCCTGCCTTCAGCACGTTTTCGATGAAGCGGCGCACTTCGCTTTCCGGTTTGGCGCCCTGAAACAGGTCCAGTATCTGTCCCTGCCAGAAAGCCGCGACCAGCGGCACGGACTGCACCGGCAGCCCGATCTGCCCAAGCTGCTGCACCAGCGCCTGATTGGCGTCCACATCCACCTTCACCAGCCGCACGCGTCCGCCTGCGGCGCGCACCACCTTTTCCAGAACAGGCGTAAGCTGTTTGCACGGCTTGCACCATGTCGCCCAGAAATCGACCAGCACCGGCAGGTTACGACTGGCTTCCACCACATCGCGCATGAAGGTGTTCTGCGTGCCGTCCATGACCGGATCCGGTGCGCCAGCGGGGCTGGCGGCTGCGGGACCGGAACTGGCAGGCCGGGGTGTCTGGCCGATAATGTAGTCCATCTGGTTCTGTATCCTGTCGGTGTGCGGCCACCATGGGGTGGGTGCTGTGGCCCGGATACCCATGGGGACTGATTCATATCGCTGCGTAATAGATTGGCATTCCGGGCCGTACCCGCAACCGCCTTCTGCCCCGATGAAAAAAACTTCGAAAAAAGCATTTTACCCCCTTGCGCACCCTGCGGCATTGGCTTAGAAACCGCCTCACCGACGCGGAGCGCGGGCGTAGCTCAGGGGTAGAGCACAACCTTGCCAAGGTTGGGGTCGTGGGTTCGAATCCCATCGCCCGCTCCAGATCTTCTACGGAAGATCAGCGGATTAAAAGACGGCCTTTCGGGGCCGTTTTTTGCGTTTGGGCCTCAATTCAATCCATTAAGGGTTCTTCCGCCTGCGGGGCGCAGCATTCGGCATCGCGGCCATCCCGTAATCATGGCCTGCTGCTACAGCCCCATACGGCGCTTATGCCCTTCATGACATCATGCCGGGCAGGGGCCTGCTATCGTCGACATGAAGGGCGCTGCGCCCTGATCTGGCATGCAGGCCGGTCTTTCAGGCAGCTCGTCTGTTGCCTGCCTAGAGCAGTTTCATGACCTTGAGCAGCAGCCACGTAATCATCATGAACAGGAAGCAGATCCCACCGGCCTCCACCGTGCCCATCGCGCCGGATGCCAGGAACATGCCCCCTGTATTCATGCCGAAAAAGCCGGTGACGAATGTGGCGGGCAGCATGAGGGTGGTCACGATCGACACGGTATAAAGGCGGCGGTTGGTTTCTTCCGCCTGTCCCGATGCCAGTTCGTCCTGTAGCGAGCGCGCGCGGTCCTGTAGCGCCAGAAGGTCATCAAGCGCCGCGTGGATCTGGCGTTGCGACCGGTCGCGTATGTCATCTTCCGCCCATTCGGGCAGTTCCAGATCCTCGTTATGGAAAATGCGGTCCACGGGCGAAATCACGCGCCGCAGTTCGGTCGAACGGCGACGGACCCGACCGATCAGCCCGCTTATGCGACCGAAATCCGTGTGCTGGTCCAGTGTCAGCAGCAGGTCTTCCGCGCGGTCCAGCTGGTCATCGAGCATGGCGATGTTGCGGCGGACGGTATCCGCGAACTCCAGCAGCGTATAATCGACCACTTCCGCAGGGGAATCAAAGGATTCGATGCGCTGGAGCGTGCGATAGACCACCCCCAGCGCCGGCACCGGCTGTCGGCGGGTGGTGATGAGCAGGGTCGGCAGGACCGCGAAACGCCATGCGGAAAGGTTCTTGTCATCTTCCGACATGGCATCGTCAAAGCCGGGCAGCGCGCCATATACGATGTCGCCCTCGGCTTCCACATTCGTACCCCGGTCCGTGCTGCCAAGCGCCAGACGCACTTCTTCGGGCAGGCAGGGTATGGCCTGTATGTGGGCACGGGTGGATGTATGGACGATATCGTAATGCAGCCAGACCCATGTCCCCGGTGTGGCGGGGTCGCCGCCTTCAAGCGCGCGGGCGATCTGTTCATCGGTCAGGCGTTCAGGCTTCTGGCCTGCGCGGCAGGCAATGGCCCAGACCAGACCGTTGGACACGGAAGAGGCTGATGACATGCCCGACGACAGGGTTGCGCTGTCCGTCATGGGAAAATCGGGCACGGTCTCCATCGCGTATCCTTCCGTCATGCCGCGTATCGTGGCGGCTGTCGTGTCGCTTGGTGGGGCCGGTATGCAAAACGGGCGCGCGATGGCTGGCTGCCACGCGCGCCCGTCCCGCCTGGCGTCATTTCATCAGGTCGGGGGAGACCTTACCGCCATTCTGCGCCAGTTTCTGCATCACCTGGGCATGCAGCCAGATGTTCATGGACGCGGAATCACTGGTGTCGCCGGTGTAGTGCAGTTCCGACGCCAGTTCCTTGCGCGCGGCAAGGGAACTGTCCAGCCCGAGCAGCTTCATCAGGTCGACAATGGATGTCTGCCAGTTCAGCTTTTCGGGGTTCCTGGCGGCCATGGCGGCCAGAACCGCATCCACGTCCACCGGCTGGGCCGGGGCGGCGGAAGCAGCCGGAGCCGCAGCGGCGGCCGGGGCAGCAGCGGGGGCTGCCGCCGGTGTCGCGGCATCAGCGTGGCTGAGTCCCGTATATTCGAAGATCTTGGACATGATTGAACCGAAGATGCTCATATTCTCTCTCCATCGCAGGGTCCGGCCCGGCGGGTGCCGGACCGGTCAAGCGTATATCAGGGACTCTGGCGGTGCTTAGTAACGGTACAAGTCGTTCTTGAACGGGCCGTTTACGGGCACGTCAATGTAGGCTGCCTGTTCCTTGGTCATCCGGGACAGGTGGGCACCCACCTTCGCCAGATGGAGTGCGGCAACCTTTTCGTCCAGTACCTTGGGCAGGGTGTAGACCTTGTTTTCGTATTTGCCCGCCGGTGCCGTCCACAGTTCGATCTGCGCCAGCGTCTGGTTGGTGAAGGACGCGGACATCACGAAGGACGGGTGGCCCGTCGCGTTGCCCAGGTTCACCAGACGGCCTTCGGACAGCACGATCAGGCGCTTGCCATCGGGGAAGACGACCTCATCCACCTGCGGCTTGATGTTGTCCCACGTGAAGTTGCGCAGGGCGCCGATCTGGATTTCGGAATCGAAGTGACCGATGTTGCACACGATGGCGCGGTGCTTCATCTCGCGCATGTGGTCGAGCGTGATGATGTCCACATTGCCCGTGGCGGTTACGAAGATGTCGCCACGCGGGGCGGCTTCTTCCATCGTCACGACCTCGTAGCCTTCCATTGCGGCCTGCAGCGCACAGATGGGGTCCACTTCGGTCACCAGCACGCGGCAGCCCGCGTTGCGCAGGGACGCGGCGGAACCCTTGCCCACATCGCCATAACCGGCAACGACGGCAACCTTGCCGGCCATCATCACGTCCGTGCCACGGCGGATGGCGTCCACCAGGCTTTCGCGGCAGCCATACAGGTTGTCGAACTTGGACTTGGTCACGCTGTCATTGACGTTGATGGCGGGAACCTTGAGCGTGCCCTTCTTTTCCATCTCCCACAGGCGATGGACGCCCGTTGTCGTCTCTTCCGACAGGCCGCGCACGTCCTTGAGCAGTTCGGGATACTTGTCGTGCATGAGGACGGTCAGGTCGCCGCCATCATCCAGGATCATGTTCGGCGTCCAGCCATCGGGACCGCGGACGGTCTGCTCGATGCACCAGTTGAATTCGTCTTCCGTCAGGCCCTTCCATGCGAAAACGGGCACGCCCGTGGCTGCGATGGCGGCCGCGGCCTGATCCTGCGTCGAGAAGATGTTGCATGACGACCAGCGGACCGTGGCCCCCAGCGCCGTCAGGGTCTCGATCAGGACGGCGGTCTGGATCGTCATGTGCAGGCAGCCCGCGATCCGCGCGCCCTTCAGCGGCTGGGACGCGCCATATTCCTCACGGAGCGCCATGAGGCCGGGCATTTCGCCTTCCGCGATCGAGATTTCCTTGCGTCCCCACTCGGCAAGCGAGAGATCCTTGACCTTGTAGTCAGTGCTGGTGGTCATTTCTTGTTCCATATTCGGTCAGTACGGCACAGGATATAGCCCGTTGGGCGCGCGTGATCCAGAGCGGGCGGGATATGACGGTCACGCGATCGTGTCCGCCACCTCTTCCGCCTGCTTCATGATGCGCAGGAAATTCTCTCCCCACAGCGCCGCGATCTGGTCGCGATCATAGCCGCGCCGCAGCAGTTCGGCGGTCAGGTTGCCGGATTCAGCGGCATTGGCCCAGCTGCGTATTCCGCCGCCGCCATCGAAATCGGACGAGATGCCGACATGTTCGATACCGATTCGCTGCACGGCGTAATCGATATGGTCCACGAAATCCGCCACGGTCACGGCCCGCGTGTCGCGCACGTCGCGCGGGCGCAGGAAAGCGTCCATGGCGGTAATGTGGATCACCCCGCCACACGCCTTCAGCGCGTCAAGCTGCGTATCATCAAGGTTGCGCGGATGATCGCACAGGGCGCGCACGCAGGAATGGCTGGCGAATACCGGCGCGCGTGACAGTTCGACGGCCTGCATCATCGTGCTGCGCGCGGTGTGGGAAACATCGACCAGCATGCCAAGGCGGTTCATTTCCGCCACCGCGTCGCGGCCCAGCGCCGACAGGCCGCCATGGATGCTTTCGGGGTCCTGCAGGTGCTGCATCGGCCGGGCCGAATCGGCCAGACGGTTATGCCCGTTATGGGTCAGCGTCATGTAACGCGCGCCCAGTTTGCGGAACGCGGCGATCAGGGACAGGTCCTCGCCGATGGTGTAGCCGTTTTCGACGGCGGGAATAATGACGATGTCACCCGCCGCATGGGCGGCGCGTACGCCCTCGACCGTATCGCATACCCGCACGCCCGGTATCTGGCCGGTGTCCGCGATTACGCGCAGCATGGCCAGCGCCCGGTCCGACGCCGCGGCATGACCCGCCGCATCGCACGCGCCCTGTCCCACATAGGCCACAAGGCACGCCGCCCCCAGCCCACCGGCGCGCATGCGCGGCAGGTCCACCCGGCGCGACGGCGCGCCAGTGGCGAAATCGTTCCGGTCGGGCCACGGGATGTCGATATGCGTATCGATCGTCAGGATCGTGTGGTGAAGATCGGCGGCAGGCGGGGTGGGGGTATCGGTCATGTCTGTCCTTTCTGAGCGGGGACAATGAACCATATGCAGCCCAGTAATGAAAACTGGGCATAAACCAAACGGGGCCGGGCATCGTTACCCTGACCATAGGCGACACGTCCTGCCCCGGCCAGATCGCCGCCCCGCCGCCCGCGCGGGGTCAGTTGCTGCCGGGAGCGTCTGGCGAAGGAATGACCATGACCACGATTCCCCTGCTTACCCTCAATGACGGATACAGGATTCCCGCGATCGGTTTCGGCACCTATCCACTGGATAACCCGCAGGCTGAAGCAGCGGTGCGTGAAGCGCTGGCGGCGGGGTACAGGCTGTTCGATACCGCGGCGCGTTACGGCAATGAAAGCGGGGTGGGTACGGGGCTGCTCAGTTTCGATGTCGGGCGTGAGGATATTTTCGTCACCACCAAGCTGCGCGGGGCCGACCATGGCTTCGACAGCACCCTGCGCGCGTTCGAACGCAGCCTTGAACGGCTGAAGATGAGTTATGTCGACCTCTACCTCATCCACTGGCCGCTTCCGGCCAAGGACCTGTATGTGGAAAGCTGGAAGGCAATGATCCAGTTGCAGAAGGATGGCCATGTACGCTCCATCGGGGTGTCTAACTTCCTGCCCGAACACATCCAGCGCCTGATTGACGAAACCGGCGTGGTGCCCGCCGTCAACCAGATCGAGATGCACGTCGATTTCGCGCAGTCGGGCCTGCGCGCCATGCACCGCAAGCACGGCATCCTGACCGAGGCGTGGAGTCCGCTGGGCCGGGGCGCGGTGATGGAGAATCCGGTCCTCAACCGCGTAGCGGAACGTCATGGCAAGACCCCCGCACAGGTCATGCTGCGCTGGATAGTACAGACCGGCTCAGTGCCCATTCCCAAAAGTGCGCATCCCGAACGCATGCGCGCCAACCTGCAGACATTCAGCTTCAAGCTGACGGATGAGGACATGCGTGACCTTGCGGCACTGGACAGCCCCAGCCACCGCACCGGTCCCGACCCCGCGACCTGCACCGAGGAATAACTTCCTTTAATTCCGGGCGGGAAATGGCATGTACGCAGCCTGCGCATCAGGATTGCGCAAGCCGGAGCCGCGCTGTTATGGTGCGGCCCTCCCGTCGGATGGGGCCATGCTGGCATGTCCACCATGGGAACATGGGCATGAGCGGGATAACGGCAGGACATGGCAACAGCGCAGGCAGTAGTGGAACCGGCATCTGACGAATGTGGGCAGGCGGCCCCGGTCGCCCGGTCCACCACTACGCGCGGGGCCGTGCGGTGGCTGGCGCTGGCATTCGCGGGTTTTCTGGCCGCCTGCGCGCAGGGGCCACGCCCCATGACCGAAGCGCAGATGATGGACGAAGCCGATACCTATCGCGCCCGCGCCCATACCAGCTATACCCCGCCCGGCCCGCCGGACGATCCATGGGGACCGTATATTACCGAGGCGTCGCAGCGCTTCGACGTGCCCGCCGTCTGGATCAGGCAGGTCATGCAGCGCGAATCTGGTGGCCAGCTTTACCGTAACGGGCAGTTCGTGACCTCGCTGCCCGGTGCGATGGGGCTCATGCAGCTCATGCCGCCCACTTATGACGAGATGCGCGCGCGCTACAGCCTCGGCCCCGATGCCTATGAACCCCATGACAACATCGTGGCAGGCACCGCCTACATCCGCGAGATGTACGACATTTACGGCTCCCCCGGCTTTCTTGCCGCCTATAACAGCGGGCCGGGACGGCTGGATGATTTTCTGGACCGCTACCACACCCTGCCCAAGGAAACCCGCGATTACGTAGCCTCCATCGGACCGAAGATCGCGGGCAGCACGCCGCTCAACCGCTCGCAGGCGGACCTGCTGGTGGAAGCGCGCGCACTGGCCCGCGCGCAGGCGGCGCAGAACAGCCGTGGCGGACGAAACCGCGCCCGCACCCTGATGGCGGCCGCACCGCAGGATACGGTAGCCGAGCCCCCGTCGCCCGAAGCTGCCGCCGTCCGTGCGGCATGGAGCGCGCGTGAACAGAGCGGCGTGACCCCCATGACATCGGCTGCGGTGCATCCCGGGGTCATCAGCATGGCGGGTGGACATGACTGGGCGGTGCAGGTGGGCGCCTTCGGTTCCGCCGGGCAGGCCGAACATGCGGCGGGGCAGGCAAAGGCCAGGGTTTCCTACAGCGGGGTGCGCACGCAGGTCGCCAGCGTTGCATCGCAACGCGGTCATGTCTATCGTGCAAGGCTGACCGGCCTGTCGCACGCTGCTGCCGAACAGGTCTGTCAGCGACTGGGTGGCGGTGGCTGCCAGATCCTGCCGCCCGCCACATGATGGCTGGAACCCTGCTTTCAGGGTGTGAGGAAACATGAGGTATTTTTACAGGCGTTCGCGCTGGTGCATGCCGGGGCTGTGCCTGCCGCTGGCGGGGGTGCTGGCGTTTGCCGGGTTCGTGTGTTTCTCACCCGCGCGCGCGGCGTTGCCGGTGGGCAGCCAGGCCCCGATGTTTGATACCCAGGCCACGCGCAATGGCAGTGAATTCAGCTTCCATCTGGCCGATGCGCTGCGCAAGGGGCCGGTGGTGGTGTATTTCTATCCTGCGGCCTTTACCCGTGGCTGCACCATGGAAGCCCACGATTTTGCTGCCGCCATGGACCAGTACACGGCGCTGGGCGCCACGGTGATCGGCGTTTCGACCGATGACCTGCCCACCCTCGACCGTTTTTCCGTCAGCGAAGGCCATGGCCGCCTGATGGTCGCAACCGACCCGAAGGGGCAGATCGCGCGGCAGTATGACAGCCGCCTGCCGCTGCTGAACCGGGCCAACCGCACATCCTATGTGATCGCGCCCGATGGCAAGGTGATTTACGCCTATAGTGCGCTTTCGCCCGATGGCCATGTCGCTCATACGCTTGATGCGCTGCGGCAGTGGCGTGCGGCGCAGGGTCAGGCCAGCAGGGTGACGTTGCCGCAGTCCCCGGCCACGGCTGCGCCGTAGGCCGCGCGATATTGACTTGGATGCGGGCGCGGTATTGACTGCGCCCCTCGTGATCCGCGGGAGGGAAGCCGGTGGGATTCCGGCACGGTCGCGCCACTGTACATCGCATGTCGTCATGCGGAAGTCAGACCTCTCCCGGTGGATAAAGAATAATTCCGTTGCGGGACGCGCTTTCCCGACAGGAGATCTGACAATGAATTTCCATTCCTCCCTTTCCGGTCGGGGGGCTGGCTGATGGCGGGCCGCCTTCTGCTGCGTGGCATGCTGGCTGGTATTCTTGCCGCCTGCCTTGCCTTCGTGTTCGCCCGCGTGTTCGGTGAACCGCAGGTCGCCCTTTCCATCGCTTATGAAGCGGCACAGGACGCGGCGGCAGGCGATGCGCCAGAGCCGGAACTGGTCAGCCGCGCGGTGCAGGCATCCATCGGCATGCTGACCGCCGCCGTCATGTATGGTGCCGCCTATGGCGGTCTGTTTTCGCTGGTCTTTGCAACCGCTTATGGCCGGATTGGCCGTTTTTCGCCGCGCATGCTCGCCCTGCTTCTGGCCGGGGCGGGATTTCTGGCGGTGGTTGTCGTGCCCGATCTCAAATACCCGGCCAACCCGCCCGGCGTCGGTACGCCGGAGACGATCGGCCTGCGCACGGCCACCTATTTCGAGATGGTGGTCTTTTCGCTATGCGCGCTCGTTCTGGCGGTTCTTTCTGGCCGCGCGCTGGTGGCGCGGCTGGGTGAATGGAGTGCCTCGCTGTGCGGGGCGGCGGTGTTCGTGGTGCTGATCGCGCTGCTGCAATGGGTGCTGCCTGATGTGAACGAGGTGCCGGACAATTTCCCCGCCCTCGTGCTGTGGCGCTTCCGGGAGGCAGCACTGGGCATGCAGCTTGTTCTGTGGGGTAGCCTGGGGCTGATGTTCGGTGTTCTGGCCGAACGGCTGCTTACGCCCCGGGCCGTGCGTCACGGCTGAAATCAGGGACCGGCTGTGCCGTCATCCGCATTGTCTGTGGCGGGTGTGACCGTGGTGGGCGTGACGGGAGTACTGTCCTTCATCACGCCGTCCCATAACGCATGCAGCCTGCCATCCATGGCCTCGTCAACGATGGGGTAGGGATGGCTTGCGGCGATATAGCCCGGCTGCTGGTCCCAGTGCAGCGCGGCGCGGGCCGCGTCATCCAGCGGGGCAAGCGGACTGGCGGGCATGCCCCAGTAACATGATGATGTGGCAAGCCGCGCCTGCGCGGCAGGCGTGCGCAGATACTGCGCGAATGCCAGCGCCAGCGCCTTGCGCTGCGATGTGGCGACAATCGAAATCCCGTGCTGCCAGCGTATGCCGCCCTGCCGGGGCACGGTAAAGGTCAGCTCCGGGCGCCGGGCTGTGGCGGGGGGCTGCGCATCGGCCGTCGCCACTGCGCCGCCTTCGCCCACGCCCGCCGTGGTCCATGCGCCACCGCCCACGACAATATCCACCTGACCATCCGCCAGCGCCTGCTGCACCGTGGCCATGTCCCCTACCAGTGCGGCGCTGGCGCGCAGGGTGACAAGCCTGTCCCGCAGGGCGGGCAGGTCGGTATCGTGCAGGTGTGCGGGATCAAGGCCCATGGCCAGCGCGATATAGGACAGGACCGGCAGGTAGCTGTCATATATCGCGATCCGCCCGTGATGGCGTGGCTGCCAGATGGCGTTGATGTCCTCCATATCCGCAGGGTCTACCCGTGTGCGGTTGAAGGCTACGGCATTGAAGCCATATTTCTCCGCCACGGAATACAGCCTGCCGCCATAGGACCCGATTGCCGGATCGGCGATGGGGGCTGGCACTTCGGCTGCGGGAAAATCGGCGGGGTCCAGCGGCTGCAGCATTCCGGCCATAGCCAGACGGGGGGCATCCGTTTCATCCATGATCACCACGTCCCAGTCTCCCGGTCTGGACTGGCGCAGGATGGTGCGGGTGGCATCGCCGCTGTCGATGTCCTTGAAGTGGATACGTACCCTGTTGGCCTGCTCGAAGGGGCCAAGCAGTTCAGGGTCTTCATGATCGCACCATGTCAGCACGTTCAGTACATCATCCGCTGCCCGCGCGGGGCCATGCGGGAGGGACGCAAGAAGGGTGAAGGCGGTCGTGGCGGCGAACAGGACGCCGCGACGGCTGCATGCGGACATGGGGAAAAACTCCTCAGGGATAAGTACCTAGCATGGACCGGTCATCACGTCCGGTCCAGCGGCGGACGGGACACAGGCCATCCGCGCCGGTCCGTATTCCTTGTCGCCAGGCAATATGACGGCACGATGACGGCGGGCGCACACCGCGCGCGTTGCATGCATGACACGGCAGCCAGACTGTCCTGCCGCCCTATATTGTCGCGTGCCATGATGGCGGGCTATGGATAGGCGCATGATCGCCGATTTCATCCGCCGCTTTACCCGGCGTCGTTCCACACCACCTGTCCAGTCCCTGCCCGCGCGACGTGCCTCCCGGCAGGTGATCGCCCCTGAAGCGGGTTCGGATGCCGCGCGGGCCATCGCGACCATGTCCGTCACCCCGTCGGGCCGCCTGCGTGAATATGCCCGTACCGCCCGTGGCGTGGGACGGCTGGCCGCCATTACGGTGTGGGTGCCGCTTTCGGTCGGGTTCGAGGCGGTCCTGCTGCTGGTTCCCGGCACGGCCAAGATACGCTGGACGCGCATGGTCTGGGGCGGGCTGTGCCTGCTTCTGTCGCTGCGCATACGCGTGGTTGGCCGAAGGGCGGGCGGCGTGGGGGGCAGGCGTGCCCGGCGCGAAGGCGAACGGCCGGTCATTTACGTCTCCAACCATTCCACATGGCTTGACGTGCCGGTGCTGGGCACCGTGCTGCCATCCAATTTCGTGGCCAAGGGCGATATCGAGGGCTGGCCGATCATGGGGCTGGTGTCCCGCATCGGGCGGACCATATTCGTCAGCCGCCAGCGCAGCACCACGGGCCGCGAGCGGGACGAGATGCTGCACCGCCTGATGGTGGAAGGGGACAACCTGATCCTGTTCCCCGAGGGTACATCATCGGACGGGTCACGGGTGCTGCCGTTCCTGTCGGCCTTTTTCGCCATCGCCAAGCCGCCGCGCCTGCCCGCGGGGAAGGTGCCGGACGAACCGTTGAGCGAGGCCGCCACCATCGCCGCGAAGCCGGGCATGATCCCGCTGATCCAGCCGGTTTCGGTCGTGTACGACCAGCTTGAGGGCGTGCCGGTCAACCGCGCGCGCCGCCCGGTCTTCGCATGGTACGGGGACATGGACCTTGGCCCCCATGTATGGCAACTGGTCAAATGGCGTTCGATGCGCGCGACCGTGCTGCTGCACCCGCCGCTGGACCCGGCGGATTTCCCCAGCCGCAAGGCGCTGGCGCAGGCGGCGTGGCGTGCGGTTTCAGCAGGTGCTGCCGAGCTGCGCCAGAACATGCCCCAGCCGGAAGGCGAAAGTGCCTATGCCTGCCGCCCGCTGGCGGGCATGCTGCCACAGGATCTGGAACGCCGTCGTGACTGATGGATGGCTTATGGTCCTGTGCTGGCGGGGATGGACGTGATATGGCCACCACCCTTCGGATGCAGATGCAGCGGCACCGTACCGCCAGATCCATCATGCGTATTACGCTGTGTTGCCCGACCATGACGGGACTGACGCAGCGGATGCGCATGTGGTATGGGCTGCCTGCCTGCCACAATTACGAAGCGTGGCTTTAAATGGTGCATCATGCGCCCCGACGATCTGGAGTTTATGGTGGATCAGCCCGAGATTAGCGCCGATGTCCTGCTTTCCGCCATGGAGCAGGCCATCGACCCCATGGTCGTGATTGATGAGCATAACAATATCATCTTCTTCAATCCCGCCGCCGAGGAGATATGGGGTCTTCCGCGTGAACAGGTCATGGGCCAGAACGTAAACTGCCTTGTACCATTACCGGAACGTGCGAAGCATAACGGCTATATCGACCGCAACCGGGAAACCGGAATAGGCCGGATTGTCGGAACATCCCGCGAAGTCGAGTTCCAGCGTTCCACTGGCGAATATGTATGCGGTGAACTGTCGATTTCCCGCGTGCAACTGACCGGCAGCAGCAAGATCTATTACATCGCCGTCATGAAGGACGTGACGGAACAGAGCCGGCAGCGCAGGATACTCGTCCTGCAGAACGATGTGCTGCAGGCCCTGGCATCCGACCAGACGGTACGCGAAGTGGGCGAACTGCTGTGCCGCCGGGCCGACAGGTTCGTGCCCGATGGCATGGCCGCCCTTATCCTGATCGACAGCGCGCATGCGCTCAAGGTTCTTGCCGCCCCCGGCATGCCGGCCCGGTTCCGTGCCGGGCTGGACAGCATGGTGCTGACCGATGCGCAGGTGGAGGAACTGGGCAGCAGCCCGGCCACCAGCAACGCGGTGGTATGGGACAGCTACCAGTCGGTGGCCCGTTCGCTGGGGCTGGTGCGGTGCTGTTCATCCCCCGTTGTCTCGCGCACGGGAAAGGTGATGGGTATTTTCGCCATCTATCTTCGCGGGGGTGAGAAATCGCATGAATGGGCGGACCGGGTGGTGGCCGCCTGCATGCCGTTCTGCGCGCTGGCGATCGAACAGAACGAGACACGGCTGCATATTGCCCAGCTTTCCAATTTTGACCGCCTGACGGGCCTGCTGAACCGTTCGTCGCTGCATAATGTCATCGAACGTCTGATCCTGCGCGGCGGCAACAGCCGGTTTTCGCTGTTCATGGTCGATATTGACCGTTTCCGCGATATCAATGACGCGCTTGGCCATGTGAACGCCGACCGTTTCCTGATCGAGATCGGGCGGCGCATCCGATCGCAGGTGAAGGATGAATGCATCGTCAGCCGTTCGGGCGGGGATGAGTTCATCATCGTTATCCCCGACTGTTCGCATGAAAAGGCGGAAAAATTTGCCGAAGGGCTGATCAACGCCATCGCCAGACCCCTTCAGGTGGGGGAAAATACGCTCAGCATTTCCTGCTGTGTGGGCATCAGCACCTTTCCCGAAAACGGGCCGGACAGTGAAACCCTGCTCAGCCTGGCCGACGTGGCCGCCCATCAGGCCAAGGAAGACGGGCGCGGCGTCTACCGCTTTGCGGGACGCGAGAAGAACCAGGTCGCGCAGGACCGGCTGATGCTGGGTTCGGCGCTGCGGGATTCCCTGGCGCGCGGCATGCTCAACCTGCATTACCAGCCGCAGGTGGAAACCATGACCGGCGGCCTGTACGGGGTGGAAGCCCTGTCGCGGTGGCATCATCCCAAGCTGGGCAACATCTATCCTTCCCGTTTCATCGCCGTGGCGGAAGAAACCGGCCAGATCGAGGCCATCGGCCGGTGGTCGCTGAAGGAAGCCTGCACGCAGATGATGAAATGGGATCAGGACGGCGTGCATGTGCCCACCGTTTCGGTCAATCTTTCAGCCGTGCATTTCCGCAATCGTGGCCTGCCCGAATATATCGCCAACCTGCTTCAGTACCATAACCTCACGCCCGACCGCCTGACGGTTGAAATTACCGAGAGCGTGATGATGGACAGCAGCGGTGATACGGAAGAGGTGCTGCACGCCATCCGCAGGCTGGATGTCGGGCTGTCTATGGATGATTTCGGTACCGGCTATTCTTCCCTGTCACGCCTGACGCGCCTGCCGCTGAGCGAAATCAAGATCGATCGCAGCTTCATAAATGATTTTGAACACGATACAAATGCGCAGGCCGTGACCATGGCGGTAATCGGCATTGGCAGCAGGCTTGGCCTGACGGTCGTGACCGAAGGGGTGGAGACGGTGCAGCAGCACAAACTGCTGGAAAAACTGCGTTGCGATGTGATGCAGGGCTACCTGTTCGCCAAGCCCCTTCCACCTGCGGCACTGGAAGAATGGTTCCGTGCGGGGCAGGAGCGTGGATCGTTCATTCTTCCCGGGCAATAGATGGTGCGCCTGCCGGGGTGGCGCATCCGGGTCAGGGGGCGCTACCCATTGTCAGTTGAATTTAATGGATAACGCCCCATTTTCTACTTTGGTTTTCAGACAGGAAGATGGCATTGCAACACGATGATCGGCTGCGGGCACTGACACGTCAGGATGTGGATTTCTGGGCTGATCTGGTTGACAATATCCTGATTGTCGCCATTACCGACAGGCAGGGCGTCATTACATATGCGAATGACCGTTTTTGTGAAATAAGCCAGTATTCGCGTGAGGAACTGATCGGTTCTACCCACAGTATTGTCAATTCCGGTTATCACGACGCCAACTTCTTTCGCGACATGTACCGCACGATCGGCGCGGGTGAACTGTGGCGTGGCAATATCTGTAACCGCGCCAGGGATGGCTCGCTTTACTGGGTCGCGACCACCATCATCCCCAAGATGGATGCGCACGGTCAGATACTGGGCTATGTGGCCAGCCGCTACGAAATTACCGAACTGATGAACACCCGCGACCGTCTGTGCGAACTGGCGGAAACGGATACGCTGACCGGGCTGCTCAACCGCGGTGGCTTCAATACGGCACTGGCCGATGAAATCGCGCATTGTCGGGAAGGCGGGGCGATCCAGCCCGCACTGGTCATGTTCGATCTGGACGGCTTCAAGCAGATCAACGACGTGCATGGCCATCATGCCGGCGATATCGTGCTGCGGGCCGTGGCTTCGCGCCTGATCGAACTGACGCATCCCGATGATCCGGTCAGCCGTCTGGGCGGGGACGAATTCGCCGTGATCCTGAACCGGACGCTGGAAGACATGCCGCTGGATCGGTACCTCGACCGGCTTCAGGCCGTTCTGGAACGCCCGATCGATATCGAGACGGTGACCGTATGCGTCGCGGGCAGTGTGGGTGCTGTGCTGCTTGACGGTAACGATACGATGGAGGACGTGCAGAAAAACGCCGATATGGCCATGTATGCCGCCAAGCGCGCGGGCGGCAAGCAGTCGCAGATGTTTACGCGGACCCTGCGCGAACGCGCACAGGCGCGCGTCACGATCCTGAGCGAGGCGCGCTGCGGGGTGGAACATGACCAGTTCGAGATCTATTACCAGCCCATCCTGAACTGCCGCACCCGGCAGATGGATCAGGTCGAGGCGCTGCTGCGCTGGCATCACCCCGAACGCGGGCTGCTGGCGGCGGAAGACTTTTCCGATGTGTTTACGGATGCGGGTCTGGCGCAGGCCATGGGGCCAAACATGATCGAAGCCTTCCGGCGCAATGTCGCCATGTGGAAGAGTCACGACCTGCCCCCGCGCCAGCTTGCCATCAACCTGTCGCGCATGGACCTGATCCGCGATGATTACGGGCGTGAGTTTGAAGCGGCGCTGCGCCATTCCGGCATGGCCCCAGACAGTTTCGTGCTGGAAGTGACAGAAGCCATGCTGCATGGTCGCCGGGCGGATCAGGGCATCCGCCATCTGCGCGAACTTGCTCAGGCCGGGTTCAATATTGCGCTTGATAATTTCGGCAGGGGGGCAACCGTTCTCAACCATCTGCGCGAACTGCCCTTTTCCCAGATCAAGATCGACCAGTCCATGGTCGCGAACATCGTGGATGACCGGGGCGCATGCATGGTCCTGTCCAGCCTGATCGAGATGGGGCAGGGACTGGATATGGAAGTGACGGTGGAAGGGATCGAGAACCGTGCCCAGTTTGATCTGGTCATGGCCATGAAGCCGGAGCGGATACAGGGCTTTTTCATCTCCACCGCCCTGTCGGCCGCCGATATCGTGAAACTGCCCACATATTTTGACTGAACGGGATACCCATGACTGATACCCCCCGCACGGTTGCGGCCCGCATTGGCGATGACCTGCCCCGCATCGATGTTATCGGACTGGCCAATACAAGGCGCATCATGCATGCCGAACGTCATAATGATGGAACGCGCATGCCCCTGTTCATCCCATCGGCATCATGGGCACGCCTGCTGGAACTGCACTGCATGGGGGATGAGGTGCAGGATCGTCCCCGTCTTTCCCCTTCACGGGTGATGGAAGGGCTGGAACAGGCTCTGGGCCGGATCATGACGGAGATCGTCCACCATGACGCGCAGCATGATGAACCGCTGCGCCCGGCTTACAGTGTCACATCGGACCTGTTTGGGGCGGAGGGACCGGTTGACATCCGCATGGTTGTGGATGGCGCTACGGGAGTGGCCTGCATGCTGGCGGGGCCACCGGCCGATATCGCGGGGCTTGGGCTGGATAACCCGGCGTAAGGTCAGGCGGATTTTTTGCCCGCTCTGGTTTTCCCATCGGCTTACAGCGCGTGCCCGCAATCCTGTTCCGTGGGCGCGGTAGCGGCGGGAACCCTGTAATAGTCCCTGTACCACGCAACGAATTCATCCACGCCCGCCTGCACGGGCGTGGCGGGGGCGAAGCCGGTCAGGGCCTGCAGGGCGGAGCAGTCCGCCCATGTGCGCGGCATGTCACCGGGCTGCATGGGCAGGTTGTTGCGGATGGCGGTCCTGCCCAGCGCCTTCTCGATCGCCGCGATGAATGCCAGCAGGCTGACAGGCTGGCCGTTACCGATATTGATGACACGATAAGGTGCTACCGGACTGGCGCCGGGGTCGCTTTCACCCGCCTTGCAGGGTGGTTTCGTACAGAGCAGGCGCACCGCTTCGACCAGATCGTCAATATAGGTGAAGTCCCGCGCCATATCGCCGTTGTTATAAACGTCGATCGGCCTGTCATGCAGCATGCTGTCGGTAAACCGGAACAGGGCCATGTCCGGTCGGCCCCATGGGCCATAAACGGTAAAGAAACGGAATGCCGTGACCGGAATTTTCCACAGATAGGAATAGGAATGGGCCAGTTCCTCCGCCGCTTTCTTGGTGGCGGCGTAAAGGCTGAGCGGGTGGTCGCAGCGTTGGGATTCAACAAAGGGCAGATCCCGGTTCGCCCCGTAGACGGAAGACGTCGAAGCCATCATCAGGTGGTCGGGCGCATGCTGGCGGACCTGTTCCAGCACGTTGTAGGTACCGACAAGGTTGGCATTGATATAGGCGCCGGGATTTTCCAGGCTGTACCGCACGCCCGCCTGCGCCGCCAGATGGATCACCAGTTCCGGCCTGCACCGTGCAAATGCGTCGCCGACGGCCTGCGCATCTTCCAGCATGAATTCGTTACAGGCAAAGGTGTCAAAGGCGCGTAGCATGGCGTGGCGCTGGCGTTTGAGCGTGACATCGTAATAAGGGGTCATGCCGTCGATGCCCGTTACCCTATGCCCGTCCGCCAGCAGGCGGCGTGCGATATGGTAGCCGATGAATCCGGCAGTGCCCGTAACAAGAATACGCATCCAAAACTCCAGCGGGTACATACGACCCGTGCTGCTTTACCCTGTCTGTTCCATATGTGGTGCTGTGCTGTTTACATTCCCGCCTGACGGTTGGCACGTCTGTAGCCTGAGGGGCAGACGTGCAAATCCCTGCGGTGCCTGTAGCGGCCCGCTTTTCCCGCGGTAGCGGTCACGACATGTTCTGACATACCAGTCCGGTCAGGGGCGGTCAGGTCTCTTCAGGAATATGTGATGGATGCGGGGGGCGGTGCATGCCTGTCGATATCGCGGGAAGGGGATCTGCGAGGATCAGGACCGTGTTCAGCAGGCCCGTCGCCAAAGCGGGCCTGAAGTATATGATGCCGCACATGCTACGCCATTGAATGGCGATGGCCGGGGTGTTTTTGCGATGGTCGCCATGATCGAACGGGTTTACGGACATCCGGTCCGGACTGGCGGAAAAAGGCTATCGACGCACTATCGGTATTCCCTGGTCCATATGGTCCAGACGACACGAAAATGCGGAGCAAAAAAATATAGGGAAATCATGGTGCTGCTGGACAGGATTGAACTGTCGACCTCTCCCTTACCAAGGGAGTGCTCTACCACTGAGCTACAGCAGCACTGTATGCGCGCTTCCTAACTTTTCCTGTCCCGGCTGGCAACCCCTTATTTGCCGTGTTCTGACTAATTGGGGCTGCTGGCCGGTTGGAAGGGCGTACTAGTCGTCGCGATGGATGCGTTCCATGCGTTCATGGCGTTCCTGCGCTTCGATCGACAGGGTGGCGATCGGGCGGGCTTCCAGCCGTTTCAGGCCGATGGGTTCGCCCGTTTCCTCGCAGTAGCCATAGGTGCCCGCCTCAACCCGCTGAAGGGCCTGGTTGATCTTGGAAATCAGCTTGCGTGCGCGATCACGCGTGCGCAGTTCCAGCGCCCGGTCGGTCTCGACGCTGGCGCGGTCGGTAATATCCGCTTCGTGGATACCGCCTTCAGACAGGCTGGCCAGCGTCTCATCCGCTTCCTTGAGCAGATCGGCCCGCCATCTCAACAGCTTCAGGCGGAAATATTCCACCTGCTGCGGGTTCATGAACTCCTCATCCTCCGAAGGGCGATAATCGGGGGGCAATGTAATCATTATGACAGATCCCTGCGCCGTGGTTCCACATGGCGGCCACTGGCCAGCCAGTCGGGAACGGGGCGGCTTATACTAGCAAGGGGCGTGCGCGCCAAGCCTTTAACGCAGTTTCATGCGGGTTGACGTGCAGTGGAAGGGGCGGGCGAAGCCGCCTGCGATCCGGTCGCAACCGGGGTTGGGGTGGTGGCAGTCTGCTTCGTGCGACGGACCGGTTCGGGGTAGGTCGTCTCCCATCCACCGCCCAACGCATTGTACAGGCGCACAAGATTGCCCGATATGGTGGCCCGGCTGGTGGTCAGGTCGGATTGCGCGGACAGATACTGGCGCTGTGTATCCAGCACGGTCAGGTACGTGACCATACCGTTACGATACTGGTCCTGTGCCAGTTGCAGGGCGTGACGGCTGGCATCGGCGCGCTGGGCCAGGTTGTCATTGCGGATCTGCTCGTCCGTATAGGCGGTAAGGGCGTTGTCCACGTCGTGCCATGCGCCCAGCACGGTCTGCTGGTACGAAATGGCGGCTTCCTTCTGCGCGGCCTTGCGCAGTTCAAGCTGTCCACGCAGCCTGCCGCCCTGAAACAGGGGCAGCGTGATGGAGGGGCCGACATTCCATGCCTTGGCGTTCCAGAACCCCAGATCGCGGAAGGACAGGGACTCGAACCCGAAACCCGCATTGATGGTGACGCGGGGATAGAACTCGGCCACGGCCTCGCCCACCTGTGCGATGGCCGCGTGCAGGTTGGCTTCCGCGCGGCGGATATCGGGGCGGCGGCGGGCCAGTTCGGACGGTACGCCCACCGGCACGCGCGGCGGCACGGGGGGAATGGCCGATGCGGTCAGCAGTTCATCGGACAGGGCGCGCGGCGGCTCACCCATAAGCAGGCTCAGCGCATTGACCTGCACGGTAAGCTGCTGCCCAAGCTGGGGGATCTGCGCCAGCGTATTTTCATACTGCGCGCGGGCCTGCTCCACTTCCAGATTGCTGGCCAGTCCCTTGCTGTAACGCTGCTGGTTCAGGTCCAGCATGGATTTCGCCACATCGCGGTTTTCCATCACGATGCGTAGCTGTTCCTGCGTGTTACGCAGTTCCATGTAATCGCGCGCCACTTCGGACTGGCGGGAAATCAGCATGCCGCGCCGGGCTTCGTTCGTGGCCTGCGTTTCGGCGGCGGCAGCTTCGTACTGGCGGCGCACGCGGCCCCACAGGTCAACTTCCCATGTGGCGTCGATGCTGTCGCGCCACTGGTTGAACAGGGGAATCTTGGCCTGGCCGGGAGAGGGTGCGTACTGGGAAAATACAGGATTATTGCTTAGTTGCGGATCGCTTTCCACATCGGTCACGATACGCTGCAGCATCTTGGTGCTGTACTGCTGACGCGCATACGAACCGGTAGCCGACATGGCAGGGTAGCGTTCTGCACCGGCAATGCGCAGTTCCGCGCGGCTCTGGGCCATGCGGTACGCATAGCGGCGCACGTCAAGGTTGTCTGTCGCCACGCGCTGCTCAAGCTTTGTCAGCTCCGCATCGTGGAAAATATTCCACCATGCGGCATCCGGTTCATCGGACGTGATCTGGCTTTCGACCTTGGGCGGCTGGCCTTTCGCGTCGGTTGCGGCCTGAATCCGGTCCGGGCCGCCATACTGTTTGGGCGTCCACGGTGTGGGTTTATGGAAATTCGGGCCGACCGCGCACCCGGCGGTCACGACCGACAACCCGACCACTGCCGTGCGCCATGAAATTCCCCTACCCACCAACGCGGCCCCCTGTTGTCCCTGTAACAGTTAATATAAATCTGTCCTGCACGGCATGGTTTCGCTACCATGGCATGAATGACCGATCAGTTCGGTCAGTCCCCTAGCCTATCGGCTTTCCTCACGGGGTCAATCGAAAGTACGCACCGACTTGGGAGCAGGATGATTTCAATGGGCGCTACGCCAGACCATTCAGGCCAGATGCAGGCGCAGGACTGCCCGCTTTCCGGTGCCTCCGCTGCCAAGCGCCAGCAGATACTGGCTGGTGCCGCCCGTGTTTTTGCCGAAAATGGATATGAAGGCGCCAGCATGTCCGGCATCGCGCGCGATGCCGGGGTATCGAAGGGGACGCTGTATAATTATTTCGACAGCAAGGCCACGCTCTTCTCCGCCTTTGTGGAAGAATGCGCGTGTGAAAAGATGCCGCTACTGTTCAGCCGGATTGACGAAGGGGCCAACCTTACGGAATCGCTGGAACATCTGGCGGTCGCCATGATCCGGCTGCTGACTTCGCCGCTGTCACTCATGCTCAACCGCATCATCATTTCCGAAGCAGGCAAGTTCCCCACACTGGCCGAAACCTTCTGGAAACATGGTCCGCAGAAGGCGATCAACATCCTGTCCGCATGGCTCATGCAGCATAACGATGCCGGTATCCTGAACATTCCCGACCCGGTTTTCGCCGCCGAACAGTTTTATGCCCTGTGCCAGACCCGCATTGCCGCGCGGGCGCGCCTGCAACTGCCGGTCAATACGGATCAGGCGCATATTGATTTCATCGCCCGTTCGGCCGTGCGCACCTTCCTTAACGCCTATCTGCGCGAGGGGCCGCGCCTGCCGCCCGTCGTTATGGAAACGCCCCCGAACGACTGAGCGCATACCAGTCCATCCGCCGGTTCTTATGACAGTTCCAGCCTGAAAAGGGGGACGTTTCCCGGTGTGTACGTCTGCCGGCATCGCCCCGTGCGGTGCGCGGTCCGGCGCGCCTGCGGGCGCAAGCGTGAAATGGTTTTCTCCCCTCCCGATCCTTCCTGACACTGTCCCCATCCGGGGCGACATGAGGTGTTTGCATGCCCGGTAGCGGGCGCGTGGATCGGCTGCCTGATTTTATGTTGCGAAAATACAACATGTACCGATTGGCGGCGCATCGCCTGCATTTTCATATTGTTATGTTATATTGTACCAAATAAAGCTGCGCATCCCGAAATCTTCCCTCCGGATGCGAGCCCGTTTCACCATGATGCGCTTATGGTTTTCCTCCCGTTCCCTGCCTCCCGCCATGCTCGTGGCCATGACGGCGCTGACCCCGCCGGGTGCCGCCATCGCCCAGACCGTGACGGCCGCGACCCCGTCCGCCACCACCGGCACGCAGGCGGCGGATACCGGTGTCACGCACCTGTCCTCCGCCCCGGATACAATGACCGTGACCGCGAAACTGGACCGTGCCCGCGTGCAGTTGCAGCCTTCGACAGGGGCGACGGTACATGCCTTCAGCCGCAAGGCGCTTGAAACCATTCCCGGCGGCGACAATGCGGGGCTGAATTCCGTGCTGTTGCAGGCCCCCGGCGTGGCGCAGGACAGTTACGGGCAGATCCATGTGCGCGGCGACCATAACGAGGTGCAGTTCCGCCTTGATGGCGTCCAGTTGCCTGAAGGCATGAATGTATTCGGTCAGACGCTCATGACCCGTTTTGCCGACAACCTTTCCCTGACCACTGGCGCGCTACCGGTGGAATACGGCTTCCTTCAGGCCGGGGTGGTGGACATCACGACCAAGAATGGCGCAACCAACAAGGGGGGCAATGTCTCGATCTATGGCGGTGCGCGGGACTATTTTTTCCCTTCCGCCCAATATGGGGGACAGTTCGGGAAATGGGACTATTTCCTGACCGCCGATTACGTGCATGACCGTGTCGGGATCGAGAACACGACAGCCGCGTTCAACGCGCCGCACGACCTGAGCAACCAGTATCATTTTCTGGGCCATTTACGGTACACGGTGGATGAAAATACCCGTATCAGCCTGATTGCCGGTGTATCGAACGCGCAGTACCAGTTGCCCAATATTGCCGGCCAGCCGCTGTTTGGTGATGATTATACCCGGTTGCTGCCCGGCGCCCCGTCCAGCGGCAACCTGAATGAACGCCAGAAGGAAATCACCGATTTCGGTATCCTGTCCCTACAGAAGGATATCGGGGCGTTCAGCCTGCAGACATCGGTTTTCTCGCGCTACAGCAGCCTTGGCTACAGCCCCGACCCGAATATGGGTGATCTGGCCTATATGGGTATCAGCCAGCATGCCGAACGCTCGGTCATGTCCACCGGCACCCAGAGCGACGTGACATGGCGCGTCCGGCCTGACCATACCATCCGTTTCGGCTTTCAGGTCTTTGCGGAACGGAACATAACCAAGGCGGATGCAACGGTATTCGATGCAAATGACCAGCCCGTCAAAATCCATACCGGCAATGGCCGCACGGGCGACATATATGGCCTGTACGTGCAGGATGAATGGCAGCCCCTGCGCAACGTGACGGTCAATTATGGCCTGCGGTTCGATGGTGTGGGCGAATATACCAATGAACACCAGCTCAGCCCGCGCATAAACGTGGTCTGGCGCGCGTGGAAGGGTGCGACCCTGCATGCGGGATATTCGCGGTACTTCACGCCCCCGCCGTTTGAGGTCGTGGGCGGTGCGGACCTGCAGCAGTTCGCCAATACCTCCGCCGCGGCACCCTCAACGGGAAATGGCACGGTCAAGGCTGAACGCGATCATTACTTCGATGCCGGGATCGAACAGGTGATCGTGCCCGGGTTACGCGTCTCCTTCGACGCCTATTACAAGCTGGCCCATAACCTGATTGATGAAGGGCAGTTCGGCGCGCCCATCATCCTGACGGGGTTTAATTACCGGCGCGGACAGGTGAACGGATATGAGTTCGCCACGTCCTATGATCGCGGGCCGCTCTCGCTATACGGTAATCTCGCGTGGTCGCGCGCGATCGGGAAAGACATCACCAGCGCGCAGTTCAATTTCGACCCCGATGACCTGAACTATATCAGCCATCGCTGGGTACATCTGGATCATGACCAGCGCTGGACCGCATCGGCGGGGGGCGCGTACACGTTCTTCCACCGCACCGGCCATCCCACCCGGCTGTCGGCAACCATGGTTTATGGCAGCGGACTGCGGCAGGATACCGATATTCCCAATGGGGGCGTGGTGCCGCAGTATGCGACGTTCAACATGTCGGTCGTGCAGTCCTTCCGCGATCTGTTCCACTCCCCCTTCTTCCGCACCACGCAGTTGCGGCTGGATGTGACGAACCTGTTCGACCATCCCTACATGCTGCGCAGCGGGACGGGCATCGGCGTGGGGGCACCGCAGTACGGGCTGCGCCGGACGATCCTGACGGGTATTTCACAGGCGTTCTGATCCACCGGCCACAGGCGTATTGCGCAGGGCCTGCGGCATAATGACGGACATAAAAAAAGGGCGGCCCATCGGGGCCGCCCTTTCCATTCAGGGTCAGGGGAAAGAAGGGATCAGGAGTTGATCCGCTCGCCATGCAGGGCCATGTCGAGACCTTCCATTTCCTCATCCGTGGAAACCCGCAGTCCAACCGTCAGGTCCACGACCTTGAGGATGATGAATGTCAGCACCGCGCACCATGCGATGGTGACACCCACGGATTCCGCCTGCGCGATGAACTGCGCGAACGAACCGCTGACGCCTTCCGGGCTGGCGTCGGTGGCGGAAAGTGGCCCGTAGGCGAACACGCCCGTCAGCAGCGCGCCGACAATCCCGCCAATGCCATGCACGCCAAACGCGTCAAGGCTGTCGTCATAGCCCATCATGTGCTTCAGGCCGGTTGCACCCCAGAAGCAGATCACACCTGCCGCCAGGCCGATGACCAGCGCACCGCCCGGCAGCACGAAGCCCGATGCCGGGGTAATGGCCACAAGACCGCCCACGGCACCCGAAATGATGCCCAGAACCGTCGGCTTGCCGGTCTTCATCCATTCGGCGCACATCCAGGACACGCCCGCGGCGGCGCTGGCGATCTGGGTCGTGGCCATGGCCATGCCCGCGCGGCCATTCGCCCCGGCGGCGGAACCCGCATTGAAGCCGAACCAGCCAACCCACAGCAGCGATGCACCGATGATGGCATAGGTCAGGTTGTAGGGAGACAGGTCATCGACGCCATAGCCCTTGCGCCGTCCGATCACCAGTGCCGCCACCAGACCGGCGATACCGGCATTGATATGCACGACCGTGCCACCGGCAAAGTCAATGGCCCCGATCCGGCTCGCGACCCAGCCATCCGGCCCCCAGACCCAGTGGGCGACGGGCACGTAAACCAGCAGCGACCACAGCACGGTGAACAGGCACAGCGCACTGAATTTCATCCGTTCGGCAAACGCACCCGCGATCAGGGCAGGGGTGATGATCGCGAACGTCATCTGGAACGTCATGAACACGCTTTCGGGGATGGTCATGGTCGTTGCGGCCGATGTGCCCGCCGCCATGGTGAACGGTACATCCGCCCCCTTGGAAATACCGGCCCCCAGACCGTTCAGCATCACGCGCGACAGGCCGCCGATGAAGGCGTTGCCGGAGGTGAAGGCCAGGCTGTAGCCCAGCACCATCCACACCACCGTCATGATGCAGCAGATCGCGAATGACTGCATGAGTGTGGCAAGGACGTTCTTCTTGCGGACCATGCCGGCATAGAACAGGCCCAGACCCGGAATGGTCATCATCAGCACAAGTGCGGTGCTGGTCAGCATCCATGCCGTGTCGCCGGTGTCTATCGCAGGGGCGGGCGCATCCGCCGCAAGGGCGGGCAGGCTGGTGGTCAGGGCGCCGATAACCGCTCCCGCCAGTGCGGCTTTCTTGCCAATCTTCGTGATCACAGTGCGTTTTCTCCGGTTTCCTGTGTTCTGATCCGTATTGCCTGTTCCAGATCCAGGACAAAAATCTTTCCATCGCCAATCTTGCCGGTGCAGGCAGCGCTCTGGATCACTTCGACCACCTTGTCGCACTGGCTGTCCGGCACCGCGATCTCAAGCTTGATCTTGGGCAGGAACTGGATGTTGTATTCAGCGCCGCGATAGATTTCGGTCTGGCCCTTCTGGCGGCCATATCCCTTCACTTCGGTTGCCGTCAGCGCGTCCACACCGATGGAGTGCAACCCCTCGCGTACCTCATCGAGCTTGAACGGCTTGATGATGGCAATTACGAATTTCATTGTGTTCCCTTCCTGCCTTGCCCCTGAAATTTTTATTGTCTGTAATTCCGTACATGCAACTATATCTCGAAGCAATATGAAGTTGCTACAGTCTTTCAGGCAGGTCGTTCCTTTATCCATGTGTTGCCGTCCTGCACACCTTTTGGGGTGATCCGGGGTTGCGGTGGGGATAAATGCCGGTATTGGAAAGCATCCGTAACGAAAGGCTTCTTTTCAGCGTATGTCCGTACCTTCCGTCCTGCCCCGCAGGATGTTCGTCCCGTCCCACACCACAAGGGGATGCCTTGGCGCCCTGGCCTGCTGTGTGCCGGTTTCTTCCGCGCTGGCGTCGGTCAGCATCACGGCCCGTCCCGCGTCCGAAACCATTCAGGTTCATGCAGCCGCCACCGTGCCGCCCCCGGCCGAGTACCTGCCATCGCCCAGTCCGGTGGGCCAGCCTATCCGTCCCTCCGCTACGGCGTACCGCCATCCATCCGGCCACCGGTATGACTGGGGCGTGTTCAACCGTGACAACGCGGAGGATTCAGGCTTCGGCGCGGTGGGGCTGTACAGCGTCGCACGCTGGGCGGAGGACTGGAGCTTCCTGCGCAACGCAACGAAGCATGATGATCCGTTCGATGTGCTGAAATACGTCCCGATCACCGGGAATGGTCAGGTATGGGTCAGTTTTTCGGGCGAGACGCGGGTACGCAACTGGTTCGAGAACCGTCCCCTTATGGGAAGCGCGCATGTAACGGATTCCGGGCGTTTTGCGGTGCGTAACCTGTATGGGGCGGACGTGCATGTGGGCACACATGTGCGGCTGTACGGCGAACTGGTCAATGCCGATGCGGGAGGATGGGCGGCTTACGGATACGGCAGCACGTACCGCAAGCATCTGGATGCACAGCAGGCGTTTGTTGAAGTAAAGGGACAGGTGGCCGGGGCAAAGGCGGGATTCCTGTTCGGGCGGCAGGCTTTCCTGGATATGCCGTCCTATGTTCTGTACTACCGCATGTCTTCCAGCGTGCCGCTGGCGTGGAACGGGTTCAGGACATACGCGGTCTGGCCGCGTGTGCGCGTGGATGCGTGGGATTTCGTCGGCACCGACATCACGCCGCGCGGCATGTTTCACGATACGCAGGATTACGGCACGCGGCTGTACGGGGTGGCGACGACATGGGCACCGCCGGATTTCACCTTTGCCGGGCAGACGGGGTATTCGTTCCTCGACCTGTTCTATCTGGGCACCAAGGTGGGTGGCGCGCTGTCCGCCGTGTCCACTCCCGCCTTTACGGTGCAGTCGGGTTCGGCCACGCGTAACAATTTCGGTGGCCGCTGGCATGGCATTGCAGGCCCGATCGAATTTTCCACCGGAGGGATATGGCAGGGGGGCAGTTTCCGGGCCACCGGGCCGAACAGCCCCGCGCGTCCCATCGATGCGTGGTCTGTCAACGCAACGGTGGGCTACCGCATCCCGCGTGACCGGTTCCACAGTTTCATCGCCATGCAGGCGGATGTGTTTTCAGGTGGTGACGCGCGGCGCAATACGATCGGCACCTACGTCCAGCCCTTCAACCCGCAACTGCCTTATGTCGATTCCTCGCTGACCGTATCCGAATCGAACATGATCGATATCGGGCCGGAACTGCGGATGACCTTCTACCGATCGCTCAGCGTGCAGGCGCGCTACCCGGTATACTGGCGGTATTCGACACAGGCGCCCGTGTCGCGACCGGGGTCGCAGTACGCGTTCCAGTATGCGGGGCGGTTTATCGGTTCTGCCCCGCAGGCGACGCTGACATGGACGATCGATCCCCATCTTTCATGGGCGCAGACACTGGCGCGGTTCATGACCTCATCCGCGCTGACGCGCGCGGGTGGCAGCAGCGGGACATATTACATGTCCAGCCTGTCATTGCGCTTCTGAAACCCACCTTGCGCCCCGGCCCTTATCCGGCATACCTGATGCAATCATGACAGCTTCCGCTTCTTCCCCGTCCGCTCCGGCTTCAACCTCGCCATGGCCCGCCATGATGGTGGCGGTCATCGGCACGGGTGTCCTGTCCGGGCTGGGGGGTATTGCGCTGTCCGTAATGCTGCACACGATCCAGCATCTGGCCTATGGCTACGGGCAGGTGGGTGGTCCGCACAACTTCGTACAGGGCGTGAGTGCGGCCCCGCCATGGCGGCGGTTTGTCGCGCTGTGCATGGCGGGCGTGGTGGCGGGTGTGGGCTGGTGGGCGCTTGGGCGTTTTGGCAGGCCACTGGTCAGCATCGCCGCAGCCGTTGGAAAGCAGCCCGGCAGCGGCAGGGTCATGCCGCCTTTGTCTACCGTGGTGCATGTCCTGCTGCAGATCGTGACGGTGGCGCTGGGTTCGCCACTGGGGCGGGAGGTTGCGCCGCGTGAACTCGGTGCCGTGCTGGCCACGGGCACGGGGCGGGTAATGGGCCTTACGGCCGAAGACCGGCGCATCATCATCGCCTGTGGCGCGGGGGCGGGGCTTTCGGCGGTCTATAACGTGCCGCTGGGTGGTGCGCTGTTCATACTGGAAGTGTTGCTGGCCAGTGTGGGGCAGCGCGCCGTGCTGTGCGCGGTTGCGACATCGGCCATCGGGGCGTTCGTGCCTTGGGCAGTGCTGGGCAACGTGCATCAGTATGCAATCGGCCCGATGGCGGTTACGGCCCCCGTGGTACTGTGGGCGCTGTGCGCGGGGCCGGTCATCGGGATTGGCGCGCAGGGGGTCAAGCGGCTGGCGGGTGTGGCGCAGAACCGGGCGGCGAAAGGCCTTTCGCGCATAGGGTGGTGTCTGTTGGTGTTTCCCGCCCTTGGGGTGCTGACCTGCTTCTACCCGCAACTGCCCGGTAACGGGCGCGGGCCGATGCAACTGGCACTGTCGGCGCAGCTCGGGCCTGGCCTTGCGGGCAGCCTGCTGGTGCTGAAGATCATCGTCATCATGGGCGCGCTGCGCGCTGGTGCGGCAGGTGGCCTGCTGACACCCAGCCTGACCATGGGTGCCCTGCTGGCGAGCGTGCTGGCATCGGTATGGAACCTGTGGCTGCCGCCGGTGGAAGTGGGCACCGTGGCCCTGCTGGGAGGTATCGCCTTTCTGGGCACGTTCATGTCCATGCCGCTGACCGCCGTTGCACTGGGTATCGAGTTCACACAGGTCGGGCATGACATGTGGATACCCATTTTCCTGACATCGGCGGGGGCAATGCTGGCCTTCCGCTTCAGCGCGCGGGCAAGGCGCCCGGTGGTGCAGGCGCAGCCCGATGCCCCCGGCAGCGTATCGGCGCGGTCCTGACGGTTACCGGATACAAATAAGGCGGCATCGTTGCCGATGCCGCCTTACCCTGAGGACAGTCGCCGTTTTCGTAATCAACGAACCGTCGCCCTGAATAATTCCACACGCCGCGCGCCCCCACAATCCGGGGGGCGGTCACGTTTCAATGACCGGGCGGCCCTGCGGGACCTGGGCGCATTACGCGGCAAACGGGTCGAAATCACCGTCGTTTTCGCGCACGCTCCACCAGCCTTTGTTCCATTCGGCGTAAGCGGGCAGGGTTTCATCAAACGGGTTTTCGATCAGCGGTTCACCCTTTGTCGCTGCGGCCTTGCCCTGTTCAAAGGCATCCTGCGTGTTCTGTTCGGTCATGTCTGTTCTTCCTGACGTGCGCTGTCTGGCAATGCTGCAGATTTACACCATGCACCCTGCACCGACAGCCCCACGGGATGAACAGGCGTAATGCGCTATGTGCAGGTGTTCAGCTTATGGTGCCGTAGGCGACATTGCGGTCACGCAGCCAGCGGCGGTAGGCGACCGACATGCGATCGGCCATTGTCGGCACCTCCGCCCCGCCGGAAAGCGGCAGGCGGCGCGGACGCTGGTTTTCCAGGATGATGCGGTCCTGCAGGAAGATGGTCTGCTGGAATTCAACCAGACTATCCAGCGCGGAGACATCATCGATCAGGAACATGACCGGATGCGCGCGGCTGCATTCCTGCGTCATGGGCTGGACGAACAGGGTGATGACATCAAAGCGTTCGGGCTGCGCGGGGCAGGTCTTGTACAGCAGGGTAATGAACGGTCCCGCCACGCGGTACAGGTATTCGGTCTCGATTCCACCCGTGGCCGAAAGGGCGGCCTGCGGCTGGTAGAAATGGCAGTCCGTGGCCCAGACTTCGTTGCCGTTTTCGCGCATTTCAATCGTGTAGCGCGCAACTTCCGTATTCGGTTCAGCGCCGAGGATGTTGGTATGCACAAACGGGAAATGCGCCATGTCGAGGAAGTTTTCGACAATGCGCGGCGCGGAGGTGCGCACTGTGAACACCCCGCAGTCCACCACCCTGCGGTCAGGCTCGTCCGCTTCCATAATGGCCGCGATATCGCCCTTTGGCGTGCCAAGGCAGGTCCACAGGCAGCCATAGCGCGCCTGCACCGGCAGCATGCGCTTTTCCGCCACGTCACAGGCAAACGGTTCGCCCCGGCTGTCATGGCCGAAGGTGATGTGCCGGTCCAGCAGCATGGTATCGGTCGGCGTGGTGCGCAGTTGCGACAGCGGGCTGATCACATGCCATTCGCCCAGAACGGTTTCGGCGGCAGAAGGGATTGATGTCATGGCCCGGTTCCTGTTGGGGGGTGGATGATCCATTGCGCGGGGCGCATTGCCGTAACGACGGTGTAATGTTAGCTGCACCAGTGATGGCACGCCATATGGTTGCGTGAAAAGATGGGACGGTCGCGCCTGAACGCGCATGTACTGGCCGGGCCGGATGTATAGGGGGAGCGGAAACTGCATGGAAAGATGGCATTCGGTCAGTGTCCTGTCCGACATACGCCCCGGCGAGGTCGCGGGCGTGCGGATCGACGGGCATGAAGTCGTGCTATGGCGTGAGGATACCCCCGCCGCCAGCCTGCATGCGTGGGAGGATCGCTGCCCCCATCGCGGCATGCGGCTCAGTTTCGGCTTCGTGCGCGGGGATGCGATGGGGTGCCTGTACCATGGCTGGCAGTTCGGTGCCGCCGGGCGGTGCAGGCTGATCCCGGCCCATCCGCAGGTGCGGGTTCCGGCTTCGATCCATGTGCGGGCCTATGGTGTGCGCGAACATGCCGGACTGGCATGGGTCAACATGGAAGGGACGGATGGCTTCCCCGTCCATGCCACGCACTGGCCCGATGATGTGCAGCCGGTGCGCAGCGTGCATGTACGCCGTGGCGCCACGCAGTTGCGGCAGGCGATCGGCCTTGAGGAAATGGATGGCATGGCTTGGCGCGGCTCCGTCGGCCTTGCGGTGCATGAACCCGTCGCGGGGCAGGCCATGCTGCATGTCGTATGCGCGCGGAGCGGGGAACCGGCCCTGACCCCGGTTGCGCTGTCGCACTGGGCGTCGCGCCTGCGCGATGCGGTGGAAAGCGGAAATCCGACCGCGACGATCATGGGAGAACTGGCATGAGCGCGGACAGGGTGCTGTATGACTGGACGCCGGATGTGCGCAGCTACGCCGTGCGTCTGGGTCTATCGCTTATGGGTGTGGAATGCCGCATGCAGGCGGTGGATATGGACCTGCCCGCTCCGCACCATGCGGATGGCCTGCTGGCGGGGGAATGCCCGCCCGTGCTGGAATGCGCTGGCGTCAGGCTGACCCGGCCCGGCACGATCCTGCATTACATTGCCCGCCAGCCCGATGTGGCGCGGGCATGGCTTGATCCCGCGCATGAATGGGCCATTCTGGACTGGCTGGATTTTGGTGTTAGTGCGCTCGATACGCTGGCATCCGCCCGTGGCGCGGCGCTGGCCACCGCCATGCCGGTCCCGCCCGCGACCGGGGCGCTGGATGCCGTGCTGCGCCGGATGGAAGACCACATGGCCGTGCGTGCGATGGACGGACATGACTGGTTCGCGGCCCCTGCGGCCAGCATTGCCGATGTGATGCTGTTTGTCGTGTTCGCGCTGTCCGCCGATGTGGGGGTGGAGCGCGATACATGCCCGGCATTGCGGCGCTGGGCGCGTGGCCTGCGTGCCCTTCCGGGCTTTGCGGTCATGCCCGGCGTGCCGGATTACGCCTGACGCATGGGTGCCCCGCACGGTAACGGCTGGATATCTGTGCGTTGCCCTGCGTTACGGAATAGGGGAAGCTGGACCGGGTGTAACCCCGGTCACAGGGATTCGCATTCATTGATAATAAGGGAAGAAACCTGAAGTATGAATAAAAAGCTGTTTGCATCCCGTCGGGTTGCCGTGGCGCTGGCGACGGCTGTTGTGGGTGGGGCCGCCGGTCTGTCCGGTGTAGCCATGCCGGCCATGGCGCAGGCGCCGGTTATCGTGGGCAACCAGCTTGCGACCGCGACGGTCGAAAGTGTGGATCATGACGCCGGGATGATCCTGCTGCGGGACAAGGCGGGCAATCTGGACACCGTGCGCGTGGACCCCGATCTGCGCGCCAAGCTGCCGGTGCTGCATGCGGGCGACAAGATCGGCCTGCGTATCGTCCGCACCATTGACGCGTCTATTGCCGCCCCCGGTACGCCGGTGCCGGAATCGACCGAAAATGCAGCGGGCACCCGCACCGGCCAGCATCCGCATGGCATGATGATTTCCTTCAAGCGGGAACGTGTGAAAGTGACGGGTGTGGATACGGCCCGCAACCAGGTCACCTTTGTCGACCCCGATGAAATCACCCGCGTCGTGCTGGTGCGCCAGAAGCCGATGCAGGAATTCCTCAAGACCCTGAAGGTCGGCGATGAAGTCGATACAACCGTGATGGATGCGGTGTCGTTCTCGGTTCTCAGCCGGCTTCCGGCCTGACGGCGGCAAGGGGAGGGCGATGGGCCGCAGGGTAGTCCTCTCCCCATTGCAGCGGGCCGCGCTGGTCCAGAAAGCCCGGAATGTCATGGATGATCCGGGCGGCCTGTTCCAGACAGGCCATGGCTTCGACCTGTGCTGCGGGACGCTGCGTTATCGCATCGGGCGGACAGAGCACCCCGGCGGCCCGCCGTAGCGCGTTCGCGGTCAGCAGCGGGTTGTGCGCCAGTTCGGAAAAAGCGTCGAGCGCGTCGTAAATCGCACTACGCTGGGCAGGGGTGACATCGGGGCTTGTGGCGATCATGCGCACACGCTCGATCAGGCGCCCCAGCGACAGGGTGGCCAGTGCCGCGTCGATATACTGGTGCATGGCCGCGGGCCTTGCGAAGAAGGACAGGCGCATCGCAAGACGCAGTACCTTCTGTAGCTGAAGATTTTCCCATACCAGCCACTCTTTTCCCTGCCTGCGCCCCGACAGCGCCAGCCTGCGCAGGCTGCGCGTCAGGGAACTGACAAGGCGGGCCGCGTCCAGCCGGTGGTTGGGCGGCAGGATCACACGGAACGACAGCACAAGCATGCCACAGCCCAGAAGCAGCGCCAGCCAGCCGTTCATCAGGCTTATGTCGTTGTAATAGTGGATCGGGTTGTTGATCTGCAGCATGATGGTCGAGAACACGCAGTAGCCGAACGCCCCGATCCCCACCTTGGGATGGAACTGCAGCCATACGCCGGGCAGCAGCATGATGCACAGCGTAAGCCAGAGCAGCGGATAGCCATCAATCTGCGGCAGCAGGTAGATATGGCATAACAGTCCCGCCGGTACCCCCAGCGCGGTGCCCGACGCCATAAGTCCCGCCGCGCGGGAAGCTGATGGCAGGGTGGACAGCAGGCTGGCCGCCGCCACGACATACAGCATCATGGTCGGCCCCGCCGTCCAGTGCAGCACGTACCAGATCAGCGCCGTCAGCATGGTCGTCGTTGCGCCCCGCGCGCCGTTACGCAGTGCGGTCGGCCATTCCAGATAGGGTTGCAGCCGCAGCCGTCGCCCGGCGCTGCCCCGGCGGGAAAGGTCCTGCAGCGCGGTTTCGATCTGGCCCAGCAGATCCTGAATATCGTCAAGGAACAGCAGTGACTGGGGCGAATGGCTGTCACGGGCCTGCGCGATCATGATGGCGCGCGTCTGGCTTATGCGTGCGCATCCCAGGGTCCAGATGGATTCCAGCGGGCTGTCGGCGGTAAGGTCCATGAGATATTGCAGCATGGATACGATTTCGCCATGCACCGCGCGGTCTTCCGCCGTGTTGGACGCCGTGACGGTGTGTGGATGGTAGGACGCCACAATGCCGGACAGGCGGGCAAGTCCCGCGCGGATTTCACGCTGGCGCACGCTGATGTCGTAATTGTCGGTCGCCGCGTATTCCACCGCGTCCGACAGCCGCCCGATGCGCGCCAGCATGGCGGCGCGGCTGTCATGGAAGGTGGCGGGCAGCGTGCGGAAAGTACTTGCGGGCGGGGCATCGGGGTTCTGCGCGGGGACCGTGCTGTAACCCTGATGGAAGGACAGGATGTAGCTGACCGTATCGCGGAACAGGTCATGGATCTGGACAAAAAGCGTGTCCGACCGGCGCGGCGATGTCACCATGAATACTGCCGCCGTGGTCACGATCCCCACCACCACTGCCGACAGGCGCGACATGGCGCTGAGGAAGATGCCGTCAGGGTCGTCAAACGCCGGGGCGGAAATGATGACGATGGTATAGCCCGTCAGCACGGCGGCGTAGGCGCGGAACAGCCGCAGGAAGGTCGCGGCCATGCAGGCCAGTCCCACCGTGACCGACAGCCCCATGAAATACAGCGTGGGTGACTGCACGAATACCGCCATGAGCCCCACGCTGATGGAGGCCCCGATAATGGTGCCGATCACACGCCATACGCTTTTGGATACCAGCGCGCCCACCGTGGGATTGGCCACGATCATGACGGTCGTGACCGAACTCATGGGGGACTGGAGCTGGAAGGTGAAGGCCAGGAACAGCGCAATACCGACAGACAGGAGCGCACGCGCACTGTAGGCCGCCGTGGTGCGCATGGCGGCCCATCGGGCGTCGTTCGAAAAACTGCGCATGAGGGTGGACAGCATCTGGGTGCAGGCTCCGGGCTGCGGCATGTGGGCATGTGGGCATGTGGGCATGTGATAGAGCATGCCACGGGAAGATAAAGCGGTATGGCGGTCAATATCTATTGTATGACAACTAGTGCCATGTCAATTATAACGATAATATCCATATTATCCCCTCCGGGCAGCCATCACATAAATGGACCATGATCCGCCCCGGCGGGCATGCTATCGGGCGCGGAAGGACTTCCGCAGGGTCGATCATCAGCAGGAGACGCGCATGGCCGAACGTTCACCACTGCCCGATATCGAGGGTACAGGTTTTCAGGACATGCGCATGACGTTCCTGACCATGCGGCTGGCCAATACATGGCGGCTGCTGCTGGATCGCGCCCTGCGGACGGAGGGGATGAGCATGGCGATGATGCGCCCGCTCGCCTATCTCATGATGCTGCCCGCGGGGGTAAGCCAGCGCACGCTGGCGCATGCGATGAATACCGACAGTTCGGCGCTGGTGCGCGTACTGGACCTGCTTGAAAACGAGGGGCTGGTCGAACGCCATCCTGATCAGGATGACCGGCGGGCCAAGAATCTGGTCCTGACCCGGCGGGGCCGGCAGAAATGCGCCGTCCTGCATCAGATCTGTGCTGCGATGGAAACCCGCGTGCTGGAAGGCGTCACGCCGGAGCGGTCGCAGGCGATGATGGATGTGCTTGCGCTTGTCCTGCGCCGGGCCGAGGATGTGATGCAGCATGACGGGGCCTGCAACGACAGCACGCCCTAGCTGCATATCCCTTTCGGTGGGCAGGGCAGGTTTGCCGTGAAATGGGGCGTGTGGGTCAGCGTCCCGGTTTATGGGGCAAATTAAAGATACGATGCGGTATCGTTTCATGTTAGGGGTGCCGGATCGCATGCGAAGGAAAGGCTGTTGGGATGAAGTGGCGTGATGGGGCGATCGGTGCGGGACTGGCCGTACTGGTCGCGGCTGGCGGGGCCGGGTGGTACGTGGTCCAGCACCGCGGCGAACTGCCACCGGGGCTTGCGCGCGCCAACGGGCGGCTGGAGCTGGCCCGCATTGATGTGGCGGTAAAATATCCCGGCCGCATCACCGAACTGGATTTTAACGAAGGCGATACCGTCACTGCCGGGCAGGTTCTTGCGCGTGAGGATGACGCCAGCGCCCGCGCCCGCCTCGACGCTGCCCGCGCCCACCTGAACGCGGCCCTGGCCGATGTGGCCCGTGCGGGCGCGGAACGTGATGCGCGGCAGGCGGCGCGCCATCTGGCGCAGATGGATCTGGACCATGCGCGCACCATGTTCCGCCAGCATCTGGTGTCGGACATGGAACTGTCCCAGCGTCAGACGGGTCTGGACACCGCAACCGCCGCTGCCGATGCGGCCGGTGGGGCGGTGGATGCGGCGAAGGCCATGGTGGAAGCCGCCCGCGCGCAGGTGGCGGAAGCGGCGGTGGCGGTGGATGACATGACCATTCATGCGCCCGTGGCCGGACGGATCGAATACCGTATCGTGGAAAAGGGCGCGGTCCTGCCCGGTGGGGGGCGGGTGGCCTCGCTGCTGGACCCCACGGATATGTACCTGACCATATTCTGCCCATCGCGGGAGGCGGGACGGCTGCATGTGGGCGATGAGGCGCGCATTGCCCTTGACGCCCTGCATGGGCAGGTGATCCCCGCCACCATTTCCTTTGTCTCGCCAGAGGCGCAGTTCACCCCCAAATATGTCGAGACCGCGACCGAGCGTGACAAGCTCGTCTACCGTATCAAGCTGCGCGTCGCCCCCGCCGTGGCGCAGCGGTATGGCACCATGCTCAAGGCGGGCATGACGGGTGATGGCTACGTCCGCACCGATTCCGCAATGCACTGGCCCGCGGGCCTTGATGTGGCTGACGCGGCGCAATGAGCGTGGAAGGCGCGCAGGACCCGACAGGCATCGCCATTACCGGCGTGACCCACCGCTATGGTCCGGTCCGCGCGCTGGATGATGTGACGCTTGACCTGCCCGGCGGCACGACCATCGGCCTTGTGGGGCCGGATGGCGTGGGCAAGTCCACCCTTCTGGGGCTGATTGCGGGCGTGCGGCGCCTCCAGTCCGGCAGGCTTGCGGTGCTGGGGGCGGACATGGCCGTGCGGCGCGCGCGTGAAGCCTTCCTGCCACGGGTTGCCTTCATGCCACAGGGGCTGGGGCGCAACCTGTATCCGACCCTGTCAGTGTGGGAAAACATCGACTTTTTCGCCCGCCTGTTCGGCATGGACGCGCAGGCGCGCGATGCGCGTATCCAGCGCCTGCTGGACGCTACCGGCCTTGCCCCGTTCCCCGATCGCGCGGCGGGGCATCTTTCGGGTGGCATGAAACAGAAGGTCAGCCTGTGCTGCGCGCTGGTGCATGACCCGGACCTGCTGATCCTCGATGAACCGACAACTGGCGTTGACCCCCTCTCACGCCAGCAGTTCTGGACGCTGGTTGACCAGTTGCGCGCGGAACGCCCGTCCATGACGGTCATCGTCTCCACGGCGTATATGGAGGAAGCGGAGCGGTTTTCATGGCTGGTGGCGATGGATGAAGGCCGCGTCCTGATCAGTGACCGCACCCCCAACGTGCTGGCGCGCACCGGCACCGGATCGGTGGAGGCGGCGTATATCTCCCTTCTGCCTGAAGGCAAGCGCCAGCAGGCAAGCGGCTTTGTCATTCCGCCCTATGTCGATCCCGGCGGTCCCCCCGCGATCGAGGCCGAACACCTGACCCGCCGCTTTGGCAGTTTTACGGCGGTGAGCGATGTCAGCTTTACCATCAGCCGGGGCGAGATTTTCGGCTTCCTCGGCTCCAACGGGTGCGGCAAGTCCACCACCATGAAGATGCTGACCGGACTGCTGGATGTCACCAGCGGCACGGCGGAACTGTTCGGCGAACAGATCACGGCGGGCGACATGAAAACCCGCATGCGCATTGGGTACATGTCGCAGGCGTTCTCGCTTTATGAAGAACTGACCGTGCGCCAGAACCTCATGCTTCAGGCGCGGCTGTACCGCATTCCACCGGCACAGGCCGTAAGCCGGGTCGAGGAATCGCTTGATTCGTTCGAATTGCGTGGCTGTGCCGATGTCAGCCCCGCATCCCTGCCGCTGGGTATCCGCCAGCGCCTGCAGCTTGCCGCCGCGTGCATCAACAATCCCGAAATCCTGATTCTGGATGAACCGACATCCGGCGTGGACCCCGCTGCGCGTGACATGTTCTGGCGGCACCTGATCCGCCTGTCACGGCAGGATCACGTGACCATTTTCGTATCCACCCATTTCATGAACGAAGCGGCGCGATGCGACCGGATATCGCTCATGCATCGTGGCCATGTCCTTGCGGTGGGCACGCCTGCCGAACTGGTGAAAAAGCGCAGTGCGCCGGATCTTGAAACCGCCTTCATCGCCTATCTGCAGGATGCGGAGGCGGTAACGGACGCGCAGGAAACCGCCACGGCGGCGGCCAGACCGGCTCCATCCGCGCGTGCGCGATGGTGGCATGCGGCAGTACGGAAATGGAGTGCGCTGGCAGGGCAGTGGGGTGGCGCGTGGCTGCCGCGCGCCTGGGCCTTCGCGCGGCGTGAGGCAGTGGAACTGCTGCGCGACCGTCTGCGCCTCATGTTCGCGCTGGTGGGGCCGCTGATCCTGCTGGTGGTTGCCGCGTCAAGCATCTCCTTCGATGTGGAAGGGGTGGGCTTTACCGTCAGCGACCACGACCGCACCACGATCAGTCATGAACTGATCGACAGTTTCCGTGGCTCCCCCTATTTCCATGAACTGCCGCCCGTCGCCGATGCCGATACGCTGGACCGCACCATCCGTAACGGCCATGCGCAGATGGCGCTGGATATTCCCGCCGGTTTCGCCCGTGACATGGAAGCGGGGCGCAGGCCCGAAATCGGGGTGATCATTGACGGCGCGGTGCCGTTCCTCGCCGCCAATGTGCGTGCGTATGCGACCGGTGTGCTGATGGGTTACGCGGGTACGCTGGGGCGGGAAATGCCCGGCACGGCGGGCCTGCCGATTACGGTGGAGCCGCGCTTTTCCTACAATCAGGAATTCCGCAGCATCTATGCCATGACGCCGGGCGTGATCATGCTGGCCCTGATCCTGATTCCCACCATGCTGACCGCCCTTGGCGTGGTGCGCGAGAAGGAAGTGGGGTCCATCGTCAACCTGTATGCCTCCCCCGCGTCGGTGGGGCAGTATCTTATGGGCAAGCAGGCGCCTTATGCGGCGCTTGCGACCATAAGCTATGTCATGCTGGTCATCGTGGCGGTTGTGGTGATGGGGGTGCCGCTCAAGGGGTCGCTGCTGGCGCTGACGGTGGGCGGTGTACTGTTCGTGCTGTCCGCCACGGGGCTGGGACTGCTGATTTCCACCTTTGTCAGTTCACAGGTGGCGGCCATTTTCGGCACGTCCATCATCTGCCTGATCCCGTCGGTCAATTTTTCCGGCCTGCTGTACCCGGCTTCGACGCTTACGGGCATAAGCCGGATGGTGGGGCTGGGTTTTCCGGCGGCGTGGTACCAGTTGATCAGCCTTGGCTGTTTTACCAAGGGGCTGGGGACCGGCAGTTTCGGGACCATGTACCTGGCCCTGGGCGGGTTCGCGGCCATCTATATGGTGGCTGCCCGCCTGCTGCTGAAAAAGCAGGAAGCCTGAGCCGATGATGCGCTGGCTGGTCAATGTCGGTCTGTTATGCGTCAAGGAACTGCGCAGTCTGGTCCATGACCGCGTGCTGCTGGGGCTGATCGTGTTCGCCTTCAGCGCTGGCGTGCTGCTGGTGGCCAATGGCGTGAAGGTTGAAGTCTCCAACGCCACGGTCGCCTTTATTGATGAAGACCAGTCCACCCTGTCACGCAGCATGCGCGACAGGATCCTGCCGCCCTATTTCAAGCCGCCGGTCATGGTGGACCGCGCCGGGGCGCTGCGGGGCATGGATGAAGGCGATTACATATTCGTGGTCGATATTCCCCCACGGTTCGAAGCCGACGTGCTGGCCGGTCGCACGCCCGCCGTGCAGATCCGGGTGGATGCGACCGCCATGACGCAGGCGGGGCTGGGCACGGCGTATCTGAACGAGATCCTGCTCAACGCGGTGGCGGACATGCTGCATGCGCCATCCGTGGCCGATCAGGTGCCTTTCACGGCGCAGAGCCGCATCCGCTTCAATCCCAACAGTGAATCGAAGTGGTTCACCTCCGTCATGCAGATCGTGACCAACATCACCATCCTGTCCATCGTACTGGTGGGGGCCGCCGTGATCCGCGAGCGTGAACACGGCACGCTGGAACACCTGCTGGTGATGCCGGTCACGGCCAGCGAGATCGCGGTCGCCAAGATCGTAACCAACGGTCTGGTCATTTTCGTCGGCGCCATGCTGTCACTGTGGCTGGTGGTGCATGTGTGGCTGGGGGTGCCGCTTGCGGGTTCGATCCTGCTGTTTGCGGTGTGTTCGCTCCTGTACCTGTTTTCGGCAACGGCGCTGGGCATCATGCTGGCGACGGTCGCCCCCACCATGCCGCAGTTCGGGCTGCTGGTGGTGCCGGTCTATGCGGTGGCTTACCTGCTGTCGGGGGCGGCGACGCCGGTGGAAAGCATGCCCGCCGCCATGCAGGTGGTGGTGCGCTTCCTGCCCACGACGCAGTTCGTCAACCTGTCGCAGGCCATCCTGTACCGGGGGGCCGGGCTGGGCGCGATCATGCTGCCGCTGCTGACCGTCAGTATTACAGGTATCGTTTTTCTTGTATTCGCGCTTGCGCGCTTCAGATCCATGTTGGCAAGGCAGGAATGATGGGGAACAGATTGGCGCGGCTGGCCCGTATGGGGGGCATCGCGATGGCGGTCGGACTGGTGGCGGGATGTTCCCCGTTTCACACGCGCGCGCCCGCATCGCGTGTAACGGTACCGGCACGGTTCACGCAGGCACCGGCAACGGCGCAGCCCGCGACGGACCTGACGCGCTGGTGGGAGGCATGGCATGATCCGGGCCTGACGCAGGCGGTCGAGACGGCGCTCGCCGCCAGCCCGGACATCCGCATGGCGCGTGATCGCGTGCGTGAAGCCCGGGCGCTGCATACGGTGGCCCGGTCCGCGCTGTATCCCACCGTGGGGGCGACGGGTGATATGCTGGGTGGCGGCATGTACTGGCGCAATCCCGATAACCTGCCCGCCAATGATCCGGGTACGGACGGGCATCTGGCCGGTATCGGCGCATCGTGGGAACCGGACCTGTTCGGCGGCCGTCATGCCGATGTAAAAGCCGCCCGGGCGGGGATGCTGGCGCAGGAGGAATATTTCCACGGCGTGCAGATGGTCATCGCCGCCGATGCCGCGAATGACTACCTGCAGATCCAGGGCCTGCAACGCCAGATCGCCCTGACCGATCAGGCTCTCGCCACGCTGGGGCAGTTGCGGGCTTACGGTCAGGCCCGCTTTACGGCGGGGCAGGCCACGACGGCGGATGTGACCGCCATTGACCGCAGGCTGTCGGACCTGCGCGCGCGCCGCCCCATGCTGGTGGCACAGCTTGACCTTGTGCGCAGGCGGCTGGCTGTCCTGTCGGGACAGACGCCGGAAGGGCTGCCCGAACTGCCGCCCCCACCCGCGTTTTTCGTGCCTGCCCCACCTGCGGGCCAGATGCCTGATACCGTGCTGGAGCGCAGGCCGGACATCCGTGCGCGCCGCGATCAGGTGGATGCCGCGCTGAACCGGCTGAAAAGTGCGAAAACGGATCTGCTGCCCCGCTTCGGGCTTGAGTTTTTTGGCGGTGACGGGCGGCTGCGTTTTGATGGCATCCCCGGCATTTCCGGCACGGGTGGCCTGATCGCGCTGACGTCCTACCTGCCCATTTTCACCGCCAACCGCATACAGGCGCGCATCCATGCCGCCGATGCCCGGCTGGATGCCGCCGTGGCCGGGTATGACCAGACCATCCTGCGTGCCCTGGCGGAGGTGGAGGACGGGTATGAAAACCGTCTGGCGCTGGATGGCCGCGATGTGGAACTGACCCGCGCCATGCGGCAGGCGGGGCAGGTTGCGCAGGAAATGGCCGGACTGTATGCCGGTGGGCAGCGCACGCTGGGCGATGTGCTTCAGGCGCGCGTGCAGGCGCTGGATGCGCAGGGCAGCGTGCTGGCCAATCAGGATGCCCGCACGGCGGCGACCATACAGCTTGCCCGCGCCCTTGGGGGGGGCTGGCAGCAGGCGACACCCGCCGCGCATTAGGGGTAGCCGCAGGAAAAGGGAAAAGCAGCGATGTCGGTCGGAATGGCCCTGTTACTGGCTGTTGTGGCCATATGTGTCGTTGTTTTCCTGATCGAGCGGGTCAAGCTCAACCCTTTCCTGTCCCTGTTCATCGCGTCCGTCCTGCTGGGTTTTGCCGCGGGCATGCCCGCCACAAAGGTCGTGACATCGTTCGAGAGCGGGGCAGGGGAAGTGCTTGGCCAGATTGCCTCCGTCATCGCGCTGGGCACCATGCTGGGCAAGATGCTGGAAGTTTCAGGTGGCGCGGACCGTATTGCCATGACCGTGGTGTCACTGGCCGGGGCAAGGCGGCTGGACTGGGCCATGATGCTGATCGGGCTGCTGGTCGGGCTTTCGGTCTTCTTTACCGTCGGCTTCGTCATTCTGGTGCCGCTGGCCTTTTCCATCGCGCGGCAGACAAAAATGCCCGTCCTGCATGTCGCCCTGCCGGTTACGGCGGCGCTATCGGTGGTGCAGGGCTACATGCCACCCCATCCCGGCACCATGTTCGCCGTTGCGGCCTATCATGCCGATGTGGGCCGCCTGATCTGGCTGGGCATGGTGGTCAGCGTGCCGGTGGCGATCATCGCGGGGCCGCTTTACACCCGTTTCATCGTGCCCCGCCTGCCTGCCGATGCGGGATCGGCGGTTGCGGGACAGCATGAGCGCGATGTGCCGCGCGACCCGGCCGCGCTGCCGGGTTTCGGGATCACGCTGTTTACCATCCTTGCCCCCATGGTGCTGATGCTGGCGGGATCGGCCGTGCGGTTCATGGGGCCGATGGCGGATGGCTGGGGCAGTGCGCTGCGTTTCGTGGGGGATGCCAATGTGGGGCTGGCGCTGGCGGCGCTCCTGTCCTTCTGGACGCTGGGGCTGCGGCGCGGGCTGTCGAAGGAAAAGATACTCGCCTGTTCCAATGAATGTCTTGGCCCGCTGGCCAGCCTGCTGCTGATGATCGGCGCGGGCGGCGGTTTTGGCGCGGAACTGATGGATAGCGGCATTTCGGATGCGATCGCGCGCGCGGCGGTGGACATGCATGTTCCCCTGCTGCTTCTGTCATGGGGGCTGGCTGCGGGCATGCGGGTGGCTGTGGGGTCCGCCACCGTGGCCATGAGCACGACTGCCGGGATCGTCGCGCCGATCATGGCGCATGCCCATGGTGTCTCGCCTGAACTGCTGGTGCTGGCCACGGGGGCGGGCGCGGTCATGTTCGGCCCGATGAACGATTCCGGCTTCTGGCAGGTGCGCGATACGCTGGGCCTGAGTGTGACGCAGACCGTATGGACGTGGTCGGTTATCGAAACCCTGATCGGGGTCGCGGGACTGGGGATGTGCCTGATTCTGGCATGGTGCGGGTTATAGGCGGAACCGGGGCCGGGCGACCCGCTTAATCCTTCATCAACGCAAGGCAGGGTATGGTGTGCCCGTTCGACCGGGATGCCTACGGAGTGGAAAGGCTCATATCCACAGGTGCGTGCATGGCGGAGAAAGAAAGGGGGAGTTTCAGCGTCACGCAGACATGACAGCACAAGGCGCCTGCCAGAGCGGGCAGTAGCGTGGATCAGTCATTCCAGGAAAAGTAGGTGGTGCCGACACTCGGAATTGAACCGAGGGCCTACTGATTACGAATCAGTTGCTCTACCCCTGAGCTATGTCGGCAAACCTGTGGCGTCTGATAAACGATGGTCTGGCATGATGCAATATCTCAAATGCGGCATTCCCCATTTTAATTTGATCTATATGCTAGAGATGGCATGAGCATGTCATCCTCCTCCCCGCAGTTGCGCTGCGATGATGCCGGGTTGAATCCCGTCCGCCATGTGCGGATTATCGGCGGCCTGTCGGAATGTCCCGGCTGCGGGCTGTACCAGCGCATACCCGACCTGGAACCGGGGCAGCAGGCGTCATGCGTGCGCTGCGGGCAGAAACTGGCGCGCAGGCGGCGCACGGCCCCGCTGGCCGCCCCGCTGGCGTTCTGTATCAGTTCGGCTGCCTTCTATTTCGCAGCACTCGCCTCCTCGCTCATGACGCTGGATGTTTACGGCAGGCAGCGCACGGTCGACCTGCTGACCGGTCCGATGGAACTCATGCACGAAGGCTGGGGGGAAGCGGGCATCCTTGTCGGCGCGGTGACCATACTGGCCCCGGCTGTGGCCATCGGCTTCATGTTCGCCATTCTGTATGCGGGGTCGCGCGCGCAGTTGCCGGACTGGGGGCCACGCATCCTTGTCTGGTATGACAAGCTGCGCCCCTGGTCGATGGTAGAGGTGTATATCCTTGGCATCTTCGTCGCCTATACCAAGCTGACGGACATGGCCCATGTCGATGTGGGGCCTGCGGTGTACCTGATCGGTGCGCTGATGCTGACCATGGCGGCCACGGATTCGACGCTGGATACGGAAATGATCTGGCGGCACCGCCGGATCGATTCCCTTACCCGCGCCGAAGGCGACCGAATGGTGGCGGTCGATTATACCCATATTGATGACATTGCCATGCCACCGGTGGACCATCTGGTGGCCTGTAGCGCCTGCGGACTGGTGGGCGAGCTTGCGCATCCGGTGTCCAACCTGTCCTGCGTGGGGATCTGTCCACGCTGCGAACACAGGGTCTGGCGCCGCCTGCCGCAGACGCTGACACGCACCACCGCCTTCCTGATCGCGGCCATCGTGTTCTACATTCCCGCCAACCTGTACCCGGTCATGACTTTCATGCGCATGGGCGGCGGTGGCGGGCATACCATCATCGAAGGGGCGATCGAACTGTGGGTGGATGGCATGATCCCGCTTTCGCTGCTGGTGTTCTTCGCCTCCATCACCGTGCCCATGCTCAAGATCCTCAGTCTGGGGTGGATGATCGGGCAGACATGGCGGGGTGCGCGGGGTCATCTGGTCGCCCGCACGCGGCTGTTCCGTCTGGTCGACATGGTGGGCCGGTGGTCCATGATCGACGTGTTCATGATTTCCATTCTGGTCGCCGTCGTGCGTTTCAACGCGATGGCCAGCGTCACGGCCAATGCCGGGATGGTGGCGTTCGCCGCCGTTGTGGTGCTGACCCTGCTGGCGGCCTGGAGTTTCGACCCACGCATCATGTGGGATGCGGCAGGGCGCAACGGTCCCGTAACCGATGGCCTGCCGCCTGCCGTGCTGCGCGCGCGAAAAATGCGTGACGGCACTGCTGCTACATCTTCCCTTTCCCCGGTCGGCCCCGCGCCGGTCAGCATGGAGCCAGATCAGGCGTGAACGACGATTTCCTTTCAAATGACCAGCAGGCCTCCCCGCCACAGGCCCGGACGCGGCGGTACCGTTTCTCGGTTGTCTGGCTGGTGCCGATCGTCGCTATCCTGATCGCGGGCTATCTGGGCTGGCGCGGGCTTACGGGGCGCGGGCCGCTGGTGGTCATAACCTTCGATACGGCGGACGGCCTGACCAGTGGCCAGACCGAGGTGAAGAACAAGGCGGTTCCGCTGGGCACGGTTGATTCCATCCGGCTTAGCGACGACCTGCATCATGTGGAAGTCCGCGTGCGCATGACCTCGGCCGCGGGGCGCATGCTGACGGATCACGCCCGGTTCTGGGTGGTGCGTCCGCGCATCAACGGCGCCAGCATCACCGGGCTGGAGACCGTCATGTCCGGTGCCTATATCGCCATGGATGCGGGCGAGCCGGGCGGACGCTACACGACGCATTTCACCGGGCTTGAAGCGCCGCCGGGGGTACGTTCGGACCAGCCGGGACATACCTATACGCTGACTACCCAGTCGCTTGGTTCACTGGGGCAGGGTGCGCCGATCTTCTTCCGTGATGTGGTGGTGGGTGAAGTGCTGGGCTACACCATGCCGCCCGAAGGACGCGGGCCGATCCGGGTGCAGATTTTCATCCGCGCCCCGTATGACCATTACCTGCGCACCAATACGCGGTTCTGGAACGTATCGGGCGTGCAGGTGGGCCTTGGTCCGGGTGGGCTGAAGGTCAAGCTCCAGTCGCTTCAGGCGCTGCTGTCCGGTGGTGTTGCCTTTGATCCGCCTGATGCGCGCAATGAAAAGAATACCCTGCCTGTCAATCCGGGGGCCGACCCGGTCTTCCAGCTTTATGACAGTGCGGAAGAAGCCAACAGCGCCGGGTATCGCGAACGCATCCCGCTTGTAACCTATCTGACCAGTTCCGTATCCGGCCTGACCAAGGGCGGGCGACTGACCATGTTCGGTATCCAGGTGGGCATGATCGATGATGTCCGGCTGCAGGTCGATCCCGCCACGGGCCGGGCGCATGTGCGGGTGGCCATGGAACTCCAGCCCGAACGCGTGCTGGATAATCAGGAAGTGCCGCCCGAAGCCATGACCGGACTGCTGCGCATGCAGGTCGCGGCGGGGCTGCGGGCCACGGTGCAGAGCACCAGCATGCTGACCGGTGAATCCGAAATCGCGCTGACCTTCGTGAAGAATGCGTCACCGGAACAGATTTCGATGGAAGACAACGCCATTGTCCTGCCCGGACAGGCGGGCGGCATGGCCGGTATCATGGATTCGCTGTCGGTCATAAGCGACAAGATCGCCGCGATGCCGCTGACGCAGGTTGGTGAAAACCTGAACAACCTGCTGGCCCATGCCGATGCACGCATCAACAGCCCCGATACGAAACAGGCGCTGACGGCGCTGCGTGGTTCGCTTCAGAACCTTCAGGCCATATCGCATGACGCGCGCGCCCACATGCCGCAACTGCTCAATGGCATGGACAGCACGCTGAAGAACGCGAATGCGGTTCTGTCCAGCTATGGCGGCGATACCGATTTCCATCGCAACCTGCAGCAGATGATGCTGCAGCTTAACGAGGCCGCGCGCTCGCTGCGCTTCCTGTCCGACTTCCTGACCCGCCATCCCTCGGCACTGATTACGGGACGATAAGACATGCAACGCCCCATCCGGCATTTCATACATTCCGCGCGGCATCATATGGCGGTGGGGGTCACCACCGCCGGTCTGCTGGCGCTGGGCGGTTGCGGGTCGTCCGATCCGACGCTGTATTCCCTTGCCCCCGTCGCCACCACGCAGCCGGTCATGGCTGTCGCAACGGTGCCCGATGTGATCGAGGTCCGCACCCCCGGCATTCCGCCGTCACTGGACCGGCAGAATATCGTGGGGGTGCAGGATGATTATTCCCTCTCCACCCTGCCTGCTGCGGCGTGGAGCGAACCGCTGGCGCCCATGGTGGGCCATGTGCTGGCAGCCGACCTGCAGCAGCGCCTGCCCGGACGGACCGTGTTTGCCCAGAACGATGCGACAAGCGTTCCCGCGCAGGCATTTGTGGAAGTCGAGATCAGCCGGTTTGCAAGGGATTCGGCGGGGCTGGTCCATCTGACCGGCAGCCTGTCCGTGCATCGGGCGGGCGATGCGGCGCAGGTCCTGTCCGTGCCGCTGGCCCTGACGGCCTCGCCCACGGGGGCTGGCACGCGCGCCATGGTCGCAGCACTGAGCCAGTTGACGGGGCAGGTGGCGGATATGGCGACGGAGCGGTTGCAGTCCCTTCCGCCCGCGCCATCCACGGATACCCGCCCGCAGCCGCATCGTTCCCGATAAGGCGCGTCGTTGTTGGGCCGGGGCAGGGATGCGCCGGTCCACCACCGGCAGGCAATAAAAAAGGCACCCGAAGGTGCCTTTAATCAATTGGGTATGGGAAGGATCAGACCTTCTCGACCTGATTGTATTCCAGATCGACCGGCGTGGAGCGACCGAAGATGGAGACGCTGACCTTCAGGCGGCCACGTTCCTCATCGACTTCCTCGATCGTGCCGTTAAAGGACGTGAACGGCCCGTCGGCCACGCGGATCTGCTCGCCCACTTCGAAGGTGACGGAGGGACGGACCCGTTCCACACCTTCCTGCGCCTGCTTCATGATCCGTTCGGCTTCCACCTTGGGGATGGGGGAAGGACGGGTCTTGCTGCCCAGGAAGCCGGTGACCTTGGGCGTATCCTTGACAAGGTGCCATGCCTCGTCGGTCAGTTCCATGTTGACCAGAACATAACCGGGGAAGAACTTGCGCTCCGCATTGACCTTCTGGCCACGGCGCACTTCCGTCACTTCTTCCGACGGGACAAGGATTTCACCAAAATGATCAGCCAGCCCTTTCTGGGCCGCCTGTTCCGTAATGTGCTGGGCTATCTTTTTCTCGAAGCCCGAATAGACGTGGATGACATACCACCGCTTGGCCATGGCTGAACTCAGCCTCCCAGTCCGAAGAGTTTCCGTACGCCAAGGCCGATCACCTCGTCGACGAGGAAGAAGAATACCGACGCAAGACCGGCCATGGCCAGCACCGCACCCGTTGTCATGAGGGTGGCGCGCCGCGTTGGCCAGGTAATCTTTCTGGCTTCGGCACGGACGTCTTCAACAAATTTCGCGGGACCGACCGACACGAAATACCCTTCCTGCAACGCCACGGCGCACCAACCGGAAATTTCCAGCCGATGCGGGGCCTTAGAACCGGTGCGGACCATTGTGGCCCGACCCATCGGGTGCCAGGCCGGAAGGGGAATGCCCGACCGGAGAATGGCAGGGGTGGAGGGTCTCGAACCCGCAACCTCCGGTTTTGGAGACCGGCGCTCTAGCCAATTGAGCTACACCCCTGCAAAGCCGCCTGCGAATGCCCGAAACATGTGGTGCGGCTTGCGCCGCGCCGTTTCGGGTCGTCCATGCGAACCCGGCACAGGAAGCGGAAAAAAGTATGACTCGCGTCCAAAGTCAAGGGGGCATGAAGGAAAAAGAGAAGTTTTATGTGTTTGCGTCCCGCCAGTGGTTTATGGGCTTGCAAGGCAGGCGGCTGAAACGGTATAGGTCGGGCAACCTTATGAGCGGGCGTAGCATAGTGGTAATGCAGTAGCCTTCCAAGCTTCTGAGGAGGGTTCGATTCCCTTCGCCCGCTCCATATCGCCCTGTATGAAAAACTCTTCCAGTCATGGCTGGAATTTGGACGGTACCCGCCTTGTCGGGCAGTCCGGCACGGTCAGGGGCGATCCTTCATGGTAAAAACCACTTCTTCCGCCGTCCATCCGCGTGTGGTGCTGGGTACCTGCTGCCTCAGCCTGCTGCTGGTCATGATGGACGTAACGGTCGTCAATGTCGTCCTTCCTTCCATCCGCGCGCAGTTGCATGGTAGTTTTTCCACCCTGCAATGGGTGGTGGACGCCTATACCCTCATGGTCGCCAGCCTCATGCTGCTGGTGGGATCGCTTGCGGACCGCTTCGGGCGGCGGCGGATGTTCCTGCTGGGGATAGGTCTGTTCTGTACCGGCTCCGCGCTGTGCGGTCTGGCGCGCAGTGTGGAAATGCTGGTCATGGCGCGTGCGGTGCAGGGAATCGGCGGGTCGATGCTCAATCCCGTGGCCCTGTCGATTCTGACCAATGTCTATGTCGAGCCTCGTGCCCGGGCGCAGGCCATCGGGATATGGGGGGCGACTTCCGGCGTGGCGCTGGCGCTGGGTCCGGTTGTGGGCGGCATCCTGGTACACTGGGTCGGCTGGCAGGCGGTCTTCTGGGTCAATGTGCCGATCGGGCTGATCGCGATCGGGCTGACGCTGCGCTTCATACCCGAATCCTCCGGCAGCAGGGGGCGCAGCATCGACGCGCCGGGGCAGCTTCTGGCGATCGTGGCGCTGGCCATGGTGACGTCGGGGCTGATCGAAGCGCATAATTACGGCTGGTCATCGCCTACCATTTCCGGATTCCTCGGGTTCGGGCTGCTGTCCATCGCGGGCTTCCTGATCGTGGAGCAGCGTGCGACCTCGCCCCTGATCGACCTGCGGTTCTTCCGTGCGTGGCCGTTTTCCGGCGCGATCGTGACCGCCGTGCTGGCCTTTGCCATTTTCAGCGCCTTCCTGTTCCTCAATACGCTCTATCTTCAGGATGTGCGGGGCCTGCCCGCGCTTCAGGCCGGTCTGTGCACCCTGCCATTCGCTTTTGGCAGCATGCTGTGCGCCCCGGTTTCAGGGCGGCTGACGGGGCGCTATGGCGCGCGCCTGCCGCTGCTGCTTTCGGCTGTTGGATTCGGGTCGAGCGCGGTGCTGCTGACCGGGCTGGATGCGCTCACGCCGCTGCCTCTGCTGCTTGTATCCTATGGGCTGTGTGGATGCGGCTTTGGTCTGTGCAACGCGCCCATTACCAATTCCGCCATTGCCGGGATGCCCCGGACGCAGGCTGGAGTGGCTGCGGCCATCGCTTCCGCCAGTCGGCAGGTCGGCGCGCTGCTGGGAATTGCGCTGGGAGGCGCGCTGACGGCGACGAGCATCCATTCCGGCGCGGTGCAGTGGGCCAGCTTCCCGCAGGCGACCCATGCGGTGTGGTGGAGCATGATCGTGGCCGCGCTGGCGATTGGCCTGCTGGGGTTTGTGTCCACCGGAGTCCGTGCCCGGCGCAGCGCGCAGGCGGTTGCCGCACTGCTCGATTCAAACTGACGCATTATCACTATGCATAATTTGCATAACTTGAGCGCCATCATTCCGATGCGCTGATTTCTGTTTGTGCGCCATAAAAAACGGGGCTTTGCCTGTTTCCGAAATGCCGTGGCGCATGTATGATCCCGCCAGCCTTCAGCCGGTGGTTGTGGATGTGCATCAAAACGGGCGGTTCCGCGGCATTGGACGATGCTGTTGTATTGCCTGCTCTGTTGCGTGTGCATGCGCTGCGTGCTAGAGCCGCGCCAGCAGCGCACGGGACCGGGGTTTCCGGGCAGGCGGCTGGTGTTTGAATCAAGATTCTGGATTGGAAAAGCGGACAGTGGATTCGGGTGGAACGACCTCAATACCGATCGCCTCCATTGCCAATGGCCTTCCCGGTCGTTACGCGACGGCGCTTTATGAGCTTGCGGCTGAACGCCAGCAGCTTGACCCTGTTCTGGAGCAGGCTTCGCGTCTTGTCGCGATGATTGACGGCAGCGCCGACCTGCGCACCGTCCTGACGGACCGGACGCTGGATATCCGTATCAGCCGCCGTGCGGTTGAAGCGGTGCTGGATGCCGAAGGTTTCAGTCCCCTTATGCGTGATTTTGTTGGCGTGGTGGCGAATAACCGCCGCCTTCCGCGCCTGCGTGACATTCTTGCCGCGCTGGCGGCCATCGCTGCCGGTCGGCGCGGGGAAGTGGTGGCGGATGTCGTCTCCGCCCATCCCCTGACCGACCTGCAGCGTATCCAGCTTCGCAGCCGCCTTGCCGAGGCCGGCTATTCCAAAGTCAATATCCAGGAGCGTGTTGACGCGGCCCTGCTGGGCGGTCTGGTCGTGCGCGTAGGCGCCCGCCTGTATGATACCAGCCTCAGATCCCGCCTTACCCGCCTGCACCATGCCATGAAGGGAGCCGCGTGATGGAAATCCGCCCCTCCGAGATTTCGGATATCCTCAAGCAGCAGATCGCTACGTTCGACAAGGAAGCTGACATTGCCGAGACAGGAACCATCCTGTCGGTGGGTGACGGCATCGCCCGTGTGTACGGCCTGCAGAATGTCGAAGCCGGCGAAATGCTGGACTTCCCCGCCAGCGGTCAGAAGGGCATGGCCCTGAACCTTGAGAATGACAACGTCGGTGTTGTCATTTTCGGTGATGACAGCGCCATGCGTGAAGGCGATACCGTCGCCCGCACCGGCAAGGTGGTTGAAGTGCCCACCGGCAAGGCGCTGCTGGGTCGCGTGGTTGACGGTCTGGGCAACCCGATCGACGGCAAGGGCCCGCTGGTTGGCGATGTCATCCACAAGCGCGCTGAAATCAAGGCCCCCGGCATCATGCCGCGCCAGTCCGTCAGTGAGCCGATGCAGACCGGCATCAAGGCCATTGACGCGCTCGTGCCCATCGGGCGTGGCCAGCGTGAGCTGATCATCGGTGACCGCCAGACCGGCAAGACCGCCATCCTGATCGACACCATCGTCAACCAGAAGGGCGTCAACGCGCTGGGTGACGAAAGCAAGTCGCTGTACTGCATCTATGTCGCGATCGGGCAGAAGCGTTCGACCGTGGCGCAGCTGGTGCGCACGCTGGAAGAAACCGGCGCGATGGAATACTCCATCGTCGTGGCAGCAACCGCGTCCGACCCGGCCCCGATGCAGTATCTGGCTCCCTATGCCGCATGCTCCATGGGTGAATATTTCCGCGATAACGGCATGCATGCCCTGATCGTGTATGATGACCTGTCCAAGCAGGCCGTCGCTTACCGTCAGATGTCGCTGCTGCTGCGTCGTCCGCCGGGACGTGAAGCCTATCCGGGTGACGTGTTCTACCTGCATTCGCGCCTGCTGGAACGCGCGGCGAAGATGTCCGACAAGTTCGGCGCCGGTTCGCTGACGGCCCTGCCGGTGATCGAGACGCAGGCTGGTGACGTGTCCGCCTATATCCCGACCAACGTGATTTCCATCACCGATGGTCAGGTCTTCCTTGAAACCGACCTGTTCTACCGTGGCATCCGCCCGGCGGTGAACGTGGGCGGTTCGGTGTCGCGTGTTGGTTCCGCAGCCCAGATCAAGGCGATGAAGCAGGTTGCCGGCAAGATCAAGCTGGAACTGGCGCAGTATCGTGAAATGGCAGCCTTCTCGCAGTTCGCGTCCGATCTGGACCCGGCCACGCAGAAGCAGCTTGCCCGTGGCGCACGTCTGGTCGAACTGCTGAAGCAGCCCGAAACCTCCCCGCTTTCGGTTGAAGAACAGGTTGTGGTGCTGTTCGCTGGCACGCGTGGCTATATCGACGCCGTGGCGGTCGATCAGGTCACGACGTACGAGAAGCGCCTGCTGGATGATGTCCGCACGTCGGGCAAGGACATTCTCGAATCGATCCGGACGCAGCGCCAGCTGACGAAGGATATCGAAAGCCGTCTGAATGATTTCCTGACGACATTCGGCCGTCAGTTCGTCAACTGAGGAAGATCGGGCAACCATGGCTTCCCTGAAGGAACTGCGCGCACGGATTGGCAGCGTCAAATCGACGCGCAAGATCACCAGCGCAATGAAAATGGTCGCTGCGGCCAAGCTGCGTCGGGCGGAAACCCGCGCAGCCGCCGCACGGCCATATGCCGACGCAATGCGCCGCATGCTGGCCGAAGTCGCGCGTAGCGTGGCAGGTGAAGGCGGGCAGCCCGCGCTGCTGACCGGAACGGGTCAGGACAAGGTGCATCTGCTGGTCCCCATGTCCAGCGACCGTGGCCTTGCGGGTGCGTTCAACTCCAACATCAACCGTACGACGCGCAATCTGGTGCTCAGGCTCCAGGCTGAAGGCAAAACGGTCAAGCTGCTGCCGGTCGGGCGCAAGACACACGACTTTCTTGAGCGTGAGTTTTCCGATCTCATCATCGGGCACCGTCATCTGGCCGCGGGCAAGGAAATCCCCTTTTCCGCTGCTTCTGAACTGGGTGAACAGATTTCGTCCCTGCTGGACAAGGGCGAATTCGATGTCTGCACGCTGGTTTATAACCAGTTCCGCAATGTCATGACCCAGACGCCGACGGAAATGCAGCTTATCCCGCTGGCGCTGCCGGAAAACGACAATGCCGAACAGGCGGATGTCGCGAGCTACGAGTTCGAGCCGGATGAAGCGACGCTTCTGTCCAGCCTGCTGCCGCGTAACCTGCAGGTCCAGCTTTATGCGACCATGCTGGAAACCGCTGCGGGTGAAAATGGCGCGCGGATGACGGCCATGGATAACGCGACCCGGAATGCCGGCAAGGCCATCGACCGCCTGACCCTGACCTACAACCGTACGCGTCAGACCAATATTACCAATGAACTGATCGAGATCATCTCGGGCGCCCAGGCTGTCTGAGGACCGATCTTCACGCTCACAGGAGCTGTCCCATGTCGGAAACCACAACTCAAGAGGCTCCTGTCTCCACGCAGGCGCAGAAAAGCAATGTCGTTGGTCGCGTAACGCAGATCCGCGGCGCCGTCGTTGACGTGCAGTTCGAAGGTGTGCTGCCGCATATCCTCGAAGCGCTGCACGTCGAGCTGAACGGCCAGACCCTGGTGCTGGAAGTGGCGCAGGAAATCGGCGAGCATGAAGTCCGCTGCATCGCCATGGATACGACCGATGGTCTGTCCCGCGGCACGGAAGTCACCGCCACCGGCAACCAGATCACCGTGCCGGTCGGACCGGGAACGCTGGGCCGTATCCTGAACGTGATCGGTGAGCCGATTGACGATCGTGGTCCGGTGAATGCCGAAGGCCGTTCGCCCATCCACCGTGCTGCCCCCGCTTTTGACGAGCAGGCCGCCGCAACCGAAATCCTGCCCACGGGCATCAAGGTTGTCGATCTGCTGTGCCCGTACCTCAAGGGCGGTAAGGTCGGTCTGTTCGGTGGCGCCGGTGTTGGCAAGACCGTCATCATTCAGGAACTGATCAACAACATCGCCAAGGCGCATGGTGGCGTGTCGGTCTTCGCGGGTGTTGGTGAACGTACGCGTGAAGGTAACGACCTGTATTACGAAATGCAGGATGCGGGCGTTATCAAGATTGATGGCGACTCGACCGACGGGTCCAAGGTGGCGCTGGTCTATGGCCAGATGAACGAGCCGCCGGGTGCGCGTGCCCGTGTCGCCCTGTCCGGCGTGACCGTTGCGGAATACTTCCGTGATGTCGAAGGTCAGGACGTGCTGTTCTTCGTCGATAACATCTTCCGCTTCACGCAGGCTGGTGCCGAAGTGTCGGCGCTGCTGGGCCGTATTCCGTCCGCCGTGGGTTACCAGCCCACACTGGCGACCGAAATGGGCGCGCTGCAGGAACGCATCACCTCCACCAAGAAGGGCTCGATCACGTCCGTGCAGGCCGTGTACGTGCCGGCCGATGACCTGACCGATCCGGCGCCTGCCGCGACCTTCGCCCATCTTGACGCGACCACGGTGCTGAACCGTTCCATCGCGGAAATGGGCATCTACCCGGCCGTGGACCCGCTGGACTCCACCTCCCGCTCGCTCGATCCGAAGATCGTCGGTGACGAGCATTATCAGGTGGCCCGTGACGTGCAGCGCATCCTGCAGACCTACAAGTCCCTGCAGGACATCATCGCCATCCTCGGCATGGACGAACTGTCGGAAGACGACAAGCTGGTCGTTGCCCGCGCCCGTCGTATCCAGCGTTTCCTGTCCCAGCCGTTCCATGTGGCCGAAGTGTTCACCGGCGCGCCGGGCAAGCTGGTTTCGCTGGAAGACACGGTCCGTTCGTTCAAGGCGATCGTGGCTGGTGAATACGATCACCTGCCCGAAGGCGCCTTCTACATGGTCGGTGCGATCGAGGAAGCGGTGGCCAAGGCCGAAAAGATGAAGGAATCGGCCTGACACCACCCCTGACGCAAGGAAGATAGACCATGTCCATTAAGGTCAAGATTGTCAGTCCGGAGAAGGTGCTGTTCGCCCATGACGCCGATATGGTTGTCATGCCGGGGGCCGAAGGCGACATCGCGGCCATGCCGGAACACGCGCCACTCATGCTGACGCTGCGCGGTGGCGTGGTTGATGTTTACGAAGACGGTGCCGTGACGCACCGCTTCTTCGTGGCTGGTGGGTTTGCTGATATCGCGCCGACCCACTGCACCATCCTTGCCGACCGGGCGACCGGACTGGCGGAGCTGTCGGTTGACGACGCCGAAGCCCGTCTGGCGGCACTTGAGAAATCCTATGAGGAAGCGGACAAGATGAATGTGCCCGCGCTGGATATTCTCATGGGCAAGATGCAGTCCGCCCGCGCCGAAATCGACGCGGCGCAGTCTGCCGTTCCGGCCATGTCCATCTGATGGTTTCCCCCGCGCCTTCGGGCGCGGACAGAACCAGTAAAAAAGCGCCCTGTCCGGGGCGCTTTTTTTATGTCCGGATCAGCCGCGTCCGCGATAGCCGGGCACGTCCTGCGCAGGTATCCACACACCTTCCGGCGGGGTGCTGGTCTGCCAGAACACATCGATGGGCATGCCGCCGCGTGGGTACCAGTAGGCACCGATCCGCAGCCAGACAGGTTTCAGCAGGTCAACCAGTGTGGTTGCGATCTGCACGGAGCATTTTTCATGAAATGCGCCATGGTTGCGGAAGCTGGTCAGGAACAGCTTGAGCGACTTGCTTTCCACGATCCATTCGTCAGGGATGTAGTCGATGACGATATGGGCGAAATCCGGCTGGCCGGTCACGGGGCAGAGGGACGTGAACTCGGGTGCGGTGAACCGCACGACATAATGCCGCCCGCGTTCGGGGGCGGGAACACGTTCCAGCCGTGCTTCCTCGGGGCTTGCGGGCTGTGTCGTGTTCTGGCCGAGCTGGGTCAGGAACTGGCTGCCATCGTCGGTGGTGGGGCGGGTGTTCATGGGGCATCCGTCAGCAGAGGGAAGGAGATGTGTGGCTGATGCCGTAAGGTCCGGTCTGGCGTCAACGGAAATGCGGGTGGGCGGCATGTGATTTTCCCCGCTTTTGCAAATTGGCGGAGGCATGATAACTGCTCCTCATGGCACGTGTATCCCGACCCGAATTCCCCGCTCCCGCGCAGGTTACCACCACGGCGGAGCTTGAGGCTGTAACCGCGCGACTGCGGCTTGAGCCGTTTGTGACAATCGACACCGAGTTCGTGCGTGAGCGTACGTACTGGCCGGAACTGTGTCTGGTGCAGTTGGCGGGGAAAAACGATGTCGTGGTGATCGACACGCTGGCGCCAGGGCTGGATCTGTCGTCCCTCGGGGCGTTGCTGGATGATGCCGGCGTGGTCAAGGTCTTTCACGCGGCACGGCAGGATCTGGAAATCTTCCTGCATCTGTTCGACCGCCTGCCCACCGCCCTGTTTGATACGCAGGTGGCGGCCATGGTGGCGGGATATGGCGATCAGGTGGGGTACGATAACCTCGTTTCCTCCCTGCTGGGGGTACAGATCGATAAATCCCACCGTTTTTCCGACTGGTCGGCCCGTCCGCTTTCCCCAGCGCAGATCGGTTACGCGGCGGCGGATGTTACCTATCTGCGTCTGGTCTATGGCAGGCTGCTCGAACAGCTTGAAAAGGAAGGGCGGCTGGACTGGGTGGCAGCAGAATTGGATATCCTGAACAATCCCGCAACCTTCCGTCCTGATCCACTGACATTGTGGGAAAAGATGCGCCCACGCACGAATAACCGGCGTATGCTGGGTATCCTGCGCGCGGTTACCGCATGGCGGGAAGGCGAGGCGCAGCGTGTCAACGTGCCACGGCAGCGTCTTCTGAAAGACGAGAGCCTGATGGAAATCGCAGCCACGGCTCCCGTTACGGTGGAGGCACTGGCCCGCGTGCGGGGCGTGTCCCGTGGCTTTGCCGAAGGGCGTAGCGGGCAGTCCCTGCTGGAAACCGTGACGGGTGCCATGGCGGAACCGGAAGCGGACCTGCCGCGCATGCCAAAGGGGCGGGGAAAGGATGCGCAGCGCCCATCGCCCGCGCTGATCGCCCTGCTCAAGGTATTGCTGGCTGCCTGCTGTGAAACCCATCGCGTCGCCCCGAAACTGGTTGCCTCATCCGAGGATCTGGACCGTTTCGCGCTTGATGATGATGCGGATATTCCTGCTTTCCACGGCTGGCGCAATACCGTATTTGGCAAGCTGGCGCGTGAACTCAAGGCGGGCAGACTTATAATGGGCGTCGAGGGCGGTAAGGTAAAACTGATCCACGATTAGGCGTTTATTAACCGGGTTACGGTTTTACCGGGGTTGCGAACAGGTTATGCTCAGAACTGTCCACAAGATTCTGTGGCATGGTAGTTGAGCCGGGCACAGTATAAGCTTAGTTTCGCACCATTCCGCGTAAGGAGTGCAGAACGATGGCGATGGAATGGACCGAGGAGACGATCGCGCGCCTGCGTGATCTGTGGCAGCAGGGTTTGTCGACCGCAGAAATCGGGCGCCAGCTTTCTGTCACGAAGAACGCAGTGGTGGGCAAGGCGCACCGTTTGGGCCTCAAGCCCCGTCCGTCACCCATCCGCCGCGCACCCAAGGGCGCACCCGCCGAAGCTGTGGCCGATACGTCGGCACCCGCCGCTGTAACGGAGAGCGCGCCCGTTGCGCCGTCCGTAGCGAAAGAGGAAACGGTTTCCGCCCCGGTCGTGTCCAGGGCCCCTGCGCCCCAGCCGGAAAAAGCCCCCGCGCCATCCACTGTCGCCCCCACCGTATCAACCGCCACGCAGGCTACGTCCCCGGCATCCGCAGGGGATGCGCTGACGAGTGAGCCGGAACCCGCAGCCCGCCCGGCGCGCAGTCAGGCCCGCGCCCCGCGTTCGGCCCTGCGTCCGGTCAGCGAACCGCGCCGCCGCAGCAGCCAGTCCTGCTGCTGGCCGCTGGGCGATCCGGGCACGCCCGGCTTCCATTTCTGCGGGGCAACACCCCTGCCGGGCAAGCCATACTGCGCCGAACATGCCCAGCTTGCCTACGTCAAGCTGCGTGACCGCCGCGATAACGTAGCCTGATCCGGACTACCTTTTTACGGGTCCATTAAAAAACGCCAGGGCATTGCTGCCGCTGGCGTTTTTTTGTCCCTGCCCGGCAGGCGGGCAGGGGAGGCGTATCCTATTCGGGCTTGGGGGCCGCAGGCTCGGGAGCCGGGGTGGTGATCATCTCAAGCTGGCCGGTGATCTGGCCGCCATCTTCCACCTTCAGGCGGCGGCACTTGGCCTTGCCCAGCAGGCGACCGGTGGAGCGGATGGTCAGGCCACCACGCACCGTCAGCGTGCCGTCGATGGTGCCCGCCAGTTCAGCGTCCTCGACCTCTACTTCGCCCTTGAACACGCCGCCCTGAGCGATCTGGAGTTCGGAGGCGTTGATCATGGAGGATTCAACCGTCCCTTCCACAACCAGCCGTTCGGCGTCCTGAATGGTGCCCTGCACGCTGATGCCACGACCCACGACCAGCGTCCGGCGGTCATTTTCCTTCTTCGCGGCCTGACCTGCAGGCGCACCGGGACGTACGCCACCGGGTGCGGGCGAAGGGTTGGGCGTGGGCGGGAAGGGCGGACGGGCCATGGATGTGTTTTCCTTGCTGGCAGGGTTGGAAGTGGACGGAGCGCCACCGGCTGCTGTCGCCGGACGGCCCGGCTGCTGCACGGGGGATGGAGCTGGGGCGGGTGGCTGGGTTTCTGCTGGCTTGCGTCGTCTGAACAATAGTTACCCCGCTTTGGATTTATGCTGCGCCGGAACGCGGACGTTCCGGTTGGAGGAGGTTACGCTTTCGGGCTGGTTGCAGGCTGCAGCCCCCTTAACGGTTATACGCCCCCCGATCAGGTCGACAAGGGCGTTCGAAGGGGAGGCGCGTGAAAACATCACGCATTGCGCCGGTTAACCGCCGATGATAGCGATACGGGCCTCATGCAGGAAAAAAGAGGTTATTTCGTGGCGTTCAGGCGCTGCGGCTGCATGCGCGACGGATTAACGACGGTAGTGGAACAGAATATGGAAAATTCGGGACGGGCGGCGGAATGCCGGTTTGATCTGCTGGGTATCGGCAATGCGATTGTCGATGTGCTGGCACCGGTGGAAGCTGACTTCCCGCAGCGCAATGGCATGGTACCCGGCAGCATGGCGCTGATTGACGGCCAGCGCGCGCAGACGCTGTACAACCAGATCCGCAGGGAAAAGGAAATGGGGGGCGGCTCGGCTGCCAATACCTGTGTCGTCGCGTCCAACATGGGCGCGCGCGTGGCGTATCTGGGCAAGGTTGCCGATGATGCCCCCGGTCAGGCCTTTGGCGCGGACCTGCAGGCGGCGGGGGTGTATTTTCCTTCCGTGCCGCTGCAGGGCGATGAGGGCGACCACAATCCCACCGCGCGCTGCATCATTCTGGTCACGCCCGATGGCCAGCGTACGATGAACACCTATCTGGGGGCCTGCGTCACCTTCAGCCCCGAGGATGTGCTGGCTGATGTCGTGCAGGCTTCCAAGGTGATCTATATGGAAGGCTACCTGTTCGATCCGCCGGCAGCGCAGGAAGCCTTCCGCACCGCAGCCCGCATCGCGCATGAGGCCGGGCGCAAGGTTGCGCTGTCCCTTTCGGACCGTTTCTGCGTCGACCGCCACCGCGCGGCGTTTCATGATCTCGTGCGCGGGCATGTGGACGTCCTCTTCGCCAACGAGGATGAGATCTGCGCGCTGTACCAGACCGATGATTTTGATGAAGCCGCCCGCCGTGTCGCGGCGGAGACGCATTTCGCCGTGCTGACCCGTTCCGAACGGGGCAGCGTCATCATACAGGACCAGAAGCGCATCGTGATCGAGAGCGTGCGCACGCAGGTCATCGACACCACCGGCGCGGGCGATGCCTATGCCGCGGGCTTCCTCGCGGGCTGGACATCGGACCGGACGCTGGCCGAATGCGGGCGTCTGGGCAGTGTCGCGGCATCGGAAGTGATTTCCCATTACGGTGCGCGCCCGCTGATCAACATGCGACAGGACATGGATTTCTGATCCACGGGGCGCGTCGTGCCGGGCGTGTGATGGGGTTGTGCGCGAAGTTTCGCGTGCAATCCGCGCCCGTCCGCTTTATCTACGCATCCAGCAGCCACCCAATCCGCCGCCGCACGGGCGCCCAGCGCCGGTGCCGCCGCGTCCCTTATGGCGTCCCCGCCAAGGAAAGTCAGGTCAAGAGCAGTTATGGATATCCGCAATATCGCCATTATCGCGCACGTCGATCATGGCAAGACCACACTGGTCGATCAGCTTCTTAAACAGTCCGGCTCCTTCCGTGAGAACCAGCACGTCGCCGAGCGCGCGATGGACAGCAACGACCTGGAGCGTGAGCGTGGCATCACCATCCTGGCGAAGTGCACGTCCGTGGTGTGGAAAGATACCCGCATCAACATCATCGACACCCCGGGCCACGCCGATTTCGGTGGCGAGGTCGAGCGTATCCTGAGCATGGTCGATGGCGCCGTGGTGCTGGTCGACTCCGCCGAAGGCGCGCTGCCGCAGACGAAGTTCGTGGTGGGCAAGGCGCTGGCGCGCGGCCTGAAGCCGATTGTGGTCGTCAACAAGATCGACCGTGGCGATGCCCGTCCCGATGAAGTGCATAACGAGATTTTCGACCTGTTCGCAGCCCTTGGCGCCAATGACGAACAGCTTGATTTCCCGATGCTGTACGCTTCTGGCCGTCAGGGCTGGGCGGATACGGAAATCGACGGTCCGCGCAAGGACCTCTCGCCCATGTTCGACCTGATCCTGCGCCACGTTCCGGCCCCGAAAGTGAACAAGGACGCGCCGTTCGCGATGGTCGCCACCATCCTCGAGAACGACAACTTCCTTGGCCGCGTGCTGACCGGCCGTGTCGAACAGGGCACGGCGAAGATGAACATGCCGGTGCATGTGCTGCGTCCCGACGGATCGGTTGTGGAAACGGGCCGCCTGACCAAGCTGCTGTCCTTCCGTGGTCTTGACCGCGTGCCGGTGGAAGAAGTCGAAGCCGGTGACATCGTGGCCGTGGCCGGTCTGTCGGACGCGACGATTCCGGAAACGATCGCAGCTCCTGAAGTTAAAGAGCCGCTGCCCTCCACCCCCGTTGATCCGCCGACGCTGTCCATGACCTTCCGCCTGAACGATGGCCCGCTGGGTGGCCGTGAAGGCAAGAAGGTCACGTCGCGCCAGATCCGTGACCGTCTGTTCAAGGAAACGGAAGGCAACATCGCCATCCGCGTGTCCGAAAGCCCCGAGAGCGAGGCCTTCGAGGTCGCGGGCCGTGGCGAACTCCAGCTTGGCGTGCTGATCGAACAGATGCGCCGTGAAGGGTTCGAGCTGACCATCGGTCGTCCCCGCGTGCTGTTCCGCACCAACGAGGAAACCGGTGAGCGCGAAGAACCGTTCGAGGAAGTCCTGATCGACGTGGACGAGCCGTATTCGGGCGTCGTGGTTGAAAAGATGGCGCTGCGTAAGGGCATCATGCAGGACATGCAGCCTTCGGGCGGCGGCAAGGTGCGCCTGAGCTTCCTGATCCCGTCGCGCGGGCTGATCGGCTACCATGGCGAATTCCTGACCGATACCCGTGGTTCGGGCATCATGAACCGCCTGTTCTCGGGCTATCAGCCCTATGTCGGCCCGATTGCCGGCCGTCGTAACGGTTCGCTGATCTCGTCCGAAGATGGTGCGACCACGCAGTATTCGCTGTTCTCGCTGCAGGACCGTGGCACGCTGTTCGTCGATGCGGGCGAGAAGGTCTATGTCGGCATGATCATCGGTGAGCATTCGCGTGAGAATGATCTCGAGGTGAACCCGATCCGTGAAAAGAAGCTGACCAACATCCGTGCCGCTGGCAAGGACGAGGCCCTGCTGCTGATCCCGCCGCGCAAGATGAACCTGGAACAGGCCATCGCCTATATCGAGGACGATGAACTGGTTGAGGTCACGCCGTCCGCCGTGCGTATCCGCAAGCGCTACCTCGACCCGCACGAGCGCAAGAAGCGTGAGCGTTCGGGTTCGGTCGACTGATTCCGACTGCCGCAGGACCGGCTGCAATCTTTAGTAATGTTTCAGTTCTTGAGATTGCGGTCATCTTGCGGCAAAAACGGTTCACTCTCCATATATTTAAGAATTTTAATCCGAGACGGCTTTCCTGCGGCATGTTACAGCAGGGAAGTCAGATCGGGTGTGCCGATTCGCCACCTGATAGGCGCATTGGGATAGAAAATCCTGACTTGTGGAGTATTTTCATATGACCGTTTCCCCCCGCCGTTTCCTCGCCGCGCTGTCTGCTGTTGCCGTTATGGGTGTTGCCGCTCCCGTCATGGCCCAGACGCCTGAACCCACCACCCCGTCTGTTTCTGCTCCGCAGCACGCTCCCGACGCTTCCGAAGGTGTCGCTGGCGCCGAAGCGGGTGCGAAGAAGGAAAAGCACCACGGCAGCCATCACGGCAGCCACCATCACGGTGCCAAGAAGGACGAAACGAAGGAAGCCGCTCCGGCTGCGCAGTAATTACTGCTGCGTCAATGCTGGCTTCCCCGCGATGCCAGCGTTGCACTTTCAGAAAAAAGCCCGGCTCACGCCGGGCTTTTTTTATGCCTCAGTTCGGGATGTACCGGTCAAGGGACAGGTCAAGGCAGGGGATGTCGGTGCGCTTGCCGCTGATCCGGTCGGCCAGCAGGCGGCCTGAACCGCAGGCCATGGTCCAGCCCAGCGTGCCATGGCCCGTATTGAGCCACAGGTTGCCAAAGCGTCCCGCCGGACCGATGATCGGCGTGCCATCAGGCGTACTGGGGCGCAGGCCCGTCCAGTATGCGCCCTGCGACAGGTCCCCACCCGCCCCGAACAGTTCCGAAAAGGACAGTTCCAGCAGGCGCCGCCGGTCACGGCTCAGCCGCAGGTTGTAGCCCGTCAGTTCGGCAGTCCCCCCGATACGGATACGATCCCCCAGCCGCGTGATGGCGACCTTGTGGGTGGCGTCGCTTATGGTGGACAGGGGGGCCCGCGCCGGATCGGTTACGGGCAGGGTCAGCGAATAGCCCTTGGTGGGGTAAACCGGCAGCCTTACTCCAAGCGGACGCAGCAGCAGCGGGGAATAGCTGCCCATGGCGACCACATACGCATCGGCCACCATCCTGCCTGCCGTGGTACGGACGCCCACGATATCGGTGGCGGTCGCGTCCAATGCCTCGACCGCCGTTTCGTAATGGAAGGTGACGCCCAGTTCCGCTTCCGCCTTCTGCGCCAGACGCTGGGTGAACATGTGGCAGTCGCCTGATTCGTCGCCCGGCAGGCGCAGCCCGCCACGGAGCAGGTGCCGGTTTTCCGCCAGTCCGGGTTCGTGGCGGATGATGTCGTCGGGACTGAGGAATTCGTAGGCGATGCCAGCCTGTTCCAGCAGCCGCATGTCATGCGCGCAGTGGTCCACCTGTTTTTGCGTACGGAAAAGCTCGATCAGGCCGCGCTGTTCATCGTCATAGGTAATGCCCGTATCGCGGCGCAGGGTATCGAGACAGTCGCGGCTGTATTCCGCCACGCGCAGCATGCGGGATTTGTTGATGTCATAGTCATGGGCGTTGCAGTTGGCCATCATCTGCCCCAGCCAGCGCATCATGGCGAAATCGATGCGCGGGCGGATGGCGATCGGCGCATCCCGGCTGAACATCCACCGCATGACCTTGAACGGCAGGGCAGGTTCGGCCCATGGGGCGGAATAGCCCGGCGAAATCTGACCGGCATTGGCGAAGGAGGTTTCCATCGCCGCGGCGGGCTGGCGGTCTATGACCGTGACGTCATGGCCTTCCTTTGCCAGGTACCATGCCGTGGTGACCCCGACCACACCCGCGCCCAGAACGATAACTTTCACAGTCTCATCCTTATTTCCGTCATCAACACAACCGGGGATGCGCCAGAGCGGGGGAATGGTCAACCGTTTCTGTTATGACAGGAACGGGTGGCAGGAATCAGGCTGCGGGCACCCCCTTGGATGTCGAATATTCAAAATGCAGCGCCGTATCGGGATGCACGATGGGATGAATGGCATGGGCCGCCATCGCCCCTTCGGTAAAGCCCTGCAGGATCAGCTTCAGCTTGCCGGGATAGGTTGCGACATCGCCCACGGCAAAGATGCCGGGCTGGCTGCTTTCACAGGTGGACGGGGTTACGGGAATGGTGCCGCGTATGGTGTCCAGCCCCCATTGTGCGATCGGTCCCAGATCGGTCGCCAGCCCGAAGAAGGGCAGCAGGTGATCACATGCGACATGGCGGATGCTGTTGTCCATGGTGGCCAGATCCACGCCGCGCAACTGCCCGTCCGTTCCGTGCAGGCCATGAAGCTGGTAGCCGATGATCTTTTCGATCTGGCCACACGCCACGGCCTCATCAAGCTGGCGCAGGCTTTCGGGGGCCGCGCGGAAACGGTCGCGCCGGTGCACCAGCCGCACGCTGCGCGCGATGTCACGAAGCGACAGCGCCCAGTCCACCGCTGAATCCCCGCCACCGGCGATCAGGACATCCCTGTCCGCAAAATCGGCGCGACGGCGGACGAAATACTGCACGCCGCCCGTGCGCTCGAATGCCTCCAGCCCTTCCAGCGGGGGGCGGTTGGGGCCAAACGCGCCAGCACCCGCCGCGATGATGACGGCGTGCGCATGGATGACATCACCCTGCGTGGTGCCAAGGCGGAAGGCGCCGCGTGTCCCCTCCAGGCTTTCCACCCGGCGGCCGAGCAGGCGGGGCACGTCAAAGGGGGCGATCTGGCGGTCAAGGGCCTCGATCAGTGCGCCACCTTCGATCGCGGGATGGGCGGGAATGTCATAGATCGGCTTTTCGGGATACAGGGCGGCGCACTGGCCCCCGATTTCGTCAAGCGCGTCGATCAGCACGCATGACAGCTTGAGCATGCCACATTCAAAAGCGGCAAACAGCCCGGCAGGGCCCGCGCCGATAATGGCGACATCGACGGTAAGGGGGGAAGATGGCGTGGTCATGTCCGGCTCTGGTGTCCCGTAATCCATGGTCTGGTCAAAGGCATAGGCTGCATGCGGTTTTGCGTTGTTGTCCGCATCGGTGCAAGCCTCAAGCGTGCCCATGCCGTCGCCCCTTGTGCGCGCATGCCCGGTGGGGGCACAATCATTGCATGAAATACAACCACGTAAGGGCCGGGAATCATGACGGGCATGCGTGACATTCCCCTGCCTGACGAACAGGCCACGGCAGCCCTTGGCCGCATGCTGGCGGCCCATCTGCACGCGGGCGACGCCGTGCTGCTGGAGGGGGATCTGGGCGCGGGCAAGACCACGCTTGCCCGCGCGCTGCTGCGCGCGCTGTGCGGGGATGCGACAATGGAGGTGCCCAGCCCGTCCTATACGCTGGTACAGGTCTATGAGGCTGCCGGGACCGAAATCTCGCATTTTGACCTGTGGCGTCTTGATGGTCCCGATGCGTTGCATGAACTGGGATGGGACGATGCGTGTGAAGGCGTCGTCCTTGTCGAATGGCCGGACCGTCTGGGCGCGCTGAAGCCCGATGGCGCGCTGCACATCCATCTGCTGCATGATGGTGCGGGCGGGCGCATCGCGCGGCTGGGCGGATGGGACGGGCGGCTTGCATCGCTGGAAGCCCCACGGACAGGAGAGGCATCATGAGCGTGAACATTCCGGCCACCGCCATGGTCTTTGCCGCCGGTATGGGCCGGCGGATGCGACCGCTGAGCGAATCGGTCCCCAAGCCGCTGTTGCGGGTGGGCGGACAGCCGATTCTCGATCATACGCTTGACCGGCTGGAAAACGCAGGTGTGAAACAGGTGGTGGTCAACGCCCACTGGCAGCCCGATGCGATCCACAGGGCGCTGGCGGATCGCGCGGCCAGTGGCCGTGGCCCGCTGACGGTCGAACAGCCTGAACCCACCTTGCTGGAAACCGGGGGAAGTGCTGCCGCCGCCCTGCGTGCGGGGCGGCTGGGGCCGGATGCATTCTACCTGATCAATGGCGATGTCATGTGGCTTAACGGCCCGGTTCCCGCCCTGCGGCGGCTGGCAGCGGCGTTCGATCCCGACACGATGGACGCCATGCTGCTGCTGGGCGCGATGACGCGCGCGGTGGGGGAAGTAGGGCATGGAGATTTCGCGGTTGATGCGCATGGCAGGCCGCGCCGCCCCCGCGCGGGCGAGATTACGCCTTACGTCTTTACCGGCGTGCAGATTGTCTCCCCCCGCCTGTTTGCGCAGGCGCCCGAAGGCGGATTCAGCATGAACCATCTGTGGGATCGTGCCATTGACGCGGGCAGGCTGGGCGTGATCGTGCATGATTCGCTGTGGTTTCACCTGTCCCGCCCCGATGATATCGCCGCTGCGGAACGCGCGCTGCATTCCGTCTTCAACCCGGATGTGGATAACGACATATGACCGCACGCGCCGCAGCCCCCGTGCGGGGCCGGGTGGCGGTCGTGCCGCCGCATGTGCCGTTTGTCGATCAGATTGCCGCGCGCTGGCTGGAGCAGGCCGGTCATGATCCGCAGGCATGCGGCAATGGCTTGATCCTGCTGCCCAGCCGCCGCGCGGGCCGTGCCCTGACCGAAGCCTTCGTGCGGCAGGTCGATGGCCGTCCCATCCTGCTGCCGCGCATCGCGCCGATCGGCGCGCTGGACGAGGCGTCGCTTGTCCTGTCCGGCCAGAACGCGCTGGACCTGCCGCCCGCCGTTGACCCCATGCGTCGCCTGGCCACGCTGACCCTGCTGGTGATGCAGGCGGGCAAGGCGTTTGGTGATGTGCAGGGCGTGGATCAGGCATGGCCACTGGCCCGTGCGCTGGCCGAACTGATGGGCGAGGCGGAATGGGCCGAATGTGATCTGTGCGAACGCCTGCCCCACGCGGCGGAGGGGGATTTCGCGCAGCACTGGCACCAGACGCTGCAGTTCCTGTCCATTGTCACCAGTGTCTGGCCCGCATGGCTGGCGGAACAGGGGGTCATGAACCCCGTCGCCCGCCAGACCGCCCTGCTGCACGCGCAGGCCGCGCGGTGGCGTGATTCCCCGCCGCCGGTGGGTTATCCCGTCTGGGCTGCCGGCTTTTCCGATGCCGTGCCGTCCACCATCGTCATGTTGCGTGCGGTGCTGGACCAGCCTGACGGCATGCTGATCCTGCCGGGTGTGGACATGGAATGTGACGACGCCATCTGGCGGCACCTTCCGCCCGACCACCCGCAGGCGGGCACTGCCCATATGCTGGCGCAACTGGGGGTGGAGCGTGCCGGCATGGAAATATGGTCCAGCCTGCCGCATGACTGCGTGGCCAGCAGTCCGGTTTCCCGCGCCAGCCTGCTGTCGCGCGCCCTGCTGCCCGCCCATGCGCTGGAACGCTGGCGCGAACGCGACGTGCCGGTGGAAGCGGACGGCCTGTCCATCCTGCGCAGCGCCGACCAGCAGGAGGAAGCCGCCGCCATCGCCATGGTCCTGCGTCAGGTGCTTGAACGGCCCGGCAGACGCGCAGCCCTGGTCACGCCCGATCGCGCACTGGCCGGACGTGTGGCGACGGAACTGGTCCGCTGGGGCGTGGTGGCGGATGACAGCGCGGGTGAAAGCATGCTCACCGTGCCCCAGACCGCCTTCCTGCGGCTGATCGTGCAGGCGGTGGATGGTGGCCTGTCGCCCGTGGCGCTGCTGTCGGCCATCAAGCATCCGCTGGCAGCCTGCGGGCTTTCGCCGGGAACATGCCGCGCCAGCGCCCGCCAGCTTGAACGCCTCGTGCTGCGTGGCCCGGCCCCGCCGCCGGGGATTGCCGGACTGCGCAGCGCGCTCCAGCGCGCGACGGAAGACCCGCATGGCGCACTGGCCGACGCGCCGGATGCGCCGGAAGAAATCAGCGCCTTCATCAACCGGCTGGAAACGGTGTTCGGCCCGCTTCTGGCCCTGCCGCGTGATACCATGGTGCCGGTATCCGTGCTGCTTGCGGCACTGGTCGAAACCGCGCAGGCCCTTGCCGCGACCGATACGGTGGATGGCGCCGAACGGCTGTGGGCGGGGGAGGAAGGCAACGCGCTGGGCCAGCATATGAGTGCGCTGCTGGCATGGTGCGACGTGCTGCCCGATTCCCGGCTTGGCGCGCTGGACGGGCTGCTGGCGTCATCGCTGGCGGGCATGACGGTGCACGGGCGTCGGGCGGTGCGTGGGCGCGACGGGATGACGGCGCATCCGCGCGTGTTCATATGGGGCCTGCTGGAAGCGCGGTTGCAGACGGCGGACACCATCGTCCTCGGCGGTCTGGTGGAAACCGTCTGGCCACCCGCGACCGATCCCGGACCGTGGATGAGCCGCCCGATGCGCACCCGCGTCGGCCTGCCCAGCCCGGAATGGGGGATTGGTCAGGCGGCGCGGGATTTCGTGTCCTGCGCGTGTGCAGCGGGGCAGGTCGTGCTGTCGGTCGCGGCCCGGCGGCAGGGCGCGCCAACCGTGCCCGCGCGGTGGCTGGTGCGGCTTGACGCCTATCTGGCGGGGCATGGGCGCAGCCTGCCCGTACATCCGGCGCTGCGCTGGCTGGACAGTCTGGACCGGCCGGAAGGGGGTGTAGCGACCCCGGTTTCCCCGCCACGGCCCTGCCCACCCGTTGGCCTGCGCCCCCGCAGTCTGTCGGTGACGGAAATCGAGACATGGATGCGCGATCCCTACGCCATCTACGCGCGTCGCATCCTGCGCCTGCGCAGGCTTGCGGATCTGGAAGAACTGGCTGATGCCGCCGATTATGGCCAGATCGTGCATGCGGCGCTGGAACGCTGGTTCCGCGCCCATCCATCCGACTGGCCCTCAGGCGGGGCGGAACGGATGCAGGCGGTGTTTGCCGAGGTGCTGCGCGAGGCCGGGCTGCGTCCCGCCCTTGCCGCGTGGTGGGCGCCCCGGCTGGACCGTATCGCCGCATGGTGCGCCCGGACGGAGGAAGCGCGCCGCGCCACCGGCACGCCCCGCACGGTCCTGACGGAACTGAGCGGCCGGATGCGACTGGAAGACCTGCCTGGTGGTCCGTTTATCCTGCGTGGCCGCGCGGACCGGATCGACCTGCATGATGGGGATGGCGGGCTTAGCCTGTTCGATTACAAGACCGGCACCCTGCCCCTGCGGCGTAGCGTGGTGGAAGGCTGGCAGTCCCAGCTTGTTCTGGAAGCGGCGATGATCGAATGCGGCGGATTCCCGCCCCCGGTTGCGGGTAGCGTATCGGAACTGGTGTACTGGCGGCTGACGGGGGGCCACGTCCCGGCGCAGGTGCTTGATGTCGCGCGGGGGGAGGAACTGGCAGAACTGATCGCCAGTTGCCGCGCGGGGCTGCGTGCGCTGGTCAGTGCCTATGACAATCCCGACCAGCCTTACCTGTCCCATCCCTTTCCGGGGGAAGAACCGCGCTTCGCCGATTATGCGCATCTGGCGCGGGTTGCGGAATGGAGCGCCGCGCGTGAGGAGAATGGCGGATGAACAGACCCATTCTGCCCCATGACAGCACGACGGATGCCATCGGCATCGCCAACCGCAGCCAGACACTGGCATCGGACCCGCAGGCTTCGGTATTCGTCTCGGCCTCGGCAGGAAGTGGCAAGACCAAGCTGCTGATCGACCGCCTGCTGCGCCTTATGCTGCCGCGCATCGTGCCGGATCGTGACGGCACGCCGACCCGCGTGCCCGGTAGCGATCCCGCCCGCATCCTGTGCCTGACCTTTACCAAGGCGGCGGCGGCGGAAATGTCCATCCGCCTGCAGAACCGGCTGGGACAGTGGGTCATGCTGCCCGATGAGGCGCTGGATACCGAACTGGCCCGCCTGTCGGTGCCGACGGGCGAGGAAAGCCGCCGTGTCGCGCGCGAACTGTTCGCCCGGGTGCTGGACCTGCCCGGCGGGATGCGCATTGGCACCATCCATGCGTTCTGCCAGTCGCTGCTGAGGCGCTTTCCCGTCGAGGCCGCCATCAGCCCGCATTTCACCCTGATCGAGGAAACCGATGCCCGCCTGGCCCAGCGCGCGGCGGTGGAGGATATCGTGGGGCGCGGCGGCGCGGCGGTCAGCCTGCTGGCGGGGCAGATCGGGGTGGGGGAATTCACCACGCTGATCGCAAGCCTTCAGGCCCAGTCCCGCCGTATCCTGCCACTGGCGCGCCAGTGGGTGGATGACCGCGGCAGCGTGGAAGCGGCGTTGATGCGGATGATGGGCCTGAGCGGACGCAGTGCGGATGAAGTGCTGCACGCCGCCTGCGCCACCATTCCCGATGAGGAAGCCCTGCGCGATGGCCTGCGTTTTGTCGCCAGCGCGGGATCGCCCAGGGTCCGGGTGCAGGCTGAAGCCATGCTGGCATGGCTGGGTGGTGATACGGCGGCGCGGGCGGCGGAGTGGACCGTATGGCGGCAGGCGCTTCTGACGCGCGAAGGTGCGCCGCGCAAGCGTGGTGGCCTGAATCCCAAAATCGACGCGGCGTGTGAAGGGCTGGCTGACATCCTGCTGGCGGAAGCGGACCGGGTGATCGGGGTTGATGCACAGCTTCGCGCCCTGACGGTCTTTGAACTGACCTGCGCGCTATTGTCTGTCGCCCAGCCCGTGCTGGAACGCTACGCCACGCGCAAGAGCGCACAGGGCATGGTCGATTATGATGACCTGATCGACCGCACGCTGGACCTGCTGCGCGATCCGGGTGCCGCGTGGGTGCTGTACAAGCTTGATGGCGGCATTGACCACCTGCTGCTTGATGAGGTGCAGGACACATCCCCCGACCAGTGGGCCATAGCCGGTGGCCTGACATCCGAATTCTTCGCAGGCGAAGGCACGCGGGATGAAAACGGGTGCCCCCGCACCATTTTCGCGGTGGGTGATTACAAGCAGTCGATCTATTCCTTTCAGGGTGCTGATCCCGAAGCCTTCCGCGCATGGCGGCAGCGTTTCCGCGACCGCGCGCAGGCAGCGGAAGCCACATGGCGCGAACCGGCGCTGACGGTCTCCTTCCGCTCCACAGCCCCCGTTCTGCAACTGGTGGACAGTGTATTCGCCAATCCCGCCGCCGCGCGTGGCGTGGTGGAACCGGATGGCTCCGTCCCCGCCCATGTCACCGCACGTCCGGGGCAGGGGGGGCGGGTGGAAATCTGGCCACCCGTGCCCGTCGTGGTGGATGAGACGGATGTAAGCCCGTGGATGGCCCCGCGCGACAATGCCGGACAGTCCACCGCGCAGCAGCGGCTGGCGGATACGCTGGCGGCATGGATCGCAGCAGAACTGCGGCGCGTCCCTCCGCCGGGTGAAACCCCGCTGGCACCAGGGGATGTGCTGATCCTCGTGCCGCGCCGTTCCGCGTTCGCGCGTGCGCTGATCCGTGCGCTCAAGAGCAATGACGTGCCCGTGGCGACACTGGTGCGCACCGTGCTGACGGACCAGCTTGCGGTGCAGGATCTGATGGCGTTGTGCGCGGCCCTTCTGCTGCCACAGGATGATCTGACCCTTGCCTGCGTCCTGACCTCGCCGCTGGGTGGTCTGGATGACAGGTCGCTCATGGATCTGGCAACCGGGCGTGATGGACAGCCGCTATGGGCCGTGCTGCGCGCCCGCCACGCTGAGCGGCCCGACTGGTCGGCTGCATGGCATTGCCTCAATACCCTGTTCCGGCAGGTTGATTACGCAACGCCGTATCAGTTGCTGGCCGAAGCGCTTGGCCCGCTGGGCGGTCGCGCGCGTCTGCTGGCCCGTCTTGGCCCGGAAGCGGTGGAGCCGGTTGACGAACTGCTGTCGGCGGCGCTCCGTTTCGAGGAAACGCACGCCATTTCCCTGCAGGGGTTCCTGCACTGGCTCAATGCGTCGGATGAAACCGTGCGCCATGAACCCGATGCCTCGGCCAACATGGTCCGTGTCATGACCGCGCACGGGGCGAAGGGATTGCAGGCGCGTCTTGTGATCCTGCCCGATACGGTCGCGACCCCGCGTTCCGATACCGCCATCCTGTGGGAACGCGACCGGGCGACCAAACTGGACATACCGATATGGGTGCCCCGGCGGGAACTGGTTACGGACACGACCGCCAGTCTGCAGGAAAAGATCAGGCTGGCCGCGGCGGAGGAATATAACCGCCTGCTATATGTCGCGCTGACCCGCGCCAGCGACCGGCTGGTGGTGTGTGGGTGGGAACCGCGCCGGGGCATACCCGATGGCTGTTGGTACGACCTGTGCCGTCAGGGTTTTACAGGTGCGGCAGCCACGGTCCAGCCCTTCGATCTGGGTTGGGAGGGTGACAGTCTGGTGCTGGAGGAGGCACGGGCCATTTCACCCGCTCCCACGCCGCAGCCAGGGCACGGCACGGACAGCAGGGTAATGGCCCCTGACGTGACCCTGCCGGACTGGATGGGTCATGCCCCGCGCTGGCAGCCCGTCATGCCGGTGGTGGAGGGACCGCTTGCCCGTCCGCTGGCCCCCAGCCGCCCCGATGATATCGGCCTTGGCCCGCAGCCTGCCGTGCGTTCGCCGCTGCTGTCGGCGGACATGGTCCGCGACCGCGCCGATACGGCCACCCGGCGGGCCCGTGCCCTGCAACGGGGGCAACTGGTGCATGCGTTGCTGCAGTACCTGCCTGATTGTCCCCCGGACCAGCGGGCGGAGCTGGCGCATGCATGGCTTTCCCGTCCGGCGGCGGGTCTGGAGCCTGCGCTGTGCGATGAACTGGTGACACAGGTGCTGGCGGTCATGGACCGTCCCGATCTGGCCGCCCTGTTCGCGCCCGGCAGTCGTGCCGAGCAGCCGCTGGCCGGTATCGTGGGGCAGCAGGTCATTGTGGGGCAGGTGGACCGTATGGCGGTCAGCGGGGGCAGGGTTACGGTCTGTGATTTCAAGACCAACCGCCACCCACCGGCGGAAGTCGGGCAGACCCCGGTGCTCTACCTGCGGCAGATGGCGGCCTATCGTGCGCTGCTGCGGGGTGTCTATCCAGGTCAGGAGGTCGTGTGCGCGTTGGTCTGGACGGAAGGGGTGCGCGTTGACATCCTGCCGTCCGCCCTGCTGGACCAGAACGCGCCGGATGGGCCGTCGCGCACAAAGGGTGGAGCGCAGTCTTGACCGCGTGCGCGGGTGTGGCCATGTCAGTAGGATCAAGGGGGTGGCTTCATGCCACCGCAAAGGAGAAATAAGTGATGAGCGAAAACACGATTGCCGTCAGCGATGACCAGTTCAAGAAGCTTGTTCTGGAATCCAAGGAACCCGTTCTGGTCGATTTCTGGGCGGAATGGTGCGGGCCGTGCAAGATGATCGCCCCCGCGCTGGATGAAATCGGGGCGGAAGGCAAGGGCAAGCTGACCGTGGCCAAGGTCAACATTGATGAAAATCCCCGCACGCCCAACGATTACGCCGTGCGTGGCATCCCGACCCTGATCCTGTTCAAGAATGGTGCGCCGGTAGCGACCCAGACGGGTGCGATGCCCAAGAGCCAGCTCAAGGCATGGGTGCAGAGCAACATCGGCTGAGCCGATGGGATGTGGCCTGCGTCCCTAGCGGGCGCGGGCTACGTCCGTCCATGTTGTGGGTGTGGCGCCCGCATGCGCCAGTCCCGAGCGGAAACCCGGCGCGCAGAGCGTGCGGAATTCCGCTTCATGCTCATAGGTGGGCATGAGTTTCTGAAGCAGTTTATTCTTTGCCGTGGCCGGGTGGAAATAGATTTCCGACAGGCCATCGGGCAGGTGCGCGGCAAGGGCCGAGACACGGTCGGTGGTCATGTGACCACTCCATGCCAGTCCGAAGCACCAGTCATTCGTAACCATGCCCGCTTTGTGTAGCTGGTGGCGCAGCAGACCCGTCCAGCGGCGCAGCGCGGCATCGCCCAGCGTGTCGGTATAGGTTCCGGCGGCATACAGGGGCTTGGGTGGTTCCAGTGGCACGCGCACCGCGCGCAGCCCGTAACGCAATCCGCTTTCAATCAGGTAATGCCCCACGGTGGGATGCAGGTGCATGTGCTTGTGGGCATTGGCATGGTCCAACGCGAGTCCCGTTGCGGCAAAGGCGCGGAACTGGGCTTCGATCTCGGCGGCGAGTTCGCGGCGCACGGCGGGACGGAAAAAATACTCCACACCCAGCTTCAACTGGTCGGAGGGGAACTGCCCGTCCTGCGGCACCAGCAGCGGAATGTCGGCAGGGGGCAGGGTGGCCGGTCCCTCGATTGCAACCAGATGCAGCCCCACGCGCAGGTCCGGCAGTTTTTTGGCCCGGCGCACGGCGTCGGCTGCGGCGGGGCCGGACACCATGAGGCTCGCGGTCGACAGCAGCCCGTCCCGATGGGCGATCTCGATCGCCTCGTTGACTTCTTCGGACAGGCCGAAATCATCGGCGGATATGATGACGCGCTTCATGGTGGAAAACCGGGTGGCTTGAAAAAAGAAATGCCGGAACCCGAAGGTCCCGGCATGGGATAACGCAGACTGGCCGGATCAGGCGGCGCGGCGTTCGCGCAGGAACTGGAAGAACTCCACCCCTTCGCGCAGGCGGCGCTTCATCATCTGCGGGCTGCGGACCATCTCGTTCAGGATCGACATGATCTTGGGCGCACGGAAATAGAACTTCCGGTAGAATTCTTCCACGCTCTGGAAGATTTCGGTGTGCGACAGGTGCGGGTAGTGCAGCGGTGCGATCTGCACGCCGTTATCGTCGATCAGTTCGGCATTCTTTTCATCCAGCCAGCCATTCTCGGTCGCCTGCTGGTGCAGGAACGTGCCGGGATAGGGCGCCGCGAGCGAGACCTGCAGCGTGTGCGGGTTGATCTCGGTGGCGAAGCGGATGGTTTCCTGAATGGTTTCCTTCGTCTCGCCCGGCAGGCCGAGGATGAAGGTGCCATGGATCTTGATGCCGAGTTCGTGGCAGTTCTTGGTGAACTCACGCGCCGTTTCGACGCGCATGCCCTTCTTGATGTTGTGCAGGATCTGCTGGTTGCCGCTTTCGTAACCGACCAGCAGCAGGCGCAGGCCGTTGGCCTTCAGCACTTCCAGCGTCTTGCGGGGTACATTCGCCTTGGCGTTGCACGACCACGTCACACCCAGCTTGCCCAGTTCCTTGGCGATCGCTTCCGCGCGCGGCAGGTCATCGGTGAAGGTGTCGTCGTCGAAGAAGAATTCCTTCACCTGCGGGAAATACTGCTTGGCCAGACGGATTTCCGCCGCCACATGCTCGGGGCTGCGGGTGCGGTAGTGGTGGCCACCCACCGTCTGCGGCCACAGGCAGAAGGTGCAGCGCGACTTGCAGCCACGGCCCGTATAGATCGAAATATACGGGTGCATCAGGTAACCGATGAAGTAATCTTCAATCTTCAGGTCACGCTTGTACACTTCGGTCACGAACGGCAGGCTGTCCATGTCCTCGATCATCGCGCGGTCGCGGTTATGGACGATCTTGCCATCCGCATCGCGCCAGGAGATGCCATCGACATCCTTCCAGTCGCGGCCTTCCGCCATTTCCTTGATGGTGAAGTCGAATTCGTTGCGCGCCACGAAGTCGACCGGCGGGGCGTTGAGCAGGCTTTCTTCCGGCTGGACGGCAACCTTGGCGCCAACCATGCCGATCTTCACCTTCGGGTTCGCGTCCTTGAGCATCTGGGCCACGCGCACATCTGACGCAAAGGACGGGGTGGAGGTGTGCATGATGACCAGGTCACGGTTGCGCACGTCTTCCAGAATGGGCTCCATGCCCATGCGCGCGGGCGGTGCGTCAATCAGGCGGCTGCCCTCGACCATGGCGGCGGGCTGCGCCAGCCATGTCGGATACCAGAACGACTTGATTTCCCGCTTGGCCTGATAGCGGGAACCGGCTCCGCCATCGAATCCATCAAACGAAGGCGGCTGGAGAAAGAGGGTCTTCATCATGCTACGCGTATCCTCGGGTTCTGGCGGGGAACGGGGTTCCCTTAATACCCGTTCTTATTAACGACAGGGTTGGTATCTTACGGCAGTCTGGCCTGCCGGCGGGGGGTCAGTCACCGGGGGAAGCCGGCTGGGATCGTGGTGTCATAACCGAATGTGGCGTGACATGCATCGTCTGTCCGCGCCAGGCAACCCGTGTGCCTGTAACGCTGCCAACCATCACGGCGGCCGAGATCCAGTCCCGCAGGGGCAGCAGCAGTAATGGCAGCAGGCTGCGTTGCGCCAGCGTCCGGTCCAGGATGAAGGAACATACTGCCCGCCATCCCCACACACCAAGGAAGAAAAACCATGTCCAGGACGCATGTGGCGCCAGTACCATGGCGACAGTGGCCCAGAACAGGGGAAGCTGGATGGCCGATGCGGCGTAGCCCACCGGTTCCAGTGTCTTGACGGTCCGGCCCCAGCGCAGTTCATGCGCCAGCACCTCCCGCATTGAGGTCTCGCCCACCGTCGTCCATGTCATGCACGCGGCGATGGCGATATCCTTGCCCTGTTCACGGACATAGCGGCCCAGGATCGCATCATCGGCCACATGCGGTACAAGGGCGGCAAGGCCACCGATCTTCTCCAGCATGGACCGCCGCAGCGCCATGGTCGCACCAAGACAGTCCTGCCGCCCGAGATAGCGCGACAGCATCACGCCGGGCAGGAAGTTGTGGTTGATCTGGCACGCGGCCAGCAGGCGCGGCACGCTGGATGATGCCGGAAGCCCGGCATACAGCGTGGTGACCAGCCCTACATCGGGCGGTACCAGCGCGCCGACCACGTGACGCAGGTAGTCGGGGGCGACGTGGATATCCGAATCGGAAATGACCAGCACATCATGTTCCACGCAGGTCATGATGTTGATCAGGTTGCCGATCTTGCGGTTGACGCCATGGAAGGTGGGATCGATCACCAGTTTCATGGGCACGTCCGGATGGCGTTCCATCAGGCGGCGCACGATCGGTATGGCGGCATCGTTTTCGTCCTGCACGCCAAAGACGATCTGCATGTGCGGATAGTCCTGCGTACAGAAGCTTTCAAGCGCCTCCTCCAGCAGCGGTTCGTCGCCGTGGAGGGGCTTGAGCACGGAGACCGGTGGCATGGGCACCGACCGGTCCACCCGTTTTTCCTGCCAGCGGAAACGCGAGACCAGAAAAGTGCCTAGCGCTGCCTGCATGCACCCGGCGGCCGCAATGGTTGCGGCCAGTCCGGCGGGTGAAACAAGAGCGTTGAAAACAGACATTATCTTTCCGGCAAGGTCCCGCGTATGGAGCGAATCAGAAAACGGTATCGGAGAGTTGTGATATCACTCTTCCGAGAATCTCTGGATCTTCTTCTTTAACAGATCCGTCAGTTTCTGCACATTGCCACCCGCCAGCGCGGAACTGAAATCGGCGCGCTGGGCCGCGACCTGGCTGATATGGGCGTTGAGCAGCACGTCAACGATCTGCCATCCCTTCGCACCGGAACGCATGACGTAGTTGATTTCCGTGCCGTTCGGGTCATCGGAGGAGCCGATTCGTGTTATAACAATGCGCTCCCCATCCACGGGGGAAGCTGTCACGCCGGGATCGATGGTGAAGCGCGCGTCGCTGCCCGGCTTGAAGCTGGAGACGTAGCGGGCGATCGTGAACTGGCGGAACGTGGACAGCAGAAGCTGCTTCTGGTCATCGGGCAGCCCGGCATAGCGGGGGCCGACGGAGGAGGCGAGCACGGCCTGCATGTCATATGCGCGGTCGATGGCGGGGGCCAGTACCTGCGCGCGCTGTTCGAACGAACCGGCGTTCTTGGCCTGAATCCGGTCAAGCGCCGCATATAGCGACTTGATCGGTTCCTGCACCTGCGCGTCGGTCGCGCTGGCGGCATGGGCCACGTTGATGGGGAAGACGGCCGGAATGACGGGCGCCGCCATAAGCCCGGCGCAGAGCGCCAGCGATGTGGTTTTCAGGACATATTTCATAATGTTCATGATTTCGGTCCGTTTGCTGTCTTTAGCAAGGGCTGCGTCATGCTGATTCCGACACCCAGCGCATCAAGGGCGGTATTGGTGATTGCCGCCGCATCCAGCCCTGCCTCGATATATTGCGCATCCTGCGTGTTGTGGTCGATGAAGCGGTCGGGCAGGGTCATGGGGCGGAAGCGGACACGGTCGAGCAGGCCGGTTTTCGCCAGATGCGTCATGACATAGGACCCGAAGCCACCGACCGATCCTTCCTCGATCGTGATCAGCACGGCGTGGTTACGCGCAAGCTGTTCGATCAGGGCGGTATCCAGCGGCTTGGCGAAGCGGGCATCCGCCACCGTGGGCGACAGGCCCTGGGCTGCAAGCATGTCGGCGGCCTTCAGCGCCTCGGCCAGACGCGGGCCAAGCGACAGGATGGCGATGCCGCCCTGTTCCGGCCCGGACTGGCGGCTCATTTCCCGCACGATCCGGCCCCGCCCGATCTCGAGGATCTCGCCCGCCGCGGGCAGGTCGAGGCCCAGCCCGTTGCCACGCGGATAGCGCAGCCCGATCGGGCCTTCGTCAAACGCGACCGCGGTCGCGGTCATGTGCAGCAGTTCCAGTTCGGTGCTGGGCGCCATCAGCGTGATGCCCGGCAGGCAGCCCAGATAGGCGATGTCGAACGACCCCGCATGGGTCGCGCCATCGGCGCCCACCAGCCCCGCGCGGTCGATGGCGAAACGCACCGGCAGCTTCTGCAGCACCACGTCATGCATCACCTGATCATAGGCGCGCTGCAGGAAGGTGGAATAGATGGCGCAGAACGGGCGCAGTCCCTCGGTCGCCATGCCTGCGGCAAAGGTCACGGCATGCTGTTCGGCAATGCCGACATCAAAGAAGCGGTCGGGATAGGCTTTTGCAAACTTGTCCAGACCCGTGCCCGACGGCATCGCGGCGGTGACGGTGACGATCCTGTCGTCGGTCGCGGCCTGACGGACCAGTTCCCTGGCGAAGACGGACGTATAGCTCGGCGGCCCGGCCGGGCCTTTCTTCTGCTCGCCGGTCACGACGTTGAATTTGGAGACGGCGTGATACTTGTCGCCCGCCGATTCGGCCGGCGTATAGCCATGGCCCTTCTCGGTGATCACATGCAGCAGCACGGGGCCGACATCTTCCGCGTCGCGCAGGTTGCGCAGGATGTGGACAAGCTGGTTCATGTCATGCCCGTCCACGGGGCCGACATAATAGAAGCCCAGTTCCTCGAACAGCGTGCCGCCGGTCATGATGCCGCGCGCGTATTCATCCGCCTTCTTCGCCGTGCGTTCCAGACGGCCCGGCAGGCGTTTGGCCATCTTGCCCGCCAGTTCACGCAGGGACAGGAACTTGCGCGAGGACATGAGCCGCGACAGGTAGCTCGACATCGCGCCGACCGGCGGGGCGATGGACATTTCGTTGTCGTTGAGCACCACGATCAGGCGCTCGGCGCCGGGACCGCAATGCGAGGCGTTGTTCATCGCCTCATACGCCATGCCCGCCGAGATCGAGCCATCGCCGATCACCGCAATCACGTTGCGCTCGCGGTAGGAGGGGTCTTCCTCCGCGCGCAGGTGATGGGCGACGGCCATGCCGAGGCCCGCGGAAATGGAAGTCGAGGAGTGGGCGGCGCCAAACGGGTCGTATTCGCTCTCGCTGCGGCGGGTGAAGCCCGAAAGCCCGCCCGGCTGGCGCAGGGTGCGGATGCGCTCACGCCGCCCGGTCAGGATCTTGTGCGGATAGGCCTGGTGGCCGACATCCCAGATCACCCGGTCATCGGGCGTGTCGAACACGGCATGCAGCGCCACCGTCAGTTCAACCACGCCCAGCGACGCGCCCAGATGCCCGCCCGTGGTGGACACCGCGTCGATCGTTTCCGACCGCAGTTCATCCGCCAGTTGCTTTAACTGCTCCACCGAAAGGTTGCGCATGTCATGCGGCGCGCGCACCCGGTCAAGCTGCGCATAGCGCCCAAGGGTCGGAATCGCGGGTTTGGGCTGGTCCATGATGTTCGCGTCCATTGTTCTGTGTCGACCCTTCCCCCATATGATGGGGAGGAACCGACCCGGTTTTCGGTTGGCCCGTCCGCCCCGGTCTGATGGGGCCGGACAGGGCTGCCCCGGCGGCGATGAATGGCGGCTCATGGCATGAAAACCATGGCGACCGTAGCGTAATCGGGCTGTGTTACTCCGGTTAAGCGTGCAAATACAGTCTCTAATTCCCTGACTGTTGTTAATTGGCCACACCGAAGGCGATAGCAATTGAATACAGGATGGTTTCTGTCCTATACCCTCGCGAAAGGCTTCATGTGTCGTACAAGTCCGCAACCTCGGCATGCTCTGGATGCACGGCTGGGTAAGGTTGGACTTGTTTTCTCGTGGGTGGATGTGTCCATAGTCCGCCTACCAGACTTGGAATATGTAACCGGCGGTTGAGCCGGTGCAGGAGCAGAGGTTTCATGGCCGTTCCTATTATGCAGGCAGTCCGCGTGGGCGCCTATGTTGTCAAGCAGCATATCACGCGGCGTAAACGTTATCCGCTCGTGCTTATGCTCGAGCCCTTGTTCCGCTGTAACCTGGCCTGCGCCGGGTGCGGCAAGATCGACTATCCTGCCCAGATCCTCAATCAGCGCATGACCGTTCAGGAATGCCTTGATGCGGATACCGAGGCCGGTGCGCCGGTTATCGCCGTTGCTGGCGGTGAGCCGCTGCTGCACAAGGAAATGCCTGAGATCATCCGCGGGCTGACGGCGCGCAAGAAGTACGTGTACCTGTGCACGAACGCCCTTCTTCTGGAAAAGAAGATGGATGATTACGAGCCGGGTCCGTTCTTCTCGTGGGACGTGCATCTGGATGGTGATCCGGCAATGCATGATGCATCCGTCTGTCAGGACGGTGTGTACGAGCGTGCCGTAGCCGCCATCAAGAAGGCCAAGGCGCGCGGTTTCCGCGTTTCGATCAACTGCACCCTGTTCGACGGTGCCGATCCCAAGCGCGTCGCCGCCTTCTTTGATGAAGTGATGGCCATGGGCGTCGATGGCATCATGACCGCGCCGGGCTATGCCTATGAGCGTGCGCCGGATCAGGAACACTTCCTGAACCGTCAGAAGACGAAGCAACTGTTCCGCGACATTTTCCGTCTGGGCAAGGGCAAGAAGTGGCGCTTCACGCAGTCGCCGCTGTTCCTGAACTTCCTTGCGGGTAACGAGCAGTATCACTGCACCCCGTGGGGCAAGCCGCTGCGTAACGTCTTTGGCTGGCAGCGTCCGTGCTACCTGCTGGGTGAAGGCTACGCCAAGAGCTTTGACGAGCTTATGTCCGATACCGAATGGGATGCCTACGGTACCGGCAATTACGAAAAATGCGCCGACTGCATGGTCCATTCGGGCTATGAATCGACTGCGGTTATGGATGCCGTCCGTCGCCCCTGGCACATTGCCAAGGTCGCCCTTTTCGGTCCCGAGACGGAAAAGCCGATGGCGCCCGAAATCTCGCTCGAAAACCAGCGTCCGGCGGAATACATGTTCACCCAGCATGTCGATGCCAAGATGGAAGAACTCGCGGCCCGCAAGAAGCCTGCGGCTGCGCCGCGCGTGAACCGCGTATCCGCACCCGTGGAAACGGCGGACGCGGCGGACTGATCTTCCGGCGGGGATTATCCTGTGTAACCGGATCGGGAAAAGGCGGGGCTTCGGCTCCGCCTTTTCTTTTGCGTGCAGGCCCATGCGCAGGGAACTGTGCCAGCCGGGGCAATTATGCTGTAGGATCGTGGGATCATGCTTGTCTCACTGATTGTCATATTATGCCTCGTTCTGCTCAACGGGCTTTTTGCCATGGGCGAACTGGCCCTTATTTCCGCCCGCCGCGCGCGGCTGGCCATTCTGTCACGCGACGGCACGGCAGGGGCTGACCGGGCGCTGAAGCTTGCGGGTGATCCGCAGAGTTTCCTGCCCACCGTCCAGATCGGCATGACCCTTGTCTCGATTCTGGAGGGCACCTTTGGCGGCAGCAGTATCGAAGCGGGGGTCAGCCACTGGCTGGCGCGGATTCCCGCCCTGCGGTCCATTGCCGATGAAGTCGCCATGCTGCTGGTGGTCAGCGCCATCACCGCCGTCATGCTGGTGCTGGGTGAACTGGTGCCCAAGCAGATCGCGCTGCGGCAGCCGGAACTGATCGCGGCCCGTCTGTCGCTCCTGCTGGAATGGATGGCGTGGGTGACGCGCCCGGTCGTGTGGCTTCTGGGGCGGTCTTCCGAACTGGTGCTGAAGATCATGGGAATCGGGGGGGCGATCCGCCAGTCCGTCTCGGTGGAGGAACTGCGCGCCTATATTGCCGAAGGGGCGCAGGCGGGCGTGCTGGAGCAGGAGGAGCGCGACATGATCGAGCGCCTGCTGCGTCTGGCCGAACGTCCCGTCCGCGCCATCATGACCCCACGCAACGAACTGTGCTGGGTGGAGCGGCATGTATCACGCGCGCAACTGCTCCAGATCCTGCGCTCCACCACCTATTCGCGCATCGTGGTGTGCGAGGGCGGGGTGGATAATCCCGTGGGCATCATTCTGGCCAAGGACATGCTGGACCGTTTTCTGGATGGCAAGAGCCCGTCGATCGAAATCGGGCTGCGCCATCCCATATCGGTCCCCGATACGCTGTCCGCCTTTGACATGCTGGAGCGGATGCGCGCTTCCTCGCTGGGGATGGCGCTGGTGCTGGATGAATATGGCTCGTTCGAGGGGATCGTGACGTCCTCCGACCTGTTCGGCGCGATCGTGGGTGAACAGCATGAGCCGGGCAATACGCCGCCGCAGCGTCTGGCGCTGGACAGCGTGCTAGTGCTGGACGGCTCCATGCCCGCCGATGAGGTCAAGGACCGTCTGGGCCTGTCCGATCTTCCGGCGGAAGGCAGTTACCACACGCTGGCCGGCCTGATTCTGGCCCTGCTGCGCCGTGTGCCTGCCCGTGGCGACAAGGTGGTGTTTTCGGGCTGGCTGTTCGAGGTGCTGGAAATGGAAGGCCGCCGCGTGGTGCGGGTGCAGGCCAGCCGCCAGCTTCTTGCCGAGAACTGAAGTCGGCCCATTGACAAAAAGGGGGTGCATCCAGCCCGGATGCACCCCCTTTTTTTACAGCCATACGACCGTCATTATCAGTGAATGGTGTGGCCTGCGTGTCCGCTCATGGCGACTTCCGCGCCGAAAGCGGGCCATTCATTTTTCGCCAGTGTCTCAAGCGACGGCGCCGCCAGACCCAGTCGGTCGGCATAGATCCACAGATAGGTGAAGGCGCGGCGGACATAATCGCGCGTTTCGTTATTGGGCAGGCTTTCGATATACAGCAGCGGATCTTCATCCTCATCCATCGTCGCACTCCGGCGCGAAATGGCGGACGGACCGGCGTTATAGCTGGCCAGCATACGGATCATGTCGCCACCCGGCGGGACATGCCTGCCATCGGCCTGCGTGGAAAGCTGCGCCAGATACAGCACGTAGCGCTGCCCGATATCGAGGTTCGTGGCGGGGTCATGCAGCGCGGCGGGGCGGCGGGTAAAGCGGTCCCTGTCATGCATGACAAACCCCGCCGTAACCGGCATCACCTGCATAAGCCCATGCGCGCCGGAGCCTGAAACCGCATTGCTGTCGAAATTGGATTCAAGCCGCGTCAGGGCATAGATCAGAGCAGGGTCCATCCGGAAGCCATGCTCGGGCTGCAGCGGGGGCAGGGGGAAGCGGGCATCATGCGTGCTGTGCTCGCTTTCATTGGTGTCCATCAGCATGATCATCTGGGCTGACAGGCTTTTCATGCCCATGGCATCCGCCACCATCTGCGTGGAATGGCACAGGGCGGCGTCGTTCTGGATGTCAGGCCACATGCGGCGCAGCGTTGCTTCCGCCCGGTCACGCTCACCCACCTGCAACAGGGCGAAGGCGCGTCGCCCTGCAGGGGTGGCGGCTACCGCCTCTATGTCGATTTCCCCCAGTACGGGGCTGCCTGCGTGAACAGGCTGCTGGTCCGTGGCAAGGGTAAGGGGGGCCTCCGTCCCGATGGTGTCGGGTGTATGGGCCGGGCGACCGGCTGACGTGCGCAGGCCCAGTATCTGGGACGCAAGCTGGCCGTAGAATGTATGGGGTGCCGCCGCCGCGCGGTGCAGCCATGGTGAATAGGCCGCGACATCACCCGTGGTCTGGTGGGCGCGGGCGGCCCAGTAGGCTGCCCCCGCACGGATGCCGCCGGGTGTCAGCGGTGCGCGGGACGCGGCTTCAAACAGGGGTTCGGCGGCGTCGGGCCGTCCCTGCCGCCACGCGGCCAGACCGGCGACGTAACCCGCAAGTCCCAGCCGCTGGCCCGATTTTGCAAAGGCGTCGCGGGCAATGGACAGCGCAAGCCTGTTTTCACCGGCGCTGAACATCGTCATGGCGATTTCCGCCTGAAGATGGGCGGCGTACAGGTCGTTCATCCCCGGCGTGATGGCGATCAGGTGCAGGGCGCTGCGCGCGCCCTTGGGCCCCTGTGCCGCGCGTTCGCGCACGGTATGGTCAAGCAGGCTGTTGCGCGTGAAGACCCGCAGGGAGGGATCGTCCTCCTCCGGCAGGTGGATATGGGGCGGCGGATGGCTGCTGTTGCTGTCCAGCGCGTTGCGGGCCGGTGCGGGGGGCAGCGGGCCGCCCCGGTTCGGCATGGCGGCCAGCATGGAATAGATGGCCGGTGAATCCGCAAGGCCCGAGAACGTGCGCAGCCACAGGCGCAACTGCCCCGCATCGGCATGATAGGCGGGGTTAAGATAGCGCGCGGCCAGAATGTCGCCCAGCAGGGTGTCATCATGGATGGCGGCGGTTTCGCGGATGGCGGCGTCGAACTGGCCGTCGGCCTGAAGTTTGAAGACCCGGCGGATGCGGCTCACGTCATCAGGGGACAGGGGACGCGGCGCCCCGGCGTTACCATGTGCGGGCAGGCGTGGAAGGGCGAGTGCCGTTTCCTCGTTATGGTCACCGGCGGGAGCCGGATCCTGATCCGTCGCCCTGGCTTCCACTGTTTGGGCACGCAGCGGCGCGAACGCCGCCCCTGCCAGAAATGCCGCACCGGCCAGAAAAGCCGTTACCGCATGATGGGGGGTATTGGTTGTCCCTCGCATAGCGGTGGGGATGTAGGCGCAATGCAGATGGAAAGCAATAGCCAGCCCCGATTGCAGCCGTCAATAAGTGTTCAGAACAGATGGGAATGCAGGATGTAACAGCGGGAAACATACAGGAAATGCGGAATGAATACCTGCTTTTCTGTAGGCTAATATCCCGGAAACATTATGCTATTACGCTTTATGGCACGGCAGATACACTCTCCAGTGTTTCGCGTATCATCAGCATGTCTTTCCATGCATCGCGTCGGGCTGTGGCACTCGCGCGCAACTGCAACGGATGGCGCATGGGCAGGGCCTGCACGCCGTGTGTGGCGGCCGGGTCCGCCGGGTCGGCGGGCAGGGTGATTTCCCGCCAGCGGCCCCGCATGCGCGCGGCGGTCGTGCGCTGGTTCAGCAGGATGGAAACCGGCAGGTTCCCCATCAGGATCACCCGTCCGGGACGGGCCAGCGTGATGGCGCGCTGGATGAAGGGCAGGCAGATCCGTGTCTCGGCGGCGGAAGGGGGGCGTCCACCGGGTGGCCGCCATGGAATGACGGGGGCCACCAGCATGCTGGCGCGGTCGGTGCCGATGCTGGCGAACATGGTGCTGACCAGCGCCCCGCTTTCCCCCGCGAAGGGGTGGCCGCTGCGGTCCTCGTCCTCGTCGGGGGCTTCGCCAATCAGCATGAGGGGGGCGTTGGCCGGTCCTTCCACAAAAACGCTGTGGGTTGCGGTGTCGCGCAGGCCGCATTCGCCAAAACCGCGTATGGCGGCATGCAGTTCCTCCAGCGTCCGGGCCGCCTGTGCTGCCCCGCGTGCCGCCGCGACCGCCTGATCGATGGCGCTTGCCGTCCCGCGCGGGGGAAGGGCGGGCCGGGATGGGTGATTTTTATGTCCATTCCCCCGGTCTGGCTGTATGGGGATGGACTGGGTAGGCGGGGCCGCGTGGTGTATCGTGGCCGGGTGCGCCATCCGGTCATGCGGGTGGATATCCAGCGCGTCATCGGCGCCCCACTCCACATACAGACGCAACAGGGTCATGGAATCAGTCATCGGATGGATATACCCCGTACCGACACAGGTAATGCAAAGACGCGCCAGCCCGCCTTCGGGCGCGGGATTTGGCAGCGGACGCCGCACGCGGTAGATTCTGGCGTCATGCTCTTACCTCGTCTGTCACGCATGGTCGTGGCCTCCCTTGTTGTACCGCTCCTGACCGGGATTCCCAACCGGGAAATGCGGGCCGCCACGCCGGATGACGCCATTGTCCGGGCCGGGCAGCAGGATCTGGCCACGAACCTGCTGGTCGGCAGCGTTGCCGCCAGCGAGGGCGATAACGCGCAGGCGGCCCGCGCGTTCGGCACCGCCGCCCGTCTGGCGCCGAATTTCAGCCTGTTCAGCGAACGGGCGTTTTTCTACAGCATTCTGGCGGGCAGCCCTGAAGCCGGGGCGCTCGCCCCCGCGCAGCCGCCCGGCGTCATGCCGGAACTGGCCATGGGCAACGCGGCGGCGCTGGCGGGTAAATGGGATGACGCGGTAACCCATTACGTCAAGGCCCCGTCCGACCAGATCATGGGCCTGCTGCGCCCGCTGCTGCACGCCTGGGCGTTGCAGGGGGCGGGAAAGACGGATGAGGCGCTGGCGGTGCTTGAACCCGCGCGCATGGATCGCACACTGGGGGGATATTACACGCTGCATGCGGCGCTGATCGCGCAGCTTGGCGGGCGGCAGATGCGCGCCGACGTGCTGTTCGGGCAGTCCACCGGCATGGCGGGGGGCGACCTGTTCACCACGCTGGTCATGGCGCACTGGCTGGTATCGCAGGGGCGCGAGGCGGAAGCCAGGGCGCTGGTCAACCAGCGTATCGCCGGCATGCCGGTTCTGGAAACGGCGCGGGCCAACATCATGGCCATGATCCATCGCCCTGTGGTGACCCGTCCGGTGCAGGGACTGGCGCAGGCTTACGGTCTGGTTGCCCTGCTGATCGACCAGCAGCTTTATGCCCATGATGGCGCGGATGATGACCGCCAGCCTGATGCCGCCATGGAACTGGGCACGCTGCGGGGTACCGAGCAGATGATGCTGCGCATGGCGCTGCTGCTGGACCCGGCGGATTCGGAAGCGCGGATACTCCTGTCCTCCATGCTGCATGCACGCAAGCAGGACCGGCAGGCGCGTGAAGCGCTGGAGGGTGCACCCGCCGATGATCCCCTGCAGCCTGTCTACCGGACGGAACAGGCGGATCTGGACCTTGTCATGGGACACAAGGAACAGGCGGCGCAGGAACTGCGCGACCTGCTGCGGCAGGCGCCGGGCGACCGGATGCTGTGGTCCAGTCTTGGCGATGCGCTGCTGGACCAGCAGAAATGGGCCGAAGCCCTTGATGCCTACCAGCACGCCATCGCCCTGACGCCACACCGGCTGGAAGGCGATGACTGGCGGCTGCTGTTCGGCGAGGCCATAGCCCAGGAACGCCAGAACCACTGGCCGCAGGCACGCACCATACTCCAGCAGGCGCTCCAGCTTGCTCCCAACGAGCCGGACCTGCTGAACTACCTTGGCTATTCCATGGTCGAACACGGCGAAAACCCCGCTATGGCGGAAAGCTACCTGCGCCGCGCCCTCGCCCTTGCGCCATCCGACAACCAGATCCGCGATAGCGTGGGCTGGGTGCTGATGCGGCTTGGCCATGTGGCGGAAGGGCTGCCGCTGCTGGAACAGGCGGTCGAGCAGATGCCGCAGGACCCGGCCATCAATTACCATCTGGGCGTTGCCTACTGGATGGCCGGACGCAGGCTGGAAGCGGTGAATGAATGGCAGAACGCCATCCAGTTCCAGCCCGACCCGGAGGACAGGCGCAAGATCACGGCGGCGCTGGCCTATGCCACGGCGTGGAAGAATGGCGGCGTTTCGGCGGCGGGAGCGCTTCCGGCCGATCTCAGGCCGGCTGTGGCGCCCGCCTCCCCTTCATCCCACACGAATGGAACCCATCACTAATGTCTTCTGTGCACGAACTGGCCCATGCAAAGATCAATCTGTACCTGCATGTTACGGGACGGCGTGATGATGGCTATCACCTGCTGGACAGTCTTGCCGTCTTCGCGGGGGCGGCGGATGAACTGCGCCTGAGCCGGGGTGCGGGACTGGGCGGGCATGTGGACCTGCATATCGAAGGCACGTTTTCCCCCGGCCTGCGTGATGACAGCGCCGATAACCTGATCGTGCGTGCGGGCGCGCTGCTGCGCGAACATCTGGGGGCCGAGGCTGCGCGCCACCTGCCGGATGTGCGGATCGTGCTGCGCAAGGAACTGCCGGTGGCATCGGGTATTGGCGGTGGTTCGGCGGATGCGGCGGCGGCGTTGCGGCTGCTGCTGCGGGCGTGGAACCTGTCCATCCCCCGCGACGCCCTGATGGCGCTGGCGACCCGGCTGGGCGCGGACGTGCCGGTCTGTCTGGACCAGCTTTCCGCCCGGATGGAGGGAATCGGGGAGGAACTGTCACCCACTCCCACCCTGCCGCCCTGCGGCATGATTCTGGTCAATTGCGGGCAGAGCGTTTCCACCCCGCAGGTGTTCAGGACCCGTGCGCCGGTCTTCACGCCGCGTGCCAGCCTTCCCGCGCGCTGGGACACACTGGCGGATATGGTGCGCGACCTGTCGGAACAGACCAATGACCTGCAGGACGCGGCCTGCGCCATCTGCCCGGAAATCGCAACCGTCCTTGCCACCCTGCGTAACGCCCCCGGCTGTCGTCTGGCGCGCATGAGCGGTTCGGGGGCTACGTGCTACGCCCTGTTCGACAGTCCAGCGGCGGCACAGGCCGCGGGTGCGACGATCAGCCAGCCAGACTGGTGGGTATGGGCGGGCGATCTGTGCCGTAGCGGCGCACGGCTGGCGACTGCCGCCGATTCCCTGCACGCCTGAAAAAGGGGGCGGGGCGTGGGTATGGCGCCCCTGACCCGTCAGTGACGCCTGCGGCGCAGGGCGAACAGCACGAAACCCATGAACGCCGCCACGGTGGCGAACTGCGCATGACGGGTGGTCAGCAGCAGCGGCATGGCCTTGCGGGTGATCATGTCAAAACGGCCATGGGCGGCATAGGCGCCGGGCACCGTTTTGTACAGGTCATCGGGTTCATCACCCGTCACGGCCACCTTTTCCATCTGTCTGGCGTAGCCCTTGCCCGCCAGCCAGCGGTCCGACAGGCCCGGCACGAATGTGCTCAGCACCCAGTTCCGCACGCCCGACAGGCCCACCCAGATATCGCGTTCACGCCCGAACGCCGCGCGGCAGATGGCTTCGGCCGCGATTTCGGGTTCATAGACCGGTCCCATCGGCTTCAGGTGCTTGCCGGTATGGTTACGGGTCCATGAAAAGCGCGGCGTGTTGATCGCGGGCAGGTGGACCATGGCGATATGGATGCGGTCGCCATCATGCAGGATTTCGGGGCGCAGGCTTTCGGAAAACGCGCGCACGGCGGCACGCGCACCGTTTTCAACCGCCTGCAGCGGCGGCGGGCGCAGGCTTGCCAGCCGGTCAAGGTTGACGATGGTGCCATGTCCGCGCCTGCGCATCCGGGCCAGCGCCGCGCGGGTGCCGTTGACGGTGCCCAGATAGGTGACTTCCGTCGCGCGGCGGATTTCATCGGCGTCCAGTGCCGCGAGCTGTCCGGTTACGGTGGCCCCGGCGCAGTTGATCCACAGCGTGATGGGGCCAAGGACGTCCTCGATTTCCTCGGCGGCCTGCTCGACAGCCTTCGCATCGGCCACATCGGCGCAGGCGATATGGGTGCGGATGTTCAGTTCGCGCAGTTCGGCTGCCGCGTCGCCCAGCCGGTCGAGGTTACGACCGATCAGGGCGACATCGCACCCGGCACGGGCCAGTGTGCGTGCCGTGGCGCGACCGATACCCGCGCCCGCTCCGGTAATGACAGCAACCTGCTGCGGCATGAACTGTGCTCCCCACCATGGATAAATCGTCGATTGTCCAGGGGACCGGTATTGGCCCGCGCAGGACAGGATCAGGATGCGCCTACCCTATCACGGCCAGTTCGGCCCGAACACTGCCCGGCAGGCAGGCCGCGCCCGCCCTGTTCGCGGGTCAGATATATTTCAGGGCCAGTATGCCGCCCACCAGGGCCACGGCGAACATCGCGGCCACGACCGGCAGGCGGTTTTCAATAAAGTTCTGGATCGGCGCGCCAAAGCGGCGCAGCAGGACCGCCAGCAGGAAAAACCGCACCCCGCGCGTAATGGCGCAGGCGGCCAGAAACGGTAGCAGCGAAAGATGGGCCGCCCCGCTGGCGATGGTGACGAATTTGAACGGGATGGGCGTCAGCCCCTTGATCAGGATGATCCAGATGCCCCATTCGCGAAAGCGTTCCTGCAGGGACAGTAATGTATGTTCGGCATGATAGAGCCGCACGATGGGCATGGCGGCATATTCCAGCAGGAACGCGCCGATAACCCACCCCAGTACCGCGCCGCACACGCTGGCCGTCGTGCAGATGGCGGCAAGCCGGAATGCGCGGTCCCGGCGTGCCAGCACCATGGGGATCAGCATGATGTCGGGCGGCAGCGGAAAGAAACTGGCCTCGGCAAAGGCGATGATCGCCAGCCAGATAACGGCGTGCGGGCTGGCAGCCAGCGCAATGATACGGGCATACAGGCGATCAAGCATGATCTGGCAATGCCATTTCCCGCCAGCGTGCCGCAAGGACTTATTGCATGGTGGTTATCCGGACTTCACATATGACGTGAAATTGTACCCGATGGGCTGTCCGGTCCCCTTAGCGTCCACCTTTCTGCGCTTCTGGAACGCGGCATTCACCCTGGGGGCAGGTTCGGGAATCCCGGCCTAGCAGACAAGCGTTACGGTCACGCGCAGGCCATGGGGCTGGCGGTTGCCCAGCCGGATATCGCCGCCCAGTCCCCAGATGATGTTGCGCGAAATGGACAGGCCCAGCCCTGTTCCCCCGGTCTCACGGTTACGGCTCTGCTCGGCGCGGACGAAGGGGTCGAACATGCGTTCCAGATCTTCGGTCGGCAGTCCGGGGCCGTCATCCTCAATCAGGATGGTGACACGGGATTCATCCGCGTCTTCGCCTTCCCCTGGCCGGGGCGGCAACAGCACGATCTGCACGCCGCCACCGTATTTTATGGCGTTCGTGACCAGATTGCTCAGCGCGCGCTTGAGCGCCATGGGACGCGCGCGGACATGCACATCGGGCATTTCGGATACGAAGGCGATCCGGTCCGCCATGTCGGGACAGGTCTCGGCGGCTTCATCGGCGATTGTCTGCAGCAGGGCGGTCAGGTTGATCTGGCCCATCGGTTCACGCTGTGCGGCATCGCGGCCAAAGGCCAGGGTGGCAGCGACCATGGATTCAAGCTCATCAAGGTCGCTGAGCATCTTGGCCCGCATTTCGTCGTCTTCAACAAATTCGGCCCGCAGCTTCAGCCGTGTGATCGGGGTGCGCAGGTCATGGCCGATGGCGGTCAGCATAAGCGTGCGATCCATCAGGTAGCGGCGGATGCGGTGCGCCATGGTGTTGAAGGCATGGGCGGCGCGCGCCACTTCGCGTGGGCCATCCTCGGGCATGGGCGGCGCGTTTACATTGCGGCCCAGTTCCTCGGCGGCGGCGGCCAGCGTGCTGACCGGCGCGATCAGCCGGCGCACCCCCCACAGGATCAGGAGACCGCCCGTGAAGGTCATGATCAGGAATGCGATGGGAAAGGTGGGGGAACGGAACAGGCTGGGCCGGGGCTGGATGTAATGGATCGTGACCCAGCGCCGTTCATCGGGCAGCAGGAAGGCAATGGTGCGCCTGCGTCCCCTTGTATCGGGGGAGATCATCACCTGCTCGGGCCGCAGGGACTGGGGCAGGGGACCAAGCCCCGGGTCTCCATCGCCCGGACCATCAGGCCCGTCATGACCACCGGGGCCGAAGGGGGGATGGTCGTGCCGGTCGCCCTCGAATGGCATGTGGTCGTGCCAGTCTTCTTCGGGCGGGTGCATGCGGTGCGGCCCGTGTGGTGGCATGACCACCCCGTTGACCATGTCCGGCTCGGGGCCGGGGGTAAGGGTTATGGTGACCCCGGGTGGCAGGGGCAGGGCAGCGAGTTCCCGCGCCCGGTCGGACGGGGCGGTTTCCACAATGGCGCGGTAATAGGTAAAGACCTTGCTGCGCGCCTGCGCGTTTATCATGCGCTGGTCAAAATCGAACCTGTCCATGGCATGGATGGTCAGGCCGATGATCTGGATGACGCCAAGGCCGCCGATCAGCAGCAGCGTGGTGCGCGCGGCAAGGGATTGTGGCAGCAGGCGCCTGCGCAGGCGCTGCCACCAGCCCCCGGTGGGGGATGTTTCGGTTTTCTGTTCGGAAAGGAAGGACTGCGGGAAGGCAGACATGCGGATTGTCAGAGACGCTCGACTTCCGCGGCAAGGACATAGCCACCCCCGCGCACGGTCTTGATAAGCTGGGCGTTGCGCCCGTTATCCTCCAGCTTGCGGCGCAGGCGGCTTATGGCCACGTCGATCGCGCGGTCGAACGGTCCCGCCTGTCGCCCGCGCAGCAGGTCGAACAGCATGTCGCGCGTCATGACCCGGTTTGCGCGTTCCAGCAGGGCCAGCAGCAGGTCATATTCGCCCCCTGTCAGCGGGACTTCCACTTCATCGGGGTTGAGCAGGCGGCGGCGGCCCGTATCCAGCGCCCAGCCCGCAAACCGTAGGGTATGCAGCACCGGCACGCTGCGCGGATCAGGCGTGTCGGATGCGCGGCGCAGCACGGCGCGGATGCGCGCCAGCAGTTCGCGCGGGTTGAAGGGCTTGGGGACGTAATCATCCGCCCCCAGTTCCAGGCCGATGATCCGGTCGGTGTCATCGCCCATGGCGGTCAGCATCACGATCGGCACATTGGCCTGCGTGCGCAGCCAGCGCGAGATGTCCAGCCCGCTTTCGCCGGGCAGCATCAGGTCAAGAATGACCAGTTGGTAATGGCCTTCAGCCCAGCGGCGACGGGCTTCATGCCCATCGCGCGCGGTGGTGACGCGCAGTTCGTTGCGTTCAAGAAACCGTGCCAGCAGGTCACGGATTTCACGGTCATCATCAATGATCAGGATGTGCGGCAGCGGGGTCATTTTCGCAGTTTACATCACCGCGCGGATCGCCGCACCAGATGTTTCACTCCGTTGCAATTACCCCTGCCGCAACCCCTTGATATCAGGCCAGCCACTGCGGAACAGGCAGGCTCTTGCTGTGCAGGAAAGCGGGATTGAACAGCTTGGACTGGTACCGCGCGCCGCCATCGCACAGGATGGTGGCGATGCGGTGCCCCGGCCCCATCGCGCGCGCCACGCGGATGGCGGCTGCGATGTTGATGCCGGCCGAACCGCCAACCGACAGCCCTTCATGGATCAGCAGGCTGTAGATTTCCTCCAGCGCTTCGGCATCGGGGATGCGCACCGCATCATCGAAATGCAGCCCTTCCAGATTGCCGGTAACGCGCGACTGGCCGATGCCTTCGGTAATGGAAGAACCGCTGACCGACAGGTCGCCCGATTTCACCCAGCCATACAGGCCCGAGCCTTCCGGGTCGGCCAGCACCACACGCGGACGGTCCACGCCCGCCTTTGCTGCCATGTCCTCCAGCCCCAGCGTAACCCCCGCCAGCGTGCCGCCCGTCCCGCACGAGCAGGTGAAGGCGTCGATCCGCCCCCCCATCTGTTCCCATATTTCGGGGGCGGTGGTGTGGCGGTGGCCCTCACGATTGGCGGTATTGTCAAACTGGTTGGCCCATACGCCGCCGGTTTCTTCGGCCAGACGGCGCGAGACATGGACATAATTGCCCGGATCACGGAACGGCTTGGCGGGCACAAGGCGCAGGTCCGCGCCGATCATGCGCAGGAAGTCGATTTTTTCCTGGCTCTGCGTTTCCGGCATGACGATGATGGAGCGGTAACCCCGCGCATTGGCCACCAGCGTCAGGCCGATCCCGGTATTGCCTGCCGTACCTTCCACAATCGTGCCGCCGGGCTTGAGCACGCCACGGCGTTCGGCATCGTCGATGATCGCAAGGGCGGCACGGTCCTTGACCGATCCGCCGGGGTTCATGAATTCCGCCTTGCCGTAGATTTCGCAGCCCGTCGCTTCCGATGCCCGTCGCAGGCGGATCAGGGGCGTATGGCCTATGGCAGCCGGCATGTCCGATGAGAGGGATGAGGCGGGATTTGCACTTTCGGCCATAAGGCAGCACCTTCACTGGTCTGGATCATATGATGTGGCACGGCTGGCTACAGGGCGGTCAGGCCGTGCGGATTGCATTCCTTACTATCAGGAATGCGGCGGGCTTGGCATATCCCTAAAACAGCTTTTGCCGATGAAAGGAAACAGGAATGATTGACGATATTTCACCTTCCGCCACATGGGAGGCGGTGCGTGGCCGCCCCAACGCCCATCTTGTGGACGTGCGTACGCCCATGGAATGGGAACATATCGGCGTGCCCGACCTGTCCGATGCGGGCAAGGAACTGGTGCGCGATAGCTGGCAGCTTCCCCCGGCGGGACAGGTCAACCCCGACTTCATCGCCACGCTGGAAAAGGCGGGGATCGGCAAGACGGATGAGGTCTATTTCATCTGCCGTTCCGGCGCGCGCAGCATGGCCGCGGCCCACGCCGCCTATGATGCGGGCTACCACAACGTGTACAACGTGGCCGACGGGTTCGAAGGGCCGGAGGATGCAACCGGCCACCGTGGCCGCCTTGCCGGATGGCAGGCATCGGAACTGCCCTGGTCACGCGGCTGACATGACGGCTGCGGGCTGGCCCGTGGGGTCTGCTCCCTACTGGTCGGCCTGCGGTTCGCGGTCCGCATCGTAATGGACCTGCAGCACGGCACACCACGGATAACGCGGGTCCAGACTCTGGCCCCTGCGGTCGGACACGCGGCCATCGGGGCCTACGGGCACATGCGTCAGGGCCACGGCGTCGTCTATGTTACCGCCGATGATGCTGATTTCGCGGCCAAAGGGCGCATCGTTCAGTCCGGTCGCGACAACAAAGCCGCAATGGGCGGGAAAGCCCTGCGCAGTCGGCAGGTCACGGAAGCGTACGGATTTGCTGCTTCCGCGCCCCACGCACAGCAGATCACCCAGCTTCGGGGCGTAGCGGGCGGGATTGCGGGCCGTCACACCCTTTTCCACCCCCGCCGCCGCCGCGTTGATGTAGGTGGAATGGTTGGGTGAATAGGCGAAGCGGTCATTGGCGCCCGCCACCCGCATCACATAGGAAATGAAGGCCGCCGACCACGCATACAGCCCGTCATGCACGAAGTCGGTTATATGTCCGTCCGCATCATGCTTGCCATCCCATGACGCTTCGGTTTCCTGCGGGTCCTGCCCGATCCACCAGTATTCCCCCACGCGCTGCCACAGGCCGGGCGTGCGTTCGGGCTTGACCAGCGGCGTTGTGGGTTCGAGGCGTTCCAGCGGGTCGTCATCATTGACCGGCTGGCCGAACAGCCGCCATTCGCGCAGCGCTATGGCCACCACGTCCTGCCGGGTAAAAGGCTCGTAATTGCGGGTGGCGAAATCCGGTACATGGGTATTGACGGCCAGTGGTCCCGAACCGTTGGCGTACTGCGCAACCGGCGTTACGGCCCGCGTAGGGTGGCTGTCCGGGCCATGCGCGCAGGCTGCAAGGCAGGCCAGTGGGGCGAGAAGGGCTATCTTGCGCAAAATTGGCTCTCTCCATTGCAGGCGGCTTGTCCATCCATACGGCGCGAACCAGACTGACGGAAGGGGCCTTGCCGCTTGTGGCCGCGTAAAAATTGCAACACCTGCCCGCCCGATCGTGTTGGGAAGGGAGCGACCGGCCTGCCGCCCGGCCGCCGCGGGGGCAGGTGACGCCATGGTGTCTCGCCACGGCATGCGGTACGGTTGCGCCCGCAACATAAACACGGAGAGCAGTTCATGCCCGAAGCGTCTGTTATGGAAACAACCACGATCCGTGGCCTGAAGAATCCCGTATCGCGCATCGCCCTTGGCACATGGGCCATTGGCGGGTGGATGTGGGGTGGCCCGGATGACCGGCAGGCCATCGCCACGATTCAGGAAGCGGTCGATCTGGGCATTACCCTGATCGATACGGCGCCCGTATACGGTTTCGGCCATTCGGAGGAGGTTGTGGGTCAGGCCCTGCAGGGGCGGCGCGACAGGGTTGCCATTGCAACGAAGGTCGGTCTGGACTGGACGGAAGATCACAAGCCCTTCCGCAACACATCCGCGGCGCGCATCCGTAAGGAAATCGAGGATTCGCTGCGTCGGCTCCGAACGGATTACATCGACCTGTATCAGGTGCATTGGCCCGACAGCGCCGTTTCGATGGAGGAAACCGCCCGCACACTGGAATCCCTGGTGCAGGAGGGCAAGGTGCTGGCCCTCGGGGTAAGTAATTTCACCATCGCGCAGATGGAGGAATTCCGGGCATTCGCGCCCCTGTCCGCCGTGCAGCCGCCTTACAACCTGTTCGAACGCGCGATGGAGCATGATATCCTGCCCTATGCCCGGCAGCACGGGCTGGCCATTCTGGCATACGGGCCGCTGTGCCGTGGCCTTCTGTCGGGCAAGATGACGGCGCAGACCGAATTCGGCCCCGACGATCTGCGCAGCGCCGATCCCAAGTTCCAGTCGCCGCGTTTCGCGCAATATCTTGAAGCCGTACGGCAGTTGCAGGATTTCGCGCGCGAACGCCACGGCAAGTCCCTGCTGGCGCTGGCCATCCGCTGGGTTCTGGATCAGGGACCGACCATCGCCCTGTGGGGCGCGCGTCGCCCGGACCAGATTGCCGCCGTCGCGGATGCGATGGGCTGGAGCCTGAGTGCCGCGGACCTGCGCGATATCGATACGATCCTGAACACCTGCATCAAGGACCCCGTAGGGCCGGAGTTCATGGCCCCGCCGGGCCGCTAGGCTGATGCCGGACCGGGGTGGCCAGTGTGCTGCCCCGGATTACCTGATGGATATTTCATCACCCGGCATTACGGGCTGACAATACCACCCACGTTATTGTCGTAGCGTGCTTTCCATACCCCTTCTTCGACCATGCACTGGGCAAAGAACTTCTTGTGGTTGCTGCCCCCCGCGGAAATCTGGGAGCTGCCGCCGGTCCCGCTGAAGATCGCGCCGGTTGCGGATGTAGCCTCGCATTTCTGTTCGGCGGCGGCGTAGCGCGGGTTTTCCCTGGCAAGGACGGGCTCATAACCGCTGATATACCCGTACGGGGAATTGCCGTGGATATGGTGTTCACGCACGCTGAAATGGTGTGAACGGGCATGGGCGCAGGGTGCGGTCACGGCGGCAGCGCACAGGCCAGCAGTCAGGACACCGGCGGTCAGGACGCGGATGGATGGCATGAGGGCTGTATCTCCTGTGCGCAGGGGCAGGGTCGTCTGGGGGACTGATATAGCCGCCCTGCCGTTTCGTGTCAGGTCGTGCCAGCGTGATCGTGCCCTGCGTGGGGGGCGCTGTCGGGACGGGGAAGGGATCGGGCCTCGATCTGGAGTTCCTGTTCAATGAAGTCGAGTTCCTGATTGATCGTCCACTCGGTTTCATCATTGATGCGTTTCTGGATGACGCGCATGTGCAGGCGTTCGCGCATGTGGCGGATGATGCGGAAGCGCAGCGCCAGTTCGGCGCGCTTTTCACGGATGGCGGTGGCGCGGATGCTGGCTTCCGCCGCGCGTGAATTGTCCAGCCTGTGCACCGTGTCCTGATATTCGTGCAGCAGGCGGCCAATGGCTTCCTGTTTCAGGTCGATCGATTCTTCCTTGTCAGGTGTGACCACAAGTTCCTGCTGTGCCAGTGCGGCCTGTTCCGCATGCAGGGTCTGGATCGCGGTCTGCGCCAGTTCGATGCGCATCATGTCCAGTTCATGCAGGGCGGGATCGTTTTCATCCGTGCTGATGCCATGCAGCAGGGGCGGGATGGACAGGCTGGCCAGCAGCAGCGAACAGATGATCACCCCCGCCGCCAGCGTGACCAGCAGTTCCCGCCCCGGAAAGCCGGGGCCAGCCGCACTGGCCACCGGCAGCGACAGCACGGCCGCCAGCGTAATGGCCCCGCGCGTGCCTGCCACCGTCATCAGCAGCACGGTGCGGGCGGAGGGGATGACCGTCTTGCGATGGCGGAAATGCGCGAACAGCCGCCGCGCCGAAATCGAGATCCATATCCACGCGAAACGGATCAGACTCATCATGAGCTGGATGCCGATGATCGCCAGGATCAGGAACCATGGCGATACCCCGCCCGCCCGCGCGATCCGCGCGCCCCCCGTAACCAGATCGGGCAACTGAAGGCCCAGCAGCAGGAAGATCACGGCGTTGAAGGTGAAATTCACCATGTCCCATACCGTGGTGGCCTTCAGGCGCGTTTCTGTCCGCGCTTCATTCATTACCCCGGTGAACTTGACCGTCATGCCGCCCGCCACGGCGGCCAGAATGCCCGAACACTGCATCGCGTCGGCAATCAGGTAGATGCCGAACGGCAGCATCATCGCCAGCGTGATATGGGTGGGCGGGTCGTCATAGCCGCGTACCAGCAGCACATGTTCCGCCCGGCAGGCCAGCCATGCGGTGATGATGCCGATCAGGATGCCGCCCATGGACATGAAAATGAAACTGCCCAGCGCCTGCTGGAACGAAAACAGCCCGGTCATGGCCGCCGCCACGGCGAATTTGAAGCAGACCAGCCCCGATGCGTCGTTAAGCAGCGCTTCCCCATGCAGAAGGTGCACCACGCGCGCCGGCGCCCGCCCGCCTTCGATCATGCTGCCCACCGATACCGCATCGGTGGGGGACATGACGGCGGCCAGCGCGAAGGCGGCTGGCAGCATGATGGGCGGGATCAGCCAGTGGATGAAATATCCACATACCAGCGTGGTGAACACCACCAGCCCCAGCGCCATCATGATGATGATGTTGCGCAGCTCCCCGAACTCACGCATCGGCATGCGGTAGGCATCGGCATAAAGCAGCGGCGGTATGAACAGCAGCAGGAACATGTCCGGATCGAAGCCGATGTTCAGCCCCGCCAGTGCGGCGATGGCGCCCACCGCGATCTGGATCAGGGGCAGCGGCACGGGAATGCGACCCACGCGCGATATCAGGCTGCTGATACCGGTCACGGTCAGTAATGCAAGAGTGAGGAAAACGGCATGCATCGGGGTTGAGTCTTTTTATATTTCTATTGTTTAAGTCAAATACTTCATTTTTCGTTTAATTAAAAATACAAAAGATGTTATTATCAATTCTCTGCTTTGCTATTTTCTTCTGCCAGCCATGCGTTACCGCAGCCCGGAAGATTTCATCGCCCTTCATTGACCCGTCCTCCTCCACTTCCCATTATTGAAGGAAGACTGGCCGCAAGGCCGTATCATGATGTTCGGGGATGGGCGTGGCGTGGCCAGGCTGGCAGGTTCCTGACGAAGGGATGGTTTTTAAGTGAGCAAGGACCCATACGAAGTACTCGGCATAGCCCGTTCGGCCAGCCAGGATGACATACGCAAGGCCTATCGCAAGCTGGCCAAGAAGTACCATCCTGACCTCAATCCGGGCGACAAGGTGGCGGAAGAGAACTTCAAGGCCGTGGGGGCTGCCAACGCCCTCCTGTCCGATGAGGAACAGCGCGCCCGCTTCGACCGGGGCGAGATCGACGCCAGCGGCCAGGAAAAGGGATTCGGCTTTGGCGGTGGTGGTGGCGGCTACCGCGATTATGCGGAGGGGCCGCAGGGCTTCCATTACGGCGGCAACCAGTTTTCGGAAGATGACCTTGGCGATATCTTCGGCACCATGTTCGGTCAGGGCGGCGGTGGCGGCTTCCGTCGCAGGCCGCAGGGACCGCGCAAGGGCAATGACCGGCAGTATGCGCTGACCGTCAGCTTTCTGGACTGCGTCAATGGCGGTACGTCGCGCATCACCCTGCCCGGTGGCGCCACGCTGGACGTGAAGATTCCGCCCGGCATTACCGATGGACAGGTCCTGCGCCTGCGCGGCAAGGGTGATCCGGGGCAGCAGGGCGGCCCGGCGGGCGATGCGCTGATTACCATTACGGTTGCGCCCGACAGCACGTACGAACGTGACGGCGATGACATCCGCATGTCGCTGCCGGTGGACCTGAAAACGGCGGTGCTGGGTGGCAGCATCACCATTCCCACGCCTGCGGGATCGGTCAAGATGAACGTTCCCCCCAAATCCGACAGCGGCAGCGTGCTGCGGCTGCGCGGGCGCGGGGTCAAGGCGCATGGCGGAAAGGAAGCGGGCAACCTGTACGTGAAGCTTCAGGTCACCATCGGCAAGGTGGATCAGGCCCTTGAGGACTTCCTGAAGAACTGGACACCCGGCGGGACAGCGGAGCAGCGGGAGGCCAAGGCATGATCACGCTCGAAACCCTGTGCGTGCGCATCGGCAACGTGCCGGCGGCGGATGTGCAGGGCTGGATCGATAATGCATGGCTGCGGCCCGAGGGCGCGCCGGGACATTACCTTTTCCGCGAGATTGACGAGGCACGCGCCCGTCTGATTGTCGAACTGCGCGACGATATGGGCGTCAATGCCGAAAGCATGCCCGTGGTGCTGTCCCTGCTTGACCAGCTTTATGCCGCGCGCCGCCAGATGCTGCGCCTGCGTGAGATCATAAGCGTGCCGCGGGAAAGCGAACTGCGCGGCAGGGTGCGCGCCCTGCTGGCCAGCATGCAGGACTGACCCGTCCACGGTCAGGTAAGTCCCTGCCTGTTCACCCCCGTACCACAGCGTGGTGCGGGGGTGTTTTTTCAGGTCGCCCCCTGATTTCAGTCGGCGCGGCTGAGCGGCAGGTCCAGCTTCTGGCCCGGCTTTGTGCCCTGCATCCGCAGATCGGCGCTGTTGGGCGAGGTCAGGCGGAAGATGGCGTGCGGATCGTCATTGACCGAACGCAGGGATGTGGCGTCCTGCACCTTCATTTCAATCGTGCGGCCGGTCAGCCCGGTAATCTTGTTCAGCGCATCCGGCAGCGTGAGATAGAGCCGCGCAGCGGGGCCTGTCGCCTTGTTGGCGGTAATGGTGACGGGCTTCAGGCCCAGTGCTGTCCATTCGCCGGTATACGCACCCGGACCATAGGGGGGCTTGGGGTCGGTATCATCGGCGCGGGCCACGCCGCTGCTGGCGACAACGCCCGTCAGGGCCAGCGCGGCAAAGGCCATGTGAAGTGGTTTCATAATGCAGTCATCCTGATCTTCATTCACGGACCACAATGGCAGGCGTGTAGCGCACAGGGCAAGCCGGTCCCCCGCATGGCGCGGGATGAGACGGGCTTCCCATGGAGATTGCCATATATTTTATGTATGGAAGTAGCCTTGAATATATATTGGACGTACGAACCTGCGTGCAGCACCATCGCCGGGCAATCACATATGACCGGAAGACGGGGGATGCCGGACGCATTCCTTTTCCGTTGCAGGAGGCTGAGGTCTTGAAGCTGAAATGCTACTCGCTGGGCGATGTCGATACCCGGTCCAGCGCCGCGGATGCGACGGGTGTACGTCCCCGCATGAACCGACTTTATCAGACATCGACAATGGCGGCCCTGCTGGACGCGGTGTACGATGGCGAAACCACGCTTGACGAACTGTTGATGCACGGCAATTTCGGGCTGGGCACCTTCAACGCGCTGGATGGCGAAATGATCGTCAATGACAGCGTGATCCACCAGTTCCGCGCCGATGGACAGGCCGGGCGCGTGCCGGGCGATCTCAAGACGCCATTTGCCTGCGTCACCTTCTTCAACCCGGAGAAGGAGTACATGATCGACACGGCGCGCGACAAGGAAGGCTTCGAGGCGATTGTCGACCAGCTTGTCAACAATCCCAACCTGTTTGCCGCCGTGCGCTTTACCGGCATGTTCGAACGTGTCGAAACCCGCACCGTATTCTGCCAGTGCCGCCCCTATCCGCCGATGCTGGACGTGGTCGCCCGCCAGCCGACCATGCAGCTCGGGGCCTCCACCGGCACCATGCTCGGTTTCCGCACGCCAGGTTACATGCAGGGCGTCAATGTCGCGGGCTATCACCTGCACTTCCTGACGGAAGACGGGCGTCGTGGCGGGCACCTGACCGATTACGCGGTGCTGAAGGGGCGGCTGGAAGTCGGGGTCATTTCCGATGTGGAAATCCAGCTTCCCCGCACGGAGCAGTTCGCGCGCGCCAACCTCTCCCCCGAAAACATTCACGAAGCCATTCGCGTGGCCGAGGGCGGCTAGGGATCATCCCCCGCCCCACTGAGATGATCGCGCGCGCAGGGCTGCGGCGCCAACGGTTCAGGATACCATATCATGACTGACAAGACCCAGTCGCCCGCGCCACAGTGCGGGGCGGACATGATCGTGCGCAATCTGGTTGCGCATGGCACCACCCATGTATTCGGCATTCCGGGCGCGAAGGTGGACCGATTGTTCGACGCACTGGTCGACTCGCCCATCGAAACGGTGGTGACCCGTCATGAACAGAACGCCGCCTTCATCGCGGGCGGCATCGGGCGGCTGACTGGCAAGGCAGGCGTTGCGATCGCCACATCCGGCCCCGGCGCGTCCAACTTCGTGACGGGTCTGGCCACCGCCAATTCCGAAGGCGATCCGGTGCTGGCCATTGGCGGCGCGGTCAAGCTGGCCGACCGGCTGAAGCTGACCCACCAGAGCATGGACACCGTCGCCCTGTTCCAGCCGATCACCAAATACAGCGCGGAAATCACGTCCCCCGCCGCCGTGTCGGAAGTGATGGCCAACGCCCTGCGCTTTGCCGAAAGTGGCCGCCCGGGTGCTGCCTTCGTCAGTACGCCCATGGATATCCTGTCCATGCCGGCACAGGGCAATGTTCTGGCCGGGCGCAAGCTGCCCACGCCGGGCGCCGCCCCTGTCGAGGCGGTGAACGAGGCGCTGGCACTGGTGCGCAAGGCCCAGCGCCCGGTCATCCTGCTTGGCCTGCTGGCCAGCCGTCCCGACGTGTCCGACGCGGTGCGCGCGCTGGTGGCGACGACAGGCGCGCCGGTTATTGGCACCTATCAGGCTGCCGGGGCGGTATCGCAGGAACTGTCCGACCGTTTTGGTGGCCGCGTGGGCCTGTTCCGCAACCAGCCGGGCGACCAGTTGCTGCATGAGGCCGATCTGGTCATTTCCATCGGCTACAACCCGATCGAATACGATCCGTGGCTGTGGAATGTCGATAATGGCCGCAAGATCGTGCATGTCGATGTAGTGGCCGCCGAACTCGATACCCATTACGACCCGGCGGTTGAACTGGTTGGCGATATCGCCGCATCCGTCCGCGCCCTTGCAGCCCAGGCGGGCAGGCTGCCGCGTGCCCCCCAGCTTGAAACGATCCTGGCGCAGTATCACGCCACGCGCCTGTCCGCGCTGTCTGGCGCGCGCAGCACGAGCAACACGGCGGTCCATCCGCTACAGATCGTGCGTGAACTGGAACAGTTCATCACCCCCGATGTCACGATGTGCCTGGACATGGGCACCTTCCACATCTGGCTGGCGCGTTACCTGCTGTCCTTCCGCGCGCGTCAGATGCTGATCAGCAACGGCCAGCAGACCATGGGCGTCGGCCTGCCGTGGGGCATTGCCGCAAGTCTGGTCAATCCGGCGCAGAAGGTGATTTCCATATCCGGCGATGGCGGGTTCATGATGTCGTGCATGGAGCTGGAAACGGCGGTGCGGCTGAAGTGCAACCTCATTCACATGGTCTGGGTCGATCAGGCCTACAACATGGTGGAAATGCAGGAAAAGAAGAAGTACGGTCGTGGTTCCGGTGTGGAATTCGGCCCCATCGACTTCGCCATGTTCGCCCGTTCCTGCGGGGCGAAGGGTATTGCCGTCCAGTCAGCCGATGGCGTGGCGGGCGCATTGCGCGAAGCCATGGAAGCCGAAGGGCCGGTGGTGATCTCGGTTCCGGTCGATTATTCGCAGAATCACCTGCTCATGAAGCCGTTGGCCACACTGGGTGAAACATCGGCGGCGGCGTAAGGACGCCCTGCCACAAAATCCGCCCCGCAACAGCCCGAACGGGCGGCGGGCCGGTCTGTCCGGGCATATGACATGAGCATTTTATGCGTAAGTGCCATCATGCGGAACATGCCAGACTGACAGCCACATACCATGAACGTGCCTGATCCGTTAAAGCAGGCTGACGTTTTGTACATGGTATCTAGGAAAACGAAGAATGCTGGAAATGGCACAGGACATGTCATCGCTTGCGGGCGTGGATCTGGTTACGGAACTCAAGGATATCGTCGGTCATCACCATGTGCTGACCGAGGACGGGGCCACACTGCCCTACCGTCGTGGATTCCGCTTCGGGGAAGGGCGGGCGCTTGCGGTTGTCATGCCCGGTTCGCTGGTGGAACAGTGGCGCGTGCTTCAGGCCTGCGTGCAGGCTGGCGTCATCGTTATCATGCAGGCGGCCAATACCGGCCTGACCGGTGGTTCCACTCCCGATGGCAACACCTATGACCGTGACATCGTGATCGTGCACAGCATGCGCATGCGTACGATCCACCTGATCGGAGATGGCAGACAGGTCGTCTGCCTGCCCGGCGCCACGCTGGACCAGCTTGAGAACATGCTCGCCCCCATCGGGCGCGAGCCGCATTCCGTTATCGGATCGTCCTGTATCGGGGCATCGGTCTTCGGTGGCGTCAGCAACAATTCGGGTGGCGCGCTGGTCCGCCGCGGCCCGGCCTATACCGACATGGCGCTGTTCGCGCAGGTGTCCGAAACGGGGCGGCTGCAACTGGTCAACCATCTGGGCATCGAACTGGGCGATGATCCCGAGGACATCCTGCGCCGGGTGGAGGAAGGCAACTTTCCCGAATCCAGCATCAACTGGCAGGCCGGGCGCGGGCATGACGATGATTACGCCCGGCATGTGCGTGAAGTGGATGCCGATACCCCGGCCCGCTACAACGCCGATCTGCGCCGCCTGCACGAAGGGTCGGGCTGTGCGGGCAAGCTGGGGCTGTTCGCTGTCCGCCTTGATACGTTCGAGGCCGAGAAGAACCCGGTTGTTTTCTATATCGGCACCAACGCGACGGACGTGCTGGAAGATGTGCGCCGCCACATCCTGTCCTCCTTCACGGAACTGCCGATCGCGGGGGAATACCTGCATCGCGACGCATTCAACATTGCCGAGAAGTATGGCAAGGACACCTTCGTCATCATCCGGATGATCGGCACGAAACGCCTGCCGGCCATGTTTGCCATGAAGAATGCGTTCGACCGGATTGCTGATCGCTTCAGCTTTCTGCCAAAGCATTTCAGTGACCGCGCCATGCAGTTCATGAGCCGTTTCTTTCCGCAGCACCTGCCTGCGCGGATGCGCGACTACCGTGACCGGTTTGAACATCACCTGATGCTCAAGGTCAGCGCATCAGGCGCGCAGGAAGCGCGTGATTTCCTGAAAAGCCATTTCGCGACGCATGAAGGGGACTTTTTCGAATGTACCCCCGATGAGGGTTCCAAGGCGTTCCTGCACCGCTTTGCCGCCGCTGGCGCCGCGATCCGTTACCGCAATGTCCATACCGACACGACCGAGAACATCGTGGCCCTTGACGTGGCGCTGCGCCGGAACGACCGGGAATGGTTCGAGGTGCTGCCCAAGGACATCGAGGACGAAATCATCGTCAAACTGTATTACGGTCATTACCTGTGCCACGTGATGCATCAGGATTACGTGGTGCGCAAAGGCTATGACTGCATGGCGCTGGAACACCGGATGCTGCCGCTGCTGGACAGGCGTGGCGCACGCTATCCGGCGGAACATAATTTCGGCCATCTTTATGCAGCGCCTGACGATGTGCTGGCCCATTACCGCCAGCTTGATCCATGCAACTGTTTCAATCCCGGTATCGGTCAGGCCACCAGGCGCCGGAACTGGGTTGCCGAAAGTCTGGGCTAGTTCTGCCGTCCTTTCGGCATGTGTTCCCCACCCGATGGGGACGGGCGCGTATGCGCCCGCACAAGGGAAGGAAAGTCTGAATAATGACATATACAGTCGGCCATTATCTTGGTGAACGTCTGACACAGATCGGGCTTAAGGATCATTTTGCAGTGGCGGGGGACTACAACCTCGTCCTGCTGGACCAGCTTCTGGAAATCGACGGCCTGAAACAGGTCTATTGCTGTAACGAACTCAATTGCGGCTTCAGCGCCGAAGGCTATGCCCGCGCAAACGGGGCTGCGGCGGCGGTCGTGACCTTCAGCGTGGGCGCGCTGTCCGCGCTGAACGCCATTGGTGGCGCCTATGCCGAAAACCTGCCCGTCATCCTGATTTCGGGCGCGCCCAATTCCAACGACCATGGCAGCGGGCACATCCTGCACCACACCATCGGCACGCCCGATTACGGCTACCAGCTTGAAATCGCCAAACGGCTGACCTGCGCCGCCGTTTCCATCACCTGCGCCGAGGATGCGCCGGTCCTGATCGACCATGCGCTGCGCACCGCCCTGCGCGAAAAGAAGCCCGCCTATATCGAGATCGCGTGCAATATCGCCCCGCAGCCCTGCTCACGTCCCGGCCCGGTGGGCGCCATTCTGGCCGATGCCCCGTCCGATGCGGATACCCTGCGCCTGGCGGTGGATGAACTGGCCAGCTTCATCGCGGCCCGCAAGAAGCCTGTCATGCTGATCGGCAGCCGCCTGCGCGCCGCAGGGTGCGAGGATGCGGCCATCCGTCTGGCCGATGCGCTGGGCTGCGCCGTGGCGACCATGGCCGCCGCCAAGAGCTTCTTCCCCGAAGATCATGCAGGCTATGTCGGCACGTACTGGGGCGATGTCAGCAGCCCCAAGGCGCAGCAGATATTCGACTGGTCCGATGGCATCCTGTGCCTTGCGCCGGTTTTCAACGACTATTCCACCGTGGGCTGGACGGCGTGGCCGAAGGGCGAGAATGTCGCGCTGATGGATGGCCGCCATATTGCCGCCGGGGGCAAGGCATTTGATGGAATTCATCTGCGTGACGTGATCGATGCCCTGATCGAACGGCTGAAAGGCCAGCCGAAAAAGGATGCGACACTGGTTGAATACCGTCGCATCCACACCCCGGCCGGACAGGCTGCACCTGCCGCCCCCACCGCGCCGCTGGTCCGTGCGGAAATGGCGCGTCAGATCCAGAACCTGCTGACGCCCGATACCACGGTCATCGCGGAAACCGGCGATTCGTGGTTCAATGCCATCCAGATGAAGCTGCCACGTGGCGCGCGCGTGGAACTGGAAATGCAGTGGGGCCATATCGGCTGGTCGGTGCCGGCCACGTTCGGTTACGCGGTGGCGGAACCGGAACGCCGGATCATTGCGATGATTGGCGATGGGTCCTTCCAGCTCACCGCGCAGGAAGTGGCACAGATGGTCCGGCTCAAGCTGCCGGTCATCATTTTCCTGATCAATAACCGCGGCTACACCATCGAGGTCCAGATTCACGATGGCCCGTACAACAACATCAAGAACTGGGACTATGCGGGGCTTATGTCCGTATTCAACGCGGAAGATGGCCACGGCAAGGGTTTCCGCGCCACCACCGGGGCGGAAATGGAAAAGGCGATTGCGGCCGCTCTTGAGAACCGGGATGGTCCAACCCTGATCGAATGTGTGATCGACCGTGATGACTGCACCAGCGACCTGATTTCGTGGGGGCGGCGTGTAGCCACCGCCAATGCCCGCCCGCCCGCAGCGCGCTAGGCGGCAGGGATTTTCAGGTGTCAGGGGGTGCCTTCGGGCACCCCCTGTCGTATGGGGGCACGCGATCTTTACGGGAGAGGCAGGACATGGCGAACACGACCGGACCGCGCGTAGGCTGTGGCGCGGCGATTATCGACAGTGATGGCCGTATCCTGCTGCTACGTCGCCTGCGGGGGCTGGAAGCGGGATGCTGGGGTCTGCCGGGTGGAAAAGTCGATCCCTATGAGACGACAGCCCATGCGGCTGAACGCGAAATTCATGAGGAACTGGGCATAACCATACAGGCGCGCGACCTGCTGTGCCTGGTGGAGGAAATGGACGCCATCGGTGGCCATCACTGGGTTTCCCCGGTCTATCTGGTCATGTCATGGCAGGGGGAGCCGGCCCTGATGGAGCCGGAAAAGCATGAAGGGCCGCAATGGTTCGCGCCCGACTGCCTGCCGGACGATCTTACGACGCCAACCCGGCAGGCGCTGGCCGCCCTGCTGCAGCGATCAGCCTGAACGGTGCGGCGGGAGCCTGTCTGATTGTGGTTGTGAGTGGGGAATAAACCCCTACCGGGATCAGGACGGTTCGACAGCCCGGTCCAGTTTGCGGGCGTAATCGCGCAGCGCACGGCGATGACGGGAATAGATCATGCGTGTGGTCTGCGACCGGATCGGGAGTTCATCCGCTGCCATGGGCAGGGCCGTGGCCGGAACGGGCGCCGTTGCGGGGGACGGGGCGGTTGTGTTGATTGCAGGGGTCATTGCTGCTTTTCCGCTAGGTGCCAAGGACAGGTCGTGCTCCGGCTGGATGGCTGTTAACCGAACGACACATTACATAGCGGTCATATATGTTGGAAATAGGGCATAAAAGACATAGCTGGTCCAAAAAGAATTTCTTCATATAAATTTAAATTTATATCGCGCGTTCAGCATCATGACCGGGCGGACGGATGCGGGATTTCAGGCGCGGATTTCAGCCAATATGGCGCAGGAACCGGCCATCCGCCCATGCACGGCACAGGCCAAGCGTGCGCGGGAACCAATCGGTGCCAAGGCTTTCGACCTGCCGGGTATGCCGATGGGTGCCGGTCCATGCCAGAAGCTGGATTCGCCGCTGGATGATCAGGGCGGGCAGGATATCCAGATCGGCCTGATCCATATGCCCTGCCGTCACATACCCGCGCAGCCAGTGATCGATCCAGCGGGGAACCTGCGGGTGATCTTCATGGAAACTCAGGGCGGCTGCCAGATCCTGCATGAACCAGCTTATGCCGCAGTCATCAAAGTCGATCAGGCGTGTCCGGTCATCACTGACAAGCAGGTTCGCCAGCCGCAGGTCGGCATGGATCAGCCCGAATCGCTGCTCCGGCTGGCCGTAATCGTCCAGTTGCGCATTGATGCGTATCAGGCAGTCCGCAATCAGTTCGCGTGCTGCATCCGTCATGCCCGGAACGTCTTCCCACTGGCCCCACAGGGCATGGGGCCCGGTCATGGTGTCCGGTGTCCATATCTTGCGGATGAACCCCTGTGGCCGAACCCAGCGTCGGCTGTGGTCATGCAGCCGGGCGGTGATGCGGCCCAGACGGGTAAAGGCTGCGGGATCAATATCGGGTGTGGGTTCGGTCCCATCCATCCATGCGAACATGACAGCATGGCGGACAGTATCATCGGGCATCGGCAGCGTATGGATACGCGCGCCATCGGTCCCCGGCACCGGCACCGGTACTTCCACCCCGGAATCGCGCAGGGCATCCAGCCACGCCAGTTCACTGTTGATTTCAGTGACGCTGTGGTAGCCGGGACGGTGCAGGCGCAGCGCATAGCGTTGCCCCGTAGCCGTATCGACACGGAACATGACGTTTTCGGAAATGGAAAGCAGGCTGGCCTGCGCATCGGGCAGGCCATAATGCGCCAGTGCGGCATGGGCCAGCAGGGGGAGGGAATCGGTCATGATCCGCCTCCCATACCGCGCGTCGTCGTGGGGATGAAGACCGTTTTACAGGATGCAGTTGAACTGCAGGCCCATCACCGCCGCATCATGATACGTGGTCGTGCCGCCGGGGCGGTTGATATACTGGAAATCCGGCTGGAAGCTCATGCCGCGCGCGGTGTGAATGTTGTAGAAAAGCTCGTAAACATTCTCATGCGTCTGGATGCCCCACGCCTTGCCCCACTGGTTGGTGAGGAACGGCGTCCCTGCAAGGATCGAGGATTCCTGCTGCAGCACCGAAGCCCGGCTCATCTCGAAATAATGGAACATCGCGCCCAGCGTATCGAGGGGACGGCCCCACCGCGCACCGGTTTCCACGATGCCGGCCCAGGTATGGTCCTTCATCGCCGAGATCTTGCCCGAAGTATACATGTACCCCGCCAGCGCGATCAGGCCGTTGGTGGGCCCCGCGCCATTGCGCATGATCATCTGGTCGGCTTGGAACCATGCCGTGCTGACACCGGACTGCTTGCGGAAGGGCAGGCCCGTCAGGACGGCGGAGTGGCCGTTAATATCCGAATACAGGTCATTGTACTGCGAGTTGTCATAGCCGTAACCCGCCTTGTAGTGACCGGCGAGGTGGTTGCGGCCGAATTCGGGCAGCCAGCCGATTTCCACCGGGGTAGAGAACTTGCCAAGGCCGCTCTGCGCCCATGACCAGCCCGAAATGCCGCCGTTATAGGCATGGGGTGAAACCGCGAACATACCGGCCATGATGTAGGTATCGACCGTGGGCATGACGCGCATCACCACACCAAGGTTGCCCGAAGGCCAGTCACGCCCGCCCGGCACGTATTTGCCCGGTGCGGGGTTGCCGCATATCGATACGTTCATGAAGTCACAGTACAGGGGGGAAGCGGCGAAGAAGCTGCCCACCGGAATCCAGCCCGCGCTGATATCCAGCCGGTTATGGAACAGCGCCTGTTCGGCATACATGTAGACAAGATGGGCGACCACGTTACCACGGGCACCATAGATCTGCTGCACGCCCGCAAGGGAATCGTGGATGTAGTCGGTACTGTCGTTACGGCCATGGCCGTTCACGATCATGGTATGCGTCCAGAAATTCTTCGGGCCACCCGCCAGTTTGTTCCAGTCGATGTCAATTTCCACACCGACCTGTCCCGCATCCGTCACGCCCTGCTTGGCGCCGCCGCGGAAGTTGCCTGCCAGTTCTTCATGAACGTCGGCTTCAATATGCACGCCATGGCGCAGCAGGAAGGGCTGCAGCCCCGCCCACTCACCAAAAAAATGCTGGTTGCCGTAGGGCGCGCTGAAAAACTGTCCCGGGTCCTGTACGGAAACATTCCGTCGGGAATTGACGTTCAGGCTGGGCTGGGAGCCCACGACGCCCTGACCTTCACCTGCGATGGCCTGCGCCCGTGCGGGCGCGCTCAGGGTGAAAAGCGCCAGAAGAAACAGGGGGAACGGTATTAAAAAGCGGGTAAATGTTCTGATCATCCGCACATCGATAGCATATTTCATGCCTATTATAAACCTTGGGAGGGGAATTATGAAAAAACTAAAGGTATGTAAAATAATCGTAAAGAGGATTTTTTTGTTATAGCAATATATTGATACAGTGCTTCGCTAATCTTTGTTATATCTTTTTGTGCAACGCACAAATACATCGTAAGTTTACGCTTCTTCTCACATATTACTGATTTCTTTATATCCAGCAGGCCCCGGGCGTTCCGGACCGTTGACGTCTGGCTGCCGGAATGGTGAACATGGCCGCATGTCGCGCCTTGATATGAAAAGACCCTTCCTGCCGGTCCGCATCGCGGTCCTGACGGTATCCGATACCCGCACACCGGAAACGGACCGGTCGGGCGATATCCTTGCCAGCCGCATTGCCGGTGCCGGGCATATCGTGGCCGCACGCGCCATCGTGCCCGATGATGCGCGCCAGATCGCGGCCACCCTGTCTGGCTGGATCGCGGATGAGCATGTTGATGTCGTCATCTCGACCGGCGGCACCGGTGTAACCGGGCGCGATGTCACCCCCGAAGCGTTCGGGCAGGTGATCGAGAAGCGTATCGAAGGGTTCGGTGAACTGTTCCGCATGCTGTCTTACCAGAAGATCGGCACGTCCACGATCCAGTCCCGTGCGCTGGCCGGGGTGGCGGGGGGAACCTACCTGTTCGCGCTGCCCGGTTCGTCCGGCGCGGTGAAGGACGGGTGGGACGATATTCTCGTCTGGCAGCTCGACAGTCGCCATGTGCCCTGCAACTTCGTGGAACTCATGCCCCGCCTGCGCGAACATCTTGCCCCCGGCCCGGATGCTGGACACGGGCACTGAAGGAAAGAAACGGATAATGGCCACACCCAGACTGCTGCTTCTCGCTGGCGATTATGTCGAGGATTATGAGGTCATGGTGCCGTTTCAGGCGCTGACCATGCTGGGCTACCAGGTGGATGCGGTCTGTCCGGGCCGCAGCCGGGGCGAGCATGTCCTGACCGCCATTCACGATTTCGAAGGCGCGCAGACCTACAGCGAAAAGCCGGGCCACCGCTTTGCCCTGACCGCCAGTTTCGATGAAATCCGCCATCAGGATTATGCCGGGCTGGTGCTGCCCGGCGGGCGGGCGCCCGAATACCTCCGGCTGGACGCGCGGGTGATCGAACTGGTCCGCGCCTTTGCCGACAGGCCGATCGCCGCCATCTGCCATGCGGGTCAGTTGCTGGCTGCCGCGCGCATCATTTCGGGTCGCAAGGTGTCGGCCTATCCCGCCTGCCGCCCGGAAGTGGAACTGGCGGATGGCGTTTACGCCGATATCGCCATGGACGCGGCGATAACGGATGGCAGGCTGGTGACCGCCCCCGCATGGCCTGCCCACCCCGCATGGCTTGCGCAGTTCATCGCCGTGCTTGGGGCGAAGGTCACGCTCTGAACCGTCTGCCGGGGCGCGTCATGTGCGGCCCCGGCGCTGTCATGTTCAGATGCCGCTGCTGTTCATGGGCGGACGGTTCAGGATCGACAGGAATTCCCGCCTTGTGTCCGAATTGCTGCGGAAGGTGCCCAGCATGCGGCTTGTCACCATCGACACGCCGGGACGATGCACGCCGCGTGTGGTCATGCACTGGTGCGATGCCTCAATGACCACGCCCACACCGTAGGGCTGGAGTTCTTCGTTGATGGTGTTGGCGATCTGGGCCGTCAGGCGTTCCTGGATCTGGAAACGCCGGGCATAGGCATCGACCACGCGGGCCAGCTTGGAAATCCCGACAACGCGCTTGCGCGGCAGATAGGCCACATGCGCCACGCCGATGATCGGCACCATATGATGTTCGCAATGGCTTTCCACGCGGATATCGCGCAGCAGGACCATTTCGTCATAATCCTCCACTTCGGAAAAGGTCCGGCGCAGCAGGTCGACGGGGTCTTCGGCATAACCGCAGAAGAATTCGTCATATGATTTTATGACCCGCTCGGGTGTATCATGCAGGCCTTCGCGGTCGGGGTCTTCACCAGCCCAGCGCAGCAGGGTGCGTACGGCTTCTTCTGCATCCGTGCGGGAGGGGCGGGAATCGATGGCGTTCATTATGTGGGTTCTTGTTGCATGGGCGCGTCCCTTGGGAATGCGCGGCAGAGGGGGAATTTGCTAGTGCAGGATGGTCGGGTGGTGCGGGCTGTCCAGACTGAACACGGGTATGGTGACATCGAAATGCTGCCGGCTGGCCGGGCAGATCATGTGGTAAGTGCCCCCCATGAAGCCCGTGGGCGTTTCAAGGGCAGCACCTGACATGTATTCGAAACTGGCGCTGGCGTCGATAAGCGGCTGTTCGCCTACCACGCCATCACCATCCACCCGCTCGATCCGGCCCTGTCCATCCACGATGCGCCAGCTTCGCCGCAGGAGCTGGACCGTTTCCGTACCCTGATTTTCGATACGGATGCGGTAGGCCCAGACATAGCGGTGTTCATCGGGTTCCGACTGGTCATCAAGCCAGAAGGTCTGGACCACCACGCGCACATTGTCGGTCGTCGCCTCGAAACAGGGGGCGTTGTCCATTGTCTCGCCCAGCGGGGACTCCGCTCCTTCCCCACCGGGGGGAGGGAAAGGCCTGTTCTTGCTCATGGAGGGGAACTCCTCGGGGGTTAGCGGTTTGCCAGCGCCGCAATGCCGCGCTTGAGGTCGTCAATCAGGTCGTCGGCATCTTCCAGCCCGACGGAAAAGCGGATCGCGCCATCGGTAATGCCAAGGCGGGCACGTTCTTCGGGGGCCAGCTTCATATGTGTGGTCGTGGCCGGGTGCGTGACAAGGGAGCGCGCATCGCCAAGGTTGTTGGAAATCGAGATGACGCGCAGGGCGTTCATGAAGGCGAAGGCTTCTTCCTTGCCGCCTTCGACCTCGAACGCGACCAGCGTGGAACCGGCGGACATCTGCTTTTGCGCCAGTTCATACTGCGGGTGATCCTTGCGGCCCGGATAGAACACGCGCGCGATGCCCGGTGCGTCCGCCAGGAAGTCGGCCACCTTTGCCGCATTCTGCGTCATGGCGTTTACGCGCAGGGCAAGTGTCTCGATGCTCTTGAGCATGACCCACGCGTTGAAGGGGGACAGGCTGTTGCCGGTATTGCGGGTGAAGGGGCGCAGCACCTCGTCAATCCACTTGGCATTACCCAGAACCGCGCCACCCAGCACGCGGCCCTGACCGTCGATATGCTTGGTGCATGAATACACGACCACGTCCGCACCCAGTTCCAGCGGCTTCTGGTACAGCGGGGTGGCGAAAACGTTATCCACCACCACGATGGCGCCCGCCTTGTGGGCGAGATCGCAGATCATGCGGATATCAAGCACATCCAGCATCGGGTTGGACGGGCTTTCCAGCAGCACGGCGCTGGTGGGTCTGGACAGCGCATCCTTCCATGCGGCCAGATCGCCGCCATCGACAAACACCGTCTCCACACCGTAGCGGGGCAGCAGTTCGGCTACGATCCAGTGGCACGAACCGAACAGGGCGCGCGATGCGACGACCCGGTCACCGGCACGCACCTGCGCCAGTAGCGCGGAGGAGACGGCCCCCATGCCCGTGGCGGTCAGCACACAGGATTCCGCGCCTTCAAGGTCGCACAGGCGGCGTTCAAGGTTGGATACGGTCGGGTTGCCGAAACGCGAATACTGGTAATGCGAGACATCGCCGGTAAATGTGCCTTCCGCCTGTTCGGCGTTGTCGTACACAAAGCCGGAGGTCAGGAACATCGCCTCGCTGGTTTCACCGTAGGGGGTGCGCTCAAGGCCCGCATTGATCAGGCGCGTTGCCGGGCGGAGGGTTCTGGGATCAGGCTGGTCAGTCATGACGGATGTGAATTCCTGCAAACAGGGTGGTCTGGATATGCGGACCACGACCCGTGCGCACGGGTCATGTGCGCCAAGTCAGGCCCGCAAGGGCGGTTCACGACCGTGGAAACCATGATACCCGCGCCCTGCCGACGGGATCAGGCCTCTTTAGCGCGTATGTTTTACCTCGCCGCAAGCCGGCCATATCAAATCACGAGGGCCCGGCACATGGCGCGCCGGACATTGATGCTTATTGCGGATCAGGGCCGGGTGCGTCAACTGCTGCCCGTGCTGCATGGGGGTGATTGCATCTGGCATGCTTGTGCAGTATAGAAAGCCCGCATGCGGGTGTAGTTCAATGGTAGAACGGCAGCTTCCCAAGCTGCATACGAGGGTTCGATTCCCTTCACCCGCTCCATTTTCCCTGAAAAACCCGGCGATCCTCATGCACCCTTACGGGGCTGTGGTGGCCTGCGTGTCCGTATAGGTCGTGCCATTCCAGACCCAGCGGTCCGTACCATCGACCAGCAGGTCGTGCATGCCGTCATGGGTCTGGGGCGTTATGACGACCGGCCCGCTTACGGAATCCAGCACCCGTGTCCAGTTGCGCCGGGCATCGGGCAGGTAAACCGATGTGGAACAGCCCGCCGATCCGCACAGGCTGACGGATTGCACCTGCACGAACAGCGCCGTGCGCGACGGGTCATCGGACAGTTGTCCCGATCCGGTCAGCAGCACCGGGCGTTCGCCATGTGTGGTGGCGGTATGCAGGTCTTCCACCATCAGCCTGCGGGCCTGACGGTCCAGTTCCGTGCCGGGATGCTGCGCCAGGATGACAGGCGCGCCAGCCGCCCGCGCCATGCCCGGGGTTGCCGCCAGCAGCATGGATGCGACAAGCCCGCCTGCAAGCGGTGAAATGGAAAAGGCACGCGGCATGGGGGAAACCCTCCCTTGGTTACATAAGGTTATGCACCCAATGCCCCGTGCGGGGGAAGGTTTCAGCCGTGTTCGGGGCACGAAAACCGTCCCCGTTGCCGATGGATCAGTGTCGGCCGTGCTGATGTCCGGCGGGGGTGGAGGCTTCCCCGGTGGGCCAGCTCGCCTCGATCCGGTTGCTCAGTTCGTTGAGCAGGTTTTCCGTCACCCCGGCGATATTGGCGTTCCCGCTGGTATTGCCGTCCGTGACGATGACGGTGCGGTTGCGCAGGATGTTGGCGCGCGAATCCTCCGGAATGATAGCCCAGTCCGCATTGAGCGCGGATTTGCCATCCCGGCTGACATCAAGGCGGCTGATATTGAGCTGAAGCCGCCATGTGGGGCGGTCCGGCTGCGGCTGGTCGGTTACGAACATGTCCGGCCATTTCTGGGCAAGGCGGGCGGTAATCAGGTCTGTCGCGCCCACCGACAGTCGGCTGGCCCACCGGCCCAGCCCGCTACGCACGATTTCATGCCCGTCGCGGACCATGATGTCCTGACTGTCCAGATAATCCGGCAGGCGGGCGCGCTCGACCTCGATGACCGGGGTTGCGCCGGTAATCGGCTGACTGGTCGTGGTGGGAGACAGCGCCCCGGTTGCGATGGCGGGCGCCCCCAGCGTGTAGAAGCGCACCGGCGCCGAAGAACAGGCCGACAGCATGAGGGCCGAAAGCAGCAGGCCGCCACCCGCCCGCAGGGCCGGATGCAGACGGGAAGGGGAGACAGCGGGCTGGCGCGATTTCATTGGTTGCGTCCCATAAGCAGAAGTTGCGGATTACTTTCGACTTCATTGGCGAATCCGCGCAGCCCGTAACCGGCTTCCATGATGTCGCGCATCGTAGCGTCAAGATTGAGCCTGTCACGCGATTGCGGGTCGGTCAGGGCGCGCAGGCTGGCAAGGGCTTCACGCGCCTGTGTCATGGTGTGGTGCGTATTGTCGATCAGGGCCTCCAGCTCCGCATGGCGGGCGGCGAACTGGTGATCATTGGCGGTTATCAGCCTGTCCATCGCATTGATGGTGCGGGCTGACTGGTTCTGTATGTCGGCCATGGCGGCGCGGATGCTGCGCACCGCGTCCTCGCTATGGGTGGATGTGGTGCGGATGCTGGCGATCATGCCCGGCAGGTCGCGGTTTATGTCCGCCGCCAGCCTGCGGATGCTCACGATCGCAGCCGCAAGATCCCCCTGAAGCCGCTTGACGGATGTCGCGACAAGCATGCTTTCCATCTGCTGCAGCGCCGTCTGGCCCATCGGTATTTCCGGCAGGTGGCTCATGCCCGGATGCATCACGGCGGGGGTGGCGGGCGACATGTCCAGATCAAGCTCGGTCTGTCCCGTCACAAGGCTGTGCAGCGCCATTTCGGCGCGCAATCCGCTGTGGACCAGTTCGGATAGCGGCGGCAGGTCGCCTCTGCCCGGCGTGTGTGCCGGATCGAACAGGATGGTCACGGGCATGTAGGTCCTGTGATCAACCGGATTGACCCGGACCGACATGCTTTCGACCGCGCCCACCGTCACCCCGCGCAGGTTGACGGGCGAGCCGATATCCAGCCCGTTGGTCGGGCCTTCAAACACCACGATGGCCTCACTGCCACGCCCCGGCAGGGGCAGGCTGCCGCTGCCCACCAGAATGCCAAGCGCAATGGCCCCACACCCCAGTACGGCCGAGCCGATCAGCGTCTGCCTGCCGGCCATCGGGATTACCCGTTTCCGTGGGAGCTGGAACTGTCCAGCTGTTCACGGTGCATGAAGGCGTGGACCATCGGGTCGTCGCAGTGATCGCGCAGCCATGTGGGGGAGCCGTGGGCGATTGCGGTTTTCTGTTCGGCATCAAGGAAAATGCCGTCATCAGCAATGTGGAACAGGCTGGACAGTTCGTGGCTGACGATGATGATCGTGGCCCCCAGCCCGTCGCGCAGGTTCAGGATCAGGTCATCCAGCCGGGCGGAGGTGATCGGGTCAAGCCCGGCGGAAGGTTCATCAAAGAACAGGATATCCGGGTCCAGCGACATGGCGCGCGCCAGCCCGGCGCGCTTGCGCATGCCGCCGCTGAGTTCCGATGGATACTGGTCAATGGCATGCAGCATGCCAACCAGCCCCAGCTTCAGTTCCACCAGCCGGCGGATGACGGGGGCCTCCAGCTTTGTGAACATCTGCATGGGCAGGGCCACGTTCTCGCCCACCGTCATCGAACTCCACAGCGCGCCACTTTGGAACAGGACGCCAAAGCGCCGCCCGATGCGGATGCGGCTGGCGTCGTCGCCCGCCCAGTAATCATCCTTTTCCACCTTGTACGTGCCGCCAGTGGGGCGCAGCAGGCCGATCATGCTCTTGAGCAGGGTGCTCTTGCCGCAGCCCGACCCCCCCATGACGGCGAAGATACTGCCGCGCTTCACCTGGAACGACACGTCATGCTGGATCACGCGCGGGCCGAAGGCCAGCGTCAGGTCATTGACGGTAATCAGCGCCGGACGGTCGTCGGTGGAGGGCATCTGGTTATTCATGGCGCTCAGATCCCGATAACATTGGCGATGACCGCGAAGATCGCGTCCAGCGCGATCACGCCCACGATGCCCACAACCACGGCCTTGGTCGCGGCAATACCCACATCAGCCGCGCTGCGCCCGGCCTTCAGCCCGATGCGGCAACTGGTCAGCCCGATGAAGGAGCCGAATACGAAGCTCTTGATGAAGCCGAAGGTGAACTGGTCCAGCGGCAGGGCGCCCAGCGTTTCGTGGAAGTAACCCAGCGGCGAGACATGCAGCATGATGTAGGACACGCAGAACCCGCCCAGCATGCCGATCAGGCAGCCATACAGGTAAAGCAGCGGCATGGTGAAGGCGAGCGCGAGAACCGAAGGCAGGATCAGGTAATTGGAAACCGGGATGCCGAATACCTGTAGCGCGTCGATTTCCTCATTACCCTGCATGGTCGAAATGCGCGCGGCATAGGCGCCGCCGGTCCGGCCCGCCATGATGATGGCGGTCATGACGGCCGACATCTCGCGCACCATGGCAATCGCAACCAGACTGGCGACATAGATGTCCGCCGCGAATTTGTGCAGTTCCACCGAACCGACAAACGCAAGGATCGCGCCGACAAGGAAGTTCACCACCCCCACGATCAGCAGGGCCGCCGGTCCCGCCGCGTTCAGGTCGGACATGAGATCGACGGTGCGCATCATCCCGCGGCCCAGCGCGGTGGCAATGCCGCCGCGTGCGGCATCCGCCCCCATCTCGCTTACGCAGCCGACCTCGTTCAGCGTATCGAGCGTGAACTGGCCCACGGCGGCAACCGGCGCGAAGGCGTGCCTGGCAGGTGATGGCGGCTGCGGCGGATTTTCAGGCAGCAGGTCCAGCAGCTTGTGCGCGGATTCCGGCAGGGTGTCGATGCGCAGTTCCACATGCGCCTCGCGTGCGTCGCGCATGAGTTCCCACAGGAAGGAGATCAGCGATGTATCCCATTTTCCCAGATGTTCGGTGCTGAATTCCACCGGTTCGTTGGGCGGGATATCCTTCAGGGCGGATTGGGGAAAGTCGGGCACGCGCCCGTCCTGCGCGATCCAGTCTCCTGACAGGGTGACAAGGGTCCGGTTCGCCTCGGGCTGCAGATGCCATTGTGGTGCATCATTGACGGACGTGTTCACCTGTCTCTCCAACCTCAGTGCCGCTACCGCCCCTGCCCGGTCGCGGGGACGGCGGGCGCCAGACGAATTCCGTTCCTGTCACCTGCCTGCGTCGCGCATGCGAATGGCCGGGTTCCTGTACAATCTCTAGTTCCCATACCAGATGACCCGCATGGCACAAGCCCCGCCACCGGGGAGGCTACGCGATGGCAGTGCATGGCTTTGGCGTGCATGAGCGGATGGTCTAGCGCGGGGCATCGGCGGGCAGCCTGTCCATGATGGCATCATCCGCCCGGCCGGTGCGGATGGTGGCGGCGATGTCGGTCATGAGGCGTTGCGCCACGGGAATGCGGTAATGCAGCGGGTCCCAGAAATTATCGCGGTTTTCCGTAAGTGTGCTGTCGTGGTTGAAATCCAGCGTCACCGTGTCCGGCGTCCGTGCCGCAAGGCGGCCCACCCCCAGCCTGCATGCCTGCAGCCGGGCTGCAGCAACACTGCCTGCCGTTCCGTGCAGCATGGATGATGCGGGCGGAAACCACAGGATCTTGAGGGTGGAAGCTGGCATGCGTTCGAGCATTTCCGCCAGAAGACCCATGGTGGCCGGGGGGGTGTCGGCCATGCCGGGCGGGGCGGGCGTGTTGTCGGGCGGTGCCCAGCGTGCGAAGACGGCCTGCACACGGGCCGGGTCGTAATGATCGTCGGGCGGGACGAAGCTGGTATAGCCATCGGTCCCGAAACGCTGCGCTTTCAGCCCGGCCAGCCACAGGAACTGGTTCGCGGCTTCCTGCAGGGCATAGAGACTGGCCATGTGCAGGTAGCCCGTCCATGCCGGATGGCCGTACATCCATTCCGGCCACGGGCGGTTGGGGGACGTCAGGCTGCCGGGGCGTTCATGACACCACGCCGCATCAATCCCGATCATGACGATGCGCGGCCGGGGATGATGGCGCAGGAACATGTCCAGTTCCCGGGCCTGTTCCCACGGGCTGGCGCTGTTCATGGCCATGTTGAGGAAACGGGCGTCGAATGCCCGGTCCAGCAGGGCAGGCTGCATGAGGCGGCTGGTCGATGTGCCGATGACTACGGAATCGAACCGGGGGTTACGCGCCAGCGCAGGCATGGTGTAGCGCGCATTGGATGTAACGGGCACCCGCGCGAACCGGGGCGAAAGGGGCAAGGCATCCCACGGGTCAACGGTTACGATGAACAGGTAAAGTCCGCCGCCCGCCATCACGATGGTGATGAGGGCGAGCAGACAGAACTGTCGCCACCGGCTGTCCCCCTCCGGTGGAGCAGGCGTCATTGATGGCGGAACGTCACGACCAGTACATCACGATAGGCCGGGCGCGACGGGTCCAGCGGTCGTACGGCGGTGACCCCGTGATAGACGCGGTTGTCGTTGACAATGGCCGTATCGAACGGCTGGTCGAGCATGAAGCCGCCAACCATGGTGCGTTGCAGGTCATGGATCGTCGTTTCGCCGCTCATGACGTTTTCGCGCCGGATCATGACCACCATCACCCAGTCCACACCATCGCGGTGCAGCCCTTCGGGGGTGGGCTGGCCCGGACTGTCATCCGATGCCTCGATGCGGAACTGGTGGATTTCGGTGTGCCAGATATCGGGCAGGCTGGCCGGATCGCTCAGGTCGGTCACGATCCGGTGCATGAGCTGCAGGATGGCGAGAAGGGCCGGATGCGCGCCCGTTTCCGGTTCCACCGCGCGGAACCAGCGTTCGATGCCACCATTGAGTTCGTTGTAATCGCGGCTCTGGTAATGGGGCTGGTGTTTCTTGCGCTGGATGCCACCATCGCTGATGGCAAACGTGGCATGGCGACGGCGGCGGTAGCGGCCACCATCGGCCATGTAGCGGTCCAGTCCCAGCCGGTTCCAGCTATTGGCGAAGCTGTCCCAGTCCCGCAGGCCATAATGTTCCAGCAGGGGCAGCATCTCCCCTGCCGGGACGAAGGCGTAGCCGTCCATGCGCAGGGGGGATTCCAGCCGCGTCAGCAGGGAAGTCGTGCCATCAGCCATGGGTGGAATCTTTTCCTTCCGCCCCGCTGGCGTCACCGCCGCCTTCCTTATGCGATCCATCGGCAGCCGGGGCGTCGGCCTGTTCGGGCCTGGCCGGGGCTGCGATGGCCTGTGATGCCCGCGCAATCATTTCCGGGTTTTCTTCCATGTTCATGCGCAGCGCGCCAGCAGGGCTGTTGGCCAGCAGGTTGACGGAAGTCGGGATCGGGAAGGCAACCTTTTCCTTGACCATCCGCGCGCCCAGACGGCTGTAATATTCACGGTAGACCTTCCATTTCGCGCCTGCCGCCGTGCGGATGGAACCGAGGAACTTGGCCCCGTTGCCGTCCGCCTGCTCCAGACCCAGAAATGCGAAATCCGACTTGATGAGCGGCCCATATACCGGGTCCTTGCGCAGTTTCGCCAGCTCATCCTGCAGGATCGCGCTGACCCGGTGCGGGTTTTCCGACAGGTCAAGCATGAAGCTGACCACCACAAGGTTGTAATCGCGCGATGTATTGGCGATCGACGTGACGGAGGAGAACGGAATGATATGCAGGTCCCCGTTCACCGCGCGCAGGCGCAGGGTGCGGATGGACAGATGTTCCACCGTGCCCGAAACGCTACCCGCGGTAACCCAGTCGCCCACCTGCATCGCGTTTTCCACCAGCATGAAGAAGCCGGTGATGAAGTCCTTGACCAGGCTCTGCGAACCGAAGGCGATGGCCGCACCCATGATGCCAGCACCCGTCAGCAGCGGGGTCACGTTGATGCCGATCTGCGACAGGGTGGTCACCGTCACGATGATGATGATGAAGGTCAGCAGCACCGTTCGGATGATGGGCAGAACCGTGCGCAGCCGTGTGGCGCGCGATGCCTGTTCCGATGTCTCGAAGCGGGTGATCTGGTTCTGCAGCATCGCGTTGACGACTTCCCACACCACAATGGCGATGGTGTAGGCGATCATGATCGTCAGCATCGCGCCCACGATCCGCGGGCCGAGCGTGCCATGCAGGAAGAAGCCGATGGCCGGCAGCCCCCAGGACTGCAGCAGCAGCACCACGGTCACGAATATCAGCATGATGGACAGGCTGCGGCGCGCGATCGGGTAATAATAGTCCACCCGTGCCTGCAGGCCCGGATAACGTTTTTCCGTGGCCTCGGGCACATGGAAAATCCTGTTCTGCAGGCTGAATGCCAGAACCGACAGCAGGCGGGCGGCAAGGATGACAATGATGGTCAGCGAAAGGGTGCGCAGTATCCATGTATAGCCACCGCGGATCTGCGTGGCCCAGACCAGCCACAGGGCCAGATCAAAGAACATGGCGGGAATCCACCAGAAGCGGACCATCCGGCCCACGAACAGCCAGAACGGCTTTTCCTGAAGTCGTGAGGAAGGCTGCAGCGCCGCCCCCACATGGTAGCGGATGCGCCAGATGAAGATCGCGATGAGGATATGCTCGATCAGCACGACCGCGCGGATGATGGCTTCCGTGCCACGCGCGGGCATGGCGAACACCGTGCCCAGCGTGGACAGGCAGACCACGATGGAGGGCGCTGCGACAAGGAAGTTCCACCACCGCGTGACCATGCGTGCCGTGGCGTCCGACGCGCTGCACAGGCGGATGGTGGGGGAATGGGGAACGAACACCGTTTCCAGCAGCAGGTAGATCACGCGCGCGATGGCGTAGGCGTTCGTCAGCGTGATGGTGACCATTGCGGCCTGATGGGTGGATGTCAGCAGCGCCGAACCGGCGTAACCCACCCCGAAGAACAGTGCGACGGGCAGCAGTTTGATCAGGAAATGCAGCAGCGAATAGGGAATGCGCGTGATGACGCGCAGCGTTTCATGCTGCTTGCGGTCGTCCTGCTTGCGGGTCTGTTCGGTTTCCTGTTCCGCCTTCGCGTCCGCGCCGGTCGCGGCGGGGGAGACGGGCTGGCTGTTTTCCTGCTGGTCTTCCGTCGTCAGGCGGCGGTTCAGGTTTGCTTCGGTCGCGACCGCGCGGGCGGTTACGGCGGCCAGTGGCTTGCGGGTCGCGATGGACAGCCCGCGTTCGGCCAGAAGGGCCAGCACGAAAATGATGCCCGCACGGGTCAGCGCATCCAGCAGGATCTGCCGGGAATCCGCATTGGACAGGATCGAATGGACCCAGCGGCCCACAAAGGCCAGATCCTTGAACAGCGCCATGAAGTTCTGGCCCTGCTGCAACGCGATGTCGCGTATGTGGGTCAGTTCATTCATGGTCTGGGAACTGATGCTGTCGGGTTCGAGCGACACATCGGAACTGGCGGCGGGTGCCGGTGCGGCCTTGGCTGGCGCGGGTGTCGGTGCCGGTGCGGGCAGGCCCTTGGCGATCGCTTCCAGCGTGCGGGTGAACTCCTCGCGCTTTTGCGGGTCATTCATGACCGACAGAACCTGCTGCGCCTGCTGGGCGTTGATGCCCTGCGTGCTGGCGGTGGCCGGGGCTGCCTGCGGGTCCGCCGCCCTGCCTTGCGACAACCAGGGCGTGAACACCAGCATGAGAAGAGCGAGGACTGTCAGGATGCCGCCCCGTATGGCGCGGCGTGGCACGGGATGAGCTTTAGTCGCAAATTGGGCCGGCATGCCGATTGTTCACCTCCAGGAAAATAGGAAACCCGACAACAGGGCGACACTCGCCCCACCGTAACGACCATGCTGCCGCGTGTGTCGGGGCACGCGACCGGGCATCAGGTTGCCGTAAAAGAATCCGATATCAGAGTAATAAAAGATTGCCACGGGCACCAAGGTTGCATGCCGTCGTGCCTTTTCCCCGTTTCAGCCCCATAGCGGGGGTGGCGGCGCAGGGGCGCGGGCTTCGCGGCGGATGACGCAGGTACCGGCCAGAATGTCATGCAGACCCTGCTTGCGCTGCGTCCACATGACCATGAGAAAGCCGATCCCAAGGATCAGCGCCGACAGGTATTTGCCAAAATAGCGCCCGGCGGAACGCAGCAGCGTGATGCGGTTGCCATGCAGGTCAGTCACCCGCAGGCGGCATACCATCTTGCCTGGCGTGGCCTGCAGGGTCGATGCCTCGCACACGATGAAATAGGCGGCGGGCAGGAGCAGGGAAATCAGCTCGAACATCCCGTTGCCGTTCCAGTGCATGTGCGGCGTGGTGGACAGGATGGTGTAGTCCGCGTGCTGGATATAGGAAATGCGGTAATCCCCCCCGCTGCCGCCAATCGGCTGCGGGTCGAATATGGAAAAGGACAGGCTGGGGGGAACCAGCAGCAGCCCCAGCAGGGCCAGAATCGCCCATACCACGATGGAATCGATCACATAGGCCACGACCCGGATCCAGAACCCGCCATAGGTCCAGACATCCTGTGGGTGGGGATCAGGGCGGGCAAACTGGTACATCATGCAGGGGCGTTCCTGTCTGGCTGCAATGGAATTACCCCAACAGCAATGCCATCGCGGCGCGCGGAACGGAACAGGAAAATAAGCGCGCGCCCGACCGGCGCACGCTGCAGGCTAGCTGCGGTAGGAACCGTTGATGTCGATGTAACCGTGTGTCAGGTCACAACCCCACGCCTGCGCCGTGCCGTTGGCCAGCCCAAGGTCGATCGTGATTTCGATTTCCTGCCCCTTCATGTGGGCGACGACCGGGGTTTCATCATAATCCGGTATGACCGTGCCGTTCTGCGCGATCCATGTGCCGCCAATGCCCACGCTCAGCGTATCGCGGTTGGCGGGTTCACCGCACTTGCCCACCGCCATGACAACGCGGCCCCAGTTCGCGTCCTCACCGGCGACGGCGGTCTTGACCAGCGGGGAATTGGCAACGGCCATCGCAACCCGGTGGGCCGATTCATTGGAAGTCGCACCCGTGACGGTGATGTGCATCATCTTCGTCACGCCTTCCCCATCGCGGATGACCAGCAGCGCCAGTTCAAGCAGAAGGGAATCGAGAGCCGCGCGGAAATCGGCCAGTTCAGGCGCATCTGCCTGCGTGATTTCCGCATTGTCCGCCTGTCCGGTGGCGAACAGCAGGACCATGTCGGAAGTGGATGTATCGGAATCCACGGTAATGCAGTTGAAGCTGCGGTTGACCCCGTCCGTAAGCAGGGACTGGATCACGCCCGCGGGCAGCTTCGCATCGGTGGCGACGAAAGACAGCATGGTCGCCATGTCCGGCGCCACCATGCCACTGCCCTTGGCGATGCCCTGAATGCGTACGGTGGTGGACCCGATGCGCGCCGTGCGGGTCGCGGCCTTGGGGAATGTGTCCGTGGTCATGATGCCACGCGCGGCATCCGCCCATCCATTTTCGGACAGGGTGGCGTGCAGGCCCGGCAGTGCCGCCGAAATCTTCTGGTAGGGCAGGATCTCGCCGATGACGCCGGTGGACGCAAGGAAGACTTCGCTTGCGGCACAGTTCACCAGCCGGGCGGCATCGGCCGCGTTGGCCTGCGTCGCCTCGAAACCGGCACGGCCCGTAAAGACGTTCGCGTTACCCGCATTGACCACCAGCGCGCGGGCGCGGCCATCGGCCATCGCGGCGCGGCACCAGTCCACCGGGGCGCCGGGGCACTTGCTGCGGGTATAGACACCGGCCACCGTCGTACCCGGCGCAAATTCCGCCATGACCAGATCGGTGCGTCCCTTGTAGCGGATGCCGGCCTCGGTTGCGCCAAAACGCACACCCGCCAGTGGGGGCAGTTCAGGCAGTGGCCGGGCGAGGGGGGACACGGGCAGGGCGTTGGCCATGGTCAGTCACGATCCTGGAATGACAGCGGAAGATGGGAAACAGGGGAAAGGCCGTGGGTGGAGATGCCTGCGCATCCCCACCCCGGCGGCAGACCGTTCAGTGCGTGGGCTGCGTTTCCGGCAGCGGCTTGCCATCGGGTCCGAAGCGGACGACCTTGACCTGCGCCAGTGCGTTGCTCACGGCTTTCTGCACGCCGTCCTGGATCAGCTTCTGGCGGATCTGGTCGCGTGTCGCTTCAAGCGTGGGGGTGGCTGCCGTGCGCTTGCCCAGTACCTGGATCACGTGCCAGCCGTACTGGGTGTGAACCGGGGTCTGGCTGAAGCTGTTGGGCTGCATGGCCGATGCCGCGTCCCAGAACGTGGGCAGCATGTCACCCTTCTTGAACCAGCCCAGATCGCCGCCATTCGATTTGGCCGAGCCGGGATCTTTCGACAGCTTGGTCGCAAGCTGGGTGAAATCGGCCCCGCCCTTGAGCTGCTTGATGATGTCGTTGGCTTCGGCTTCGGTCTGGACCAGGATGTGACGGGCGTGGATTTCTTCCGCGCCCGGCTTGTTGGCGTAATTCTGGTCGTAATATGCCTTGATGGCGTCATCCGTCAGCGCCGGTGTGACCTGTGCGGACAGATAGGCGTTCTGCAGCGCGTTCTGCGATGCGGTTTCCATCTGCTGGCGCACGTCAGGCTGCTTGTCCAGGCCGGACTTGGTCGCGGCGATCTGGATGGCGCGCTGGTCGACAAGCTGGTTGAGCAGGATCGGCACGATGATGTTATCGGGCAGCTTGCGAAGCTGCTCGGGCATCGAGGCCATGGCCTGACGCACGTCGGTAAGGCGGATGTCTTGTCCGTTCACGCTGGCGAGGACCGGATTCTGGTCCGCCGTGCCGGTTGTGGCCGACTTGGCTGCCGCAGGAGCGGGGGAGGCCGCGAATGCAGGAGGAATGATGAAGGAGGAAGCAAGCAGGGCCATCGTTGCGACAGCCTTTGCCGGACCGGTCGTCCGCATGTGCAAAAAACCCTAGTTATGAACGCGTTCGGCAGGCATCATGACGAAGGGCGGCCCGGCCTGCAAGGGCCGGATGCCCGATGGCTGTTTTTCGCCATTCCACCCGCATCGCTGTGGTCCATCGGTTGACCAGTTGCGGTGTGGGTCCTATCTCATGTCTCCGCGCGAGAATTTTATCCGCCACGCCTGTCCCCGCCCTGCCGGTTTTGTGGCGGGTGCGCGGGAATGTCATTCCGGGAAGGTCTTCATGTTCGCCAGTATTGCCCGCGCTCTGTTCGGAACCGCCAATGACCGGGCGCTGAAATCATATCAGCGGCGCGTGCCCGCGATCAATGCGCTGGAACCGCAGATCCAGGCGCTGGACGACGCGGCCCTGACCGCGAAGACACAGGAATTCCGTGACCGGATCGCGAAGGGCGAAACGCTGGACGCCCTCCTGCCTGAAGCCTTTGCCGTCTGTCGTGAAGCCTCCCGACGCGTGCTGGGCATGCGCCATTTCGATGTGCAGCTCATCGGCGGCATGGTGCTGCATGATGGCAAGATCGCGGAAATGCGCACGGGTGAAGGCAAGACGCTGGTCGCTACACTTGCGGTCTATCTCAGCGCGCTGGCCGGACGTGGCGTGCATGTGGTGACGGTAAACGACTATCTGGCCAGCCGTGACGCCGAACAGATGGGCACGCTGTACTCCTTCCTCGGGCTGACCACCGGCGTGGTCGTGCCCAATATCGCCGAGGAGGAGCGCCGCGCCGCCTATCGCGCCGACATCACCTACGGCACGAACAACGAATTCGGTTTCGATTACCTGCGCGACAACATGAAGTATCGCGTGGAGGACATGGTCCAGCGCCCCTTCCACCATGCCATCGTGGATGAGGTCGACTCGATCCTGATCGACGAGGCGCGCACCCCGCTCATCATCTCCGGCCCGGCGGAGGACAGTTCCGACCTGTACCGCGCGGTGGACGAGGTCATGGTGGCCCTGGTGGCTGACCCCGAAGCCTATGAGAAGGACGAGAAATTCCGCTCCGTCATCCTGACGGAAAAAGGTGCGGAACAGGTGGAGGACCTGCTGCGGCAGGCAGGCGTCCTGCAGGAGGGCGGCCTGTACGACAGCCACAACGTGGCGGTGATCCATCATGTCCAGCAGTCCCTGCGTGCCCACACGCTGTTCACCCGCGATGTCGATTATATCGTGCGTGGTGGCAAGGTGGTCATCATTGATGAATTCACCGGCCGCATGATGGATGGCCGACGGTATTCGGACGGCCTGCATCAGGCGCTGGAAGCCAAGGAACATGTGGAGGTCCAGCAGGAAAACCAGACGCTGGCCTCCATCACGTTCCAGAACTATTTCCGCATGTATCCGCGCCTGTCCGGCATGACCGGCACCGCCATGACGGAAGCGGACGAATTCGCTGATATCTACAAGCTCGAAGTGATCGAGATCCCGACCAACCTGCCCGTCGCCCGAAAGGACGACGATGATGAGGTCTACCTGACCGCGCGGGAAAAATACGAGGCGGTCAGCAACCTCATCAAGGAAATCAGCAGCACATCGGGGCAGCCGGTGCTGGTTGGCACCACCTCCATCGAGAAGAGTGAATACCTCTCCTCCCTGCTGCGCCAGAACGGGATCGAGCATAACGTGCTCAACGCCCGTTTCCATGAACTGGAAGCCGAGATCGTGGCGCAGGCCGGTGCGCCGGGCGCGATCACCATCGCCACCAACATGGCCGGGCGCGGGACGGACATCAAGCTGGGCGGCAACGTGGACATGCTGATCAGCCAGCAGCTTGGCGGTATCGAAGACCCCGAAGAACGCGCCATGCGCGAGCAGGAACTGCGCGCGAAGGTGACCCGCGACCATGCCACGGTAAAGGCTGCGGGCGGACTGTATGTCATCGGCACGGAACGGCATGAAAGCCGCCGGATCGACAACCAGCTCCGTGGTCGTGCGGGCCGTCAGGGCGATCCGGGCAATTCGCGCTTTTTCATCTCGCTTGAAGATGACCTCATGCGCATCTTCGGCACGGACCGCATGGGCAACATGCTGCAGAAGCTGGGCCTGAAGGAAGGGGAGGCCATCGTCCATCCCTGGATCAACAAGGCCCTTGAGCGCGCGCAGAAGAAGGTCGAGGCCCGCAATTTCGACATGCGCAAGAACACGCTCAAATATGATGACGTGATGAATGACCAGCGCAAGGAAGTGTATGCCCAGCGCCGGGAATACATGGCGGCGGAGGATGTTTCCGCCATCATCACCGAAATGCGCGAAGACGTGGTCCACGATCTGGTCGCCCGCCGCATCCCCGAAAAGTCGTTCCCCGAACAGTGGCTGAAAGAGGAACTGACACAGGACATACAGACCACGCTGAACCTGTCCCTGCCGATTGCGCAGTGGGCGGAGGAAGACGGCGTGGACAGTACGGTCGTGACCGAGCGGATCGAACAGGCCACGGCGCAGGCGCAGGCCAGCCGCGCGGCCAATTTCGGCCCGTCCGTCATGCGCTATGTTGAAAAGCAGGTTCTGCTGACAACATTCGATGCGGTGTGGAAGGAACATCTGCTGGCGCTGGATCAGCTTCGGCAGGGCATCGGGCTGCGGGCCTATGGTCAGAAAGACCCGCTGAACGAGTTCAAGCATGAGGCATTCGAACTGTTTCATGCCATGCTCGAACACCTGCGCGTGCGCGTGACCTCGACCATGGCGCGGGTGGAAATGGCGCCCCCGCCCATCGACAATCCATTCGCGGGTGTGGCTGAAATCCATTCCGATCCCGAAGTGCCGGGGCTGGAAAACGAACCGGGACCGGGTCTCATGCCCGATGCCACGGGCCGCCAGCCCGATCCGTCCATGGCGACGCCGATCGGCGGGGCTGCGGTCATGCCTGATGACCCGTCAAGCTGGGGCGAGGTTTCACGTAATGCGTCATGCCCCTGCGGGTCGGGCAGGAAATACAAGCACTGCCACGGGCGGCTGGTCTGACCAGCCCCCGGCAGGCAGGCACGAATACAAGACGAAAGACAGGATCAGAGACGAACGATGGCGGGTCATTCCCAATTCAAGAACATCATGCACCGCAAGGGCGCGCAGGATGCCAAGCGGGCCAAGCAGTTTGCCAAGGTCATTCGTGAAATCACCGTGGCCACGCGCGAAGGCATGCCTGACCCGGCCATGAATCCGCGCCTGCGCGCCGCCATTTCCGCCGCGCGTGAAGTCAACATGCCCAAGGATACGGTGGAGCGCGCGATCAAGAAGGCATCGGGTGCCGGCGGTGGCGATGACTACGCGGAAGTCCGTTACGAAGGGTACGGCCCCGCCGGTGTCGCCGTGATCGTGGAAGGGCTGACCGATAACCGCAACCGCACGGCATCCGACGTGCGCGCGGCCTTTTCCAAGCATGGCGGTTCGCTGGGGGAGACGAATTCGGTTTCCTTCATGTTCACCCGGCTTGGCGTCATCACCTATCCGCTTGATGCGGCCAGCGAGGACGACCTGATCGAAGCGGGTCTTGAAGCCGGTGCGGAAAATGTCGAGACCGTGGACGGCATGCACGAAGTGACCTGTCCGGTCGAATCCTTCTTCGCCGTGCGTGACGCGCTGGAAACCCGCTTTGGCGAACCGGCTTCGGCCAAGCTGGACTGGCGTCCATCCAACACGGTCGAACTGGATGAAGACAAGGCCCGCAGCGTGTTCAAGCTGATTGACACGCTGGAAGATCATGATGACGTGCAGGCGGTGTACGCCAATTTCGACGTGCCGGACGACGTGGCCGAAAAGCTGTCGGCCTGAACCGGCCCGTGGTCCGCATTCTTGGCATTGACCCCGGCCTGCGGTTTACAGGCTGGGGCGTGGTCAATGCGCAGGATAACCGGCTGACCCATGTCGCCGATGGGGTGATCGCCACCGAATCGGCGCATAGCGTGCCGGAACGGTTGCGCCAGCTTCATGACGCGCTGCTGGAACTGGCGCGCAACTTTGCCCCCGATGAAGCGGCGGTGGAAGAAACCTACGTCAACCGCAACGGGGCCGCGACGCTCAAGCTGGGTTATGCCCGTGGCGTAGGGCTGCTGGTGCCGATGCTGCTGGATATTCCCGTATCCGAATACGGGGCGAAAACGGTCAAGCGCGCGGTGGTGGGAACCGGTGCGGCAACGAAGGAACAGGTCAGCATGATGGTCCGCCGTATCCTCCCAACCGCCCTGCTGAAGCGCGCGGATGCCGCCGATGCGCTGGCCGTGGCCATCTGCCATGCCCATCACCGCACCAGTGCCGCCCATATCGCCCGCGCCACGAGGATGGCATGATCGCGCAGTTGCGTGGCCTGCTGGCACAGGTGGAAGCGGATCGCTGCGTGATTGACGTCAGTGGCGTGGGCTATCTGGTGCAGGCGTCCAGCCGCACGCTGGCTACCTTGCCCCAGCCCCCGGAACTGGCCTGCGTGCTGGTGGAAACCGTGGTACGCGAGGACGCGATCCTGCTGTACGGCTTTGCCGAGGCATCGGAACGCGCATGGTTCCGCCTGCTGACGACCGTGCAGGGTGTGGGGGCGAAGGTGGCGCTGGCCATCCTGTCCGTCCTGCCGCCGCCGGAACTGATGGGCGCCATCGCCACGGGCGACAAGGCCATGCTGACCCGTGCGGGCGGGGTCGGTGCCCGGCTGGCGCAACGTATCGTGACCGAACTGCGTGACAAGTGCGAAGGCATGCCAACCGGCCTGCCCGCGGGGACAGTGGTTTCGGCCGCGACCATCACCGTTCCTGCCGCGCGGGGGATTGCGGCGGATGCGCTGCTGGCGCTGTCCGGTCTCGGCTTTCGCCGTGCGGAGGCCCAGCCGGTCGTGGAACGGGTGATCGACCGGCTGGACGGCAAGGCCGATCTGGATATCGTGATCCGTGATGCCCTGAAGGAACTGGCCCGATGAGCAGCCATCCCGAGCGTGAGATCGACGCCCGCCGGGGGGAGGAAGACGGTAACGAAAGCTCCCTGCGGCCCCAGACGCTCGATGATTTTACCGGGCAGAAGGCCAGCCGGGAAAACCTTGCCATTTTCATCGCCGCCGCCCGGCAGCGCGGTGATGCGCTGGACCATGTGCTGCTGCATGGCCCGCCGGGGCTGGGCAAGACCACGCTGGCGCAGATCGTGGCGCGGGAACTGGGGGTGGGCTTTCGCGCAACTTCCGGGCCGGTCATCCAGCGCGCGGGCGATCTGGCCGCGATCCTGACCAATCTTCAGCCCCGCGACGTGCTGTTCATTGATGAAATCCATCGCCTGCACCCTGCCATCGAGGAAGTCCTTTACCCCGCGATGGAGGATTTCCAGCTTGACCTGATTATCGGGGAGGGGCCCGCGGCGCGTTCGGTGCGGATCGACCTGTCTCCCTTCACGCTGGTCGCCGCCACCACGCGGGCGGGACTGCTGGCGACCCCGCTGCGCGACCGTTTCGGCATTCCGCTGCGTCTGGTGTTCTACACGCCCGAAGAACTGTGCCAGATCGTGACACGCGGCGCGCGCAAGCTGGAATTCGACCTGACCCCGGAAGGGGCGGAGGAAATCGCCCGCCGTTCCCGTGGCACGCCGCGTATTGCCGGGCGCCTGCTGCGCCGCGTGCGCGATTTTGCCGCCGTGGCGCGGGCCGGGCGCGGGCCGGTTGACCGCGCACTGGCCGATGCGGCGCTGTCACGCTTGGAAGTCGACTCGATGGGGCTGGACGGCATGGACCGCCGTTATCTGCGCCGCATTGCCGAATTTCATCATGGCGGCCCCGTTGGCGTGGAAACGCTGGCCGCTGCTCTCGCTGAAGCCCGCGATACGCTGGAAGATGTGATCGAACCCTACCTGATTCAGGAGGGACTCGTGCTGCGGACCAGCCGGGGCCGGATGCTGGGTGAACGTGGCTGGCGCCATCTCGGGTTGCAGCCACCCGCGCGCATGCCGGGGCAGGGCGACCTGCTGGCGGACGGGGGCATGGGAGACGGACCGGATGGAACATAAAATTGATTTCCGTATCTATTACGAAGATACGGACGCAGGCGGCGTGGTCTATCACGCCCGCTATCTTGCACTGGCCGAACGCGCCCGGACCGAGGCCATCCGCGCGCAGGGGCAGGCGGCATCCGACCTGCTGGCCGATTATGGTCTGGCCTTCGTGGTGCGCCATGCCGCCATGGATTACCGTGCGCCGCTACGGCTGGATGACATCGTATGCGTCACGACTCGCATGACGGAACTGGGTGCCGCCAGTTGCAGGCTGGTGCAGGATTTCCACCGGGTTGGCGCGGATGAAGCCGGGGCCGACTGCGGCACGCTGGATGTCCGTCTGGCCTGTATTCGTGCCGGTGACGGGCGTGCTGCCCGATTTCCGCCGCGATGGCGTGATCTTCTGCGCGCACTCGTAGCCTGAACAACGCAAAGGCATGCACGCTCTGCGTTGTTTTCGTGTCATGGCTTGACCATGACGCAGGGCTGTGCGGAAAGCGGGTTGGCCGTGGCTTGCTAAATGGGCAATCTTCGTGTTTGAGCGAACGGCCAAGGTGTGCAGGAGGCGTATTTGGACCAAGCGGTTAACGCGGCGAATCTCGGGGCCGCAGCGGGCGATCTGTCGATGTGGGCGTTGTTCATGCACGCGTCGATTGTCGTCAAGCTGGTCATGGTCGGGCTTGTGACGTGCAGTGTGATTGTCTGGGCAATCATTTTCGACAAATTCACGACCATCCGCCGGGTCACCCGGCTGGGCAATGATTTCGAGGAGCGGTTCTGGGCTGGCGGCAGTCTGGACGATCTGTACGAATCCGACGGGGCCAAGCCGGTCCATCCTATGGCCGCCGTGTTCGGCGCAGCGATGGGGGAATGGCGGCGTTCATCCCGTATCGCCGGCATCGATCTGGTGCATGGCGGCGTGCAGGACCGCGTCAATCGCGCCATGGCCATCACCATCACGCGTGAAATGGACCGGCTGAACCGCTGGGTCATTTTCCTTGCCACCATCGGGCCGGTGGCCCCGTTCATCGGCCTGTTCGGCACGGTGTGGGGTATCATGCACGCCTTCGGCTCCATCGCGGCGATGCACAACACCAACCTGTCGGTCGTGGCGCCGGGTATTTCTGAAGCCCTGTTCGCAACGGCCATCGGCCTTGTTACGGCCATTCCCGCCGTGATCGCCTATAACGTGATCAGCAACAGCATGAGCGTGTTCGAGGACCGGCTGGATGCCTTCGGCACCGAGTTCGCCGCCATCCTGTCGCGCCAGTCAGAAGAAAGGGGCGCCTGACCATGGGGGCAAGCCTGGGCGATCTGCGTGGGCGGCGGCGCAAGCGGCGGCTTATGGCCGAAATCAACGTCACCCCGCTGGTTGACGTCATGCTGGTGCTGCTCATCATCTTCATGGTGACGGCGCCGATGATGACCAGCGGCGTGAATGTCGATCTGCCCAAGACGGATGCGGCGCCGGTCAATACCGATACCAAGCCCATCACGGTTTCGATCCGCTCCAACGGCGATCTGTATCTGGGCGATGATCCGGTGTCGCAGGCCGAACTGGTCGATCAACTCAAGGCGGCGGCGCAGAATGACCGTGAACACCGCATTTTCGTCCGGGGTGATTCCCATATCGATTATGGCCGCGTGATGCAGATCATGGGTCAGATCACGGCGGGTGGATTCACGCATGTCGCCCTTCTTGCGCAGCAGCCGCCCGGCGGCGGTAACTGAACCAAACCCAAACTGATACCGGGAGCCGTCTGATCGTGGTGCCACCGCGTCGTTCCGAGCGTATCCTCATGCGTCGCTCCGTTCTGGTATCGGGGGGCCTGCATGTCGCCCTGCTGCTGGGCATACTGCTCAAGCTTCCCATGCCGGTTCCCAGAGAGCCGCCCCCGCCGCCTACGATCGAGATGGAATTCACGAACGATGGCGGCACATCAGCGCCCCATAAGGGTGAAAAAGCCGGCCCCAAACCTGCGCCGGCCCCCGCGCCGGTAAAGCAGGAAGCCCCGCCCGCGCCCACCCCGCCGGAAAAGGCGCAATGAGGAAGCGGCCCCCGCCGCCGCCTCCACCGCCCATGCCGCCACCGCAGCAGGCGCCCAAACCCGTGCCGGATGCCCCACGCCCCGCGTGAACAGCAGCCGTCGCCCGATGCCGTGCGGCTTCCGCCGACACCGCCCAAGGCAGCACCCGCGCCCGCGCATGCACCGGTGCCCCCATCGGCCCAGCCGCAGCCCGATGCCCCGCCCAAGGTGCAGCCGCCGTCGCGCATAACCCAGCCGAATGAAGCGAAGAAGAGCGTGCCCGATACGCATTCCCTGCTCGCGACGCTGGATTCCTTCCGTGCGGACCAGAAACAGACCCATCCGCCCAAGGCGCGCCCCAACCCCGCGCAGGGCGGGGCGCCGGATGGCGGCGGTACGCCGGACGGAGATATCACCAGTGCGCTGAGTTCCGCCGAACAGAAGGCGATCGGCAGTTCCGTGCGCCGCTGTTATTCGGAAGATACGGCCGCGCGTAATTATGCCCAGTTTGTGGCGCATCTGGTCGTGACCGTGGACGGGACCGGCACGGCGCGACTGGTGGAATTCGCACCGCAGACGCAGGCCCAGATGGACTCCGACCCCTCATATCGTGCGCTGGCGGAACGCGCGCGTGATGCGGTGCTCAGCCCCACCTGTGCCAAGCTGCCCATTCCGCAGAACCTGCTGGGCCAGACCCGGCAACTGAAATTCGTATTCCGTCCCTGATCTCAAGCGGACGAAGGCGAGGAGAAGAAAATGACGTCAAGCGTAAAGCCATTGATTCCTGATGATGACGCAGCACGGCTGGCGGCGGCATTCGGGCGACGTGGGTTCATGGCAGCCGGTGTGGCGGGGGGACTGGTGGCGACACCGCTATTCGCCTCCGGCACGGCGCGCGCGCAGGCAGGCGATGCGGAAATAACGGTGGATCAGGCCCGGACCGCCCCCATCCCCATCGTCCTGCCCTCGTTGGGCAGCGGCGTGGCCCAGCAGATTACGGATGTGATTTCCGCCGATCTGGGCAATAGCGGCCTGTTCCGTCCCATCAGCGCCACCATGCCGCAGGGCACGCCGGATTTCTCCACCTACAAGTCACTGGGCGCGCGTGCGGCCATGACGGGCAAGGTCGTGGATCAGGGCAGTTCGCTGCGTGTGGAATTCCGCCTGTGGGATGTGCTGACGGGCAACCAGCTTCAGGGCACGGCCTATACCGCCGGGTCACAGGACTGGCGTCGTATCGCGCATATCATTGCCGATGTGATCTACAGCCGCATGCTGGGTGAACAAGGATACTTCAATTCCCGCATCGCCTATATCGCACGTTCCGGCCCGCGTCAGCACCAGACCACCCGCCTCGCCATCATGGATCAGGACGGGGCGGACAGCCGTTACCTGACCAATGGCCAGTGGCTGACGCTCATGCCGCGTTTCAACCCGGCCAATAATGAACTCGCCTTCCTGTCTTATGCCAATTACAGGCCGCGCGTTTACCTGTTTAACCTTGGTACCGGCCAGCAGCGCCTGCTTGGTGACTTCTCGGGTATTTCATTCGCGCCCCGTTTCTCGCCCGATGGGCAGTCCGTCATCCTGTCGGTCACGCGCGGAGCCGGGTCCGACCTGTATGTGGTGGATCTGGCCAGCATGGCGCGGCGGCAGCTTACGGCCTCCGGTGCGATCGACACCAGCCCGTCCTTCAGCCCCGATGGCACGCAGATCGTGTTCAACTCCGACCGTGGCGGCTCGCCGCAGCTTTATATCATGAGCGCCTCGGGCGGGGATGCGAAGCGCATTTCCTACGGTCACGGCCATTACGGCGCGCCGGTCTGGTCCCCGCGCGGGGATCTGATCGCCTTCTCGCGCATTGCCAATGGCAGCTTCTCGCTTGGCGTCATGGCGCCGGATGGAACGGGGGAGCGTATCCTGACGGAAGGCTTCACGGTGGAAAGCGCCTCCTTCTGCCCCAATGGCCGTGTTCTGGCCTTCTGCCGGCAGAGTTCGGGGGGGGCAAATGGTGCCGGATTTGCAACAGGTATCAGCACAATTGATATCACCGGCTTCCATGAACGCGCCCTGCCGGCGGGAAGCGCGTCCGATCCGGCATGGTCGCCGCTGAATAAGTAATCATTACAATATGTTGGGCGGGCACTATTCTGGAACCTGCGTGGATATCAAATGGCCGGTATGTGTTTGCCTGACATTGACGGAAACTTCTTGCCAAATGTATGCTGGCGGTGGTTTCCAGCGATCGCGAGTCTCTGTTTTTACAGTTGTGTTTAACAGGACGTAACGAGACTCGGGGCCGTCCCATATTTAAATCCGGAAATTCAACAAATGGTTTCGACGCAAGAAACCGATCCAGGATCAAAAGTAATGAAACTGAAGCTTTTTGGCGCGGCTGGTATGGCCCTCTTCCTGGCAGCCTGTTCCGATCACGCGAACAAGAATGTGAATACGGGTGCCGCCACGCAGCAGGTTGGTCCGGCTCCGGGCAGCGAAGCTGATCTGGTGGCGACGGCTGGTGACCGTGTTCTGTTCCCGCTCAACCAGAGCGGCCTGTCGAGCGACGCGAAGGCGACCCTCGACAAGCAGGCGGCGTGGCTTGCGAAGTACCCGCAGGTACACGTGCAGATTGCCGGTAACTGCGATGATCGCGGCACCGAGGAATACAACATCGCCCTGGGTGAGCGTCGCGCCAATGCCGCCCACGACTATCTGGTTGCCAAGGGCGTCGATGGCTCGCGCCTGACGACGATCTCCTACGGCAAGGACCGTCCGACCGCCGTTGGTGACGACGAGCAGGCATGGGCCCAGAACCGTAACGCCATCACGTCGGTGCAGTAATCCACTGCCCCTGCGTCCCATGACGTAATGGAATAAGTATGAAACCGGTCGGGCGCTTATCGCCCGGCCGGTTTTGTTTTAGGTATGCATGCGTAGTGTTGCAAAAGGGTTTGGTCCATGCGGTCTGTGTTGTCATGTTTCCTTTCAGTCGCTGCCCGGTCCCGTCAGTGGGGCAGGGTGGGTATGCTGGCGGGTGGCGTATCGCTGGCCTGCCTTGGTGGCGCGCGCGCTGATGACAACAGCGGCAACCTGACCCTGCAGCTGCTCGACCGCGTCAACACGCTGGAACAGGAAGCGCGCGACATGCGCGGTGAAATCGACCAGTTGACCAATCAGGTCCAGCAGCAGAATGCAGCGCTGAGCAAGCAGATCGATGACATGAATTTCGCCATGCAGCATGGCCATGGCGCGGCCCCTGCTGGCGGGGCGGCGGCTTCCGCATCTCCGGCTGCTTCTGCTACCGCACCGGCGGCCACGGAAACGCCTGCGGCAAAACGCACGCCGGACGATCTGCTGAAGGCGGGGACCGATGCGCTGATGCAGCATGATTACGTGACGGCGCAGGCGGATGCGCAGCAGGTCCTGTCTGGTCCCAAGAGTGCAAAGCAGGTCGATGCGCAATATCTGCTGGCCCAGTCGCTGGCCGGGCAGAAGCAGTACCGGCAGTCCGCGCTGGCCTATTATGATGCCTATAACCGCGCGCCCCATGGCGCGCGTGCCCCCAGTGCCCTGCTGGGCGTGGCGGCAACGCTTGTGGCGCTCAATGACAGGGCTTCCGCCTGTCAGGCGCTGGACAAGCTGGCCAGCGAGTTTCCCCAGCCTGCCGACCGCATCAAATCCGCTGAACAGGTCTATCGCAAGCGCGCCAAGTGTAACTGACCGCCATCCGGTTCCAGAGAATGGAAGCGGCTGAACCGGTAGGCCAGCAGGGCTTTGACGCCATCATGACCGAACTTGGCCCATGGCCGGGCCAGGGGATACCTGTGGCGGTGGCCGTATCGGGTGGGGCGGACAGTATGGCGCTGGCCATCCTTGCCCGGCGGTGGCGGACCGATGTGATCGCGCTGGTCGTGGACCATGGACTGCGCGCGGAATCCCGGACTGAAGCGGAACAGACGGTCGCGCGCCTGTCCATGCTGGGTATACAGGCCCGCCTGCTGACCCTTGAGGGGCTGGAACGTGGCTCCCGTATGGCCGAACGCGCACGCCGTATGCGCTATCAGGCACTTTTTGCCGCCTGTCGCGATCTTGGGGCGCTGGATCTTCTGGTGGCGCATCATGCCGGGGATCAGGCCGAAACGGTCATGATGCGCGGACGTGCCGCCAGCGGTCAGGACGGTCTGGCCGGGATGGCGCTGGCCCTTCCCGTTACCGATGTCAGGCTTGTCCGCCCCCTTCTGGCTTTCACCAAGTCCGCGCTGTACGCCACCGTGCGCGCGGCGGGGGTGACATGGGTGGAAGATCCATCCAATGCCGATCTGCGGACCGAGCGCGCCCGTGCCCGGCAGGCCCTGCGTCAGGACGCGGTGCTGGGCGGCAGCCTGTTTGCACAGGCGCGGCAGGCGGGGCAGGCCCGCATGGCGCAGGACCGCGATGATGCGTTGTGGCTGGCGCAGCATGCGCGGTTCCATCCGGGTGGATGGGTCGTGCTGCCTGCCGGTCTGGCACCGCCCCGCATTCTTTCCGCCCTGATCGGAGTGGTGGGGGGACGTGATTATCCGCCAAGGCGGGACGCGGTGGCGGGGCTGGTCCATGCGCCACGGGCGGCGACGCTGGCGGGTGTCGTGATCGTGCCATGGCGGGACGGGCAATGGCTGCTGGCGCGTGAGGAAGCAGCGATGGCGCCCTGCGTCTCCGCCGGGGCAGGCGCTGTGTGGGACAGGCGTTTCGTGCTGCGGGCCCGACACGTGCCGAAAGATATGTATATCGGTGCAGCGGGGCCGGTAGCGCGCTGGTGGCCTGCGGGGCAAGGGCGTTCCGGGTGGCCGGCCTGCGTGTTGCGTACGTTGCCGGCCCTGTGGCACGATGGGCGGGTTATGGCTGTGCCGCATATGGGACTGTGCATGCATGACGGCATCGCAGATGCGTTTTTTGTAAACCAGCCCCCCCATCCTGCCTTTTCGGGTGCCCTGTTTGGCCGCCCGACCGCCCTGCCTGTCGGGGCCGGGCAATAAAAGGTGGTGGATTGGGGGTGTGAATATCCCTTGATCGTCCTATGTATGATAAACGTAGTGAACGTGGCGCCTGTTCGTCTGCCCTCTGTCGGGTAATGCGAAGGGGCCAGCGGATGGAACAGTAGGCAAGATGAACAATTTTGGCCGGAACCTGGCCCTGTGGGTTATCATCATCGTCCTGTTGCTGCTGCTGTTTAACGTTTTCCAGCCCGGAAGCGTGCAGCACGCATCGCAGCAACTGGCATATTCCGATTTCATCGGGGACGTGAACAGCGGGCATGTCCGGTCTGTTGTGGTGCAGGAACATAATATTACCGGCACCCTGACGGATGGCACCTCGTTCGACACCTATGCCCCGCAGGACCCGACCCTGATTCCGCGCCTGACGGAAAAAGGGGTGGAGGTTGCGGCCAAGCCGCTCGAAAGCGACACCAATCCCATCCTGCGCTACCTGATCAATTACGCGCCATTGCTGCTGATGGTCGGTGCGTGGATTTTCATCATGCGCCAGATGCAGTCCGGTGGCGGTCGCGCCATGGGCTTTGGCAAGTCGCGCGCGCGCATGCTGACCGAAAAGCAGGGCCGCGTTACCTTTGATGACGTGGCGGGCATTGATGAAGCCAAGGGCGAGTTGCAGGAAATCGTGGATTTCCTGCGCGATCCGCAGAAGTTCACCCGTCTGGGCGGCAAGATCCCCAAGGGTGTGCTGCTGGTCGGCCCCCCCGGCACGGGTAAGACCCTGCTGGCCCGCGCCATCGCGGGTGAGGCGAACGTGCCGTTCTTCACCATTTCCGGTTCCGACTTCGTTGAAATGTTCGTAGGTGTTGGCGCATCGCGTGTGCGTGACATGTTCGAACAGGGCAAGAAGGCTGCCCCCTGCATCATCTTCATTGACGAAATTGATGCCGTCGGCCGCCATCGTGGCGCGGGCCTCGGCGGTGGCAATGATGAACGTGAGCAGACGCTGAACCAGATGCTGGTCGAAATGGACGGGTTTGACAGCAATGAGGGCGTGATCCTGATTGCCGCGACCAACCGCCCCGACGTGCTTGACCCCGCCCTGCTGCGTCCCGGCCGTTTTGACCGTCAGGTGGTCGTACCCAACCCCGATGTGGCGGGCCGTGAAAAGATCCTGCGTGTCCATATGCGCAAGGTGCCGCTGGCATCCGATGTGGACCCCAAGGTCATCGCCCGTGGCACGCCCGGCTTTTCGGGTGCCGATCTGGCCAACCTTGTCAACGAAGCGGCGCTCATGGCCGCCCGCCTTGGCAAGCGTACGGTCGCCATGCTGGAGTTCGAGAACGCCAAGGACAAGGTGATGATGGGGGCCGAGCGCCGCTCCCTCGTCATGACCGAGGACGAAAAGAAGATGACCGCCTATCATGAAGGTGGCCATGCTCTGGTTGGCATCCTGACCCCCGGCTCTGATCCGGTGCATAAGGCGACGATCATCCCGCGTGGTCGTGCGCTGGGCATGGTGATGAGCCTGCCGGAAAAGGACCGTTATTCCGAAAGCCGTTCATGGTGCATTGGCAAGCTGACGCTGGCGATGGGTGGCCGCGCGGCGGAGGAAATCATCTTTGGCCCCGATAATGTCTCCACCGGCGCATCGGGCGACATCAAGATGGCGACAGACGTGGCCCGCCGTATGATTACGGAATGGGGAATGAGCGAAAAGCTCGGCATGGTGGCCTATGGTGGCAACGGGCAGGAAGTGTTCCTTGGTCACAGTGTGACGCAGAACAAGAACGTGTCCGAGGAAACCGCGCGTGAAATCGACAACGAGGTGCGCAAGCTGATTGATGCGGCCTATGACCGCGCGCGCACCCTGCTGCTGGATCATATCGACCAGTTGCACCGTCTGGGTGAGGCCCTGCTGGAATATGAAACCCTGACGGGTGAGGAAATCCGGCAGGTGCTGCGTGGCGAGAAGATCGAGCGTGTGGTGGTCGATGACCCGATGCCGGAAAACCGCCGTCCGTCAGTGCCGCCTTCTGCACCGTCAGCGCCGGTCGAACCGCTGCCTTCGCCGGAAGGCAATGGTGGGGTTGGCGCAGCCCCGGCGAGCTAGAACTGTCTTACAGGTGTTGAATATATGGCGGGGTAGCCTTGGGCTGCCCCGCCATTTTTGTATCTGGTGATAGAAAAACTGGATAGAAGAGGAACAATGGACGACCGGCTGATCGAACCCCTTGGCCTGCTGCACGGTACTGCCGCCCGGCAGGCGGTTGAGGCAGGCATTGCGCTGTGGCTGGGACAGGGAACGCACGCTTTCGCCCTTGCCCGCCTGATCGGGGGCGGGGAAGCGGGCCGGATCGTGCCGGTATCCGCCATCCCGTCGCAATGGGCGGATGTCGTGGCCCGGATCACCGCCCCCGTATCCGATGCGGGCCTGCCCCCGGGGCCGCAGGTCATGGGGATCATCAACGTAACACCCGACAGCTTCAGTGATGGTGGCCAGCATTACACGACGCAGGCCGCGTTCGACGCCATAAAGGCCATGTATGCGCAGGGTTGCCGGATCGTGGATATTGGTGGGGAAAGCACCCGTCCCGGCGCTCCACCCGTCGCGGCGGAGGAGGAATGGCGGCGCATCGGCCCGGTCATCCGCGCGGTGCGGGCATGTTCCGCGCTGGATGGACTGCATATTTCCGTGGATACCCGTCAGGCCATGGTCATGGATCAGGCCCTGCTGGCGGGTGCCAGCATGGTCAACGATGTCTCGGCCCTGACGCATGACCCGCTGGCCCGTGCGGTTGTCGCGCGGCATGGGTGCGCGGTTACCCTCATGCACATGCGCGGCACGCCCCAAACCATGCGGCAGCACGCGGTTTATGATGATGTCGCCGCAGATGTGACGCGTGAACTGTCCAGCCGCGTGGATGAAGCCGTGGCCGCGGGCATAGAACGTACGCGCATGGTGGTGGACCCGGGCATCGGCTTTGCCAAGACGGGTGCTGGCAATCTGGAACTGCTGGCACGTCTGCCCATTCTTTCTAATCTGGGTTGTCGCGTTCTGCTTGGTGTTTCGCGCAAGCGCATGATTGGGGAAATCTGCCATGAACCCGATGCCTCCCGCCGCGATCCCGGAACGGTGGCGGCCACGCTGCCGGGAATGGTTTTTCCCGGTATCGTCATGCGGGTTCACAACGTTTCAGCCATGATGCAGGCCATGCGCGTAAGGCAGGGGCTGGATCGGTCATAACAGGTAAGGTAGGTCGTGTACGACCAGAACGTATCCGGAGATCCCCCGTCATGGTAAAAACAAGAAAGCTGTTCGGCACAGATGGCATTCGCGGGACGGCCAACCGCTTTCCCATGACGGTCGAAGTGGCGCAGAAGCTGGGGCAGGCCGCAGGACTGCATTTCATCCACGGCACGCACCGCCACCGCGTTCTGCTGGGCAAGGATACGCGTCTGTCGGGCTACATGATCGAATGCGCGCTGGTATCGGGTTTTCTGTCCGCCGGCATGGATGTGACCCTTGTGGGGCCAATGCCGACACCGGCCATCGCCATGCTTACCCGTTCGCTTCGGGCGGATCTGGGGGTGATGATTTCCGCATCGCATAACCCGTATGGCGATAATGGCATCAAGCTGTTCGGTCCCGATGGGTTCAAGCTGTCCGACGAGATGGAAGCCCGGATCGAGGCGGCCATGAATTCCGATCTGACCGACAGGCTGGCCGCACCCGACCAGATCGGTCGCGCTTCACGGCTGAACGATGCGGCGGGGCGGTATGTGGAAAGTGCCAAATCGTCCTTTCCGCGCGGGCTGCGGCTTGATGGCCTGCGTATCGTGATCGACTGCGCCAATGGCGCGGCCTACCGCGTGGCCCCGACGGCGTTGTGGGAACTGGGGGCCGAGGTCGTGCGGATCGGCTGCGATCCCAATGGCATCAACATCAATGAAGGCTGTGGTTCCACGCGGCCCGAAGCCCTGTGCGCGGCAGTGCTGCGTCATCGGGCTGATATCGGCATTGCCCTTGATGGTGATGCCGACCGTGTCCTGATTTCGGATGAAAAGGGACGTCTGGTGGACGGGGACCAGATCCTTGCCCTCATTTCCAAGTCATGGGCGCGGCAGGGGCGGCTGGCTGGCCGCCATATCGTGGCGACCGTCATGTCCAATATGGGGCTGGAGCGGTATCTGGAAACGCAGGGGCTGGAACTGGTGCGCACAGCGGTGGGCGACCGCTACGTTGTGGAAAAGATGCGCGAACTGTCGGCCAATATTGGCGGCGAACAGTCCGGGCATATGGTCCTGTCCGATTTTGCCACAACGGGCGACGGACTGGTCGCGGCCCTTCAGGTTCTGGCCGAAGTCGTGGAGACCGGTCGCCCCGCCAGCGAGGTCTGCACCCTGTTCCAGCCTTACCCGCAGTTGCTGCGTAATGTCCGTTTCGCCGGGAAAAGCCCGTTGCATGACCCGAAGGTGCAGGAAGCCCGTGCGGCGGCGGAAAAGCGGCTGGGGGATCGCGGGCGGCTGCTGCTGCGTGAAAGCGGAACCGAGCCGCTGGTCCGTGTCATGGCGGAAGCCGAGGATGAAGCGCTGGTAAAAGCCGTGGTCGAGGATATGTGCGAGGCTATTACCGCGATCCAGATGGCGGACTGAACCATGCGCGGACGCATTCTCATCATGGCGGGCAGTGACAGCGGGGGTGGCGCTGGCATCCAGGCGGATATCAAGACGGTGACGGCGCTGGGTGGTTTCGCCATGACGGCCATAACGGCCCTGACCGCGCAGGATACGCAGGGCGTGCATGATGTCATGCCGGTGCCGCCGTCCTTCATCGTAGCCCAGATGCGGTGCGTCATGGATGATCTGGGTGTGGACGCCTTCAAGAGTGGCATGCTGGACCGGGCCGAGGTGATCGAGGCCATAGCGGACGTGCTGGTGACAGGCCCCGATGTTCCTTACGTGCTGGACCCGGTCATGGTCGCCAAGGGTGGGGCGGCGCTGCTGCATGACAGTGCGCTTGCGACCCTGCGCGCGCGCCTGCTGCCGCTTGCATCCATCCTGACCCCCAACATCCCGGAAGCCGAGACCCTGCTGGGCCGCCCCATCGCGCATCGTGGGGACATGCTGGCCGCCGCCGGTGATCTGCTGGCGCTTGGACCAAAGGCCGTGCTGCTCAAGGGTGGGCACATGTCGGGCGACGAACTGGTGGATGTGCTGGTGGGACCGGGAGGAGAGGTTGAGGAATTCGTCTCGCATCGGATTCACACCCGCCATACGCATGGTACGGGCTGCACGCTGGCCAGCGCCATTGCCACCGGGCTGGGTCAGGGCATGACATTACGTGATGCTGTCATGCGCGCGCGCGCTTATGTGCGCGAGGCGATTCTTGCAGCGCCAGGTTATGGAGCGGGTGCGGGGCCCCTTAACCATGCTGTTGGTATCGGGCATCAGAACATTAATTATTAATTAATTAGTAGCCGCTTCTGATATACATAAAATTCATGAGAAAGCGGTAATATATAGTCAACTTTAGGTTGTTCATTAATACCGATGCACCTATAGGTAGATGAAGTGTAAATATCTACTGGATGGTCGATATGCGGATTTTGCTTGTTGAACCGAATGCCCTGAAAGCCGAAGAGACCTGCCGGCACATGGAAAGAGCGGGGTTCACAGTAGATCATGTCGACACGGGGCATGATGCGCTGGGAATGTTAAAATCCTATAACTATGATTTGGCCGTTATGGATATTTGCCTGCCCGATGTGGATGGGTACGAGGTGATCCGTGTCAGCCGGGTGGCGCGGGTGCCGACGCCGGTGCTCATCCTGTCTGATGAGAAAGCCGCTACCGCCAAGGTGAAGGCCTTTTCAACCGGGGCTGATGATTATGTGACGCGCCCTTACGAATCCATGGAACTGACGGCCCGGATGCAGGCTGTAATTCGCCGTTCGAAGGGGTACAGCGAGCCCACCCTGCGCGCGGGACAACTGGAACTGTGTCTCGACAGTCGTGAAGTGCGGGTGCAGGGGCGGCTGGTGCATCTGACCGGCAAGGAATACGTCATCCTTGAGCTGCTCCTGCTGCGGAAGGGGATGGTGCTGACGAAAGATGCGTTCCTGAACCATCTGTATGGCGGCATGGATGAGCCGGAAATGAAAATCATCGATGTTTTCATCTGCAAGCTGCGTAAGAAACTGCAGGCCGCCGGGGGCGGGCAACTGATCTCCACCGTATGGGGGCAGGGCTATGTCCTGCGGGATGATGGGGCGCCCTTTACCGTGCCTGCGACCCCGTCCGGTACGCCGGTGCAGGCGAGCTGAATACAGGCCGGACCGACCTGTCCGTGATTAAGATGCAGTTGCTTGAAATTCCCTGATTATCCAGAAGCTATCCCGATTTTAGGGGAAGTGCCGGGATGATCAGGGCCTCGTCTGCCCTGAAAAAAACGCAATGGGCTGCTATACTGTCCGGTAAAATAAAAAAAGGCAGGTTCCCCATCATCTGGGAAACCTGCCAAGTCTAAAGTGATGATTCGATGTGCGATGCCCCCATCGCCCTATTGTTATCGCATTGGTATTCCTTGCCCAGACATGAGATAAATCAAAGTTGGGCAGAATAATGCATATGCTTTTTCTGTGGCATCTTTATTCCATTCCCGTGATGGGACAGGATGCGGGAATTAACAGGATAGAAACGGGCAGCAGGCGATGGGTAACAAAAAGGCATTGAGACATCTATTCACCAGCAGTGCGCTGCTGCTTGCCGCGGCTACGGGCCTGAGTGCATGCGAAAGCGCGCATGACCGGATCGTGGATAAGGAAAACAGCCTTGCGGCAGCGGGTTTCGTGGCGCGCCCCGCTGATAATGCCGAACGGCAGACGATGTTGCAGAAGCTGCCCCCCAACCGGTTTCTGCAGAAATCGTTCGGGGATCACATGCTCTACATCTATTCCGATCCCAAGGTGTGCAACTGTCTTTATGTAGGGAATCAGGCGGCTTACGGACGCTACATGTCCTACGTGCAGGCGCAGAATCTGGCGGACCAGCAGCAGATGACCGCCGATACATACCAGGATGCTTCGTGGAACTGGGGCATGTGGGGCTGGGGCGGCGGCGGCTGGGGCGGCCCGTGGGGCGGCGGCTGGTGGTAATACGCAGGCGGGTCCGCACCCGCCTTATCTGACAGGCGGAACTTCGGTGGGTTTGGGCCGATGGTCGGCATAGACGATCATCTGCCATGCTTCGCGTGTATCGGGGCGGTGCGGATGGGCATGGATGGGGGGCAGAAGCTGTCCCTCGGTCGCCGCTATTTCCACCCCGCAGCCGACACAGCGGTAAATACCCGAATGGGGCGCCACCGAGCGCGGGGGATGGATCTTGTCGAATTCAGGATCGGTCCACGTATCAACAAATTGCGCGGACTGGTAAAGGGCCATCCCGTTCTCCATCATTGCCGGTAGCGGTTGTAAGGCTGTCGTATACAGGGTGATAACGCTATCCCCCATGTTATGATGCAGCACCACACGCTGCATAGATGTAGAATACGGATATTGCCATTATTACAGGCCACTCTGCCGTCACGATGTTGATGACGGAGTCGAAACAGGCCCGTTCAGCAAAAGTATAACAGAAGTATAACCGCCAGAGCGATTCCGCCCCTAATCGGGGGAGCGCAGCGTCAGCGACTGGTCAATGGTCTGCGTTACGATGGCGTTCAGTGCGCCATGCGCCGCCGTCCACTGGAAGGGATCGGCATCGTTATTGAATGTCGGGTCAAGCTGATCGTCATGAACCGTGCCGTAAGCCTGAAAATACATGTCGGGCCGTGCCGGAATGGTATCCATTGTCCATGTCCAGTCATCTGACAGCAGGGCTGTCGCACCAACCATGGCGCACGGATGCGCATGTGACAGTGTCACGGCATGCGTGGTCATGAGCGCCGCCTGCGGACGATGATAGCTGGTGTCGCCGCCGATATCTTCCATCTGTAGCTGTCGCCTGCGCGTTTCTTCCGCAGCAGAAATGCCCCGCCAGCCATCCCCATCCGGCGGGGCGTGTGCACGGTCCAGCGGATCGGATGCGGGGCCGAAGGCATGGCCCGCATAGTTCAGGGCAGTCCCCGCCGGCACCAGTACCGGCCCGCGGGCCGGGGCATCCTGTATGAAGCTGTTATCCAGCGTATGCTGTTCCAGACAGATCTGGATGCGACCGCCCGCCCATGCGGGATGAAACAGGCCGGTCATCGCCGCGCAGGCCACACCCAGAATAATGACGAGTCGCATGGGGAACAGCCCGCCCCGTTCCATCTGACCTTCACGACCACCCGGCTTGCCTGTGGTGGAAACCGGGTGGGGCAGGAGCATGGAATACACGGACCTGGGCGTTGGGCCGGGTCCTAGTGGGCGGCTTTTTTACCAGCGCCCTGACCTGCCGGGGTGCCGACCATGTCTTCGGATACAAAGCGGATGCTGTTCTGCGCGTCCTGCAATGCGTTATCGGCATTCTTGACGTCTTTGCCCGTCAGCAGGTTGGTTGCGCGGTAGACATCGCTCGCACTGGCATCCAGCGGGGCGATGGCCAGCACGAAATCAACATCCACGCCCGCGACCTGCAGGGTCTGCGCCGCCTGGCCGGGCTTGCCCTTGTTCAGGCTCGTATTGGCGGAAGTCACTGCGGCACCCTTGGGGGAGGTGGGCTCCAGATCCTCGGTCACGATGTATTCGCCATCAACCGGCAGCCATGCCACGGGCTGGGTTCCCGGCGCAGCCGACGGGGCGGGCGCACCCTTGGGGGCTTTTTTCGCCGGAACCAACTGGGCTTCGGCCTTCATGAACACCCGGTTGTCGCTCTTGGCGCGGGTCAGGGCGTTGTTGGCGTCAACCAGCAGCTTCTGGGCGCCCGCAATGTCATTATTGGCCAGCGCGCTGCGGGCCATGGCGATATCGTCAAAGGCGCGGCTGCCATCGATCGACAGCTTGGCGAAGTCGCGGTTGACCGCACGCCCGGCGGACGGGGTCGCATGGGCGGCGCCAATCACCGTACCGAGCATGAGCAGGGATGCAGGCAGGAAGGCGAATTTCTTCATGGTTCATACTCCGGTCTTTATCGTGGTATCATTGCGTGCCCCCTGCGCGAACAGAAGCCATAGCGATGCAATGCGGCTGCCCTGTCATCGCATGCCGGACGGGAATGGGCGCATGGAATGTGAAATGCGGTATGGTCATGTTTCCGCCATGCGGTAGTATGAAGATATGCCGTTCCCGTTCGGAACGGATGTATCGACCAAGGAATGAACCATGTCTGAATGTGCTACCAAATGCCCCACCAAGTCCCCCTGCCTGAAGGGCGTTCTGGTTTTCGGCGCGATCGCCGGCCTGATCGTGTTTTTCCTTAAGAAGAAGAAGTGCAACGGCTGATCTGCCGTAATGCCGTATCGGCCATGCCCCGGCGGGGTGTGGCCATACGGCCCATAGGCATGTTGCCCTGTTCCGGTCGCGGTGCGCCGTGATGGACCGGCAGGAAGTGACGCGTCGTATCATCCATGTCGATATGGATGCTTTCTATGCCTCGGTCGAACAGCGTGACAATCCGGATCTGCGTGGCAGGCCGCTTGCCGTAGGGGGCGCGGGGCGTCGTGGTGTTGTTGCCGCGGCCAGTTATGAAGCCCGGCGTTTCGGGGTCCGGTCGGCCATGCCGTCCGTCACCGCCCAGCGCAAATGTCCAGATCTTGTATTTGTCCGGCCGCGTTTTGATGTGTACCGCGCGGTATCAGCCCAGATCCATGCAATCTTTGCCCGGTTTACGCCGGTCATCCAGCCGCTTTCGCTGGATGAAGCCTATCTGGATGTAACCGATCCCCTGCAGGCTTATCCGTCCGCTACGGCCATTGCCACGGCAATCCGCGCGCAGATCCATGATGCGACGGGCCTGACGGCATCAGCAGGCGTATCTTACAATAAATTCTTGGCCAAACTAGCGTCGGATTATCGCAAGCCCAACGGTCAGTTCGTGATTACGCCCCGCATGGGCCCCGATTTTGTAGCGAACCTGCCGGTGGAGGATTTCCACGGTATTGGCCCGGCCACGGCGGCGCGCATGCACGCGCTGGGTATCCGCACCGGCCTTGACCTGCGCACGCAGCCCCTGTCACGACTGTTGCGGCATTTTGGTAAGGCGGCGGATTTCTATTACGGCATCGCCCGTGGCATTGATGAACGTCCCGTAGAGGTCAATCGGCCCCGCCGTTCGGTGGGCGCGGAGCGCACATTTGACGCCGATATCCATGAATGGGTCGGCGCGCAGGCCGCGATTGCCGATCTGTCGGAACGGGTCTGGGGCCGATGCCTGACGCGCGGCCTGACCGGCATTACCGTGACCGTGAAAGTCAAATATAACGATTTCAGGCAGATCGTGCGCGGGCGTACGGAAGCTGAACCCGTGCGCGATGCGCCCGATCTGGGACAGCGCGCCATGGATCTGCTGGTTCCCTGCTTTCCGCCCCGGCGCGGCATAAGGCTGCTGGGGGTCACCGTATCCGGCCTGCGCGAAGCCGGGGAGGAACCTGCCCCTCGTCAGCTTGCCCTGTTCGGGTAACATCCTGGATGACGGATGGCAGCGACAGGAAAGCCGGCTGTCCGTCGTCTTTCCCAGGAGCCTGCACCTGTAGAAGGCAGGCCGGATTCGGTGATCTGGTCAGGGGGAGACGCGGGATATGGCCTCCATGTCTTGCCGCCTGTTGTGAAAATCAGGCAGCCGGGACCGGCGGCAGGGGTTCGGGGCGCAGGTCGGCGGGCAGGTACAGCGGATGTTCCGGCCGACCGGAGCGACGGCTCAGGCGCATGGCGCTGACCGTAATCCCGTGCTGCTGGAGCATGCGCACCACCTCCGGCCCGCGTGCCAGCAGCCCCTTGAGCAGGGGCGAGCCATAGGCCGCGATGACCAGATCGGCCTTGCGCGCCATCTCCAGCAGATGGCGGTCATTATCCGGGCCGACCGGATCGGGCACTTCCGTCAGGCGTTTCTGGTCGGTGCAGCGATAGGCGAAGGTATTGCCCACCAGCAGCGTGCCATATCCCCATGCGCGGGCGTAGCGCTGGCATTTGGCCACGGTGCGGTCATCGCCATCCTCCGTCGCGACGGAGGGATTCATCATAAGCCACATCACCGCCGGCAGCGCCGGGTCCCATGTACGGGTCAGGGTGTAGCGATAGCATTTGTCCGGTCCGCCATAAATGGCATGGCTGACCACATCGGCGGAAAGGCGCAGCGGGCGGGAATGGCCCACATGGTGGCGGGGCGGTTGCTGGGTATTCATGGGCGGTATTCATACGCATGGCCGCGCGGAGGTCCACCCCCGCGCGGCCATGGTATGGTAAGACAGTCGTTCCGCTGGTTCAGCGCGGCGTGCCGATCTTGTGCGGTGCGACCATGAGTTCACGGCCCTTGAGCATGCCATCCCAGTACAGCACCGGCATCACCCATTCCTTGAGGAACCATGCCAGTTGGGTCGGCTTGCGGCCATCAAGCAGCCATGTCGGCAGGGTCGGCTCCAGCTTGCCGCCATAGCCGAACTCGGCCAGCACGATCTTGCCGCGTTCGACCGTCAGCGGGCATGCGCCATAACCATCGTAATCGGCAACCATCGGGCGGTGATCCAGCGTGGCCAGCACGTTGACCGCGACCACCGGGGCCTGCACGCGCACGGCGGCGGCTGTCTTGGCGTTGGACGTGCCTGCAACATCACCCAGCGCGAAGACATTTTCATATTTCACATGGCGCAGCGTTGCAGGATCGACCGCCACCCAGCCACCATCGCCCGCAAGCGGGCTGCTGCTGATGACTTCCGGCGCGCGCTGGGGCGGGACGACATGCAGCATGTCGAATTCCGTCTCGACCGTGGCCTTGGCGCCGTCCTCGCCCACATTCTCGAATGTTGCGATACGGCTGGCCCCGTCCACCTTCGTCAGGCGGGATTTCAGTTCCAGATCGATGTTGTAGCGCTTGATGTATTCCATCAGGGCGGGAACGAACTCCTTCACCCCGAACAGCCCCGGTGTTGCGGTGTGGAAAGAGACGTGGATGTTGTCCGCAAGGCCACGGCGACGCCACGCATCGCATGCCAGATACATCGCCTTCTGCGGCGCGCCCGCGCATTTGATCGGCATGGGCGGCTGGGTGAACACGGCGTTGCCACGGCCCAGCGTCTGCACGAGCTGCCACGTATAGGGGGCAAGGTCATAGCGGTAGTTGGAGGTCACGCCGTTGCGGCCCAGCGTTTCGGTCAGGCCGGGTATCGCGTCCCAGTCCAGCGTAAGGCCGGTCGCAACCACCAGCACGTTGTAGCGGATGGACGATCCGTTCGACAGGTGGACAAGATTGGCGTCGGGTTCAAAACCGGTCGCCGCCGCCTGCACCCAGTCCGCTCCGGCGGGGATCAGCTTCTTTTCCGACCGGCGGGTCTGGGACTGCTTGAATACGCCGCCACCCACCAGCGTCCAGCCCGGCTGGTAGAAATGCGAACCCGAGGGTTCGATGATCGCGACCGTGATGCCGCCCCGGCGTTTGAGGATGCTGGACGCGGTGGAAAGCCCGGCGGCCCCGCCGCCCACCACGACGACATCATAGGTCAGTCCCCGTGCGGAACTGGACAGGCTGGGGGCGGATGCGGCGGTATCTGTCATGAATGGTCTCCGTACTCAGTAATGAAAAAACCGGAAATGGCGGGGCGCGGCGCTGTCAGGCCTGATTGACCGGTATTTTTATGTAACTTACACCATTGTCTTCGGGTTCAGGCAGGTTGCCGCCGCGCATGTTGACCTGCACGGACGGCATGATCAGGTTCGGCAGCGACAGCGTGGCGTCCCGCGCGGTGCGCATGTTCACGAACGTCTCTTCGTCCACCCCTTCATGAACGTGGACGTTATGGCGACGTTCCGCCCCGATGGTGGTTTCCCATACGTAGTCGTCGCGTCCCGGCGCCTTGTAGTCGTGGCACAGGAACACGCGCGTTTCGTCTGGCAGCGAGAGCAGCCGCCGGATGGAATGGTACAGCATGCGGGCATCCCCACCGGGGAAATCGGCGCGTGCGGTACCGTAATCGGGCATGAACAGCGTATCACCGATAAAGGCGGCATCCCCGATCACATAGGCCATGTCAGCCGGGGTGTGGCCCGGTACATGCATGGCCGTGACCGGTAGCGTGCCCAGCCTGAACTGCGCCCCGTCATGGAACAGATGGTCGAACTGCGACCCGTCGCGGGCAAAGCGGGTGCCCGCGTTGAACAGCCGCCCGAAAATGCCCTGTACGCGGATGATGGCGTCCCCGATCCCCAGCTTGCCGCCCACACGTTCCTGCAGCCACGGGGCGGCGGACAGATGGTCGGCATGGACATGGGTTTCCAGAATCCATTCCACCTTCAGCTTTTCAGCGGTCACATAATCCACGATTTCCTGCGCGAAGGCGGGATCGGTCCGGCCCGATGCCGGGTCGTAATCCATCACGCTGTCCACGATGGCGGCGGCCCGCGTGGCCGGGTCATGGACGACATGCGTGGCCGTGAAGGTCGGGATGTCAAAAAAGGTCCTGATGACCGGAACCTGTCCCGTCGCGCGACAGGTGGCGATCTGGCTGGCTGCTGCCGTGATGACAGGGTCTGGCATGGAACGCCTTCCATAATTTCTAAATTACATAATAAATGTATGTTATAAGATGGCTTGCGTCAAGGCGCGGCAGATGCAAAAGGGCAGGACATGAGCAGCGAGGGCAGCATATCCGCAACCGGCCATGTGATGGACATGCGCCCGTTGCGTATCGGTGACGTGGCGCCTGATTTTCAGGCCCGTACAACCAAAGGGGACATCCGCCTGTCGGATTTCCGCGGGCAGTGGCTTCTGTTTTTCTCTCACCCGGCTGATTTCACGCCCGTCTGCACCAGCGAATTCATTGCGCTGGCTCAGGCCGCGGACCGTTTTGCAAAACTGGACTGCGCGCTGCTGGGCCTGTCGGTGGACAGCCTGTATGCCCATCTGGCATGGCTGGAAGCGATCCAGAGCAGGCTGGGGATCGAGATTCCTTTCCCGCTGGTGGAAGATCCGTCCATGGCGGTGGGTCGTGCCTACGGCATGCTGGACCGCACGGCCCGGAACAGTGCGACGGTGCGCGCGACCTACGTGATCGACCCCGCTGGCGTTATCCGTGCCTTGGTGTGGTATCCCATGTCGGTTGGCCGGTCGGTGGAAGAACTGCTGCGTCTGGTCGAGGCCCTGCGCCGCAGCGATGGCGATACGGTCATGACACCCGAAGGCTGGCAGCCTGGCGATGACGTGGTCAGGCCTGTCCCCACCACGCAGTCCGGCGTATGCAGCGCGGGCGCGCGCTGGTTCTATGATGTCATGCCCGATACGGGCCGCCCGCCGGCACGCTAGCGCCGTGCCAGCCAAGGGGGAAACATGTCCGCGCACAAGCCAGAATCCTGCCGTTCCTATGTCCTGACACTGTCATGCCCGAACCGACCGGGCATTGTCGCAGGTATCAGTCGCGCCCTGTTTGATCTGGGTGCCGACATCGCAGGCGCACAGCAGTTTGACGAGCAGGAAAGCCATGTTTTTTTCATGCGCATCGTGTTCAGCCTGCCCGCCAGTGAGCCGGAACTGGCCACGCTTGAGGGCGTGCTGGCCGGGATCGCCGCCGATCTGGACATGAAGTGGTCGCTGCGGGAAAGCGCGCGGCCCACCCGTACCGTCATCATGGTCTCGCGTTTCGATCACTGTCTTGTCGATCTTCTGTACCGCTGGCGCATAGGTGAACTGGCGATCGAACCGGTCGCCATCATCGCCAATCACCCGCGCGAGACATACGCCCATATCAATATGGAAGGCGTGCCGTTCCATTATCTGCCCGTTTCATCCGCCAACCGGCCCGAACAGGAAGCCCGTATCGAACAGATCGTGTGCGATACCGGGGCGGAACTGGTGGTTCTGGCGCGTTACATGCAGATCCTGTCAGACCGGATGAGCGCATGGCTGGCGGGGCGGTGCATCAACATCCATCATTCCTTCCTGCCCGGTTTCAAGGGCGCGCGGCCCTATCATCAGGCGTTCGCGCGCGGGGTGAAGCTGATTGGTGCCACCGCCCATTTCGTAACCCCCGATCTGGATGAAGGGCCGATCATTGAGCAGGATGTCGAACGGATCACCCACGCTGACAGCCCCGATGACCTGATCCGCAAGGGCCGCGATATCGAACGCCGCGTTCTGGCGCGCGCAGTGCGCTACTTTACCGAACGGCGGGTTATCCCCACCGGCCACAAGACAATCGTTTTCAGCCCATGACACCACCCCCGACACCTGATGGGAACCATGGCGCGGGCCCCGCGCGGAAAGTGGCAGCGCAGCGCGTGCAAGCGATGCCTGACCCCGATATGCAGTCAGCCGGGTTCCGTCAGGCGCGCCTTGCGCGCAAGACCGCGCTGATCGAGGATTATGTGGAACTGATCGATGATCTGCTGAATGACGGTCAGGAAGCGCGGCAGGTCGATATCGCGGCGCGGCTGGGCGTATCGCAGCCAACGGTGGCCAAGATGCTGGTGCGGCTGGAAGCGGATGGTCTGGTCACGCGCCGTCCATATCGGGGCATATTCCTGACGGATGCCGGACATGACATGGCGGCCCAGAGTCGCAAGCGCCACCATACGGTCGAACGCTTTCTGCGCGCGTTGGGGATCAGCGACGCCAATGCCCGTATTGATGCCGAGGGCATGGAGCATTACGTGGGGGCTGAAACGCTGGCGGCCTTCAGTCAGGCGCTTGAGGCGGGGCTGGCCGATTTTCTCGTGGCGGCAAGGAAGAAGCGCAGCGGCTGACCCGTTGCGGGAGGGGACGCCATGACCAGACGCGCGGGCGCGGCCGACCTGCCGCTGCATACGGGCCGGGTGCCCGCATGGCTGGGACAGCGCATGGCGCGCCTTGGGGCCGTCATCACGCAGGCGGTCATCCATCATTACGGGCGCGATGAATTCCTGCGCCGCCTTGCCCATCCCTTCTGGTTCCAGTCCTTTGGCGCGGTCATGGGTATGGACTGGCATTCGTCAGGCATGACAACCAGCGTGATCGGTGCGCTCAAGCGCGGGCTGGCGCCGCTTTCGGGTGAACTGGGGCTGTATGTGTGTGGCGGGCGTGGGCGGCATTCGCGCCGCACGCCCGATGAACTGCTGGCGGTGGGTCAGGAAACGGGTCTGGATGCCACGCCGCTTGTGGCGACCAGCCGCATGGTGGCCAAGGTTGACAGTGCCGCCGTGCAGGACGGTTTTGATCTGTACCTGCATGGCTTCGTTGTTGCGGCGGACGGGAAGTGGACCGTCGTGCAGCAGGGCATGCATACCGGACGGCGCATGGCGCGGCGCTATCACTGGCTGTCCGAGGGTCTGGGCAATTTTGTCGAAGCCCCGCATGCGGCCATAGATGGTCGGGCAACGGGTGACACGATCATGAATCTGACGGACCGGCGGGCGGATGTCTCCCGCCGGGGACAGGTGGACCTGCTGCGTGATCTGGGGCCGGACCGGCTGACGCGGGAACTCATGCGGATCGAGGGGCTGGCCCCGCCACCCGCTCCGGCGCAGGGTGAACTGCCGTATATGTGTCTGCCTGCCCATCACGATGTCCGGCCGGAGGACGTGAACATGCGCCGCCTGCACGGCGCGCTGGCTGCGGCGACCGAAGCGGGACCGCGTGATTTCACCGAACTGCTGCGTGTTCCCGGCGTTGGCGCGCGGACGGTGCGCGCACTGGCGCTGGTGGCGGAAGTGGTGCATGGCGCACCGTGCCGGTTTTCAGATCCGGCGCGGTTTTCTCTTGCCCATGGTGGCAAGGACCGCCACCCCTATCCTGTTCCGGTCGCGGTTTATGACCGGACCCTGTCGGTCATGAAGGCTGCGGTGACGGCAGCGAAACTGGGGCGTGAGGAACGGCTGGACGCCATACGCCGTCTGGACAGCGCGGCGCGGCGGCTGGAGCGTGATGCGCGCGGCCCGTCCTTTTCCGCCATCATGGCTGAAGAACGCGGGCGTTCGCACGAATATGGCGGCCGCTCCGTATTCGGGCATGAACCACCACCGCCCCGGCGGGTTTCAGAAGGGCAGGGGGACAGGATCATGCGCCATGAGGACCAGCCACAGGACCAGCAGGGAACCGATCGTGATGCGTCCCGCCACGCGGGCTAGGGGTGTATGTGTCATGCAGGCATGATACGGGGCCAAATACGGCGGAAGTGCGGATAATCCATCCGTCATGCCACAGGGGCAGCATCATTCATGACAGTGCCAGATCATACGCCGCCTTCATCATCCGTTCCCGCCACGCAGTCCGATACGCTACGCATTACAGCCCTGCGGCGTTACCGGTACCGGCCCCTGCGCTTCATCCTTCACTACGTGCGGCTGCATGCACGTGGGCATGCGGTCATCATTACCGCCATTGTGGTGGCGGTCGCGTGCAATGTGGGGATGTCGGCCATCATCCGCCATCTGGTCAACGGCATGACGGAAGGCGGGCAGGGAACGGTGGCCGTATGGGTTTCCATCATCCTGTTCTGTGTCACGATCATATGTGACAACGCGGCATGGCGTGTCGCGGGGTGGCTGGCGTCGGGTGAATTCGTGCGCGTGGGCGGCGATGTGCGGCAGGACCTGTTTCGCTACCTGACCGGTCATGCCGCCACCTATTTTGCCGACAGGCTGTCCGGCTCCCTTGCCGCGCGGGTTTCGGCGGCGGCCAGCGCGGTCGTGGCGCTGGAGAACATGGGGGCGTGGAACCTGCTGCCTTCCATGCTGAACCTTCTTCTGGCCATCGCCACCCTTGGCACCGTCAGCCCGTGGATGGCGCTGGTGCTGGTGGCCATGACCATGCTGGTGGGACTGGTCATATACCGGCTGGCGGGGCGGGGGCAGGACCTGCATCTGTCCTATGCCGCCGAAGCGGCGGAGGTGGATGGCGAAATGCTCGATGTCATGCAGAACCTGCCGCTTGTGCGCGCCTATGGCATGATCGATTCGGAACATGCCCGCATGCGCCGGCGCATACGCGGTGAGACCGGGCTGCACTGCCGTTCGCTACGCTATATGGAAAAGCTGCGCATGATCCATTCGCTTGTCACGGCGGTCATGACCACGGGCCTGCTGATATGGGCCGTGCTGCTGTGGCGGATGCACAGGGCCACCACGGGTGATGTGGTGATGGTGACGACGCTGGGTTTCCTGATCCTGAACTGCACGCGCGATTTCGCCTTTTCGATGGTGGAGGCGATGAAACATGTCACCCGCCTGTCCGAAACGCTGGGGCATCTGCTTGCCCCGCATGAACAAAGCGGCGTGCCCGAGACGGCCATCCTGCCTTCCGCCGCGTGCCGGGGGCATGTCAGGCTGCACGATGTGACCTTTGCCTATCCCGGTGGGGCGCCCGTCCTGTCGCATTTCAGCCTTGATATTCCCGCGGGCACCCGCGTCGGGCTGGTGGGGGTTTCGGGGTCGGGCAAGAGTACCGTGCTGGCCCTGCTGCAACGACAGCGCTTCGTGCAGGATGGTGCCGTGGAGATGGATGGCATCAACATCCTGCAACTGGATGAAGCCAGCCTGCGGGCCGCGATGGCGGTCGTACCACAGGATGTGTACCTGCTGCGCCGCACGGTGGGTGAAAACATCCGCTATGGCCGCCCCGACGCGACCGAGGGCGAGGTCCGTGCCGCGGCGGAAGCCGCAGGCTGCACCGATTTCATCGCCGCCATGCCGCATGGTTTCGATACGGTGGTGGGAGAACGCGGTGTGATGCTGTCAGGCGGCCAGCGCCAGCGCATAGCGATTGCGCGGGCCTTCCTGCGTAATGCGCCGATCCTGATTCTGGATGAGGCCACCAGTGCGCTGGACGGCGAAAGCGAACGCCATGTCCACGCGGCGCTTGAGCGGCTGATGGTGGGGCGCACCGTAATTGCGGTGGCCCACCGCCTGTCCACCCTGCGCGGGTTTGACCGGATTGTGGTGATGGAACGCGGCAGGATTGCCCAGCAGGGCAGTATGGCGGAGCTGGAGCGCGTGCCTGGCCCCTATCGTGATCGCCTGCTGGCCCATGGGGGCGACATGCTGCCCTGAAAGGCTGCTTTTATTGCGTTGGGCTGGTGGTAGTGGCCGGTGATGCGGGTGCGGCGCCTGCAGCGGGCGTGCTGTCGGGGGCAGGGGGCGGCGTATCGACCATGCGGGCGACGGCGGTGCGGGTGCTGAGCAGGCCATGCGTTGCCTGTCCCCGGTCGTCGGGCACGTTCTGCTGCGGGGTCATGAACAGCATGCCCTGCGGAAAGGAGATGAGGATGCGCCTGCGCCGCAGGAAGTTCATGCCAAGCACGTTGTAGCTGGTTTTCTCGATATTCGCATCCAGCGGCAGGTCATGCCATGACCCGATGGTGATGTTATCGAAATGATGCCTGTGCCCGTTCAGGATTTTTCCGGCATTGGTGCGTACGTTCATGTCGTCATGAAGTATCGTTTTGGTCAGCCCGATCTCGCGCGCGGTCCTGCGTGAAAGGGATGAAAAATCCGCCCCCGGTTCGATTTCCATGCGTACGGGACGGTCGCCCACCTGCATCAGGAGGCCGGTCAGCCGCCCCGTGGCGTCGGGCAGCATGATGACGCTGGTGCTGCCCGCCCCCAGCCAGTCCAGTCCGGGTGCGCAGTCCGGGGTATCGGCAGTCAGGAACAGGGTCATGCGCCGGGCCGGAAAATCCAGCAGGACATTGTAGTTGCTAAGGATGTCGTACCCGATCACGCCCAGTACGTCCTGATTGCCGATCTGGGGGATGCGCATGCCCTCCAGCAGCGCGGGCACGTCCTGTGCCGCGCCGTTGCTTATGCGCAGGTCATGCAGGACGGTCGTGTATGTCGTGCCGGACCCGGCGATGGTCTGGATATCGACCGGGGCCTGAACGGGAAAATCGGTGGGCGTGCGGGCATAGACCCCGACCCGGCCCTGTGTGATGCTGATATAGGCCAGACCGTTCACGCCGTTGAACGTGGCGGGAATGATCGGGCTGCCGCTATTGGTCAGCAGGGGCACCGTAATGACATGGGTCAGGCAGGCATCTGGCAGGCCGTCGTAATCGGGCTGGGGTTGCGGTGCCGCCTGCGCGGCGGCGGGGGGATGATGGGGCGTTGCACGGGCGGGCACGGCGCAGGCTACGGACATGCCTGCCAGCATGATTGCCCGGCACAGACGGATGGCTTTACCGCCCTTCTGGCTGGTCCGCCATATCTCCCGGCGTCGCGGTATGTTCGGCCTGCGGGGCTTCGGTATGGTCAAAGCGGGTATAGTCAACGGTGATCCGTCCATCCGGCCCGGCATTTATAATATCGACGAAACGATGATTATACAGCATCCGGTCAAATCCGTAAGCGGATCGTGCGAAAACGGTCTGTCCCGATGCTTCGTCCGTTCCCGTCAGGCTTATGATGATTTCGGCTTCCTGCGCTGACAGGTCGTGTTCCGTCAGACCATAAAGCGGGCTGTGCTCGGTAATGACATGGGTGGGCGTGCACGCGAAGCGCAGCACCGGGATATGGGACTGCTGCAGGGGCAGGGGATCGAACTGCCGCACTACGCGCCCCGCTGGCGTGCGGATCAGGCGCGCGAGGGCGAATTCGACATCTACCGACAGGATCGGGCTGCGCCTGCAGTTCGCAATGCGGATATCAAGATGAAGCTGGTTGTCTTCTGTCAGGATAAGCGCCTGCTGGCTGAACATGATCCGTGCGCGCGGGCGCGAAAAACGGGCGAAGACCAGTCCCGTCGCCAGCGCGTTGATCATCATGCCGCCCAGCACTTCCACCGTTGCGATCAGGTTTGCCGTGCGGCTGACCGGTGTCATGGCGCCATAGCCGACGGTGGACAGGGTCTGGACACTGAAGAAGAAGTAATCGGCAAAGCTGCCTGCATGCGCGCCGCTTACACCCGCGCCGTCCAGCATGTAAAGCAGGGCGAATACAATATTGACGCCCACATAAAGCAGTAGCGAGCCATAAAAGAAGCGGCTCCACGGCGCGGTCAGGGCATGATGGTAGAAGTCAGACCAGATGCGGTCCACATGCCCGACCCGCACGACCGTATCATGCCCACGGTCTTCCAGTCGGTGGTGCATGAATTTATGGTGCCGCGTGCCCGCGGTGGTGGAAGCATGCAGGGGCGGTGTGTACGGTGGCCCGGCGTTCTGTGCCATGGCGTATCCAGTCTGTATGTGCCGTGTTGTGTCAGGACCGGCTGACCTGATTTATGTCATAATATGTCAAGCATTGCGGTGCAGCAACGGGTGCCGGGTAGACAGGGCCCTGCGCTGTTCGCATATCCATGACTGGCACGGCGCAGGAGGCGGCACATGACGGAACTGACCCCCGAACAGATGGAACATATGGCAACCACGCTGGAGGGGAGCGGACAGTACCGCATTCTCCGCCCGCTCGCGCCCCGCATGCTGGCGGACTATCCGCAGTCTTCCGGTACGCGGCTTGGCATGTTTCTGGACCTTGAAACCACGGGGCTGAGTGCGGCGAAGGACGAGATCATCGAATTCGGGATCGTTCCTTTCGTCTACACGCTGGAGGGACGGATTCTGGGCTGTCTGGAACCCTTCAGTCGCCTGCGGGAGCCATCATGCCCCATCCCGCCGCAGATCACGGCCCTGACCGGCATTACGCCCGAAATGGTGGCGGGGCAGTCCGTAACGCCTGAAGAAGTGGCCGGGTTTGTCGCGCCCGCTTCACTTATTATCGCACATAATGCAGATTTTGACCGCAAATTCGCCGAGCGATTCAGTCCCGTATTCACAACCAAGCCCTGGGCTTGTTCCATGCGCGATGTGGACTGGGCCGCCGAAGGGTATGAGGGGCGCAAGCTGTCCTATCTGGGGATGCAGGCAGGTTTCTGGTTTGACGGACATCGCGCGACGGATGACTGTCAGGCCGGGATTGCCATTCTTGACCGCGAACTGCCGGTATCCGGTCGTCCGGCACTATCGGTGCTGCTGGAAAACGCGCGGCAGGTGCGGTGCCGGATCTGGGCTGAAAATGCGCCCTATGAATATAAGGACGTGCTGCGCCAGCGTGGTTATCGCTGGAATGACGGCACGGACGGCAATCCGCGCGCATGGTCCATTTCCCTGCCGGAAGGGGACGTGACGGCGGAACTGGCCTTCCTGTCAGCCGAAGTGTTCGCCCGCCCCGTTGATCTGCCCGTAACCCGCATTACGCCATGGGACCGTTTTTCAACACGGTGTTAGGAGGGGGAAGCTGCTTTCCTGCATCCGTCCGTTCGGGATGAATGATTTGATTACGGAACAGGTTGGGGGGAATTAAGGGGCCTGTGATATTCATGTAACCCGCATGGCTGTCTGCCCGGTGAATGCGTTTGAGCGGGCTGGCCGTGTATGTTTGCGGGGCATGAATGACATCTATTGGGTAGGTAAAAGACGGTTTTTGAGTGTCGTCTTTTTTACAAGGCGTATCTTCTGAACTTTTGAAAAATCTTCACCAGAACTTTTATTTATCAGATGCTTCAGGGAATTGGACTGTATGGTTAAACCATGCAGTTGTGATATAACTGTTTCATAATATTAATGAAATGTCGCGTTGTCATATCTATGTGCTTCGGCAGGCAGGGTATGTTTTTGTTACGACTTGATAAAGACAATACCCGCTGATAGCGTAACCGCTACAGTGCAGGCCAGCAGGCGCGCTGCACATGTCCGGGCATCCGATACGGTTTCAGTCCCGTGCCTCTCTGGTTCGGTTTGACGGATATCGGGCTGTTGTCGTGGACAGGTTTCGGGGGCGTGCATCCTCTGTCAGATGCCGGGTCCACTGTCCCGTTCTGAACGGAATCCGGTCGTGGACAGGTGTCGCGTTGCTGGCAGGCGTACTGATGATGTTTGAACTTCTTATGCCATTACGGCAGGACGGCGAGTAAATGAGTAACGCCTACGATTCCGGTCGCCTTGATCTTCCTTTTGTCGGTATCTGCAGTTTTGGCAAATACCCGATCCAGACCGACTGGTCCGCGATCGATGCGGATGTCGCCATTATGGGTGCGCCGTTTGATGGGGGTACGCAGTGGCGTGCCGGTACCCGCTTCGGCCCGCGCGGCATCCGGGAGGCATCGACCCTGTTCGCCTTCGGTCATGCGGGTGCGTACGATCATGAAGATGACGCCACCTACCTGTATGGTGAAGGCTGCCGCATTGTTGATATCGGGGATGCCGATATCGTCCATACCAATACCGAACGCAGCCACGCGAATATCGAAGCAGGCGTGCGGGCCATACTGGCCGCAGGCGCGTTGCCGGTCGTGCTGGGCGGGGATCATTCGATCAATATCCCCTGTATCCGCGCCTTCAGTGAACAGGAACCGATCCATCTGATCCAGATTGATGCGCATCTGGATTTCGTGGATGAACGTCAGGGCGTGCGGCACGGTCATGGCAACCCGATGCGTCGGGCGGCGGAACAGCCTTATGTTACCGGCATGACGCAGATCGGCATCCGCAATGTCTCCTCCACCGCGCGGGAAGGATATGATGATGCGCGGCGCTTCGGTTCGGATATCCTCAGCGTCCGGCAGGTCCGCAAGCTGGGGGTGGAAGCCCTGCTGGAGCGTATTCCGGCAGGGGCGAACTATTACCTGTCGCTGGATATTGACGGTTTCGATCCCTCAATCGCGCCGGGTACCGGCACGCCCAGCCATGGCGGGTTCCTGTATTACGAAGTGCTGGAATTTCTGGCGGGGCTGGCGCAGCGCGGGCGTATCGTGGGCATAGACCTTGTGGAAGTCGCCCCCGATTATGATCCGTCGAACATCACATCCATTCTGGCGGCACAGGTGCTGCTCAACCTGATCGGGCGCATCCTGCATTTCCGCAAGACGCCAGCCTGACGGTTCTTTGCCCTCACGTTAAGTAACGTGAGGGCGTCGCCTGTTCCGGGCCGGGCATGAAAGCCGCTTTCTATTCGTCCCCCGGCACACCGTAGGAGGGAGATTCCACCGGATTGACGCTGCGCAGCGTATAGTCGCGCATCTGTGGCTGCCACAGATCCCACAGATCCTGAAGCTGCGCGATGGGGGTGTCATGCCAGTCAACCCGCAGGTCCGCCAGCGGCCAGCTATGGGTATCGACAACCAGCATCCCCGCCGATCGCACCGGTCCTGCTTCCCCGCCCGCCTTCAGCCCGGCGGCAAGGGTTGTGACCAGCCGCTGTCCCAGTTCCATCGTCGTGTCAGTGGCCAAAAAGGCTTCGACCATGGCGGCGGGAACCGTGTCATTGGCCAGCAGATTGCCAGCACAGGCGACATTGTGCCCGGTGGCTGTTGTGTACAGGCCCAGTGTTTTCTCACCCGACCAGACAGCGGTAAGGCCGGTGTCATCAATTGCCGAAATCTGCCGGTAAGCCGCGAATTCCGATCTGCGCACCAGTATGGCGACACATTCTTCCGCCGTGGCGCCGCGTTCAAGCAGGTCCAGCCCTGCCGGACCCAGCGAAGGATCGGTAATGTTCTGCGTGGCGACAGCCCCGGCACCGGCGCGTGCAAACGCGCAACGGCTGGCCACTGCGGGGGAGGAGGACGAAACGGCGATCCCGAACTGTCCGGTACGCGCGCATCGGGCGACAACTGAAAATGTCATGCGGTTCCTGTCATTTTACCGTGCCGGATGAACCGCTCTGCTTGTGCGTTCATCAATCCGGCTTCGGGTATCAATACTTTGGGGCGGGTCCCGTCTTTTCCTGATCGGAATAATTAACGTCTCGGAAGCCTATAGTGATCGGCATGGATTTCAAGGGTCCAGGTTATCCGCCTCATGGGGCTGCGGTATGATGAGTGGTCTCTGTATTCAGCAGGATGAAATACAGAAGACATATGAAAATATAACAGTATTTCAAAATTCGTGCGTCACCAGAAACCATGTGCGCACGATAGGGGATCGGAAAATCCGATGGGCGGGATCGGGATTTAATTCTTTGCCCCCTGCCGGTTCCGGCACAGGATCATGACAGGTCGGCAATGAACGTGAACCGCCAGACGGGCACGTATCCGGCACGGACTGGTGCGAGGTACGGACATGACAGACACAAACCCCCTGAAGAAGAAGTTCCTCGACGCAATGCGCAGTGTCGCGACCCCGGTTTCAGTCGTGACCACCGATGGGCCGGGTGGCCGGTTCGGGCTGACGGTCAGTTCCTTCAACTCCGTTTCAGCCGATCCGCCGGTCATATCGGTATGCATCAACCAGCGTAGTCCCATGATTGCCGCACTGGCGCGGAACGGGCGCATGAACGTCAATGTCCTGACCGAGGCGGGGGGCGAAATCGCGTCTGTCTTCGCGGGGCAGGCAGGACGGTTTTCCGCCTTTGATTTCGCCTGCGCCACATGGGCGCGCGATGATGCGGGGCTGCCGGTGCTGGATGATGCGCTGTCCACATTTTCCTGCGCCATCACGGCCGCCATCCCCACGGGTTCCCACATGGTGTTCCTGTGCGCGGTCGAAAGCGTGAATTCCCGTGATGCCCACACACTTCTTCATTACCGGCGTGAATTCTGCCGCCCGGTTTCCATTCTCTCCCATTAAGACAGACGGAAGGTTTCGCCGATGATCCGCACAGGCAGGCAGTATCTTGATTCGATCCGCGACGGCCGGCGCATCTGGGTCAACGGGGAGCGCGTCAATGATGTGACCACCCATCCGATGTTCCGCCCCATCGTCAATATACGCGCACGTATTTACGACATGCAGCATGAAGATGCGTTCCGTGACCGGATGACCTATGTCGATGGGGAGGGGAACCGTTCGGCAATTGGCCTGAAATTACCCGAAACCAGACAGGACTGGGATGACAAGCGCCTGTCCACCGATACCGTTCTCAACGAGGTCGGAGGCGTTGTAACCCGCGTGGGTGATGAGACGATCGGGGAGATGTGGTCCCTGTACGATGGGCAGGATCTGCTGAACGAGGTCGATCCGCGCTTTGCCCAGAATATCCGCAATCATGTAGCCAGGGCGATCTATGCCGATCCGTTCCATGTTTCGGCCAATACCGATCCCAAGGGCGACCGTTCCAAGCGCCCGCAGGATCAGGACCCGGACATGCTGCTGCATGTGGTGAAGGAAACGGATGCCGGGATCATCGTGCGTGGCGCCAAGTATGAGACGGCGGCGGCCTACGCCAATCAGGCCTTTACCAAACCCACCATCGCCAACTGGGGGGATTCCGCCCTGTCCGATTACGCGGTGGGGTTTGTGTGTGACTTTTCCTCGCCCAACCTGAAATTCATCTGTCGTACCGGCTTTGCCGGTCGCGCGCCGGAGACGGATTATCCCCTTTCCAACCGGTTTGATGAGGTCGAAGCCCTCGTGGTGTTCGATGACGTGCTGATCCCGTGGGAAAATGTGCTGTTCTATCGCCATACGAAGGCGGCGACCTTCATCCGCGCCACCCTGCATCGCTACAGCGCATTCGCGTTCGTGCAGCGTAACCTGAAACTGGCGGACATGATGATCGGCACCGCGTTGTTCAACGTGCGCCAGACCGGTCTGGACCGGCAGCAGGCCGTTCAGGAAAAACTCGCACGCCTTGCCTGCTATCGCGAGGGGATCAACGCGCACCTGACTGCCGCCATCGCCATGGCGGAACCCAGCCCCGGCGGGCTGCTCATGCCCAATCAGTCCCTGCTGATGAGCGGGCGCGTGCTGGCGTGCTCGCAACTGCATGAAATGATGCACCTGACGCGCGAACTGTGCGGCGGCCAGATCTGCGTCACGCCGGATGCGGCGGCCTTTGCCGACCCGGAAACGGGGCCGTGGCTGCAGAAATTCTATACCATTAACGAAAACTGGGTGGCGGATGACCGGCGCAGGCTGCTGGCCTATGCGCGCGATCTGCTCAATTCCGATTATGCCGGGCACCGCCTGACATTCCAGCTTTTCGCGCAGTCACCGCCATTTGCGCATCTGGCGGCTGTGTATCGTAATTTCGACTGGAACCCGTCGCTGGATTTCGTGAAAAAATCCGCCGGTCTCAGTGATGCTGTCGTGGGAAAGTAAGGATATCATGACCGATCTGCCAGCTACGGTGACACATCGCCGCATCCGCCCGTTCAACACGCGCGAAACCTATCCCGAGCAGAATCTCGATAACGACCTGTGTCAGGCGGTCGTGGCGGGAAAGATGGTCTATCTGCGCGGGCAGGTACCGCAGGATCTCGACACACGGGAGAATGTGGCGGTCGGCGACCCGGAAGGACAGGCGCGCAAGGTGGCGGAGAATATCCTTCTCCTCCTGTCCGAAGCGGGGGCCGAACCACGCCATATCTGCAAGGTGACGGTCTATCTGACCGATATCCGCTATCGGGAAGTGGTCTATCGCACCCTTGGCCAGTATCTGCGCGGTGTATTCCCCGTGTTTACCGGGCTTGTCGTCGTGGCGCTGGCGCGACCGGAATGGTTTGTGGAAGTTGATATCATCGCCCAGCTTGACTGATCGATGACAGGGGAAAACCGGCCCATGCAGCCTGGCGCGGACAAAAGCGGCACGATCGCCATTCTGGACCGTCTTGTCGCGTTTCCAACCATCTGCGGCACGTCCAATGCTGACCTGATCGACTGGGTGGAACTGTATCTTGTCGCCACCGGCGCGCGGGTCGAACGCGTGCCAGGCGATGCGGAGGGACGTTCCAGCCTGTTCGCCACAATTGGCCCGGACGGCCCGGATGGCATCATCCTGTCCGCCCATTCGGATGTCGTGCCTGTCGCGGGACAGGACTGGACGACCGATCCGTTCCGGCTGACCGCGCGCGATGGCAGGCTTTACGGTCGTGGCAGCAGCGACATGAAGGGTTTTCTTGCCTGCATGCTGACGGCAGCCGCCAGTGCGGGGCGCAGGACATTGCGTCGCCCGCTGCATCTGGCCATTTCGCATGATGAGGAACTGGGCTGTCTTGGCGTGCGTTCCCTGTTGCGCGCGCTGGGACAACAGGGTGTGACCGCCACCGGTTGCGTGGTTGGTGAACCGACGGAAATGGGGGTCGCCGTCGCGCATAAGGGCAAGATCACCCTGAAGATAACATGCCATGGCCGCGCCGCGCATTCCGCCAATCCGTTCAGGGGGCAGAACGCCATTGTTCTGGCATCCGAAATGGTCATCGCGGCCGGACGGCTGCAGGATCATATCCGGCAGGTGGAAACGCATGACGGGCGTTTTGAAGTGCCGTTTTCCACCGTTCAGATCGGCCTGATCGATGGGGGCACGGCGCTGAACATCGTGCCCGACCGCTGCGTGATCATGGCGGAAATCCGCCTTCTGCCGGGATATGATGGTGCGGATTATGTCGCGTGGCTGCATGATGCCGCCCAGCGGATTACCGATGATGGGGCAAGGGGAGGGATCACGATCGAGATCGTGAATGCCTATCCGGGTCTTGCCAGTTCAGGGGACGGCGGGATTCTGGCAACCGGCCTGCGCCATGCGCGGCAGAATAAAACGGGTGTCATAGATTTCGGCACGGAAGCGGGACTGTTCGAAAGCGAACTGGGTATTCCGTGCATTGTCTGCGGGCCGGGTTCGATTTCACGCGCGCATAAGGCCGATGAATACATCCTGCCTGCCGAACTGGCGGAAGGGGATCGTTTCCTTGCGGGTATCCTTGACGATCTGTGTGCGGAACCGGGGGCGTGATGGCGGCGTTGCCTGAAGCTTTTTGAAAAAAGCTTCACCAAAAACTTCTTTATGGTGGGGAGGCTGTTTCAGATGGCAGCATCATCCGTGCAACGCGCACCAGTTCTCCCTCAGGCTGGCGGAGGGCATCCAGCACGGTGAAATGATCGGCTTCCGCCACGGGCACCAGCGGGCCGGGACAGTGCCGGGTCGCGCGCATCCGGTGTAGCGCGATACTGTCGTGACACAGGGCGGGCAGTTCACGGCTGCCATAGGCAATGGCCAGCGGTTTTTCACATGCGGGCAGGCGCAGCGGGGAAAGTGTCGCCACCTCCGCATCACTCAGGCGTAGCGCCGTATTGAATCTGGTGTCACGCAATGGCCCCAGTTCAAATATGCCCGAAATGGCCAGTCCCGCCGTGACCGCCCTGTGCCCCAGCATCAATGCGGCCAGCATCCCGCCCGCCGACCAGCCCGAAAGCAGCCGTGGGCCAGCCAGACCATAGGTGGGGCCATGCCGGTCCAGCCATGTCAGCGCGGTATCAATTTCCTGCGTAATGGTGGTCAGCGATGCCTCGGGGGCCAGCGTGTGCCCCACCATTGCCACCGACCAGCCATGCGCGCGCAGCCCTTCGGCAAGGCAGGCAAAGCCTTCCGGTGCGTTCATCTGCCAGTACCCGCCATGGATGAATACCAGACACGGCGCATCCAGCCGGGCGGCGGGATAAAGCTGCCATACGGTGCGCGCACCGGGGGCGTAGGCGACATCCACCCGCCCCGGCAGGCTGTGCGCGCGCATGCGGGCGGATTGTGCCCGCAGCGCGCTCATATATGTCTGGCTGTCCGCTACGGCGGCGGCGTTGTCGTATGCCGCGTCGCGCGCCGCCTGATCCAGCCGCCCCCATTCTTCGGTCGGGTTCATGCCAGCGGCGGGATCAGCGGGCTGTCCGCCTTGTGCATTTTGCCCGCGCGCAGACAGAATGCCGGGGCCAGCATTTCATCCACCTCCACGCTGACGCCGCTGTTGTCGGACATGGTAAAGCGACCGCGCACATGATCCAGAACGGAAATGTCCGCCTCGCGCCCGACCTGAAGCGATCCCAGCGTATCGGCCATGCCCAGCATCCGCGCGGGATTGGATGTGACGGTCGCCACGACCTCATCCATCGGCATGCCAAGATAAAGCAGTTTCGACATCGCATGGGTCAGGTTGAACGGCGCGACCCCGGCAAAGGGATTGCGGCCCCGGTCGTCCAGATCGGTGGCGGAGGGAACGCGCACGTTATAGCCATGCATGTCAGCCCCCAGCGTGTAGGGACGGATGCCTGCCGCCATGACCGTGCGCGCCATGTCGAATGAAAAATGCGACCCGTGGCCGACATCCACCGTTACGCCGCGTTCCAGCGCGGCCCATACCACGGGATGCACTTCCCCCGTTTCCATTGAAATGAAACCACCCGGATGCCGCGTGAACGGATGGGCCAGAATATCCCCCGGTTCCATCAGCGGCATCAGTTCGCGTACGATTTCATCGGGGTCGATATCGGGTGCGTCCTCCTTCATCGGCCAGAGCTGGCCCAGATGGATATAAAGCGGGATGCCCGCTTCCCGCGCGATGCGCTTGCCGATGCGGATGACATCCAGCCCCCAGCGCGATACGCCGCCCAGTTCGCAATGCGCCTTGATCCCGCGCACCAGATCGGCATTTTCCCGCGCGGCGCGCACCGAATGTTCGACGTTGGTCTGACCGGGGCCATAAAGTTCGGGGTAAAGGTGGCCTTCCAGCCCGCCCACCAGATAGGCGGACAGGAAACACAGCACCCTGCTGTCCGACGGGTTGGAAATGAAATTACGGAACCCGCCAATGGTCATGCAGCTTGGTCCGCCCTGGTCAACCAGTGTGGTGACACCCGAACGCACGCCCACCAGATCGGCATTCAGGCCGAAGCGACCGGTTACATGTTCATAGATATGACCGTGCGTGTCGATCATGCCAGCCGTCACGATCTTGCCCGATACGTCATGCGTCTCGCGTGCCGTGGCATCGGGGCCGATCGTGGATTCGATCGCCACGATCCGACCATCGCGAATGCCGATATCGGCCACGCCATGGCGTCCGGTCATCGGGTCGATAAGGGTGCCACCACGCAAAAGCGTGTCAAATGCCGAATTCATTGGTTGCCTCCGCCGCTATTAACAGTCAGTATACTGACGATATACGGGCGTGCAAGCCTGATATGCGGCCCGCCGCGATTCTTCACCCCGCCCGGTCCCCGCCGGGCGTGCGATCAGGGATATAAGGCGTAATGACCACAGATGATGCCCCCCGAAGCAACAGCTTTCCCGGACATAATAATAAACAGGGCGTGGGTCAGTCCGTCCCACGCAAGGAAGATGATCGTTACTTGCGCGGAACAGGGGAGTACGTTGGCGACATCCGCCTGTCCGGCATGCGCGAACTGGCCTTTGTACGCAGCCCCTATGCCCATGCGCGGCTGGGCGCGATCCACAAACCAGCGGGGCGGGAGGACTGCGTATTCACCGCCGCCGACCTGCATGGGGTGGAGCCGATTATCGCCAATTCCGGCCTGCCGGGTTTCAAATCCTCCGCGCAGTATGCCCTTGCGTATGAAAAGGTCCGTCATGTGGGGGAAGCCGTAGCCGTATGCGTGGCCCCCACGCGGGCGGAAGCGGAGGATCTGGCCGCGACCGTGGTTGTCGATTACGAGGAACTGCCCGCCCTGTCGGACATGCTGGATGCCATAACGCCCGGTGCGGCGCTGGTGCATGACCACTGGGGCGACAACCTGTTCCTGCAGACGCAGGTGGCGGGGGACGTGGACGAAATCATCCGCACCGCGCCGATCCATGTAAAACGCACCCTGCGCACAGCGCGGCAGTGCATGTCCCCCATGGAAGGGCGCGGCGTCATCGCCCGGTGGGAGTCGCGGCTTAACCAGCTTGTGCTGATTACATCGACCCAGATGCCCCATATCGTGCGCACGGGGCTTGCTGGCTGTCTTGGTCTTTCAGAAGAGCAGGTACGCATCATTGCCCCCGATGTGGGCGGGGGGTTTGGTTACAAGGGCATTCTTCTGCCCGAGGAAGTCTGCGCGGGCTTCCTTGCCCGGCATCTTGGCCATCCCGTACGCTGGCTGGAAGACCGGCGCGAACAGCTTGCGGGGAATGCCAACTGCCGCGAACATCATTATGAACTCAACGCCTATGCCGATCGTGACGGGCGACTGCTGGCGGTGGATGCCGATGCTTCGGTCGATGCCGGGGCGTATTCGATCTATCCCTTTTCCGCCTGTCTGGAAGCAGCGCAGGTGGCCAGCATCCTGCCCGGTCCGTACCGCATGCAGGGCTATCGCTGCCATACCCGTTCGGTGGCGACGAACAAGGCCGGGATCGTCCCCTATCGCGGGGTTGCGCGCGCGGGCGTGTGTTACGCGATTGAAAGCCTCATGGACGATATTGCGGTGCAGGCCGGTCTTGAACCGTGGGAAGTCCGGCTGCGCAACCTCGTGCCTGCCGAACTCATGCCTTTTGATAACATCACCAACAAACATTTCGACAGCGGCGATTACCCCGAAGCCCTGCGCCGCGTGGTGAAGGCGATTGATGTGCCCGGCGTGCGTGCGCGTCAGGCGGCGATGCAGGGGCCGGTCAGGCTGGGGCTGGGGATTGCGATCTTCTGCGAACAGGGGGCGCATGGCACTTCGGTCTACCATGGCTGGGGCATTCCCATGGTGCCGGGTTTTGAACAGGCGGTCGCCCGCCTTACGCCCGATGGCGGGCTGGAACTGCGCGTGGGTATCCAGTCCCACGGGCAGGGGCTGGAAACCACGCTGGCGCAGGTCGGCGCCGAAGTGCTGGGCATTCCGATTGAGCGGATTCAGGTGGTGCATGGCGATACGGCGCTGACACCCTATTCAACCGGCACATGGGGGTCGCGCTGCATGGTGATGGCCGGGGGCGCTGTTGCCACCGCCTGCCGCGAACTGGCCGAACGCATCGTGGCCATTGGCGCAAAACTGCTGCAGGTGCGTGCGGAAGATGCGCGGATAGTGGACGGCGCGGTCGTAAGCGGGGAGCGCACCGTAACCATAGCGGAGGTCGCGCGCACCTGGTACCTCCGCCCACAGGAACTGCCTGCCGATGTCTCCCCTGCCGGGCTGGAGGTGACGGGCGGCTACCGGACCCGGCGTGATACCGGCACGTTCAGCTACGCCGCCCATGCGGTTGTCGTGTCGGTCGATACCGAGATGGGGGATGTAAAGATCCTTGATTACGCGATCTGCGAGGATGGGGGCGTGCTGGTCAATCCCATGATCGTGGACGGTCAGGTCAATGGCGGTCTGGCGCAGGGTGTTGGCACCGCATTGTATGAGGAAATGCCCTTTGACGCGGCGGGGCAGCCGCTGGCCACCACGCTGGCTGATTACATGCTGCCCGGTGCTACGGAAGTGCCGCTGCTGCGCATCGATCATATGGTTACGCCTTCGCCCTATACAGAATTCGGGCAGAAAGGCATCGGGGAAGGTGGAGCGATCGGGCCACCAGCCGCCATTGCCAACGCGGTCAATGATGCCCTGCGCCCGCTGGGTGTGCGCATGGATCGCCTGCCGATCACGCCGCACCGGATCGTGTCCGCCCTGATGGCGCGCGAACAGGGAGTTGCCTCATGAAGCCTGTCGATTTTGCCTTCGATCAGCCCGCCACGCTGGCACAGGCCAGCACCATGCTGGCGACAGAAGGGGCGCGGGCCATGGGGGGCGGGCAGTCGCTGGGGCCGATGCTCAATTTCCGTGTGGCCCGTCCCGCGCGGATTGTGGCGCTGCATGGTCTGGCGGAATGTCAGGGGGTGGAGGATGCGGGTGATGCCCTGACCCTTGGCGCATCCACGCCCCATGCGGCAATCGAGGACGGGCGTACGCCCGACCTGCCCGGCGGGATACTGTCACGGATCGCGGCCAATATCGCCTATCGGGCGGTCCGCACGCGCGGCACGATGGGCGGCAGCCTGTGTCATGCCGATCCGGGCGCGGACTGGCTGTGCACGCTGGGCGCGCTGGGTGCGCTGGTGCTGACATGGACCCCGCGTGGCGGGCGCATGGTGCCGCTGTCGGGCTTTGTCACCGGTGCGTTCCGCACAGTGCTGCAACCCGGTGAAATCGTGCAGGCCATACGTATTCCCCGCCCCGGCGCGGATTTTGGCTGGGGATACGTCAAGGCGTGCCGCAAACCGGGCGAATTCGCGCATGCCATGTGCGCCGTGTTGCTGGACCCCACGCACGGGGTAAGGCGCATGGTCATCGGGGCGACCGGTGGGCCGCCCGTCGTGCTGGAAGGGGATCGTGCCGATCCGGCTGCGGTCGAAGGCGCGCTGGAGGGGGCGGGACTTGGTCCCGTCGAACGCCGCATGCAGGCGGTGATCGCCGGGCGTGCAATGGAACAGGCCATGCAGGCACACAGGGGAACGCGCGCATGAGCACACTTACACTCACGCTTAATGGCAGGCCCTGTACGGGGGATGCGACGCCACGGACCAGTCTGGCTGATTTCCTGCGCGAGACCGAGCTGCTGACCGGTACGCATGTCGGCTGTGAACATGGCGTATGCGGTGCCTGTACCGTCGTGATGGATGGCCAGCCCGTGCGGGCCTGCATCACGCTGGCGCATTCATGCAGCGGGCGGGACGTGCGCAGTATCGAAGGGCTGGCCACGGATGATGTGATGGCGCAACTGCGTGCCGCCTTCACTGCCGAACACGCGCTGCAATGTGGCTACTGTACACCGGGCATGCTGGTGACGGCGCGCGATATCGTCACGCGCCTGCCCGATGCGGATAGCGAACGCGTGCGGCTGGAACTGGCGGGCAACCTGTGCCGCTGCACGGGGTATGGTGGCATCGTGCGCGCGATCATGCGCGTGCTTGAGACGCGACGGGGCGTTCAGGCCGCTATCCCGCCCAGGCTGCCCGCCGCAACCTTTGCCCGCCGCAAGCGCGATGAGGGCGTCATCCCCATGACAGCCCCGATGGCGGAGGGGGCCACAGGTGGCAATACCCCCAACCGGATGCGGCAGGTCCTGCGCATCGGCGTGCCTGCCAGTGCGGTATGGGATGCGGTGCGTGACCCGGAACTGGTGGTCGGCTGCGTGCCGGGGGCACGCCTGCTGTCGCGGGAAGGCAATCAGCTACGCGGGGAAATGACCGCAAGCCTTGGCCCGATTCAGGCCAGTTTCCAGGGGGAAGCGACGGTACGGTACGCAACGGATGCGATGCGCGGCGCACTGACGTGTCAGGGGCGCGATCAGGCCAGTGGCACACGGCTGTCGGGACAGGCGGATTTTACCGTTGTGCCGGATGGGAATGAGGCCAGCCGGGTGGAAATCGACATGCACTATGCCTTGCGCGGGCCGCTGGCGCAGCTTGGGCGTGGGCCGGTGGTACAGGTGTTCGCCAATGAAATCGCCCGCACCGTCGGTCTGAACCTTCAGGCCCGCCTGCGCAATGAGGAAGCCCCTCCGCCGCCTGCACGACTGGGGGCGGGCCGGCTGCTGCTAACGATTATTTGGCGCGCCCTGCGGCGGCTGGTATCGTGGGGTCATGACACATGAACCTACCGTCGCCCGTGGCGATGCACCGGGCTGGATGGGCGACATGGCGCAGCTTGGCGCACGACCGGGATTCCTGATCCGTCGGCTGCACCAGATCCATGTCGCCCTGTTTGCCGAGGAATGCGGCGTGTTCGGCATAACCCCGGTGCAGTACAGCATCATGTGCGTGGCGCAGGCACGACCGGGACTGGATCAGAGCGAACTGACACAGGAAGTTGGCGTGGATCGCGCCACACTGGCCAATGTGCTGGCCCGGCTGGAAAAACGCGCGCTGGTACGGCGCGAACGCACCACGCGCGACCGGCGGCTCAAGCGGGTTTACCTGACCGAAACCGGGGCGGCCCTGCTGGAAGAAATGGCCGAGCCCCCCGCCGGGCGCATGCGCGCACCATTGCCGCGTTGACAGGGGGGGACAGGGATGCCTTCCTCGATGCGCTGACCCGGCTTGTGATCGCCGGCAACGAATATGGCCGTGCGCCCATGCGTATCGGCTGATCCACCGCCCGTCCTGATGCCAGGGAGACCGCGTGCATGACTGTTGTCCTGACCCTGCCCGAAGGAAGCCGCGTCATTCACCGGGAGACCGTTGCGCCGAAAAAGCCGTGGTCGCGCGTGCTGGCTACGGGGCAGTTTCTGAGCATTGTCGATCTGCACGGCCAGCAGGCGGTGGATTTCCTGTGCTTTACGGCGCATGCGCCCCATGCGCGGCTGAATGTTCCCAATACCGTCAAGCTGAACCGATCGCTTTACGTAACAAAGGGAACGGATCTGTATTCCGACCGGGCGGAGAAGATGTTTTCCGTTATCGAGGATACATGCGGTTTTCACGATACGCTGGCCGGGTGCTGCAGTTGCGAGATGGATCGCCTGCGCTATGGCGTGGAAAAAACCGAAAGCTGCCGCACCAATTTCATTTCCGAACTGTCAAAATGGGGGCTGGGACCATCGGAAATCGTCTCCAACGTCAATTTCTTCATGCGGGTGAAATTCGCCTCCGATGGGGCGCTTCAAATTGCGGAAGGGATCTCCCGCCCCGGTGATTACGTGACCCTGCGCGCGCATATGCCGGTTCTGGCTGTCCTGTCCAACTGCCCGCAGCAGAACAACCCCTGTTCAGGCTTTGCGCCAACCCCGATCGAGGTCATCGTCAGCGAAGCCGTGTGACGTGATGGCCTTGCGGCGGGTCATGTCTTTGCGCTGTATCGCGCGTCTGACAGGCGGCTGACCACCAGCATGGTGATGATGTTCAGCCCCAGTGCAAGGCTGCCGATATTGATATCGCGTATCCAGGCGGGCAGGGCAGGGAACATCGTGGCCATGGTGGAATGGGTCAGGACAGTAATCATGACAACCGTAACCCCCACGCATATGCCCGCCCCGGCTCCCGCCGTATTGACGGTGCGGCGCGCGGGCAGGCTGGCCACGAGTGATGGGAACAGTTGGGTGACAAAGCTGTAGCCCATGATCAGCAGCCCAACGATGCTGATGGAACTGTCCAGCGCGAACCAGACCGCAACCAGTGTTACGACCGGCACCATCATGCGCGCCACGCGTCCCACCCGCGCACGGTCCCGGGGGACGAAAACCATGGCGTAGATATTGTTGGCCACCAGTGTAGCGGTGGCGATCAGCATCATCGAACCGGGCACGATTGCCGTAAGCAGTCCCGCCGCCCCGATCAGCCCGACAAACCATTGCGGAAAGGTCTGGATCGACAGGCGCAGCAGGGCCATGTCGATCTGGCCGCCTGTCAGACCGGGCACCTGCCCGATGGCGGCGAAGCCCACGATCATGGCAAGGATCATGACCAGCGTGTAAAGCGGCATCAGCACGGCATTGAGGCGAAAGCTGCGCGCCGCATGCGCCGACAGGGCGGAGCCGAACGTATGCGGCCACATATAGATGCCAAGCCCGGATATTATGATGGTCGAACAGTACCATGACGGGCTGAACCCGCTGGTGGACAGTGTCAGCAGGTCAGGCCGCATCTGTCCGATACGGTCGAACATCGCTCCCATGCCACCGTAATAGTGCCATGGCATGTACAGCCCCAGAAATGCGACAATCCCCAGTACCAGCACATCCTTGACCGTAGCGGTCCATGCCGATCCATGCATGCCGGACACCACGACATATACGCACATGACGCTCGCCCCGATCCATACGGAAAGCGAGGGTGAGAGCAGGCCATAGGACGTGGCCTGCACGATGATGCCCAGCCCCTTGAGCTGGAGTACAAGATAGGGGATCATGGAAACCAGACCCACCACTGCCACCAGCAGCGCCAGCGGTTTGCTGTCGTAACGGACACGAAAGAAATCGGCCTGCGTCAGCAGCCCGTGTCTGCGCCCGATTCGCCATACAGGTGGCAGAAGCCAGTAAGACAGCACGAAACCCAGCGCGGTGTAGGCAACCATGTACAGTGCCGCGACCCCATGCGCGTAGGCATAGCCCCCGCCCCCCAGAAAGGTGAAGGTCGTGAACACCTCCCCTGCCATCAGCACGAACATGAAAACCGGGCCGAAGCTGCGACCACCCACGCTCCACTGTTCAAGGTCCATGCGGATGCCGCGCCGCGCCATAAGGCCCAGCGCAAGCGCGCCCGCAATGGTGCCCATTATGATAAGCAGCGCCACGTTCATGGTGCGTCATCCCCATCGTGGCCGTGGTTGGCGGGATCAAGCAGGTAGATCACCCCCATGCTGACGGAACACATGCACACCGATACCACCGTCCAGAACACGAAGAAGGGCATGCCCAGCACCATGGGCCGGTAACGGTTGGCCAGCACGCTGCCCGCCATGATCATGACCAGAGGCACGGGTGCCACGACCATGCGGATGATCGTGTTCAGCCGGGTACGGCGCGCGGGGGTGTGTGGGGTCGTCGTGCCTGTCAATAGCGTGTTCCATGGTCAGGGTGCGTAAACAGAGCCGGGATTCCGTACGGTATCGTTACGAAAAAAACCATGTCTGTAAAGAATTTGCCTATACTGACTTCAGAAGGCCGTGACGTGCTTGCATTCATACCGTTCGCATGCTGACATTATCGCGTTAACGATATGTCCCTGCACGCCATAGGCCGCGTGATTATGCCCTGCCCCCTGTCTGTGAGAGCGTGAATGGCAAGCCCTACCCCATCCTATATCGAAAACGAAACCATCTATCCCATTCCACCCGATCGCAGGCATGGCACGGCGCGCTACCTTTTCACCTTATGGTTTGGCGCCAACGTCAAGATCCTGACAATCATCACCGGATCGCTGGCGACGACGGCATTCCATCTTGATTTCCGTTCGGCGGCGATGGCGCTGATTGTCGGCAACCTGGTGGGCGCGGTGTTCATGGCGCTGCATGCGGCACAGGGGCCCCGTCTGGGCGTGCCGCAGATGGTCCAGACCCGTGGGCAGTTCGGCACCTATGGCGCGGTGCTGGTCACGGTCATCGTGATCCTGATGTATGCGGGCTATACCGCGTCCAACGTGACCATAGGGGGCCGGTCGGTCCATAGCCAGTTTCCCGTCGTGCCCCAGTCGGCTGCCATCCTGCTGATCGGTACGTCCAGCCTGCTGGTCGCCATATGCGGCTATGACATGATCCATCGCTGCGCGCGTTACCTGTCGATTCTGTCGGCCTTTACGCTGGTGCTGTGCTTTATCTGGATCATCGGTGTGCAGGGCCTGCCTGCCGATTTCATGTCCCGTGGCAGTTTTTCCGTCCATGACTTCCTTGGCGCAATGTCGGTCGCGGCCCTGTGGCAGCTTTCCTACGCGCCCTATGTTTCGGATTATTCGCGTTACCTGCCACGCGATACCGGCGCGGTGCCCGCATTCTGGGGCACGTATGGCGGCGTGGTGACGGGGGCGACATTCCCCATGCTGCTGGGCGCGCTGTTCGGTATCCTGGCCGATGGGGGGGATGTCATCGCAACCCTGTCGCACAGTCTGGGCGGGCTGAGCTGGTTCGCCGTGCTGGTGTTCTCGGTTACGGTGGCGTGCTGCGGGGCGCTGGATATCTACGGTGGCATGCTGGCCGCGATTACGGTGCTGCAGACCTTCCGCGCCGGATGGCGGCCCGGTGCGGGGGCGCGGGTGATCTTCTGCTTCGCGCTGTTTGCGTGCGGGACGGGGGTTGCGCTGAATGCGCAGGCCGACTTCCTTGAAAACTACATGAACTTCCTGTTTCTGCTGCTGTATGTTCTGGTGCCGTGGACGGCGATCAATCTGGTCGATTATTACCTGATCCACCGTGGCGAATATGATGTGGCATCCTTCTTTCGCCCTAATGGCGGTATTTACGGGCGATGGAACGGGACGGCCCTGTTCTGCTACGTGGCTGGCACACTGGTGCAGGTACCCTTCATTTCCTCGACGCTGTATACCGGCCCTGCCGCGCGTGCGCTGGGGGGGGCGGACCTGTCGTGGATGGTGGGGCTGATCGTGGTCTGCCCGCTTTATTACGTGATCTGCCGCCTGCGCGCGGGGCGCGTGGCCGCTGGCGTCCGGCAGGTATCATGAACACGCGCGGGACGGCGGATATTACGCCAGAGCACGCGCTGCGTGTCGATCTGGCTGCCGCTTACCGCACTGTCGCACTTGAAGGGGGCGATGACGGCGTGTTCAACCATTTCTCCGCCGCCGTGCCGGGGGCGGAGGGGGAATTCCTGCTCAAGCCCTTCGGCCCGCTGTTTGAGGAGGTGACGGCATCCGGCCTGATCCGGGTCGATCTTGCGGGGCGCATCGTCGCGGGGCAGGGGATGTGGGAGCCAACGGCCTTTCACATCCATGCGCGCATCCATGCCGGGGTGCCCCGGGCACGTTGTGTGATGCATACCCATATGCCCTATGCCACGGCGCTGACCAGCCTTGCGGATATGCGCATCCTGCCCATTACGCAAAGTGCGATGCGCTTTGTCGGGCGCGTGGGCTATCTGGAAGAATATGAAGGGCTGGTTCTGGATGAGGATGCAGCCCTGCGGCTGGTCGCGGCCCATCGCGATCACGACGTAGTGCTGATGGCCAATCATGGGGTATCGGTCATCGGGCGGGATGTCGCCGCCTGTCTGTATGACCTGCATTATCTGGAAATCGCCGCGCGGGACCAGTATCTGGCCCGCACCATGGGCGCACCACTTCGTGCCGTGGCGCCTGATGTCGTGGCCCGCGCGGTCGGGCAGATGGTGACGGAACGTGAAACTTCGGCTGCCGTGCATCTGGCGGCCATGAAGCGGCGGCTGGACCGCCTGTTGCCCGGATACGCGGCGTAGGTCATTTCAGCGCGCCGTTATCGGGGCGGCCGGAAACCCTTTTTTCATATCTGTATGAGACGAGAGGATGGGCGCAAACGATCGCCCACAATCCACGTAACCTCTGGCGGATGGGAACAGGGCAGATGGGAAATATCGGGAATGCCTATTTTGACACCGACAATACGGTTACGGAAAGTGGGTCCTATACGCTTGCCCCCACCTCCGTACTCGGTGTTCTGGGCTCTGCCAGCATGGATGTTGAATCCGGTGATGGCAGCCCGGTTTCGGCAAATGTTTCCCTTGATGGGCTGCTCGATACGCCCATAACGGCGCTGAGTACCTACACGGTAACCGCAGGGGACAATACATCCGTTACGGTCACGGCCGGGACGGTGGCGCTGGGTACCAGCGTGATCGTGGATGCGGACGGGGGTGATGTCAGTCTCGCCGGTGGGTTGCTGACCGCGCTGTCGGGTGTGACCATCAACATATCCAATGGCGGCACATTTGATGGTAACGGCGTGATCTCGGCTGCCAGTGGCCTGACCCTCAATTTTCAGGGGGGCGGCGGAACGCTCAATCTTGCCGGGTCCAGTGGCGGTCTCGCCCTGCTTGATGGCGCCAGTATCAATGGGTTCGGCACGGGCGACCGCATCATTGTGGAAAGCGATGGCGCGCCAGCCACCATAACCAGTGTCGATTATGACAGCTTTCTGGGCACGTCGACCGTAACATTTTCCAATGGTGATACCCTGGACCTGAACGGGCAGTATCAGGATACCGATCCGGGGACGGATAATTATCTCGGCACCGTGGCCGATACGGATGGCGCAGGCACGGTGCTGGTCTGTTTCCTGTCCGGTTCAATGGTACGTACGGCACAGGGCGATGTAGCCATAGAAGAAATCCGCGTGGGTGATGAAATTCTGGTCCATCATGAGGGACGGCAGGTGTTCCGTCCCGTCATATGGACGGGAACCGCCACGGCCAGCGTGAAACCCGGCCCCTATCCCGATGAGGCGGGGTATCCGGTACGCATCGTAAAAGATGCCATCGCCAGCGGTGTTCCCTACAGGGATATGCTTGTCACGCCCGAACACTGCCTGTTCTTTGATGGCCGCTTCCTGCCGGTGCGCATGCTGGTCAATAACCGCAGCATTTATTACGACCGCACCATATCAACCTATACCTATTATCATCTTGAAACGGAAAGCCATTCCATCATTACGGTGGATGGCATGCTGACGGAAAGCTATCTGGATACCGGAAACCGGCATGGCTTCAGGCAGACGGGACCGGTTGTCCGGTTTCCGGGGCAGGAAAAGACATGGGCGCGGGACAGTGCGGCGCCACTGGATGTGTCGCAGGATTTCGTCAGGCCGCTTTTTGACATGATCGACGCCCGTGCATGCGCCAGTGACATCCCTGCACGCCATGATGTGCTGGAAACCACGGCGGATGCCGATCTGCATCTGGTAACGGATAGCGGTGCGGTCATCCGTGCGATGCGTGAAGCCAAGGGTTTCACCTTTTTCATGATTCCGCCTGACGTGCAGGAAATTCGGATCATGTCGCGCACCAGCCGACCGTGCGACACAATGGGGCCTTATGTCGATGACCGTCGGCATCTTGGTGTCCTGATCCGTGACATCAGACTGTTTGAGGGCAATGCAGCACGCGCCCTTACCGCACATCTGGGTCTGGACGCCCCGAATGGATGGCACGATAGCGGCAGCGCGGACTGCCGCTGGACGGACGGGAAGGCGGTTGTGGAACTGGGCAGGCGGCAGCATGCGCTGAAGGCGCTGCTGTGTATCGAAATACTGGCCGCCGGTCCCTATCGTATTGCGGAGACTGAGGTAACGCACGAAGGAAACGGCCTGACACGCCTGAGCGCCTGACAGGGGCATCCCTGTTCCGCTTCGCGGGAACAGGACCGCGAAGCGGTAATGATCATTCCGCTACACAAACGGTTCATGGTATTCCGAACGTTCATGTGGGTCTGAAGTAAATTCCATTGCGGGTGTCCCGTTTCCATCTGAATACTCCATTCAGATATTACGAGGACGCAGCATGTCCCTGCACGCAGACAGACCGATGCGGACCCATGAGGGCCTGCCGCTTCTGGGCAACTTCATCAATGGCCAGTTCGAATATACGGACCGGCTGTTCCACGACATAAGCCCCGTCGATGGCACGACCATCGCCTATGTGAACGAGGCCGATGCGCAGCAGGTGGACCGCGCCGTGCAGGCCGCACGGCAGGCGCTGGAAACCGGGCCGTGGGGCCGCAGCACGGTAACACAGCGTGTAGCCGCCCTGCGCGCGGTGGCCAGTGGCATCGAAGCGCGATTTGAGGAATTTGTCGCCGCCGAGATAGCCGATACCGGCAAGGACACGCATCACACCCGCACCATCGACGTGCCGCGCGGGATCGCCAATTTCCGCTTTTTTGCCGACCTGATCGCCACAATGGGCAGCGAAAGCTACCATACCGATACAGCCGATGGCGCGGGCGCGCTCAATTACGTGCGTCGTCGTCCGGTGGGTGTGGTTGGTGTGATCGCGCCATGGAACCTGCCGCTGCTGCTGCTGTCATGGAAACTGGCGCCTGCGCTGGCATGCGGTAATGCCGTTGTGGCCAAACCATCGGAAGAAACGCCTTATACCGCCACATTGCTGGCGCAGGTCATGGATGACGCGGGCATACCGGCGGGGGTTTTCAACCTGGTGCATGGTTTCGGCGCGGATTCCGCAGGCGCCTTCATAACCCGTCATCCCGGTATCGACGCCATTACCTTTACGGGTGAAAGCTCCACCGGCACCACCATCATGCAGGCGGCGGCACCCGGTGTTAAGCCGGTATCCTTTGAACTGGGCGGCAAGAACGCAGCCATCGTCTTTTCTGATGCGGATGTGGAGGAAGCCGCGGACGGTGTCGCCCGTTCCGCGTTCTCCAATTGCGGGCAGGTCTGTCTGGCGACGGAACGGGTTTATGTGGCGCGCCCCCTTTTCGACCGTTTCGTGCAGGCATTGCGGGTGCGGGCCGAAGCCCTGTCCCCCGCGCGGGCAGACAGCGGCGCGGGGATCGGCCCGCTGATTTCCCATGCGCACCGCAGGAAGGTTCTGGGGTATTACGCCCGTGCCGTAAGTGACGGGGCCTGTGTGGTGACCGGTGGCGACATGCCGTGGTTTGGTGATGAGCGTGATGGCGGGGCCTTTATAGAACCCACCATCTGGACCGGCCTGCCCGATGATGCCGCCTGCGTGCGGGAGGAGATTTTCGGCCCTGTCTGCCACGTCGCCCCCTTCGATACGGAGGCGGAGGTGCTGCAGCGCGTCAACAACTCCCCCTACGGTCTGGCCGCAGCCGTATGGACCAACGACCTGCGCCGCGCGCACCGTGTGGCGGCCCGGATCGATGTGGGGATCGTCTGGGTGAATACATGGTTCCTGCGTGACCTGCGCACGCCGTTCGGTGGCGTGAAACTGTCCGGTATCGGACGGGAAGGGGGCATGCGCTCGCTGGATTTCTATTCCGAAACCACAAATATCTGCATCAGGATGTGACACCCATGAACATGCCAGTCCTGACCGGGACGGCGGAACGTGCGTTCCGTCAACTCCAGACCGCTGCGCGTACCGGCGTGGCCTGCGCGCCCGTGCGTGACCTGATCGGCGGGGCTGCTGCCGTCGATACCGCCTATGCCGTGCAGAGTGCGCTGGTCACGGCCCGTGTGGCGGCGGGGGCACGTATCGTCGGGCGCAAGATCGGCCTGACCGCCCCGGTCGTACAGCAGCAGTTCGGTATCGACCAGCCCGATTACGGTGTCCTGACCGCCGATATGGAAGTGGTAACCGACGGAGTCATTCCCGTGGGTGCAACCCTGCAGCCCCGGTGCGAGGCCGAAATCGCCTTCGTCCTGTCGCGTGACCTGCCCCATGTCGATCCCGGCATGGCGGAGGTCATTTCCGCCGTGGACTACCTTCTGCCCGCCATCGAGATCGTGGATAGCCGCATCGCCGGATGGGATATCACCGTGGCCGATACCATTGCCGATCACGCGTCGTCCGGCCTGTTCATACTGGGGCAGGACCGACGGTCCCTGCGTGATGTGGACCTGTATGCCTGCGGCATGGTGATGGAATGTCGTGGGGGCGAGGTCTCGACCGGCGCGGGGGCGGCGTGCATGGGGTCCCCGCTTAACGCACTGCGCTGGCTGGCGGCTGAAATGGCCCGGCGCGGCATGCCGCTGCGTGCGGGGGAAGTGGTGCTGTCGGGTGCGCTGGGGCCGATGGTCGCAGCCCGGCCCGGCGACAGTTTTGACGTGCGCATCAATGGTCTGGGCGCAGTCAGCGTCCGCTTTGCGCCAAAGGGGAAACACCATGGCGATTGACGCCACCACCATACGCGCCGTGGCGCGGCGGCTGGATGATGCAGCGCGGCAGGGTCAGGCGATCGAACAGGTAACGGTGCAGATGCCGGAACTGGATCTGGACGATGCCTATGCCATACAGGCGCAGCTTGCCGCCTTGCGCATTGCGCGCGGCGAGCGGATCGCTGGCGTCAAGATGGGCTTCACCAGTCGCGCCAAGATGCGGCAGATGGGCGTGTCCGACCTGATATGGGGGCGGCTGGGGGCCGGTATGGAACTGCCCGATGGCGCGGTATTCGACATGTCCACGGCCATTCATCCCCGTGTGGAAACCGAACTGGCCTTTATCCTGCGCCGCCCGTTATGTGGTCCCGTCAGCACGACGGAAGCGCGTAACGCGATCGAGGCGGTCCTGCCTGCGCTGGAAATCATTGACAGCCGCTATCGGGATTTCCGCTTCAATGTTGTGGACGTGGTGGCGGATAATGCGTCCGCCCGCGGGTTCGTGCTGGGTGAGCCTGCATCGGCGCGGATGGATTTTTCCAACCTTGGCATGGTCCTGCATCTGGACGGGCAGGTGGTGCAGACCGGATCGTCCGCCGCCATTCTTGGCCATCCGCTGCGCGGGCTGATGGAAGCCGCGCGACTGGCGGGCGAACGTGGCGCGCGGCTTGAAGCGGGCGAGATCGTGCTGGCGGGGGCGGCGACGGCAGCGGTGGCGCTAAGGCCAGGCTGCCATGTCTCGGCTACGGTGCAGTCGCTGGGGCGTCTTGGCTTCACAACAACGGGGTCACGGTCATGACGGAAGGTGTGGTCGCGGGGCGCGCGGTGCCGCGCGGGCGTTTTCCCCATCTGCGGCGGGCAGGGGATTTCCTGTTCGTATCGGGCACCAGCTCCCGCCGCCCTGATAACAGTTTTGAAGGCGTGCGCGTGGATGCAATGGGCACGACCGATCTGGACATCCGCGCGCAGACCCGCGCGGTGATCGAAAATATCGACGCGATCCTGCGCTCGGTAGGGGCCGGTCTGGCCGATTGCGTGGATGTCACCACCTTTCTGGTCAATATGAACGATTTTGGCGGCTATAACGCGGTGTATGGCGAATATTTTGGCTTTGACGGGCCGACACGTACCACGGTGGCCGTTCACCAGTTGCCCCATCCGCATCTGCTGATCGAGATGAAGGTAACCGCCTTTTATCCGCAACCCGGTCCGGCGTGAGGGATTTCACATGACACGGCTTTCGGCATTCAGTTTCCGTAAATGGATCGATGACAACCGCCACCTGCTGAAGCCGCCGGTCGGCAACCAGCAGATATGGACCGACACCGGACTGATGGTGACGGTGGTGGGTGGTCCGAACCAGCGGACGGACTTCCATGATGATCCGGTGGATGAGTTCTTCTACCAGCTTGAGGGTGACATGGTGCTCAAGGTGGTGGATCGCGGCCAGCATTACGATGTCCCGATCCGCGAAGGGGAGATTTTCCTGCTGCCGCCGCATGTGCGTCATTCGCCCCAGCGTCCCATGCCGGGATCGGTCGGCCTGGTGATCGAAAACGCCCGTCCCCCAGGCGAGATGGACGGGTTCGAGTGGTACTGCTTTGAATGCGGCGCGCTGGTTCACAGGGTGGAGGTGCGGCTGCACAGCCTCGTGACCGATATTCCCCCGCTTTATGATGCGTTCTACGCCAGCACCGAACAGCGCACCTGTCCGCAATGCGGCGCGCTGCATCCGGGCAGGACAGCACCCGATGGCTGGGTCAGGCTGCCATGATCATTGACCTTCATTCCCACTTCCTCCCTGCCGCATGGCCGGACCTGCAGGCGCGTTTCGGCACGCCCGACTGGCCATGGATGCGTCATGTCGATGATGAACATGCGATGCTCATGCTGGGCACGCGCGATTTCCGCCCGGTCTACGATGCGTGCTGGAACGCGCAGCGGCGCGTGGCGGAAATGGATCGTGACGGTATCGACATTCAGGTCATTTCCGCCACACCCATCCTGTTCGCCTATGGTCGGCCAGCGGCGCAGGCCGAATACTGTGCGCGGATATTCAATGACGCGGCGCTGGAAATCTGTTCCCACGCCCCCACGCGGCTGCGTGCGCTGGCGCAGGTGCCGTTGCAGGATACCGACATGGCCTGCCGGGAAGCATCGCGCGCCATGGCCAGCGGGCATGTCGGGGTGCAGATCGGCAACCATGTGGGTGACCGTGGTCTGGATGACGCGGGCATCATGACCTTCCTGCATCACTGCGCGCAGGAAGACATTCCCCTGCTGATCCATCCATGGGACATGATGACCAATGCGCGGATGGGGCCGTACATGCTGCCATGGCTGGTGTCCATGCCGGCGGAAACGCAGCTTTCCATCCTTTCCCTTATCCTGTCGGGCGCGTTTGAGCGTCTGCCGCGTAATCTGCGGCTGTGTTTCGCCCATGGCGGGGGCAGTTTTCCCTACCTGCTGGGGCGTGTTGATAATGCGTGGCGCAACCGGGACATCGTGCGCGTCGACTGTCCCAATCTGCCATCGAGTTATGTGGACCGTTTCCATGTCGATTCCGCCGTGTTTGACCCCGACGCGCTGGAACTTCTGGTTCGCGTGATGGGGGATGAGCGGATCATGCTGGGATCGGACTATCCCTTTCCGCTGGGGGAAAGCCCGGTTGGCGGCCTTGTGCGGTCTGCCACGTTCCTCGGTGCGGATGCACGTGCGCGGATACTGGGGGGCAATGCGGCGGCGTTTCTGGGCCTGTCCCGCAACGTGTGAACAGGGCCGGGGGCATTTACGCCATGGGGCCGGGGAAATCCGTTCCTTCGTCCAGCAGCGGGCAGGTGGGCACGTCATCCACCGCGCGGCGCAGTGCGGCGATCATGTACCGGGCGGCAGCGGTGCGGCTGCTGTTCAGTCCGGTGGTGATGCCTATGGGGCTTATGGTTGCACGCAGCAGGATGGGCAGCAGCACCATCCGGCCCGCCTGCGTTTCAATCTGGGCGCTCTGCCACGGCATGACGGCCACATAATCATCCGCCGCCAGCAGGCCGCGATTGGTCAGCAGGGATACGGACTCCACCGCGCCGCGCGGCGGCGGCACGCCTTCGTCGTGAAATGCCTGATCCACCTGCTGGCGCAGTACTGTTCCCGGCGGGGGCAGTATCCAGTCCGCCATCGCCAGATCCGCAAGGTGGAGCGCCCCGCGTCGCGTCAGGGGATGTTCAGGACGGGTGACGATGCAGGCGACATCATGCAGCAGGATTTCATCGGCCAGATGGTCATGTTCGCGCGTATCGGGAATGCGGCCTGCGATCAGGTCGATTTCACCACGCAGCATGGCGGGTACCAGTACGTCATTCGTCCCCTCGATGACGGAAACCGTCAGGCCCGGTCGTTCCCGGCGCAGCAGGGCGATTGCGCGGGGCAGCAGCACGGCCGATGCGGACTGCAACGTGCCCACCATCACACGGCCACCCGTGGGATCGGGGCTGGTCACGTCCGCGGCGGCCTGTATGAACATGTCCATCATCACGCGCGCATGCGCCAGCAGGACCTGACCCTGTGCGGTGGGGGTGGTGCCCGAACTGGTGCGCGCGAACAGGCGGGTGCCGAACAGCATCTCCGTTTCCTGCAATGCTTTCGTCACCGCCGACTGGGTCATGTTCAACTGGCGCGCCGCTGCCGCAAGCGATCCGGTCCCGGCTATGGCCATGACCATGCGCAGGTGGCGAAAGCCCAGACGGGCAATAAGATGATCCGACAGGGCGTTCCCCTTCCGCATGGCCGCGACACGGTATGTTTCGATAATGGGTCGTAACATTTTTCTGCTGCAACGGGTAAGTCATCCCCTTGCGTGGCAGATACGCCGTGATGCGTCAGGCCGGGTCCAGCGGTGCATCCTTATCCATGCGCAAGGCGGGGCGCGGCCCTGTCGTATACGTATTCATTATACCTTTGACGAAACGAATGCCGTATGGGAGGCGTGTTGTGACGCACGCGGATGCGGAATCGCGCCCGGTCGTGCCGCCGCCCAGAAAAACATTCCTGTCCATCGTCGCGCATCGCGCGCGTAACCGGAGCCCGTAGTGACCGCATCCGCGTCCAGCCCGCCGCTTGGCGGGGTCAGCAGGACCACTGGTATTTCATCGGTGGCCTACGTCCATCTTCTGATGATCTATGTGATATGGGGCAGCACCTATCTTATGGTGAAAATATGCCTCCACGGGGTCGGGCATATCCTGCCGCTGCATATCCAGTTCGGGCGCGAAGGGTGTGGCGCGCTGATTCTGGCGTCACTGGCCCTGTACCGGCACGGCCTGCCCCAGCGCCTGCGCTGGCCCGATCTGGTGCGTTGTATCGGCACCGGCATGCTCATGTGGGCAGGTGGCAATACGCTGGCGACATCCTGCGCGCCCTATGCCAGTTCTGGCTTTATCGTCATGTCGATGGGGTCGATCCCGTTATGGTGCGCGCTGTTCGACTGCGTGGTGTCACGGACCCGTCCATCCATGCGGGTGGTGGGTGCGCTTCTGGCCGGACTGGGGGGGCTGTTCATGGTGGTGTGGCCCGTCATTTCCGGGCATGGCGGCATTTCAGGGCCACATCCGGTGCTGGTGGTTATGGTATTGCAGCTTTCGGCCATGACGTGGTCGCTGGGTACGGTGTTGCAGCGTCCCCTCGCCGGGCGGCTGGCGCCGGAATGGACGGCGGCGATCCAGATGGCCTGCGCATCATGCCTGCTGGCTTTTGTCCTGTGGGTGCGGGGCGCGCCACTGCCGGATTATCCTGCGCCCGCGCAGATCGGCGCATTCGTCTATCTGGTCATTTTCGGCGGTGTGGTCGCGCCTGCATCCTATGTGGTGGTCCTGCGTACGTTTTCGCCGGAAATTGCGTCCACCTTCGCCTATGTCAACCCGGTGGTGGGGTTGCTGCTGGGGTGGGCCGTTCTGGGTGAACAGCCCGCGCTGCTGTCCATTGCCGGGATTGTGGTGGTGCTTGGCAGCGTTGCGCTGATCATGCGACGGTCGTGAAGGGCGCGCACCATGGTGCCGTTATTGCGCACCGTCGTGCTGGCCATCATCCACAGCAAGGATAATGTCTGCATGCCATCGTCCCGCCCGACCGTAGCTCATGATGTTTCGGTTCCGTTTCAACTTGGGATGGGCGAGCGTATGAGCTACGCCTGTGGTGATCTGGCCGGTAACGCCATGTTCGGCATTACGGGGTCCTACCTGCTGTATTTCTATGTGAATGTCTGTGGCCTTGCCGCGGGTCAGGTTGCGATCCTGATGCTGGCCGCGCGTGTGGTCGACAGCGTGGCCGATCCGTGTATCGGTTACATGATCGACCGGCGCAGGCTGTTCCGTGGCCGTGTCGGTCCCTACATGAAATGGTTTTCGCTGCCATTGGGGCTGGCGCTGCTGCTGTGCTTTATCCGCCTGCCGGTGGGCGCGGGCGGGCGGCTGGCATGGGCGTACGGAACCTACCTGTTGATGGGCATCATGTTTTCGATGGTGAATGTGCCTTACGGCGTGTTGCCCAATGTCATGACGCGCAATGGTCGTGACCGACTTTCCCTGGCCATGTTCCGTATGATGGGGGCGACGGGCGGCACCTTTTTCATGGGGGCGGTCACGCTGCCGCTTGTCCACTGGCTGGGTGGCGGGAATGAACGCATCGGCTATCCGGCGGCGATGGCGGTGATCGGGCTGCTAGGTGGGCTGGTGCTGATGGTGCCTGCCTTTACATGCACGGAACGTTATGTCCTGCAGCCTGCCCATAACCCGCTGCGTGTCATGCTGGCGTCCCTGCTGCACAATCGGGCATGGGTGGTGGTAACGGTCGTGCTCAGCCTGTTTTACATCAACCTTACGGCGTTTTACGGTCTGTCGCTTTATTATGCCACGGCGGTTCTTGGTCGGCCCGCGACGTTTGGCGGGTTGCTGATTTCGGTCATGGGGATTGGCAAGGTGCTGGGTGTGACCTGTTCGGGCTGGCTGGTGCGCCGGATCGGGCAGCGCGCGACGGTGGCGGTGCCCTATGTGCTGTCGGCGCTGTGTCTGGTGGTGTTTGTATGCGCGCCCAATCGACCGGTGCTGCTGGGCACGGTTTTCGGTCTTGCCTGTTTTTTTGAAGGTATGACGCTGCCGGTATTTTACGCGATGATTGCGGATGCAATCGATCTTGGCGCAGTGCTGACGGGGGTGCGGGCGGCTGGTCTGGCCTATTCCATAAACAGTTTCATGGGCAAGGTCGCGTGGGCTGCTGGCGGTGCGCTGTCGGCGGCCATGCTGGGCTGGGGTGGTTATGTCTCCGGTCTGGCGGTGCAGTCCCCGCAGGCGCGGGCGTTCATCTGCATGGGGTTTGTCGGCGTCCCCATTTTCATTGCCTGCGTGTCGGCTGTTCTGGTGTGGTTCTATCCATCCGAGGATAAGGTCATGGCGATCAGGCTGCGTGCGCATGCCGGCGCATGACCGGGGACGCCGGGCGCCCTTGACGATGGCCCGGCACTCCGATCTTGTTCTGTTTCCGAACTGAAATCCGCTCCATACGCAACCCGTGATGAAGGATAGGTGCGACAGGATGATTGTCGATCCAACAATACCCGTGCAAAGGGCATGGAACACATGGTCCGACCGCCCTGCGGAACTGACCTTCCTGCCGCTGGGCGTAAAGCTTACCCCGATCCTGTATTCCACCAGCAAGCGTAGGGCGACACTCCTGCCGCCCGGTGCGGATATCGTGTTCGGGCGGCATGCGGCGGATGGCGCACGGATCGAATTTGAAACGCGCCACGCGGGCACGCATCTGGATTTCCGTTATGACCGGGCTGATCCGTACGCGGTGCGGGGGGAGTGGAATGGCCGCGTGCCGGGGGAATGGGGATTACGGTACTGGGTGACGTTATGCCTGTCGGGTGCGAAGGGGGAGGAAGTTGTCTATCGGGACGGGGCGGCCGTCATCCGTGTGGGCACCCGCCATGTCGCCCTTGTAACGCGTGAGGAGGCGGTGCAGGTCACGGCGCATGATACGGTGGAAGCCGTGGCGGCGGATTACGATACGAACGGCTATTTCCACACCGCCACGCGCGGTACGTGCGGACGTGTTATTGCACTGCGTTTCAACCTGGAAATGATGCGTAGCAATGCGTTTGCCGCAGCCGTGGCCGACTGCCCCGATCTTGCCATACGCAACGCCCGCGCTGCGCTGGCTGCGCCAGCAGGGGATGCCTGCCTGCCGGTCCAGACAGGCATGCACGCAGGCGCGCTGGATGCGGTGCGTGACGTGATGGCATGGAACACGGTTTATGACGGGATCAATCACCGGCCCTATACTTCTGTCAGCCGGATATGGAATCTGGGAAAATTCGCGGTCTGGTTCAACGATCAGACCTATGCTGCGCTGATGACGGGCCTGTTCGATACGGGTATTGCGCGCGAAAACATGGCCGTGGCGATGGCCAGCGCCACCCCGCAGGGCAATTTCGCATGCATCGTCACGTCCAACGATGCATGGGTTGACCGGACACAGGCCCCGAACGGAGCCTTCATGGCATGGATGATGTATCTGCGCACGCGCGATCGTTCGTTGCTGGAACTGGTCTATGGCCCGCTGGTGCGAAACCAGCGATGGTGGCGTACCCATCGCGACCCCGATGGGCGGGGGCTGGTATCGTGCGGAACCTCTGCCGTGGGGGAAGGGCTGTACAAGGGCACCCATTTCGGCGCGCGCAACGAAACGGGCATGGATAATTCCCCTACCCATGATGAAGCGGTGTATGATCTGCACACACGCACGCTGTCGCTGCTGGATGTCGGGCTGAACTGCACGCTGGCGCTGGATGCGGAAATGCTGGCGCTGATCGCGGCTGAACTGGGTCATGATACGGAAGCAGCCGAATTCGCCGCCCTTGCAGCCTCAGGCCGCGCGTTGATCCGTGATGAATTATGGGATGAGACGCGTGGCATTTTCGCCAACCGTCAGCGCGATGGTGGTTTTGTCCGTAGTCTGGGACCGACCAGTTTCTATCCGCTGATCTGCGGTGCGGCGACCCCGGAACAGGCGCACAGCCTGCTGCGGCATCTGGAAGATCCGGCGACGTTCGGCGGTGAATACGTGCTGCCCAATGTCACGCGCGATGATCCTGCTTTTGCCGATAACGTATACTGGCGGGGGCGTATCTGGCCGAACGTGAATTATTTCGTCTGGCATGGCCTGCGTCGTTACGGTTTTGATGAACAGGCATCCCGCCTTGCGGCGCAGAGCATGGCGCTGTTCAACCAGTCATGGACCACGCGGCGCATATCGGGCGAGAATTACAGCGCCATTGACGGGGAGGCATCGGACCAGCCCGATACCGACCTGTTCCTGTCGTGGGGTGCGATGCTGCCCATGCTTGGTGTGGCGGAGGTCATGGATTTCAACCCGTGGACCGGTTGGGAAATCACCATTACGGGTCAGGATACCGTGCTGGGGCCGGTGCAATCCCCGCTGGGTGCGCTTACACTGGTGGTGCGTGACGGTGTGATGCGCCTCATGCGTGGTGCGCGCGTTCTGCTATGTTGCGATATGGTGGGACGCATGACGGATATCGTGCTGGATAAGGGGATGTTTTCCTGCCGCCTTGCGCCTGCGCGATCGGGGCGGATTATTCTGGGCCTGCCGTTTGTTGCACCCGAAAAGACGATCGCCGCGCAGGTAAATGGACATGGCGTCACCATAACGGGCGATACGGCAACAGGCAGCCTGATTACACTGGATGATATCGGCGCGGGGGCAACGGTGTCGGTGCATTATACCCCGACCATCGCCGCGGCGATGGCGCCGGGTGCATGATGTCCGGTCTGTTTTCGGCGTAATAAGGCAGCGCTCTTCAACACCGGATATAACAGGGCGGAGATGTTGCCTGTAGAACAGTCTGTACGCAGCACGGTCCGCTACGCTGCCCCCGGTGCATGCGGGCGGGTAAGGATCGGTTCGTAAGATCGGCCGCAGGTATGGCCTCATGCCATCCCCTTGCCAAGGCAGGGAAACAGACCCATGGTAAGACTTGAGCGTATGTCGTGTCTGGTGCGCCTGCATGTGTCCGGACCAGTAGGGAACGTATATGATACCGCCGGTGCGTTATACCCTTCGGCAACTGCGCTATTTTGTCGCCACCGCCAATACCGGCTCCATCGCGGCGGCGGCGCGGCAGATCCATATTTCCCAACCTTCCATCTCGGCCGCTATCGCCAGTCTTGAGGCCAGCTTTGGCATACAGCTTTTTTTGCGTAACCATGCCAGCGGCCTGTCCCTGACACCGGAAGGGGAGGCGTTCCTTCAGAAAGCCTGTTCCTTCCTGCAGCAGGCGCATGACCTTGAAGCCGCCATGTCCGGTCTGTCCGGCAAGGTGACGGGCGAAGTCCATATTGGCTGCATGTCCACGCTTTACCCGTTTGTCGGTCCATTGCTGCATAGGGTGTTCCAGACCCGTTACCCGCAGGCGCATCTGCGCATCATGACGGGGCACCACCGGGATCTGACGGAAAAGCTGCGGCGCGGCGATATATGCGCGATGATATGCTACGACCTGCAACTTGATCCCGATGTCAATTTCCATCCCTGCGCTGCCTTGCCGCCCTTCGTTTTGGTGGGGGAGACGCATCCGTTGCGGTTGCGGGAAACGGTGGCGTTGCGGGAAGTCATGGACCAGAAGTTCATTCTGCTGAACCTGCCGGTATCACGGGATTATTTCGTCTCGATTTTTGCGCGCAGCCATATCGAACTGCGCAATTTTGAATGTGTTGACTGCATGGATACGGTCAGAAGTCTGGTGGCCCATGGGCATGGGTTCAGCCTGCTGAATGTCAGGCCGCGCAACAGGGCCTCTCTCGACGGGTCGCCCCTTTATTATCTGCGCCTTTCCGATGATGTTCCGGTGTTGCGTTACGGACTGGCGTCAATTGATAATGGCTGGAACAATCCCCGCCTGACCCTGCTGCGCGAAATCTGCGATACCTACCTTGTCGGTAATGAAATGCCCGGCACCGAACCGTAACGGGGCCATGCGGATGAACCTCTCCCGCATGGTCCATTCAGGGGTCATGCCATTTCCGTCGTCATGGCCTGAAAGCGGGCGGTTTCCATGTCGCACGCATAGGCATCGACCATGGGGTAGGGGCTGGATGCCAGTTCGTTGACCGAATGGATGATGAAATCTGCTTTGTGGTCATCGGTCAGGGCGCAGAAATTCAGGCGCGTCCAGCCGGGTTTGCGTATTTCGTTTCCGTTCAGGATGTTCTGGCGCAGTTCTTCCGACATAGGCTGGTCGATGCCCAGCAGATCATGCGCGTATGGACCCGCGCAGGCGCATCCGCCACGGGCCTGAATGCCATACAGGTCCGACAGCATGCGGGTGAACAGTTGCTGATGGATCAGGCCACCCTGACGGGTATCGTGAACCTGTATTGAAAAGATCGGCAGGCAGCGGCTGGCGGCAGGGTTGCCCAGTATGGTGATATGCGGATTGTGCTGCCACGCCTGCAGGGCGCGTTTGTGCAGTGTTGCATGTCGCGTATCAAGCCAGTCCTGTCCCATCGCTTCCTTGACAAGAAAGGCCAGCCCGGCGCGGACATCGCCGATGACGTTGGGCGTGCCGGCTTCTTCCCGACTGGTCAGGCTTTCGGCATAATCATGTCCCCAGGGGGAGACAAACCTTACGGTTCCTCCACCGGGAAAAACCGGCCGCGTACGCCTGACTGTGGCATCACGTACGATCATGATGCCCGATGCCGCAGGCCCACCCACGAATTTATGGGGTGAAATTACCACGGCATCCTTCTCGCAGGCGGTACCGGCCTTCATGTCGATGGGAAGATACGGGCCGCCGCCTGCGTAATCCCACACGGACAGGGCGCCATGTGCCCTGAGCATCCTTGTGACCGCATCGACATCCGTGATGATCCCGGTCACGTTTGATGCCGCCGAAAAGGCGCCGATCCGCAAGGCGTCGGGATCTGTCGCTGCAAGCGTCCGTTCGAGATGGTCCAGATCGGGACCACCCTCCGGCGCTTCGTCAATCACCATGATATCCGCACCACTTTCCCGCCATGGCAGGATGTTGGAATGGTGTTCATACGGCCCGAGAAAGACGACCGGACGTGGTCCCGTCCCCACGGCATCGGATACCCCGAACAGGTGAACCAGCCGGTTCAGACCCGCAGTTGCCCCCGAACCGCAGAACACGGTGGAAAACCCGGTTTCCGCCCCGCATATCCGTGCAATATGCGCCCGTGCCGCCTGACGCATGCGGGTCATGTAGCGCCCACAGAACGAGGCCTCGGTATGGGAATTCGCGTAATAGGGCAGCACGCGATGGGTTACGAAATCCTCGACCTGTCGCAACGCACGGCCTGATGCCACGTAATCGGCATAGACAAGGGGTTTTGTGCCAAACGGCCCCGGAACGGGTGCGCCTTCACCAATCAGGCCCGCGCGCAACCCCTCCACCCCAGCGGCCTGCAGACCGGCCATGAATTCCGATATCGACATGTCATCCACTTGCATCGCACAACCCACCGCCTTCATTGCGGGATGATGTTAATGGGGTTCCGTAGGGATTTTTTCCCTATTTCATGGTTGTTTTTGCTGAATATGTGGTCACATGATCGTTTATGAGCAGAAAACCTGATGAATTTGATCGCTGCATCCTGCGGGCCCTGCAAAAGAACGCGGGCCTGTCGCAGCGCGAACTGGCGGACATTGTTGGCCTGTCCCAGAATGCGTGCTGGCGGCGGTTGAATGCGTTGCGGGCAAGCGGTCTGGTTGGCAACCAGACGCTACGGCTTGATCCGGCAAGGCTGGGGCTTGGCCTGACCGTTTTTGTCATGGTGCGGACCCGCAATCATTCGCGCGAATGGCTGGAGCGGTTTCACAAGGCCGTGACAGCCATTCCCAATGTCATCGATTTCTACCGTATCGCGGGCGATTACGATTACATGCTCAAGATCATCACGCAGGATATGGAATCGTTCGATACGATCTATCGTACCCTTATCAGCCGCGTGGATCTGGATACGGTCACATCCTATATGGCGATGGAGGCCATATCCGCGAACCGTGACCTGCCGGTCTGAAGGCGGTTGCGGTGCGGGATGTTGCCCTGCCGATCCAGCGGAGGGGTTTTTCCGCTGACTGGCAGGATACATAGGGATGAACCGGCTTTGTAATGAACTGCGTTTCCTTTGTTCGTTACGACCTGATATCGTAATATGGTGATCGTGCAGGACTGTCGGGGGATGAAGGAACCTTCAGGCAGGAAAGGCGTTTTAGCCGGATGATATCTTCTGCGCGTGGAGAAACGCCGGGAACTGACCGTGGAACAGGTGGCGTGGCTGGTTCTGTTGCGAATCTGTAACGTGGTAATTTCCCAAAGGTTGCGGGTCCCGTTTATTATTCCGGAATCGAAATTACGCATACGGGTGAGCGACCAGGTGTATCTGCTGCGCCACATCACGATTCGTATACGTGATACGAATTTCCGATATGCAAAAAGATTTGTCCCTCCACCATTTCGTTGAAAAAATGATTTTGTGCATGTGTGTGCCCTGATGGGAAAGGGGAGAATTTGCCTCGGTTTTTAGCCGTATTCTGGATTATTCCATCTATTATTAAATACTTATCCGATGCGTCCATTTTCCTCCTGTTGCGTTTGCGGCAGAAGGGGCATGTGAATTTCGACACGGAACAGTCCGAATTTCCATGATGATCATTCCTTCTGGCGCGCCACATCATGTGACCTGTTTGCCACATCGGTTTTTCGATTCCTTATATCGATATCGAAACCGGTTGATATCGACATCGAAACTGGTGGAACATATTTCCACGGGCGGGTTGAAAAATTCATCAATGTTGCTCTCGACTGACTTAATTTTGAACGAAACGCCAATGTGTGGCCCTGCGCGGGGCCGTTTACAGGTGCTGCGGAGGCTTCATGAACAAACGACGCTCATTATGGAACGTCCTGCTTCTGACTACAGTGATCGCTGGCGTAACGGATGAAGGCGCGCGCGCCGCTTCGACGTTACCGCAGACGACGGCAGCGGGTGGCAACACCACCCATTCCGGTGCGGCCCATGTTTCCACCACGGGAACGCCTGTCCGGCATACGACGCGCAACACGGCTGTTGTCTCCCACAGCAACCCTGAGCAGCTCAGTGTTCATGCCAGTCATCTGCGTCCGCATGGAACGGTCGTATCCATGGGACAGGCCATGTTCCAGCAGCAGGCGCCGGGCACCAACCCGATGAAGGCCCTGTCGACCATGCCGGGCATCATGTTCAATTCGGATGATCCGCAGGGAACGAACACCTGGTCGCAGCAGCTGTACATGCATGGTTTCCAGCAGCAGGAAATCGGCATGACGCTGGATGGCATGCCGCTGGGTGAAATGACCTATCGTAACTATAACGGTCCGCCTTCGCCCACACTGGCCGTATCTTCGGAAAACGTGGACCGTATTGATGTCTCTCAGTCCGCGGGCGCTGAAGATATCGCTGCCACCAACAACCTCGGCGGTTCGCTGGCCTATGTGTCAAGCGACCCGAAGGACAAGATGGGTGGCAAGGTCACGCAGGGTTTCGGCAGCTATGACAACTACCATACCTTCGTACGCTTCGACAGCGGCAAGCTGAACAGCTCCGGCACCAAGTTCTTCGCGTCCTACATGCGTCAGGACGCGCAGGTATGGCGTGGGTATGGTGAGCAGTTCTACCAGCAGGTCAACGCCAAGCTGGTCCAGCCGATCGGGAACGACAGCAAGCTCGTCGCCTTCTTCGACTGGGGTGACCTGCATCAGTTCACGCCGCAGGATGAATCGCCGCAGATGCAGCAGCAGTTGGGTTACTATAACTCCAACTACTACAATGGCGGTACGAGCGGCTTCATTGCGGCAAGCAATGCCGCGAATGGCAACTATCCGTCAAACCTTGCGAACAGCAGCATTTCCGACAAGGGTGACGCGGCCTATTACGACGGCGCCACGAACAACAGCGACATCATGGGCTACATCAAGGCCGATCTGGCGCTGACCAAGCATGTCCGCTGGATCACGACGGCCTATGGTCAGGGTGAAAGCAACCAGACCACCTGGGGCCTGCCGATCGGCAATAATGGCAATGGCTATGATCCGTCCTACTATACCCACCTGAACCAGACCTATGGCTATACTTCCGCCCTGGGTGAAATCGTCAAGCAGCCGTCGATCGAGCGCTTCGGCATCACATCGAAGGTTCAGTACGATGTGGCGCACAACCACATTTCCGGTGGTGTCTGGTACGAAAACAACGCGTATTCATCATCCATGTGGATGTATGGTCAGCCGACGGTTCTGGCCAATGGCCAGCTTTCCGGTTCGATCAATCAGCCACTGAACCACTTCAAGAACCCGGTTGAGGAACTGTTCAACCAGAACTACAACACGAACACATTCACCGCGTTCGTGATGGATACCTACAATCCGCTGCCCAACCTTGCCCTGCATTTCGGCATGAAGGCGCTGCTGAACACGACCCGCGTGGGCGATGGCTACCTGAACCAGTACTATTACGGCAATGTTGGTGGCATCACGTCCGGCGTCAGCCAGACGATCGCACGTCCCTTCCTGCCGCATGTCAGCGTGGACTGGCACTTCCTGCATAACCATGAACTGTTCTTCGACATTTCCGAAAACGTTCATACCTATGCGGAATCGGGCTACAAGCTGTCGAATTCCCCGTTCGCCGTTACTCAGGGTTCGTACAACACGAACATCAACAGCGTTCACCCGGAATATGACTGGACGTTCGCCATCGGCTACCGCTTCACGCATCGCCTGCTTGATGCATCGGTCTATGCCTATCGCACCAACTTCCATAACCGTCTGCAGGCCGTCAGCGTTGCGGGCCAGTCCGTCCAGAACGCCAGTGGTTATGCGGTCATCAATACCGGCAGCGTGACCATGAACGGTGTCGATGCCGCCATTACGCTGCACCCGTTCACACGTGGCATGCTCCGCAGCCTGTCGCTGACCAACAGCGTCAGCTACAACCACGCGGTCTATGACGACAACTTCAACTCGTCGGGAACTGGTCCGTCCACGGCAGGCAAGCGCGTCGTCAACTATCCGCGCTTCATGTATAAGGGCCGTCTGTCCTATTCCTACAAGAACGCCCTGTTCTACATGGATGGCAGCTACACCGGCAAGCGTAGCTATGACTATACCGGTGACTACAACATTCCCGGTTACTGGATGTCGGATCTGGGCATGCAGTACCGCATGGGCAACATGGGCCGTTACAACAAGCACATGGACTTCATGAAGGACGTGACCTTCGCCTTCAACATCCAGAACCTTGCGAACACCCACTGGATCTCCACCATGGGCGAAAACGGTAACGCCATGACGGGTGGTTATACCAACCAGTCCATGCTGTTCGGTGCGCCGCGCATGTTCTTTGGTTCGGTTTCCGTCGACTTCTGATCTATCGTAAAACCTGCCTCACATCCATGACGTGAGGCAGGACTGGACAGCATAAAAGCCTGAACAGGGGCACACCGGTCCGTATGGACCTGGTGTGCCCTTTTTTATTGCTGGATGAGTTCCATGCGCATCGGACAGTTCTGTCTGCGGGGCAGGGTTGTTATGGGCAGCGGTCCAGAATCTGACGGTAATATTTAGGCTCTATTTAAGAGCCGGTCGGGGCGTATGGCGCCCCTACGCCTCACTGTTCTGGCAGAGTTGTTATCTGCGGTAGTAGTCGGGAAGCAGTGCTGTCCACTTAAATACCGTGCCACATAAACTTTTGTGAGGATGTAAGTTACCGGACATGCAGCCCCGACTGTTCAGAGGCTGTTTGAAAGGTCCGTCTGGAAATATTCAGAAATCATAAGGAAGTTTTTGGTTGAGCTTTTTTCAAAAAGCTTCGGAAGACGTCGTCGTTATTGGAAAAAGGCGACGTCCAGCAACTTTTCCTGTCCAGCCCGATGATGTCAGCCCCGCATCAATAGCGTGCGGGTGTCCTGTTTCATGAACGGTTACCGGAAAACAATGGCCTTATGGGGTAGCCAGCCAACCGATACCCTGTCGCCCGTCTGGGGTGGGTGTTCGGTGCCATCAATGTAAACACGCATTGTCAGGGTGTAATCGCCGGGAATTCCTATTTCGTAATTCATGACATTGCCAAGGAAATACGAACTCCTGACCTGTCCATCAAACGAACAGGCACAGTCTCCGGCCTTACGAAAGGTCAGATCCTCCGGCCGCATCATAAGCAGCGGATGGTCTACATCCCCACTGTCGCAGATACGGACATTTTCAACACATGCCCCACCGGGCAGCCTGATCGTGCCTGCTGCCGCATCCATGATATCGACAGGCATGAAATTGGAATTGCCAAGGAACTGCCCCGCAAACCTGCTACGCGGGGATGTATACAGATCGGTGCAGGTGCCGATCTGTTCCACCCTGCCGGTATTGAACAGGATGATGCGGTCCGACAGGCGCAGGGCTTCTTCCTGATCGTGGGTGACATACAGGATCGTGACACCCGTGCGTTCATGCACGCGTTTGATCTCGCCCTGTATTTCCTCGCGCAGTTTCTTGTCCAGCGCCGAAAGGGGTTCATCCATCAGCAGGATTTCAGGCTCATAGACCATGGCGCGGGCAATGGCCACGCGCTGCTGCTGCCCGCCCGACATCTGCGCGGGGTAACGCCCGGCAAGCTGTTCCATCCTGACCAGCCGCAGCATTTCGTTCGTGCGGGCTTCAATTTCATCGCGGGGGCGTTTGCGCACGACCAGTGGAAAGGCAATGTTCTCGCGCACGGTCATGTTGGGAAAGAGCGTGTATTTCTGGAACACCATGCCAATATTGCGGTGGTTGGACGGCACATCCAGAATGGTGCGTCCATTGACCAGCACGTCGCCGCCGGTTGGCTCCATAAGGCCCGCGATCACATACAGGGTGGTGCTTTTTCCTGACCCGGACGGGCCGAGGAATGTCACGAACTCCCCCTTACGGATATCAAGCGAGACATTCTGGACGGCGACATTCCCGTGATATGATTTATGGAGATTGCGAATGCTGAGAAAGGCCGTCATTTTTTCTCACTTTTCATGAAATTGGCGCCGAATATGAACAGGCCGCTCAGTACAATCAGCACGGTCGATACGGCGGCGATGACGGGCGAGAGATCCTGCTGCAGATTGCCCCATATGCGGACCGGCACGGTCTGAAGGGACGGGCTGGCCATGAAAATGGCCACCACGACTTCATCCCATGATGCAAGGAAGGAAAAGATCGCAGCCGAAAACAGCGCCGGACGCAGGCTGGGCAGCGTAATACGCATGATCGCGTAGGTACGGGACGAACCACACAGCACGGCGGCGTTTTCAATCGCCGGATCGATATGTGCAAGCCCGTTCAGGATGGCCCCGACCGAAAAAGGCAGGGCGAGGATCAGGTGAGCAATCACGAACCCGCAGAACGTGCCGTTAAGATGGATACGCAGAAAGAACGCATAGAGCGCGATTGCCGTCACCACCACCGGCAGGATCATGGGCATGAGGAACGCCGTCTCACACGCCGGCCGCCACGCCGTTCTGGTGCGCGATATGCCAATGGCCGTTATCAGGCCCAGAAGGACGGACAGCACGGTGACGGTAAGACCGACCTCTAGGCTGACCATGAAGGAGCCCAGCCAGTCCGGGTCCGTAAACAGTTCGCGGTACCACCGTAGCGTCCAGTGCGGGGGCGGAAAGACCAGCCATGGTGATGAGTCGAATGACAGCATCACGATCAGCACCAGCGGACAGATAAGAAAAGCGGTTACAAGGGCGGCAATGATGCCCAGCGCGATCCGCCATGGGCCAAGGTTTTCGAAGGAAAGCAGCATGGCTGTCTTGGCCTCTGGCTATGGGGTCGTGTGGGGCTGGCGGTTAAGCCGCCGCTGCACGCCGTACAGGAACAGCGTCATGACCAGCAGGACAAGGGCCGCCGCCCCCGCAAGCCCCCAGTCCAGAACTGACTGCACAAGCTGCGCGATCAGTTCGGCCAGAACCATGCGTGATTCACTGCCCAGCAGGGAAGGGGTTACGTAGTACCCAAGCGACATTACGAATACCGACACACCCGCGCTGCCCAGTGTGGTGGCGATTGCGGGCAGGAAGATGCGCCGGAAACTGGTCATCCGCGATGCGCCGCATAATGTGGCGGCCTGAAACAGGGCGGGTTCCAGCATGGCGATCCGATTGCGCAGGGGAAAGACCACGAAGGGCAGCATGATATACGTCATGCCTACGGTCACGGCGAACAGACTGTTCATAAGGGGCAGTGGTTCGGCAATCAGGTGCAGGGCCAGAAGGGTCTGGTTGATGGGGCCGGTATCCTGCAGCAGCACAACCCATGCGTAGGTCCGTGCCAGCAGGTTCGTCCACATCGACAGGATCAGCACTAGCTGCACCGGCTGGCTCCACCGCCGGGGGGCTATGGCCAGAAACCATGCGACCGGCAGACCTAGGGCAAGGGAGACCGCTGTGACCAGCGTGGCCAGCAGGAACGTGTTGGCAAAAACACGTCGGTATGCGGACGTGAAAAACAGCGTGCGGTAATGCTCCAGCCCCAGCGATGGCACGGTAAAACTGAGCATCAGCGTAAGGCATAGCGGAATGACAAAGAACACGGCTAGAAAGATGAGGCCGGGCAGAAGCAGGCCATAGCTTTCCAGCCATGGCCCACGGGCCACACGCAGGCGTCTGGTCGGGAAAATGCTCATGCCCTGCCTATTCCGCCTGCCATGCGTACCAGCGGCGGGCAATTTCATCATGATGGGCAGCCCAGTACGCGATATCGGGGTCTATGTGACTGTCCGCATGGGCCTGCGGGGCGGCCATCCGGTCTTCCGGCGTCATCAGTGCCAGACTGGCCAGATTGATCGGTGCATAGCCCGTCATATGGGCAAAGGCAGCCTGTGGCGCGGCCGAGATGGCATAGCCGATCAGTTGCCGCGCCACATCGGCATGGCGCGCGCCACGGGGGATGACCAGCATGTCGGCCACGGTAATATTCTGCTCCCATGAAATGCCGACATCCACGCCCCCTTTCTGCAGGGCGCGCAGGCGGCCATTCCAGAACATGCCTGCGGTGACAGAACCCGCCGCCATCATCTGCTGGGACTGGGCACCCGAACTCCACCACCGGATGGCGGACTTGATGGTGTCCAGCTTGCGGAAGGCGCGGTCCAGATCCAGCGGATAAAGCTGATCCGGCGGCACGCCATCGGCCAGCAATGCGATTTCAAGCACGCCGGGGGAGGGGAATTTGTACAACGCCCGCTTGCCCGGAAAATGCGCGATATCGAAGAACTCACGCCAGTTGGCCGGATGCGGTCCTTGCGGGTTCGCATACCCCAGCACGAACGAGAAATAGAAACTGCCCACACTGTAGGGACTGACAAAACGCGGATCGATCTGCGTCAGGTCGGATGCGGGCAGGCCCAGTGGTTCAAGCAGCCCGTCGCGCGCGGCCTTGGCGGCGAAATCGGCTTCCACATCCACGACATCCCACGCCACATTGCCGCTTTCGACCATGGCCTGGAACTTGCCGTAATTGGTCGGACCGTCCTTGAGAACGGGAATACCTGTTTTTTTTGTAAACGGTTCCAGCCAGTTCCGTGCCTGCATGGCTTCGGTCGATCCCCCCCAACTGGTAAAAACGGGGGAATCGACCGCATGGGCCGCCGCAGGAAGCACGGCAGGCAGCGCCATCATCATGGCCAGTGTCAGTACGATCCGTCGCATGCGTCAGGCCACGTACGTTATTGCAGGGGCGAGAAGGATGCCGGAAGGACGATCTTGCTCTCCATCGTGTCGATATGCTGCTGGATACGGGGCATGAAGGCCAGCCATGCCGGGTCCTGCAACAGTCGGGCGCGCCGCGCCGTACGGTCGTTGAGGTCCTGATAGGCCCAGATATGCACGATCTGGTTCAGCGGCCCGATATCGGAAAAGAAATAGCCGATCAGGGTGCCAAGATGCGGCTGCTGTATGGCGATGCCTTCCTCGGCCACGGCCTTGAGATAGGGGGCAACACCACCCGCCCGCAGGGTGTAGGTTCTGATTTCGTAAATCATGGCGGTCACCTCATTACAAACGGGTCGGAGATGGGGGTATCACTGGTGCGTATCCACACCGATTTGGTGCGGGTATAGTCCAGCATGGCTTCCATCCCGCCTTCACGCCCCAGCCCGCTCAGGCCATAGCCGCCAAAGGGCATCATGGGCGAAACCATGCGATAGGTGTTGACCCATACAATCCCCGCGCGCAGCGCCGCCGTCATGCGCTTGGCGCGGGCAAGATCGCGGGTGAAAACACCGCAGGCCAGTCCGTAGGGCGTATCATTGGCCTGTGCCACCGCATCCGCTTCATCATCGAAGGCGATGACGCTGAGTACGGGGCCAAAGAATTCTTCCCGCAGGCACGGCGTATCGCCGTTTTCGCACAACAGGATCGTGGGGCGGAAATAATAGCCTTCCCCATGGTGCCCGGGTGGTGCGCCACCGGTTACAAGCCGGGCGCCTGCGGCAACGCTGCGCGCGATCAGGTCCTGGATATGGGTGACCTGACGTTCGGTGGCGAGGGGACCCATTTCGGTCGCCATGTCATCAGGCGTGCCGATATGGATGCGTTCGGCGCGTTCCTTCAGCCGTGCCAGGAGGGCAGGCAGGATGGCGCGGTGCGCGATCAGGCGCGAACCGGCAACGCAGCTCTGGCCACTGGCGGCAAAAATGCCCGATATGATGGCATTGACCGTGCTGTCCAGATCCGCATCGGGAAAGACCACCACAGGGGACTTCCCACCCAGTTCAAGCGTCAGGTAAGCAAGGTTTTCGGCACTGTTGCGCACCACATGGCGCGCCGTTTCCGGGCCACCGGTAAAGGCGATGCGTGATACCAGCGGGTGGCTGGTCAGCACGCGCCCGCAATCATCGCCAAAGCCGGTCAGGATCGAAATCACGCCGGGGGGAAAGCCCGCTTTGTCCACCAGCCGGGCAAAGGCCAGAAGCGGGGCCGGACCATCTTCCGATGCCTTGAGCACGACCGTGCAGCCCGCCGCCAGCGCCGGGGCGATCTTTACCGCCGACAGGAAAAGCTGCGAATTCCATGGCACGACGGCGGCGACGACCCCGATGGGCTCGCGGCGCAGATAGGCTTCCGTATCCGCCTTGTCGATATCGATGTAACGCCCTTCGACCTTGTCGGCCAGACCGCCGTAATAACGGTAATACTCCGCCACATAGGCAATCTGCGCGCGCGTTTCGCGGATGATCTTGCCGGTGTCGCGCGTTTCCAGTTCCGCCAGATGTGGTGCTTCGGCTTCGATCAGGTCCGCAAGGCGGAACAGCAGCCTGCCACGCTGGCTGGCGGTCAGGCCAGACCACTGCGGCGCGCGAAAGGCCCGGTCGGCCGCGCGGACCGCACGGTCCACATCCGCTTCACGCGCACGCGGCATGCGCGCCCATGGCTGGCGGGTCGCGGGGTTGATGCTGTCGAACGTGGCTGACGCATCTTCAAAACGGCCGTCGATATAATGCTGGAAAGTCTGCACGCCTGCGATCCTGTCATCGATGCGTTACGAAAAAGCGGGCATCACATCCCTGATGAACCGCTCGAGCGATGCCTTCTTGCGTTCAAAGGGCATCAGGCTGTCGATCCAGAAACTGTACTGGTCGTAGCCCATGGCTTCGTAATTCTTCAGCCGCGCAATCACTTCATCGGGCTGCCCGATGACAAGGTTGCGGTGAACGGTTTCGGGCGCATACATCGTCATTTCCGCCATTTCGGCGTCGCTGAGTTCCTGGATCAGGCCATTTTCAATGGGGCGCTGGTTCTTGAACCATGCGCCGAAGTAACAGTAGAAGCGGCTCAGTTCATGGTCTGCCTGCGTGGTATCGGCCTCATCGGCGGCGACGTAGGTGTGCATGAGCAGCATCACCTGCGGGCGCGGCACATCGGGATGCTGCGCGCAGCCTGCGTTGAAGCGGTCCATCAGGCTCTGCACTTCCTCATCGCCCGATGCAAGCGGTGTGACCTGCACGTTGCAGCCGTGTTCCACCGCAAAGGCGTGGGAGTTCGGGTCGCGCGCGGCAAGCCACAGCGGGATTTCACTGCCTATCGGCTTTGGTACGGATGTGGTCTTGGGAAACTGCCAGAACGTGCCTTCATGCGCGTAATCGCCCGCCCACAGCTTTTTCAGCACGGGCACCATCTCACGCATGCGCTGGCCTGCCGTCCAGGCATCCAGCCCCGGCATCATGCGTTCGTATTCAAAGGCGTAGGCACCACGTGCCACGCCCAGATCCAGCCGCCCACCGGTTGCGATATCGGTCAGCGCCGCTTCCCCCGCCAGACGGATCGGGTGCCAGAAGGGCGCGATCACCGTGCCCGTTCCCAGCCGGATGCGCGATGTCTTGCTGGCAAGGTAGGCGATATTGATCAGCGGATTGGGGGCGATGGTGAATTCCATGCCGTGATGTTCACCAATCCAGGCGGTTTCCATGCCGCCTTCTTCAGCGATCCGGACGAGCTGCTCCAGTTCATCGAAAAGCTCGGCATGGGTCTGGTCGGCGCGATACCGTTCCATATGAACGAACAGCGAAAACTTCATTGATACATACTCCCGACGGCTGCAATCAGGCAGTGCTGGTTCAGCCAGGCTGGAAAAAATCGGCAATGGCCCGGTTGCTCGTGTCCGGGTGGACGTAGCTCATCATGTGGCGCTCGCCCGGCAGGACTACGGCCTGCCCGTGTGGGGCGGCCTGCGCCATGGCCTGCGACATGGCGGGCGTGGAATTGGGGTCCAGTTCCCCCGTCAGGAACAGGGCTGGCTGCGCCAGTTGCCCAAGGCGGCCCACATGGGCGCTATCGGACCGGGCGAACAGGCGGTAAGTGCGGGCATATCCTTCGGGCTGGATGGCCCGAAGGGCGTGATCGAGGGCTGCCCGTTTCGGGGCTGCGTCCGGTGCGGGTTCGGGGCCGAACCAGCGGTCCAGCGTCGGTCCCCAGTCCTGTTCGCCCGTCTGTGGCTTCAGGGCTGCGGCCCGCGCGGCGATGGCGGCTTTCTGTTCGACCGTGCGGTCATATACGCCATTCATGGCGATGAGCCGCTTTACCCGCTCCGGTGCGCGCAGGCCCGCCTCGATCGTGATCAGCGCGCCCATGGAATGCCCGACAAGACAGACGGATGGCACGTCCAGATGATCCATGAGGCGCGTGAACTGGTTGCTGTAATCCGCCAGCGTGGGCTGTTCCGGCGGCAGGGCGCTGAGACCGTGTCCCAGCATGTCGTAGGCGATGCAGCGGTATCGGGGCGCGAAAAAATCAATCTGCGGCGCCCAGAAGTCCAGACTCATGCCCACGCCATGCACGAATACGATCGTGCCCTGCGTGGCCTGACCCGTGGCGGATCCGGCAATGCGGTAGCGTGTGCCCTCGTGGTGGCGGATTTCGTCAGCCATGCGTGCTGCCAAGCTCGGCCAGATCCTGATACCGGTCACCGATGCGGTGATGGGGGCGACCGCCGATGGAGGCACCCAGAACCACTACGATTTCGTCATGCGCCGGGGCATCGTTGATGGAGAACTGGATGGTCAGGTAATGCGAGCGTCGGCCCGCGTCATTCTTGTCCATAAGCGGCACGGCAATCGGGGCATCGGGGCCGCCACGCGTATTGGTGAAGGCAAGATAGGACTGCGCGTTCACCGCACGCCGGTAATGGTTGCCAAAGCGCAGGGTGTGGATCAGCGCGGAAGCGTGTTCGACTTCCCCGTCCGTGCCGACCACGGCAGCCTTGCCGTAGGCTTCGATCCGGTCGCCGCCACCGGTCATTTCCAGCATGCGCGCGGTCATGAGTTCACCCAGTGATGGGGCGATGGCATGGATTTCCGGTTTCAGGTCTTCGACGAAGCCACGTCCCGCCCACGGGTTTTTCAGGACTGCCGCCACGGCGAAAAGCTGTAGCGGAACAGGTGCCTCACGCCCCCCTTCGATCAGGGTTTCTTCTTTGTAAGACACGATTTTTCTGAGTGATAGCACCTGGGCGTTCCTCCCGATAGTTGTCTTAAGGGAAAGTTTATTTCCTGAGATTAATATAATGAAGGCGGGAATAGGAAATTATTTTTTTGTCACCGAAACATTTTCCGGCCGTTCAGGCCGCGCCGGTCTGTTCCGCCCCGACCATGCCGATCGGGTGGTAGCCACGGCGGAAATAGATCAGCCCCGCGCCATCCGTCCCGATTTCGATATTGCGCACCACGCAGAACAGGACACTGTGCGTTCCCACGGTGGAAACGTTTTCAATCGTGCAGTCGAAGGAGACGATGGCATCTTCCAGCACCGGCGCGCCGCCCGTGCGTTCATGCCAGCGCGCCTGCCCGAAGCGTGTCTCGTTATCCGCCTTGCTGGCGAACAGGCCGGACAGTTCCTGATGGCTGGAACTGAGGACGTTGACGCAGATGACGCCGTTTTTCACAAACGCATCATGCGACCGGCTGCGCGTGTTGATGCAGACCAGCAGCGTGGGCGGCGTATCCGTGACCGAGCATACGGCAGAAACCGTCATGCCCGCCCGCCCGGCATCGCCATCGGTGGTGATGATGCTGACCGCCGCGCCAAGATGGGACATGGCCTCACGGAACAGGGACTGATCGATCATGGGGGTGAACCTTTCTGCTTTCCGGCCTGTGCCGATTGCGCCGCGCGCAGCGTGTTGTGCAGCAGGCAGGCAATGGTCATGGGGCCTACTCCGCCCGGCACGGGGGTTATGGCGCCCGCATGCGGGGCGACTTCATCAAATGCGACATCGCCCGCGATGCGCGTGCCCTGCGGTGTTTCGATGCGGCTGATACCGACATCGATCACCAGCGCGCCGGGCCGTATCCAGTCGCCGCGCACCAGTCCGGCATGGCCCGCCGCCACGACGACGATGTCGGCCCGGCGTGTCTCCTCGGCGACATTACGGGTCTTGAGATGGGTGACGACAACCGTGCAGCCTTCCGCCAGCAGCAGGCTTGCCATCGGGCGGCCCACGATATTCGATGCGCCGATGACCACCGCATGCAGCCCTGCAAGGTTTTTCCGTACGGATTTGAGCAGGATCAGGCAGCCCATGGGCGTGCAGGGGATCAGGCCATCACGCCGCCCCACCGCCAGCTTGCCCGCATTGGCGACGTGAAACCCGTCCACGTCCTTTTCCGGCGCGATGGCGTCCAGCACCGCATCGCGGCTGATATGGGCGGGCAGCGGCAACTGCACCAGAATCCCGTGCACGGACGGATCGGCATTGAGGCGCGCGATAATGTCCAGCAGGGCGGCCTGCGATATGCTGGCGGGCAGATGATGGGCAACCGAACGCATGCCCACGGCCTCGGTCTTGCGGACCTTGTTGCGCACATAGATCGTGCTGGCGGGGTTTTCCCCCACCTGTATCACGGCCAGACCGGGTGGAAAGCCATGCGTTTCCACAAACCGGGCAACACCCGCGCGGGTCGTGTCCGTCAGGTGGGCGGCATGGACCTTGCCCGCGATCACCTGTGCCGGGTGTATGGATGGTTGCGCGGACATCAGGGCGTGAACACGATGGTCTTGCTGCCGTTCATCAGCGCGCGGCGTTCGATATGGAAACGCACGCCACGGGCCAGCACGCGCCGTTCGATGTCGCGGCCCTTGCGGATCAGGTCATCGGGTGAATCGGCGTGCGAGATGCGTTCCACATCCTGTTCGATGATCGGGCCTTCATCCAAGTCACTCGTGACATAATGCGCGGTGGCCCCGATCAGCTTGACGCCCCGGCTGAACGCCTGATGATATGGACGCGCGCCCTTGAAACCGGGCAGGAAGGAGTGGTGGATGTTGATGCACCGCCCGCTGAGCCGGGATGCCATCGCATTGGACAGCACCTGCATGTAACGGGCCAGAACGGCCAGTTCAGCCCCGGTTTCGTTAAAGATCGTCCAGATCTGTTCTTCCTGCGCGGCTTTCGTTTCTTTCGTGACCGGCAGGTAGTGGAACGGGATGCCGTAGAAATCCAGATCCGCGAACGTCTCACGCGGATGGTTGGAAATGATGCCCACGGGGTCAATCGGCAGTTCGCCGATGCGCCAGCGGTACAGCAGGTCCACAAGACAGTGGTCGAAGCGGGAGACCAGCAGCAGGACCTTCTGGCGGTGCTGCGTATCGGTCAGCGACCATTCCATGGAAAAGGTGTCGGCTATCCGGGTGATCTGGGTACGCAGGCCCTGCCCGATATTGTCCGTGGCGGTGACTTCAAAGACAATCCGCATGAAGAAGCGGTTGCTGTCCGTGTCATCGAACTGCTGGGCTTCGGTTATGTTGGCGCCCAGTTCGTAAAGCTGCTGGCTGATCGCGGCCACGATGCCGGGGCGGTTGGGGCAACTCAGTGTCAGGATGAAAATGGCCGGGGAAGTCGCATTGCGAGTCATGAAATACGGTCCGCTTGTGGAATGCCGCCAAGCATGGCGGTGTGGAGTTCATGGTGCAGGCTCTGGGCCAGACTGCGGAAAACAAGGAATTCGTAGCACGGCGTGTCGTCCACCTGACGGAGGATGACAGCAATATGCCCCGCAAGGGTCAGGGCCACGTCACCGGCGGCGAAAGCGCGCGGATGCAGGTCGACCGGAACCAGTTTGGCTGCGATCGCGCGTGCGCCCGGTCCGCGCAGTTCAAGGGCGGTGCGGCTGTCACCCTGCGCGGTCAGGGCCGCGAACGCGGCGCATGGCGACAGTCGCGTGAGCAGGTCCGTGCCCGGCGCGGCGCGCAGGAGCCACTGGTTCGGGCCTGCCCAGATGAAGGTGATGCCATCGGCATTTTCGACGCTGCGCGGCGTATCGGGCAGATCGACGTCAAATTCTTTGCCGACAAAGGCGCGCAGGGTGTCGGCCTGACCACGGAAGGCGGCAAGGCTTACGCTTTCACGCATGGCCCCGGCCCGCAGCGTCACGCCGTGGGCGGTCAGGGGAACAGGCGATACGGCGTCGCGGGGGTGGAGGACTTCAGGCATGCAGCCGTTCTCCGTTGGGATCGACAAATACGGGTGAGACAACCCGCGCGGCGGTCACGCTATTGCCCAGCGGGTTATGGACCATGACCGTCTCGCCCAGACGCGCTGGGCCGTTGGACAGGAAGCCCAGCGCAATCCAGCCGTTCAGCGTGGGCGACCACGCGGCGGAGGAAACCCAGCCCTGATCATGCGCGGCGGTCGCTTGCGCGCCTGCGGGCAGCAGGTGGCTGCCCGCGACCAGTTCATCGCCCGCATTGACCGGCACAAGCCCGATCAGGGCTGGACGCGCCGGGTCGGTCAGGGCAGGGCGTGCGGCCATGGCGCGTCCGATAAAGTCCTTGCGGGTCGAAAGCATCCGGCCCATGCCCAGATCGTGCGCCGTGGTCTGGCCATTGAGTTCCGGCCCGGCGGGATGCCCCTTTTCGATACGCATGACCCCAAGCGCTTCCGTGCCGTAGGGCGCGATCCCGTAAGGCGCGCCCACTTTCATCAGAAGCCGCGCCAGCGCATCGCCAAAGCGTGCGGGCACCGCAAGTTCGTACGCCAGTTCCCCCGAGAAGGACAGACGGAACAGACGCGCTTCCTGCCCGCCGCAGATGGTGACGGTGGCGGCGGCCATATAACCGAAGGCTTCGTTGGAAATGTCGAATGCCGGATCGACGATATGGCGCAGCACATCGCGTGATTTCGGCCCGGCAATGGCAAGCTGCGCCCATTCATCCGTAACCGAGATGAAGCGCACATCCAGTTCGGGCCACAGCCACTGATGACACAGTTCCAGATGCTGCATGACCGGACCCGCATGGGCGGTGGTCGTGGTCATGACATAATGGTTTTCACCCAGTCGGGCGGTCGTGCCGTCATCATAGGCAAATCCGTCCTCGCGCAGCATCAGGCCGTAGCGCGCCCGCCCGATGGGCAGCCTGCGCCATGCGTTGACGTAAACCCGTTCCAGAAAAGTCGCGGCATCCGGGCCCTGAATATCAATCTTGCCCAGTGTCGTGACATCGCAGAAGCCGACCGCCGTGCGGACGGTGCGGACTTCCCGGTTGACGGTGTCGCGCCAGTGCGTCTCGCCCGGTCGGGGGAACCACTGGGCACGATGCCACAAACCGTTGGCCGTAAAGATCGCGCCCTGTTCCGTGGCCCAGTCATGGGTCGGTGTCAGGCGATCGGGTTTGAAATGCCTGCCCCGCGCCGCGCCGGCCAGCGCCCCGATGGCGACGGGCTGCACGGGGGGGCGGAACATCGTGGTGCCGGTCTTGGTGATGCTGCTGCCCGTCTGTTCGGCCATCTGGGCCAGCGCGTTGACATTGGCCGTCTTGCCCTGATCCGTGGCCATGCCCAGCGTGGTGTAGCGCTTGAGATGTTCGACCGAACGGAACCCTTCGATCGCCGCCAGCCGCACATCCTTCGCCGTCACGTCATTCTGGAAATCGATGAACGCCTTGCCTGTCCTGGCTGGCCGGTCCAGCGGCAGGGCGTGCCATAGCGGGACGATGGCGTAGCTTTCTGTCCCGGCTGCGGGCAGGTCGGTTACGGTGGCGCTGAACCCGCAGGCCAGTGCCGCGTCCTGTCCGCAGGTCGCCCCTTCGCGCAGGCAGTCGGGCGTGGCGAACGTACCGTTCGCCACGCCTGCGGTCTGCATGCCAGCCGGCATCGTGCCGGGGACGAAGGCGCACAGGGTCTCGTCATAAACCGGTTTCGCGCGCTGGTGCGTCGTCAGGCTGAGTTCGGGGTTCCATCCGCCGGACATGGCGACAAGATCGCACGGCACGCGCTGCGTCAGGCCCGAATGTTCCCGAATGACGGCGGCATGGATGCCCAGGCGGCCATAGGTATCGGCAATCGCGCCCCCCATGAACAGTTTCGCACCCGTAAGCTGCGCCATGTCGCGCGCCAGTGGCGTTCCGGTCGTGCGGGCATCGACAATGGCGGCGACCGTGGCGCCCGCGCGGTGCAGGTCGCGTGCGGTGCGCAGGCCGTCGTCATTATTGGTGTAGACAATGGCGCGCTGGCCGGGTGTGACGCCAAAACGGTTGATGTAGGTCCGCACGGCCCCCGCCAGCATGATGCCGGGACGGTCGTTGTTGGGGAATACGATGGGCCGTTCAATCCCGCCGGTCGCTACAATGGCGTGCCGGGCCACGATGCGCCACAGGCGTTGGCGCGGCTGGTCCGGTGCGGGTGTGGGCACATGGTCGGCCACACGTTCCAGCGCACCATAGGTACCGCCGTCATAGGTGCCGAAAACGCAGGTGCGGGTCATGATCCGCACTTCGGGCATCTGGCGCAGTTCGTCCATTGCCTGTTCGGCCCACTGCCATCCGGGCATGCCGCCGATTTCACCATGTTCGGCGCGCAGGCGGCCGCCCGGCAGGCTGTCCTGCTCGCACACCAGAACGCGTGCGCCCGTGCGGCCCGCGGTCAGTGCCGCCGCAAGCCCGGCGGGGCCGGTGCCCACGACCAGCACATCGCAGAAAGTGGTGGCCTTTTCGTAAATATCGGGATCGGCTTCATCCGCCGCGCGGCCCAGACCGGCGGCACGGCGGATCATGGGTTCGTAAACCTTTTCCCAGAAGGCGGCGGGCCACATGAAGGTCTTGTAGTAGAACCCGGCGGTGAATACGGGTGAAAACACACCGTTGATCCCCAGCGCGTCCATGGCCAGCGATGGCCAGCGGTTCTGGCTGGCGGCCTCAAGCCCGTCGAACAGTTCGGTCACGGTGGCCCGGCTGTTCGGCTCGCGGCGCGCGCCGGTGCGCAGTTCCACAAGGGCATTTGGCTCTTCCGCCCCGGCGGACAGGATGCCGCGCGGACGGTGATATTTGAAGGACCGTCCCGCAAGGCGCACGCCATTGGCCAGCAGGGCGGAAGCCAGCGTATCGCCCGGATGGGCCGCGTAACGTCTGCCATCGAACGTGAAATGGATGGTCCGGCTGGTGTCGATACCATTGCCCGTGGTGGTCCGCATGGATTGAGACGGATTACCCGCTGCGGATGATTTCCCCTGACGGAGCAGTTTCATGATCCAGCGCCTTCCTTGTCTGCGCGCGCGACATCCACCGCGCGGACCACGTCCGAAATGGCATGCGTGCGCGTATCGCGCGTGACGACCAGCCACGAACGGCACCCCGCGCCGTGGTACCACAGTTCGCGGTGCGGTCCGGCGGGGTTGTCGCGCAGGTAGACGTAATCGACCCAGTCCTGCGCGGGCGCCGTTGGGCTTTCGGGGCGGCGGACGGTGGCGTCGCCGCGATAGGTGAATTCTTCCAGGCCGCGCAGTCCGCAGCAGGGGCAGTTCAAACGCATCGGAACCTCAGTGCAGATTGGGCTGTGCGCCCATGCCTTTTTCATCAATCACCGCGCCCCGGGCGAAGCGGTCCAGCCGGTAGGCGGTTGCCGTCGGGTGGGGTTCGTCACGGGCGATAAGATGCGCGAAACACAGGCCCGAAGCCGGCGTGGCCTTGAAGCCGCCGTAGCACCATCCTGCATTGAGGTACAGGCTGTCGACCGGCGTGCGGTCAATGATCGGGCTGCCATCCATGGTCATGTCCATAAGCCCGCCCCAGTGGCGCAGCAGCCGCACGCGCCCGATCCGGGGCATCAGCGCCATGCCACCTTCGCACACATCCTCGATCACCGGCATGTTCCCGCGCTGGGCATAGGAATTGTAGCCGTCGATATCGCCGCCAAACACCAGCCCCCCCTTGTCGGACTGGCTGATGTAGAAATGGCCCGCGCCAAAGGTGGCCACGCAGTCGATGAAGGGTTTGAGTCCTTCGCTTACGAATGCCTGCAATACATGGCTTTCGATCGGCAGGCGCAGCCCGGCCATGGCGGCCACGCGCGATGAATTGCCCGCGCAGGCCAGAGCCACGCGCCCCGCGCCGATATAGCCGCGCGTTGTCTCCACGCCCACCGCGCGCCCGTTCTGGGTACGGATACCGGTGACTTCGCAGTTCTGGATGATGTCCACGCCCAGCCGGTCGGCCGCGCGGGCATAACCCCATGCCACGGCATCGTGGCGGACGGTGCCACCGCGCCGTTGCAGCAGGCCACCCTGTATGGGAAAGCGGGCATTGTCGAAATTGAGGAAGGGCAGCTTGCGCCGCACTGCCTGCGCATCCAGCAGTTCGGCATCCACGCCGTTCAGCCGCATGGCGTTGCCACGGCGGATATACGCATTGCGCTGTGCGTCGTTATGGAAAAGGTTGAGCACGCCGCGCTGGCTGACCATCGCATTGTAATTGATGTCCTGCTCCAGCCCTTCCCACAGCTTCATGGCGCATTCATAGAAGGGGACATTGCCCGGCAGCAGGTAATTGGAACGGATGATTGTCGTATTGCGGCCAATATTGCCGTTGCCGATCCAGCCTTTTTCCACCACGGCCACACGCTTTATGCCGTATCGTCGCGCCAGATAGTACGCGGTGGCCAGGCCATGGCCCCCGCCGCCTACGATGACGACATCATACGCCGCCTGTGGCGTGGCATCGCGCCATGCGGGCTGCCAGCCGGTATGGCCACGCAGCGTTTCCCGCAGAAGGGAAAAGAGGGAGTAGCGATTGCTTGGCATTACGACATCTTCAATCCGTTATCGAAAGGGACGGTAACGCGTTTCGTGCTGGAGAAAGTATAAATTTTGCTTATGGTATGATCCCATGGCGCTTCCCGATCCCCCTTTTGACCTGTCCGCCCTCAATGTCTTTCTGGCGGTGTGCGATAACGGCAGCATGGCGGCCGCAGCACGGATGCTGGGCGTTACCCAGCCCGCCGTGTCGCAGGTGGTCGCCGATCTGGAAAAACGGATCGGCACACAGCTGTTCGACCGGGGCGTGCGGCCCATGGCGCTGACCGCCGCTGGTACCGTGCTGCGACAGTATGCCACGGGCCTTATGGTGGAAATGCGCCAGATTGCGGTGCGGCTGCAGGAAATGCGTTCGGGCCGGGTGCGGCAACTGCGGATCGGTGTGGTGGATTCCCTGTCGCGTGCGGTGATGGGCGATGTCTCGGCTTTCATGCGCGCGCGCGTGGACCGGCTGATCGTCTATGCGGGGCTTACGGAATCCCATGCCGCCGCACTGCTGACCCGGCAGATCGATTTTATCCTGAGCGTGGATAATCTGGAGGACATCCCCGATCTCGAACGCTGGCCATTGTTCGAGGAACCATACCTGCTGTTGTGCCCCGCACAGGTCGCAGCCCCCACGACAGTCGCGGAACTGGCCGATCTGCTCACCACGCGGCCATTCGTGCGGTTTTCGCTACGATCCCGCACGGGGGGGGAGGTGGAACGCTACCTGCGCAGGCTGAAGCTGGAAATCCCCTTCGGGCAGGAATTTGATCGCCCCGATGGCGTGCTGGCGGCGTGTCGGCTGGGTGGCGTGGCGATCACCACGCCGCTGTGCCTGTATGAAGCGGGGTATGATCCGTCATGCGGGCTGGTCTGTCACAGGCTGCCCGTGGGCGGGCTGCGGCGGCGGTTGACGCTGGTGGCGCGACGGCGTGAATTTGGCCGCCTGCCACTGGATTTTGCTAAAACGCTCCGGGCTGTTCTTATAGAGCGCACACTTGGCGAACTGGCGGAGGATTTCCCGGCCTTTGCCGCCCAGATGGACGTCCTGTCCTGATGGATATTTTTCTGGAGACCACGTATGGCCACGGCCCGTAAAGCACGATCCGAGAAAACCGCAGCAGAACTGACCACCGGGTCTTCCGCCGGTCCCGTACGGGAACTGACACTGGAGGAATCGCTGGGCGCGCAGATCCGCCTGCTGCGCCGCCGCGCGGAACTGACGGGCGCCGATCTGGCCAGCGCGGCGGGAATTTCGCTGGGCATGCTGTCAAAGATCGAAAACGGGCAGATTTCCCCTTCGCTGGCCACGCTGCAATCGGTCTGCCGCGCGCTGAATGTCCCCCTGAGCCAGCTATTCGCCACGTTTGAGGAACAGCGTGACTGTTCATTCGTCAAGGCGGGGCATGGCGTGGTGATCGAACGCCGGGGCACGAAAGCGGGCCATGAATACCAGTTGCTTGGCCATCTGCTGGGTGGGGGCACGGTGGTTGAACCCTATCTCATCACCCTGCATGAGGACGCCAATCCCTATACCAGTTTCCGCCATCAGGGGGTGGAACTGATCTACATGCTCAGCGGGCGCGTGCTGTACCGCCATGGCGACGAATCCTATGACATGGGACCGGGCGATACCCTGCTGTTCGATTGCCAGGCACCGCATGGTCCCGAGGTTCTGCTTGAAAAACCAATGAAATATCTTTCGATCATCATCTATTCCCGCCAGTCGGAATGACACCAGACTTTTCCAGAAAGGAAAGTTTTATTCTTTCCAGTTGACAGGGGCAGGGGATGCAGGCTTGATGACTGCATCTTTTCCTCTCTCGGCGGAGAATGACGATGTGTGGCATCGTTGGGTTATTTCTGAAAAATCCCGCGCTTCAACCTGAACTGGGCCTGCTGACCGCGCAGATGCTCCGGGTCATGACGGAGCGTGGTCCCGATAGCGCGGGTTTCGCGGTTTACGGCGGCGCGCGGCATGGACAGACCAAGATCACGGTCCGCGGCCTTGTCCCGTCCGATATGGCGGCGTTTGAAAAGGGCCTGCTGGCCTGCGCCGGTACGGGGGGTACGTTCCTGTCGCGTGACGATCATACGGTCATCACAGTGCCCACCGAACATGAAAAGGCCGTGCGCCAGTTCATTGCGGCATTCGGCCACGGCGTATCCTTTGTCGCCAGCGGCGACAGCATCGAACTCTACAAGGGTGTCGGCCTGCCCGAAGATGTGGCGACGCGCTTCAACCTTGCGGGCATGAGCGGCACCCATGCCATCGGCCATACCCGCATGGCGACGGAATCCGCGGTCACGACCGCAGGCGCGCACCCGTTTTCCACCGGGCCGGATCAGTGTCTGGTGCATAACGGTTCGCTGTCGAACCATAACACCCTGCGCCGCCAGCTCGTGCGCGAAGGGCTGACATTCGAGACCGAAAATGACTCGGAAGTGGCGGCAGGATACCTGTCATGGCGGCTGTCGCGCGGTGAGCGGCTGGATGAAGCACTGACCGCTTCGCTGGCTGATCTGGACGGGTTCTATACCTTCGTTGTCGGCACGCGCGACGGCTTTGCCGTGCTGCGTGACCCCGTGGCCTGCAAGCCCGCCGTCATGGCCGAAACGGATGATTACGTGGCGTTCGCTTCCGAATACCGTGCCTTTGCCCAGCTTCCCGGCATCGGGAATGCAACCGTTTTCGAACCCGAGCCCCAGCGCGTCTATCATTGGGAACACGCATAATGAGCAACATGCAGGAAATCGATCTGGCGGAATGCACGCTGCGTGATGCAAACAGCCAGTTGCAGGGTGAAGACGTAACCGGCGCATGGGTTATCCGTAACCCGCGCGGCCGTCATGCCCTGGCTGTCGGGCTGACCGCGCCGGTGGATGTGCTGGTGGACGGGCAGGCGGGCTATTACGCTGCCGGGATGAACCAGCGCGCCAATGTCACCATCAACGGCAATGCCGGTCCCGGCGTGGCCGAGAACATGATGAGCGGTCGCGTGCATGTATCGGGCAACGCCAGCATGGCCGCCGGTGCGACCGGTCATGGCGGGCTGCTGGTCATTGATGGCGACGCTGGTGCGCGCTGCGGTATCTCCATGAAGGGGATCGACATCGTCGTGCGTGGCTCGGTCGGGCATATGAGCGCGTTCATGGCGCAGTCCGGCACGCTGGTCGTATGCGGCGAAGCGGGCGAGGCGCTGGGGGACAGCCTGTACGAAGCGAAGCTGTTCGTGCGCGGTGACGTGAAAAGCCTTGGCGCGGACTGCGAGGAAAAGGAGATGACGCCACAGGATCTGGCCCATCTGCAAGCCCTGCTCGATCGCGCCGGGATTACGGAATATCCGGCCGACAGCTTCCGTCTCTACGGGTCCGCCCGCCGCCTGTATCACTTCCATGTTGATAACGCCGCTGCTTACTGAGGCCATCATGACAGACAACAGCAAGAAAATCCCCCGGACAAAGCCGCGTTTTTCAGCAACGTTCGACCCGTTCACCATTTCCGAAATCCAGCGTGCCGCCGCAACGGGCATCTATGACATCCGTGGCGCGGGCACGAAGCGCAAGCTGCCGCATTTCGATGACCTGCTGTTCCTTGGCGCATCCATTTCGCGTTATCCGCTGGAAGGCTACCGGGAACGCTGCGATACCGATGTTGTGCTGGGCACGCGTTTCGCCAGGAAGCCCATTCGCCTCAAGACGCCGGTAACGATCGCGGGCATGTCTTTCGGCGCGCTGTCGGCACAGGCAAAGGAAGCGCTGGGGCGTGGCGCGAGCGCCGTCGGAACGTCCACCACGACGGGTGACGGTGGCATGACGCCCGAGGAGCGCGGACATTCCTCCATTCTGGTCTATCAGTACCTGCCGTCGCGCTACGGCATGAACCCCGATGACCTGCGCCGCGCCGATGCGATCGAGGTCGTGGTGGGACAGGGTGCGAAGCCCGGCGGCGGCGGCATGCTGCTGGGACAGAAGATTTCCAGCCGTGTTGCGAAGATGCGCGACCTGCCCGAAGGGATCGACCAGCGTTCCGCCTGTCGCCATCCCGACTGGACCGGTCCCGATGATCTTGAAATCAAGATCGAGGAACTGCGTGAAATCACCAACTGGGAAAAGCCGATCTATCTCAAGATCGGCGCCAGCCGCCCGTATTACGATGTTTCGCTGGCCGTGAAGGCCGGGGCGGACGTGGTCGTGCTGGACGGCATGCAGGGTGGCACGGCGGCGACGCAGGAAGTGTTCATCGAACATGTGGGCCTGCCCATCCTTTCGGCCATCCGTTCCGCCGTGCAGGCGCTGCAGGATCTGGGCATGCACCGTAAGGTGCAGTTGATCGTGTCCGGCGGTATCCGCAGCGGCGCTGACATGGCCAAGGCGCTGGCGCTGGGTGCGGATGCGGTCGCCATCGGCACGGCGGCCCTTGTCGCGCTGGGGGACCAGAGCCCCGATCTGGCCGAGGAATATGCCCGCCTTGGCACGGTTCCCGGTGCCTATGACGACTGGCAGGACGGACGCGACCCCGCAGGCATCACCACGCAGGACCCCGAACTGGCCGCGCGGCTGGACCCGGTTCTGGGTGGGCGGCGTATCGCCAATTACCTGTCCGTCATGACGATGGAAGCGCAGGCGATCGCGCGTGCCTGCGGCAAGAGCCACCTGCATAACCTCGAACCCGAAGACATGGTCGCCCTCACCATGGAAGCGGCGGCAATGACCCGAATTCCGTTGGCCGGTACGGAATGGTACCCCGGAAAAGGCAGTTTCTGAAGTGATTGCAGGGACGTCGCCTGACCGGGGGCGTCCCTTCTCCTTCTTTTGCGCAATACTGGATAAACGGAAGTTCTGGTGATGGTTCAAGATACGACCAGCGGGCGTGAACCCGTTGACCTTGCCGCCGTGGCTGAAGAGCGGGGCATACGGTATTTTCTTATTTCCTTTACGGATCTGTCCGGTGCGCAGCGCGCGAAACTGGTCCCGGCTGCGGCCATAAAGGGCATGCAGAAAAACGGGGCGGGCTTTGCCGGTTTTGCCGCCGCGTTCGAGTTTTCTCCCGCTGATCCCGACCTTGTCGCGGTGCCAGATCCGTCATCGCTGATCCAGCTTCCATGGAAACCGGAAGTCGGCTGGCTGGCCTCCGACCTGAAAATGCACGGGGAATGGGTCGAACAGGGACCACGTAATACCCTGCGGCGCATGATCGCGCGCGCCACGAAGCATGGGCTGACGGTCAAGACGGGCGTGGAATGTGAATTCTTCCTGCTGACGCCGGACGGGCAGGCCATTGGTGACGCGCATGATAACGCGGCCAAATCCTGTTACGACGCATCGGCGCTTATGCGGCGGTACGATGTGATTGCCGAACTGTGCGACGCCATGCTCGGCCTTGGCTGGGAGCCGTACCAGAACGACCATGAAGACGCGAATGGCCAGTTCGAGATGAACTGGATATTTGATGAAGCCCTCATCACCGCCGACCGGCATGTGTTCTTCAAATTCATGGCGCGGTCCATTGCGGAAAAGCATGGCCTGCGGGCCACCTTCATGCCCAAGCCCTTCATGCACCTGACGGGCAGCGGCTGCCATGCCCATATCTCATTGTGGAATGGCGACACGAACATCTGTTACGCGGAAAACGATCCGCTGGGCCTGTCGGAACAGGGCTATAATTTTGTCGGTGGCCTGATCGAGAATGCGGATGCGCTGTGTGCGTTCCTCAACCCGGTGGTCAATTCCTACAAGCGCATCAATGCGCCGCGCACGGTATCGGGTGCGACATGGTCGCCCAATTCCGTGACCTATGCCGGCGACAACCGGACCCACATGATCCGTGTGCCGGGCAAGGGACGTTTTGAAATGCGCCTGCCCGATGGTGCGGCCAATCCGTATCTGCTGCAGGCGTCCCTGCTGGCGGCGGGACTGGATGGTCTGGAACGCAGGATCAATCCGGGCGCGCCATTGGATATCAACATGTATACCGAAGGCCACAAGGTAAAGGATGCCAAGAAACTGCCCCTGAACCTGCTGGATGCGGTAAGGGCGCTGGACGCATCCGATGCGATGCCGCGTATACTGGGCAAGGGACTGGTCGAGCCATATGCACGGCTGAAAATGGCGGAATGGAACGCCCATTGCGGTCATCTGTCGGAATGGGAGCGGCAGACGACACTGGACTGCTGAGTGGTATAAGCAGGGTTTATACTTTATGGCCGGTCGCCGCGTGGATAACCGGTGCAACCGGCCATAAAGGCTGCACGGCATGGGCCCTGATCCCGCCCTGACCCTGTAATATACAAAAAAGATACTTGATCGTAATGGTTGGCGTGGCACTGTCATCGCATCATTTGCCATGCACCGCAGGATCAGGACGATATGACAGCACTGACCCTTTTCCGCCATCACGCCGGTAGCAGCATGGCCCGCCGCAGGCCGGATGCCTGACATGGCGGGGGGCGGAGGGCTGACGCGGCGGCGCGTCATCGGCAATGCCGTGGTCGTGGCAGGCAGTAATGCAGCGGGTTTTGACGCCCTCGCGGCAATGGTGCCCGACCGGGTGCAGCCGCGCAGCATGCCCTTCGGCCCCGATCGCGTGACCCTGCTGCCTTCACCGTGGCTTGATGCGATGGAGGCAAACCGCCGCTATCTGCTGTCGCTCGATGCCGACCGCCTGCTGTCGGGTTTTCGCACGCAGGCGGGACTTGCACCCCGTGCCCCGGTTTATGGCGGCTGGGAATCCGATACGATAGCCGGGCATACGCTGGGGCATTATCTCAGTGCGCTGGGCTATGTGCGCGTGCAGGCGCGTTGCGACAGGGCGGGGGAGCGTATCGCCTATATCGTGGCGGAACTGGCAGCATGCCAGCGCGCGCGGGGTAACGGGTTTGCGGGCGCGTTCACCCGGCGCACCCCGCAGGGCAAAATTGAACCCGGCATATATGTATTTGATGAAATCCGCCGGGGCGATATCCGCGCAAAACGCTTCAGCCTGAACGGGGCATGGGCGCCGCTTTATAACTGGCACAAACTTCTGGCGGGCCTGCTGGATGTGGACAGGTTATGCGCAACCCCCGGTGCGCGGGACGTGGCGCTGGGGCTGGCTGGTTATATCGACAGCGTATTCGCCACGCTGGATGACGCGCGGACGCAACAGGTCCTGTCGTGTGAATATGGCGGTCTGAATGAGTCCATGGCCGAACTTTACGCCCGCACTGGCGATATGCGCTGGCGTGCGCTGGCGCGGCGGATCAGCGATCGCGCCACCATGGCGCCCCTCTGTGCCGGTCGGGACGAACTGGACGGACTGCACGCCAATACAATGATCGCCAAGACCGTTGGCGCGGCGCGGGTGTATGAAACCACGGGTGACAGGCAGGCGGCGGTGGCTGCGCGCACGCTATGGGCTTCAGTCACTGACCGGCGGTCCTATGCCTGCGGCGGGACGGGTGATTTCGAATATTTTACGACGGCGGGGCCACATGGGCCGGGGGATATGGGCGCGCATATCAATGCCCGTACGTGTGAAACCTGCGCCACCTACAACATGCTCAAGCTGACCCGTCATATTCATGGCTGGTCCCCCGATGCGGCGCAGTTTGATTATTATGAACGCGCCCACCTGAACCATATCATGGCCCAGCATGATCCGCAGACCGGCATGTTTACATATATGCTGCCGATGGGAACGGGTGCTGCGCGTGATTTTTCCATGCCTGCCGATGATTTCTGGTGCTGTGTGGGCACGGGGATGGAAAGCCATGCCCGCCATGGGGAGTCGATCTGGTGGCAACGGGGCCGGGATGAAATTACGCTCAACCTGTTCATTCCATCCGAACTGCAATGGCATGAACGGGGCGCGCGGATCGTGCTGGATACGCGCTATCCGCTGGATGGGCAGGTGACGCTTTTCATCCGCGAGATTACGGGGACTGATCCGTTCACGCTGGCGCTGCGTGCGCCCCGCTGGGCGGGACAGCCGCGTCTGCTGCTTAATGGCAGGCCAGTTGCCGCTGTCGTGGAGCGGGACGGGTATGTGCGTATCCGCCGTGTGTGGCGGGCGGGGGATACGCTGGGTATGGCACTGGTTTTTACCCTGCGGCAGGAACCCGCCCCCGGTGGTGGGGTGCTGGCCCCATCGGCCTTTTTCTACGGACCGCTCCTGCTTGCCGCTGATCTGGGGCCAGCGCGTGGGGAATGGCCATGGCGACAGCCCCAGCCCGCGCTGATTGCTGATGATGCGTGCGCCCTGCCCGTTCGGATGAATGACGGGAATGGCATCGCCTTTCGCGTGGCGGCCCTGTCAGCCGGGCAGGGGGCATGGCCCGGTGAACTGGTGCTGCGGCCGTTTGCGCAGATGCAGGCACGGCTGGCCGCGCCTTATCTGCCCTGCATTCCGGTAGCGGCATGGACGCCCGCGCTCCGCCAGCAACTGCTTGCCGCAACGCGCGATGCCGATGATGCGCAGGTGGTTGATGCTGTCGATCCGGCGCGTCCGCATGCCATGCGTGGCGCGGTGATGTGTAATCGTCTGGGGCGGGCAGGATGGATTACCGCAACGGACATGCGTGTGCACCTGCATGTGGGCGCGCAGCCCGTGGCGCTGCGGGTCCTGTATTACGACGATGATGTCAACCGCCTGTTCACCGTGCGGGTGAACGGCCATGTCATTGCGACGGAAAATCTGGATGGCCGTAACCCCGGCGTTTTCGCATGGCACCGCTATGACATCCCGCCCGACATTGTTGTGCGACGGCGGCAGGTCGAAGTCAGTTTTGTCGGCGCGGGTGCGTGCGGGGTGGGGCAGGTATTTGGCGTGCAGACCATCCACGCCTGATCGTCGCCGTCTTACGTGGGGACGGCCAGTATGCCATCTTTCCGTTCCCGAACGCGGGTGGGGTATCTGAAGCCCCCGCCGTGTGACTGTCTGGAAAATGGTACCGAATGAAAAAGATATTTCTCATAAACGGCGGCAAGGCTTTCGCCCATTCCCATGGCCGCCTGAACGCCACATTGCATGACATTGCAGCCGAACATCTGACCGCCGCAGGTTTCGAGATCCGCCGGACGACCATTGACGCGGGATACGATATTGAAACGGAGATTGAAAATCACCTGTGGGCCGATGCGCTGATCCACCAGTTTCCGGCATGGTGGATGGGCGTGCCATGGACGGTAAAGAAATACCTTGATGAGGTCCTGACGGCGGGACACGGTCGTCTTTATGCAAATGACGGTCGTAGCCGGGCGCATCCCGAACGTCATTATGGTTCCGGCGGGCTGTTGGATAACCGGCGCTACATGATTTCCACAACATGGAACGCCCCGCAGGAGGCGTTTACCGACCCTGCCCAGTTCTTTGAGGGCAGGGGCGTCGATGCCGTTTTCTTTCCCTTTCACAAGGCGCTGGAATTCCTTGGCATGTCCGGGCTGCCTACTTTTCTGGCCACCGATGTGATCAAGGCGCCTGCGGTTGACGTGACGCTCAGCCGCTACCGCCAGCATCTGGGCGAAGTATTCGGTAACGCAGCCTGACGGCCCTGACCGGCCCGGTTCCCCTGCCATAACGGGCGGGGAAACCGGGCCTGAAGGATGAAGCCAGGGCTGAAAACGCGCCCTTAGTGGTTTTCCAGTGTGGGGGACAGCACGGGACCGGTCAGGTTGTCATCCGGGTCGGCGCCATGCGTATGGGGGGCAGGCACATCGCCGGTCGCACGGGCGTTATGCAGGCCGGAATACTGCAGGGGATCGACTGAAAACAGGCTGTTGGGCGCGGGTAGCTGCGCCGCATCCCAGCCGCCGCCACATGCCCGGATCAGGCCGATCTGGGCCTGCAGGTAGCGCGTCTGCACTTCCACCTGCTGGATGCGGGCATCAAGCGTGCTGACCTGCGCGATCAATACGTCCAGATAGGCGGCAAGCCCCCCTTTATACAGGTTCATCGTAATGTCCTGCGTCTGGCTGGCAGCCCCCACGGCGGCGCGCAGGCGGCCATTTTCACCATCCAGCCGGTTGGTGCGCGACAGGCCATCTTCCACGTCGCGGAACGCGTTCAGCACGGTTACCCGGTAATGGTCGCGTGTTTCACGATAGGCGGACCAGCTCTGCTGCAACTGTGCGCGGCGCAGCCCGCCTTCGAATACCGGCATGGTAACGGTGGCACCGTAGGACCACATGCTGTTGGCCAGATTGGCCAGGTTGAAGCCGTTATCGTCAAACCCGCCATCCATATGGAACGAGACATGCGGGTAGAACGCCGCCCGTGCGATCCCGATACTGCGGTTGGCCTGCGCCATCTGGCGTTCCGACATGGCGACATCCGGCCTGCGTTGCAGCAGTTCGGAAGGCATGGCGGGGCTGAGCGCAAAACGGGTGGCGTTCAGGTGGCTGTCCGCCGGCAGATGAAAGGCGGAGGGCGCGACGTTGACCAGAACCGCGATGGCATGTTCCATCACTTCACGCTGGGCCTGAATGTCCAGCAGATGGGCCTGCGTGGTGTAAAGCTGGTTTTCAGCGCGGGCCACATCCAGCCGCGATGCCGCCTGATCCGCCAGCCGCGTGCGCGTGACCCGCAGGGATTCCTCGTAATACCCGATCGACTGGGTATAGATCGCAGCCTGCGCGTCCAGTCCGCGCAGGGTGAAATAATCGGTGGCCAGTTCCGATTGCAGGCTCAGACGTGCTGCCGCATATTCGGCGGCCTGTTCCTGCGCGAAGTCTTTCTGCAGCCTTATGCGATTGCGGATGGAGGACCAGAAATCCGGCTCCCATGACGCCATGCCGCCATAGAATTCATCCGAATCCGTAATCGGCCCCTTGTAGCGGAACAGCCGCTCGGCGGAGCTTTTGTTGTTGCTCCCCCCGAACGCCAGCCCGAAATGCGGCAGCAGGTCGGACCGGGCCTCGCTTACGATGGAGCGGGCCTGCAGGAAGCGTTCGGATGCCGCCTGCAGATCCCCGTTATGGTCGGTTGCCTGGGCCTCAAGCGTATCGAGTTGCGGGTCGCCAAAGCGTGTCCACCATCCGGCGCGGATACTGTCATCCATGGGGTGGGCCACGCCGAACGGGGCCTGCCCTTCCCATGTGGTGGGAATGACGTAATGGGGCGCGTGGTAGGCGGGTGCGAGATCGCACCCCGCCAGTGACAGCAGCGACAGGACGCAGGCCCCGCCCATCGATACGGAACGGCGGATATCACGCACCATCATTCATCGTCCTTTTCAGATGCGTCGTTGCTGTATCCGGTTGCGGGCTGGACGACATGGACCTTCTCGCCTTCCAGCAGGTCGGCAGGCGGGTTGTCGATGATCCGGTCGGAAGGCGACAGGCCAGAGAGGACCTGCGTTGACCCATCCCCCATGCGGCCGACCGAAATGCCACGGAAATGGGCCGTATCCTGCCCGTCCACCACCGCGACCTGCATGCCATGTTCCTGAAACACCAGCGCCCCGGTGGGTATGCTCTGGTGGCCTGACTGTTCCGGGGCACTCAGGCTGACGGCGGCAAACGTGCCGGGCCACAGTGCATGGTCCGTGTTGTCGATGATGAATTCACTTACGCTGGTGCGGGTATCGGGATCATATCCGCCTGATACGGTCAGGAACCGGGCCTCGAACACCCGGTCGGGAAACTGCGGCACATGCACCTGCGCGCGCAGGCCGGGCTGCAGGATGTAGGACATGTTTTCGGGAATGGAGACGAACAGGCGCATCTGATGCGTGTCCGCCACGCTGAACAGTTCGCTTGCCCCCCCGTTGGCGTTCAGGTTGCCACCCCCTTCATGCACGTAGTCGCCTACGTTGATGGCGCGTTCCGTCACCACGCCATCGAAGGGGGAAACAATCACCTTGAACCGTTCCAGCGCCGCGTAGCGGTCCAGATTATGGCGCGCGGCCTCCAGATCGGCGGCGGCTGATTTCTCGTTCGCGTCCTGCACCGATACCGACTGCCCGGACACGGCCTGTGACTTGCCCATAAGCCGCCAGCGCTGCGCCGTTACCACGGCAAGGTCGTATTTCGCCTGCGAGGACTGAAGGTCGGCCTGTGCCTGCGCGAACTGGGCATCAAGGCCGGGCGTGTTGATTTCCGCCAGAACATCGCCGCTTGAAACATGCGCGCCGTAGTCCTTGTACCACATCCGCACATACCCGGACACCTGCGGGTAGATCGGCGCCTGGTACCACGCGTCGATCGTGCCGGGCAGGTCAAGGCTGACCTGCCGTGCTTCGGGACGGGGCGAGATGACCATGACATCCGGCACGGCAGCCGCCATTGCATCGCGGCGCAGCTCGCCCGCGTGATGCACGCGTTCGACCAGCAGGTAGCCACACCAGCCCAGAAACACGGCGGCACCAGCCATTATTATGATTTTCGATGATTTTGCGGTCGACATCAGTTCATTTCCTCCCGGCTCCGGGTCGGGCGGTTGTGCAGGATTGCGTAAACACACGGCACAAACAGAAGGGTGGATACGGTGGCCACCAGCAGCCCGCCAATTACGGCGCGGCCCAGCGGGGCGTTCTGCGAATTGCTCATCGCCATCGGCACCATGCCGATGATCATGGCCAGTGCCGTCATCAGGACGGGACGGATACGGCCGTACCCCGCCTCGATCGCGGCACGGAGGGCGTCGCCATGTTCCTCGATCCGTTCGCGTGCGAAGGAGACGACAAGGATGGAGTTGGCCGTGGCTGTCCCCATGCACATGATCGCCCCCGTCAGCGCGGGCACGGACAGGCGCGTATGGGTCAGGAACAGCGCCCATGCGATCCCCGCCAGCGCGCCGGGCAGGGCGGTGATGATGATGAAGGGGTCAAGCCACGACTGGAAATTGACCACGATCAGCAGGTAGATCAGCATGACCGACACCACCAGCCCGAAGATCAGTTCCACATAGGAATGCTGCATGGTTTCGGTCTGGCCCCTGATGGCGACCGCCGCGGTGGAGGGGACCATGCCCCGTGTTTCGTGCAGCACACGTTCCACGCCCTTTGTGACCTGACCCAGATCCGCCCCTTCGGCGGAGACATAGATGTCAACTTCCGGCATGGAATTGAAATGCGAGACCTGTCCCGGCGTGCCGGTTGCCGTAACGTTGCTGATCCCGCCCAGAAGCTGCATGTGCCGCCCCTGCGGATCGCCATCGCCCTTGTCCACCGGTATGGTCATGAGGTTGTTGAAATGGGTAAGCTGATCCTGTGACACATAGACATTCAGCGGGAAGGTGATGCCTGTCTGCGGGTCCAGCCAGTATTGCGGGTCTACCGTCTGGCTGCCTGACAGGGTCATGAGTTCGTTGTTGGCCAGATCGGCTTCCGTCATGCCGGTGGCCTGCCCGAAGGTGCGGTTGCCCTGCACGAACAGGGTGGGCGTTTTCATGGTCTGCTGGATGGTCACGTCGGCCGCACCGGGTACCAGCCGCAGCCGGTTGACCAACTGGCGGGCGTATTCGTAATTGTCGCGCAGATCCGGCCCCGAAATCTGCACGTCAATGGGCGAAGGCGAGCCGAAATTCAGGATCTTGGCTGTAAGATCGGCAGGCTGGAAGGTGAAGACCGTGCCGGGAAAACGCGCCGACAGGTCACGGCGCAGGACGGCGCGGTAATCCCATACCGGCGTTTCCTCGTCCTTCAAGGCGATGGTGATGTCGCAGTCCTGCGTGCCGATGGTTGGGGTGGGAATGAAGGCCTGGTTATGCGCGCCTTCAGGCAGGCCGCAGTTTTCGATCATGGTATCCACCTTGCCGGGAAACAGCGCCCTGACGCGGTCTTCCACCAGTGAGGCTTCGCGGCCCGCGACCTCGATACGGGTGCCCAGTGGGGCGCGCATGTGCATCTGGAGCGTGCCGGATCTGGTTTCGGGAAAGAAGTCGCGCCCGGCCATGAAATAAAGCCCCATCGAGCATATCGACACACCCAGAAAGATGCCCACAAAGCGCTGCCGCCGTTCAACGGCCCGGCGCAGGACGCCGGCATACTGTTCGCGGAATGTGTTGAACCCGCGTTCGAATGCCTGCTGGAAGCGTTCGGGCAGACGGGTGGGATATTGCAGGTTGTGGACCTGCGGTTCGCAATGATGGGAATCCCCATGTCCCGCCACGCTGTGCCCGGCCAGAAGGTATTTGGCCATGGTCGGCACCAGCGTGCGCGACAGGATGAAGGATGCGATCATGGCAAAGATGATGGCTTCCGCCATGGGCATGAACAGCCAGCCTGCCACGCCGCTCAGCCCGAACAGGGGCAGCCAGACAATGCAGATGCAGGTGGTGGCGACAAAGGTGGGAATGACGATCTGGTTGGCGGCGTCGATAATGGCGGGTTCAAGCTGCTTGCCCATTTCCAGATGCGCGTCGATGTTCTCGATCATGACGGTGGCGTCATCGACCAGGATGCCCACCGCCAGCGCCAGACCGCCCAGCGTCATGACGTTGATCGTCTGCCCCGCCCAGTGCAGGCCGATAATGGCGCACAGGATCGCAAGCGGGATGGATGTTGCGATGATGACGGTCGGCCGCCATGAGCCAAGGAACAGCAGCACGATCATGCCGGTCAGGAAGGCCGCGGTCAGCATTTCGCGCACCACGTCGAAAATCGAATCCTTCACGAAGATCGACGCATCCCCCAGAATGCTGATCTTCACATCGGGCGGCAGCAGTTTCTGGATACGCGGCAGCAGCGCCTTGGCCCCCGCCACGACATCCAGTGTCGAGGCATCGCCACTTTTCATGACAACGATCTCGACCCCCTGCTGGCCCTTGACCAGTACGAGGTTCGTCTGTGGATGGCCGCCGCGATAGACCTCGGCTACGTCATGCACGTAGATTACGGCGTTGCCCACGCGCTTGACGGGAATATCGCCCAGTTCCTTCATGGAACGCGGGGTGGCGTTGGTCTGGACCATCCAGTCCGTGGACGAGATTTTCTGGTCGCCCGCTGGCAGGACGATATTCTGCCCGCGCAGCGCGTTCTGCACGTCCATGGCGGAGAGGTGATGCGCCTGCAACTGCTGCTGGTTCAGCGATACCATGACGAAGCTGTCCATCCCGCCATAGGCCTGCGGCACAACGGCGCCGGGTACGGTCACCAGCAGGGGACGGACGCGGATCATGGCCAGCTTGAACAGGTCGGACGGCGTCTGCCGGTCGGAGGTGACCTGCAGCGTCAGCACCGGCACGGATGAGGCATCAAGGCTCATCACCATGGGGGAGGGGATGTTTTCCGGTAGCTGTTTTATCACCGTCTGGGAAATGGCGGTGACTTCCGCTTCGGCCTTGCCAATATCCGTTCCGGGCTGAAAGTATATGTTTACGATGCCGCGCCCGTAATACGAACTGCTTTCCATATGTTCGATACCCTCGACAGTCGAGGTTACCATCAGTTCGTAATTATAGATGATGCGGCCCGCGAATTCCTCCGGCAGCATGCCGCCATAGGTCCAGACAACGGACACAACCGGAATGCGGATATTGGGGAATACATCCGTCGGCGTACGGAATACCGACATGATGCCAAAGACCACGATAAGGATCGATAGCACCACAAAGGTATAGGGCCGACGCAGTGCGGTGACTACGATGGCATTCATGGGATGGAAAATTCCCTATGTTATTATAAGCGTAGTTTTTTGCGGAACGGTCCGCGATATCTGCGTGGGTCCTGTCGTATTATTTACGGAATACGGACCGGATGGTACGCATGACTTATGGAATACAGGATATCGTGACGGGAAAAGACATGGCGGCCCACTCCGGCGTGATTGGTGGCAGCATGCCGGGATGGATTCATGTGGCATCTGCTTATGCGACAGATACCGTGTTTTTTTACAAAGTATGAACGGTTAATATTTAAAATAATTTTTCATTACAGGTAATTTGTTTCATAATTACCAATACTTAATAAAGTAATTTTTAAGGAACCTGAATGTTCTAATTAACAGTGCAGATCAGATCGAACCTGTTCTTTGTCATGACATGTCGGCGGCCCGGGCTATGTTGCGGTATGAAACACGACCACACGCATTATTGCCATCATGGCATGATGGACGGTCCGGTTATTACAGTATTGCCTGCCCGGTCCTGTATGGTGGCAGGGTGCAGAAAGATCGCTGTCCGACCATGATTTCAGGACAGGACACAGATTGTTCTATTGCCACGCAGCAGGGCAGCCTGTTTGATACGATATGGAAATGTTAACCCGCTGTGAGTGGTCATGGCAGCAGAGCAGGAAAAAACCATGAATACCCGCCCCTATCGTATCGGGCAGATCGTCCCCAGTTCCAACCTGACCATGGAAACAGAGATCCCGGCCCTTCTGGCCGCACGTCAGTTGATCCGGCCTGAACGCTTCACCTTTCATTCGGCGCGCATGCGGATGAAGACCGTACGTAAGGAAGAACTGGCATCCATGGATGCGCAGTCCGACCGCTGCGCGCTGGAACTGAGTGACGCGCATGTGGATGTGCTGGGCTATGCCTGTCTGGTCGCGACGATGTCCATGGGGCTTGGCTATCACCGGGTATCTGAAAAACGGCTGCATGAATGCACGCAGGCCAATGATGGTCCCGCCCCGGTGGTAACCAGCGCAGGCGCGCTGGTGGATGGCCTGCGTGTCCTGAAGGCACGGCGCATCGTTCTGGTCGCGCCCTACATGAAACCGCTGACACGGCTTGTGGTCGATTACCTGCAGAACGAGGGTTATGAGGTCATCGACCACATCGCGCTGGAAATTCCCGATAACCTGGATGTGGCGCGGCATGACCCGGCGCGGCTGCCGTCCATCGTGGCCGGACTGAATTATGCCGATGCGGATGCCATTGTAACCTCCGCCTGCGTGCAGATGCCCTCCCTTCCGGTCATCCCCCGGATCGAAGCCCTGACCGGAAAGCCGGTGCTGAGTGCTGCGGTTGCAACCACCTACGCCATGCTGGACCGGCTTGGGCTGGAAACCATCGCACCGGGCGGCGGCGCATTGCTGTCAGGTGCCTACTGGCAACCTGCGGCAGAAAAATGATCGTAGCAGCTGCGCGTGGGTGAAGATGGGGCGCGTCATGCCCCGTCGAACTGCGTGTCCATTTGCCCGATACCTGCCCGGAATTCCCGTTCTTTGTGGCGGGCATGATGAAGGTGTTTAACGGATTTCACCGGTCCTGAAAGTCGCCCCTTTTTCCTGTCCGGCATGACGGGACGCAAAAGGTGCGCGGCGTTACGTTTCTGTATGGAAACATGATGGGCGTTAGTGAGTACTGCCATGAATGCTGTTTCCCCCACGGGCATGAGTGAACACGATCCCGCCCTGCCGCGCCTGTGCGCGCGCGTGGCGTGGCGGCTGCTGCCGCTGCTGTTTCTGGGTATGCTGGCGTCTTACCTTGACCGGGTGAATGTCGGCTTCGCCAAGCTGCGCATGCTGTCCGACCTGTCCATGAGCGAGGCTTCGTACGGCGCGGGAGCAGGGCTGTTCTTTCTGGGCTATATTTTATGCGAGATACCCAGTAACGCGCTCATGATCCGTTTTGGCGCCCGGCGCTGGCTGGCCCGTATCCTGATCACATGGGGCATCTGTTCCGGTGCGATGGCGTTCGTGCATTCTGCTGGCCTCTTTTATCTGCTCCGCCTGCTTCTCGGCGTGGCGGAAGCCGGGTTCATGCCCGGTGTCCTGTTTTACCTGTCGCAATGGTTTCCGCCGGGCTACCGCGCACGGGTAACAGGGTGGTTCATGGTCGGGATACCACTGGCCAGCGTGATTGGTGGCCCGGTTTCCGGTCTGATCCTTGGCCGGATGGAAGGGGCGATCGGCATTGAAGGCTGGCGCTGGCTGTTTTTTCTTGAAGCCATGCCGCCGGTCCTGCTGGGTCTTATGGTCTTCTTCTGCCTGCCCGACCGGGTGGAGAATGCCCGGTTCCTGACCGAACGGGAGAAAACACTTCTCATCACCCATCGCGTCATGCCCGATCATGCCCATGTGCTGCAGGGTATAAAGGCGGCATTGTGGGACCGGCGTATATGGAAACTGGGGCTGGCGGATGGCGCGCTGCTGCTGGGGCTTTATACAATCGCGTTCTGGATGCCATCGCTGCTGCATGATGCAGGTGTGCATTCCCTTGTGCGGACCGGGATTCTGACGGCCATACCGAATATAGGGGCCGCAGTCGCCATCATGCTGATCGGCTGGGATTCCGACCGGACGGGGGAACGGCGCTGGCATATCATCGTGCCCATCCTGATCGGGGCGCTGAGCATGGCGCTGCTGCCACTGGCGCGTGGCAACCTGACGCTGGCCATCATTCTTATTACACTGGCGAATATGGGTATTATCGGTGCGCTGGCCCCGTTCTGGGCGCTGCCTTCGCTACTGCTGACCGATACCGCAACCATTGCGGCGGGTCTGGCGCTGATTGGCGGCATATCCAATCTGGCGGGTTTCATGGCTACGGGGCTGATTGGGTGGGCAAGAAGCATGGCGCCCGGATCGTGGGGAATTTTCGTTATTTTCGCAGGGTTCGTCGCCATGGGGGCGGCTCTTGTGTGGTCCATTCCCGAAGTGGCTGCCCGCGCAGACAGGGACAGGACATGAAGTTTTTGGTGAAGCTTTTTTCAAAAAACTTCATGGAACACCGCCTTTGTGAAGAAAAAGGCAGCACCCGGAAATGTCTGTTTTCATATGTTAATGAATTATTTTCAGACCATCTGCCAACGCGGGCGAAGCCGTGGCCGCGTTATGCTAGGGAAGGTGAATAAAGGCCCATGGGGCGGGATATCGGGAATGGAAAAGGTCGCGGACGGTGAATGACAGAAGGGATGATGAGGTCATGGCATATGATCTCAATAAACAGATCGGCCATCTTTTGCGGCGTGCCTATCAGCGTCATACTCACCTGTTCCAGACCGCCATTCCCGACGAGCATCTGACATCGGTGCAACTGGCGGTAATCGCCACCATTTTCCGCGAGGGTGAGCGGTCGCTCATGTATATTGGCCGGGTTACGGCAATAGATCACGCAACCCTGCGCGGTATCAGCCTGCGTCTGAAACAGCGAGGGTTGATAAGGATACGCAGCAACCCCGATGACAGGCGCGAACGTCTTGTCTCCCTTACCAGAGAGGGAGAAGAAGCCGCCCGCCTGTATATCCCGCAGGCTGCCCATGTGACGGAACTGACGCTGGAACCGCTCGACCCGTGTGAACGTATCGCCGCGCTGCATGTGTTGCGTAAGCTGGCGGGTGCATAGATGTATAGACTTATAGATTCTGTTAAATCCTGAACGACGGGACGGACTGCATAGCTGTTTCTGATACCGCATGGTCTGTCTGGGAACCTTTGATTGGGGAAGTCCGTCCGAAAGGCAAGACCCCGCCGAAGAACCTGCAGCGGACGATATCCACGATTTTCTGGCGGCATCAGAACGGCGCGAAGTAAAGATGCCCTTCAACGTCAACTGAATCTCCGTCGCTGGCGTTCTTGAGTCACGCATCAATCCTGAAAGAATCATGCCCAGGCGCTGCGTGATAGGTCTCCGCAGCGCAACCGGGGCGTGGGGTGCGTCAAGACGCACGCGGGCATGGCGGCCGGTATTGTATTGGCGGTGGTGGATTATGTATATTTTCTGATAAAATCAGCAATGTTCACTACATGTTGTGGTGTCTTCCGGTCCGGTTCTGTCGGTCTGGTTATATGGATCATGGACGGTGCCGGTAGTATGGGAAGCACAACAGGCGGAACGGATCTGCCGCTGAAGGGAGGCGCGTCGGTTGCCGTGCGCGGATGGCGTGCCAGACTGCGTGATGTTGTCGCGGGCGTATCCCTTGCTTCAATGAATATTCCGCAGGTGCTCGGCTATACCCGTATCGCCGCGATGCCTGCGGTCACGGGTCTGTACACGGTTCTGCTGCCGCTGGTGGCCTTTGCCTGTTTCGGCAGTTCGCGGCATCTGGTGGTTGCAGCGGATTCCGCTACTGCCGCGATCTTTTCCAGTGCGCTGGGGCGCATGGCCGCGCCCGGCAGCCCGCATTATATGGCGCTGGTCAGCATGGTCGCGCTGCTCAGTGCGGGGTTCCTGCTGGTTGCGCGGCTGTTCCGCCTCGGCTTCCTTGCCGATTTCCTGTCGCGTACGGTGCTGGTGGGATTCATGGCCGGTGTCGGCGTTCAGGTTGCCCTTGCCATGCTGCGTGACATGCTGGGTCTTGCAGTCACCGCGCATAATCCCTTGCTGCAACTGTTCCAGATGCTGGCCCATCTGCCCCGGCTCAGTATGCCGACAATGGCGCTGTCGGCCTGCGTGGTGGGACTGATAATGCTGGGGGATCGTCTGGCCCCCCGTGCGCCGCTGGGTCTGCTGACCGTAGTGGGGGCCATTGCCGCAAGCATGATGTTCGACCTGTCGCGCTACGGGATCGAGACAATCGGCCCGATCGAAAGTGGCCTGCCGCATCTGGGCCTGCCACATGTTTCGTGGAATGACATGCTGGCGCTTCTGCCGGTGACAACATCATGCGTGTTCGTGATTATTGCGCAGAGTGCCGCGACATCACGTGCCTTTGCCATGCGGTTCCACGACCGCGTGAATGATAACGCGGACATACTTGGCCTGTGTGCGGCCAATGCGGTGGCCGGACTGAGCGGGACCTTTACCGTCAACGGCAGTCCGACACAGACGGCCATGGCCGCCCGTGCCGGCGCACGCACACAACTGGCGCAGTTGACCTTTGCTGCCGTTACGATGCTGGTATTGCTGTTCCTGACCGCGCCCCTGCGTTACCTGCCGCGTTGTGTGCTGGCCTCCATCGTCTTTACCGTTGCGCTGGGGATGATCGACCTGCGGGCCATGAAAGCCATCTGGCGTGAAAGCCCCGGTGAATATGGACTGGCCATGGCAACCGCCGCCGCCGTGGTGGGGATCGGGGTGGAACAGGGCATATTTCTGGCCATCGCCCTGTCCCTGTTCCGGCATGTGCGGCACAGCTACGAACCCCATACGATGGTCCTGCGCTACGATACCCATACCGGCCTGCTGGAACCTAGTGCCGTCGCCGCGGGGCAGCAGACCGCGCCGGGACTGGTTGTCTATCGTTTCAGCGCAGACCTGTTCTATGCCAATTCCGCGCGGTTCGTGGCTGATGTCCGCCTGTTGGTGGATAATCCGGCCACACCCGTTTCCTGTCTGGTTGTGGAGGCGAGCGCGATTACGGATATCGACTTTTCCGCAGCCAGTGACCTGCGCGATCTGTTTATGGCGCTGCGGCGGCGTAATATCGGCGTTGTATTCGGACGCGTCAGTCCCTACCTGCGGGCGGACATGGACCGCCATCGTATTACGCCGGTGGTGGGGGCGGAAAACCTGTATACCCAGTTGCACACTGCCATCGGGGCAGCGCAGGCGATCGTAAAAGCGCGCGGGGAGGCTGCCATCCACACGCAAGGATAGGCCCGAACACCCGCGATGGCACCTTTCCGTGTTGCCAGCATAGCAGTTTTGCACCTGTTTCCGGCTTTGTGCGTATTGAAAGGGGAACGATTATCCGCCCGGATACTTTTCATTAAGGGAGTACGCCCGTTTCAGCATCTGTCGCGACGTGGATAGTCAGTTTTAGGGAAGAAAGTATGAAATCGTTACCATTTGTAAAATGCCAGTCCGTATAATTCTGGCATGAATATTATGGTGTTCAGTCTGCTGCCCTGCCTGTCAAGAGAAGGTGCAGGTCCCCCACCCCTAGATGCCAGAGATGAAATGAAAGCCGGGATCTACACGCAAAGCCACATTTCCCCTGTCCAGAAATCCTCTCCGGGTCGGCGTATTGTCCCGCTTCTTATGGCGCTGTTGCCCCTGTCTGGTCTTGCGGGCTGTGGTTATACGGATTCCCGTACCGCTCATCGCGCCCAGATGACCATGATCGGCATGGACAGTACGGATGTGCAGTCCTGCGTCGGCATCCCGGATAAAATAAAGAAAATCGATGATAACGTGCAGGTATTTGAGTATGTGCGCACGCTCAATATTCCCGCTGCCAATGATTCCACGCTGTTTCCGTTACAGACGATCGTGAACCTGACGCAAACGGCGCTGGGTGGCGCGGGCAAGACCTGTGTTGCCGACATACGCTTTGAAAATGATAAGGTCACAGACCTGCATTACAGTGGCGATGATGATGAAATCATCGGGGTGGATGGCGTGTGTTCCATCGTGACGCGCGGGTGTATCCGTCGTCCCCTTTCGTCCATGCGGCATGTGAAAAAGGGTATATTGGGGCCGGTATCGGCCTTCCATCCCCCGGCGGCGGAAACGCCGCCTGCGAATACGCCGGTTTCAGCCACAAAGTAATCTGTTGCCGCCAACTTCTTAAAAGCCCCCATACGTTCGTTTTCTTACGCAGATCCCCGCATCATCCCGTGCTGCGGCAGGATCGGGAGAAAATGTGGCGGAGGGGAATGGAGCGACAGGTCCAGAAGTGGGGGCGCAGGGGGGCGGCTTACGTCTCTTGCCCGGATGGCACGCCCATACGGGCAATGACCTTCAGCGCACCGGCCAGACGTTCAATATAGGGGTCATCGTGGTTCTGCCAGTGCCGGTCGTGCAGGATGGCGCGTGCCATGGCCTGTGCCTTCGGGTCATGATCCTGCCATGCCCGCAGGAAGACACGCAGCCGCCGCTCCAGCCATCGGGACAGGAAGCCCGAGCGTGCCAGTTCCCGCACTGTGATGACTTCAATCCCGACCGTCATGGCGTCAAGCCGCATCTGGATATGGGCCAGCACGACCGGACGGGAAACGCCGTGTGCATTACGGACCGAGCGGACCATGCTGTCCGCATTTTCCGACAGCCATTGATATACGGACATCCCGTTGCGCCGGTCCGCCAGTGCCCATAGCCGCCGCCGCGTCCAAGCTTCGGTGCGCCGCATATGCGCGTCCGGCCGGAAAGGCAGCACCAGTCGGAATGTCCACCACGCGAACAGAACCGCCCCCAGGAACGCGGAAATGCCGTTGAGGAAGGAGACCTCGTCAAACCGTCCCTGATTGGCTGGCCCGATCAGCACCGGCAGGAACATGTTGAATGAAAACGCGTAACCGGCAGTGGCAGGCGTGCGCGCCGCAAGGCCGCCAATCGTCATCGGGACCAGCAGCAGCAGCACCAGTGTTTCCGGTGCCGTCACGGCAGGCATGACCAGAAAGACGAAGACGGCGGCAACAGCCGCGCACCATACCGCCCCCTTGAAAAACGGGCTTGAAGCCAGAAGCGGGTTTTCCCGTGTGGCCAGCAGCCCATAGACCAGCGATACAAAGGATACGAAGCCTGCCCCGGCGGGCCAGCCCGTTACCTCCCACAGCAACCACGCGGCCATGATCCCCGCTGCGGCGCGGATGCCGTTTTCCGCCGCTTCCACCGCCAGCCTGCGTGAACGCAGCGCGAAGCGGAACCTGTCGCCCGGAACGGGTGTTTCACACGCCTGTATATGGGTCCGTGCCGCAGCCAGATCGGCCGCGATTCCGTGGCTGTCCGTCATGTCCGCCACCTGCCCGGCAATGGCCATGCCGCGCGCGCGCGCGATCAGCATCATCATGTCCGCAAGGGCGGCACGCGCATGGTCCGCGACCCTGCCGCCCTTTGGACCCATTTCCAGCGTGTCGTATTCCACCCGGCTGTTTGCGCCCACAAGATCGGTCAGCAGGCGGCCCTGTGTCTCGGCGTCGATGCGTCCCTGCGTAAGGGGACCGACATCTTTCGAGACCTCGCTCCACAGCGCGTGGAGCCGGGCAAGCAGGCGGGTGCGCGCCTGTTCGTTCAGGGCGGGAATGAATATCGCCGCCAGCGTCGCCTCACACACGATACCCAGAATGATGTAGGAACCGCGTGACATGGCGATGTTGAACACGTCATCGGGCGCCGTGATGGCCCCGGTGGCCACTATGGCCGATGTAAAGCTTGTGACCAGCAGGCCGTAGGAACGATAGCCGTCAAAAAAGGTGGCGCAGCCGCAGCACAGGCCGATCCATAAGGCCAGTCCCGGAAAAAACAGCCCCGGAGCCTGCGGGAATGCCGCGATCAGCGCCACGGCGGCGGCACAGCCGATCAGGGTGCCCACGACACGCCAGCGTGCTTTGGACAGGGATTCCCCGCGGGAGGACTGGGCCACGACCCATACCGTCAGCGGCGCCCATTGCGGGCTGTCCAGTTCCATCCACATCGCGATCAGGAGCGACAGCGCCGCTGCAAGCGACGTGCGCAGCGCAAACACCATATCGGCGGGGGAAGGGGCAAGAAGCCAGCGCAGTTTTCCGTGCCACAGACCGGCGTGGTTGTGAAAGGGGCTGCGCAGGGCGGAGATGAAAGCCTTTGTCTGGCTCCCTGCTGCATCCGTCTCCGCATTCATGGCGCATTCCACCTTCAAAAAAGCATACGCTGCGAAAAACGGTGTTTTTCGTCCAAGTCTTTATAATGATAAAATCATAAGCAGGATTTATCAGAAGTTTTTTTGGCGTAAGGGCCCTTCTGGTTCACCCGGAAGCCGGACGGAAACGCGCAGGAACAGGGGCGGCGGACCGGCTGATGCTTTCGGCCCGCGGGAGTGGGGCGAATGTGCCCGATTTCCAGTATATCCACACGCATGGCTGTCGCCCTGTGTCGGCACTGGTTCTCGGTCACTCTTATCCATAATGCCGCAATAGCGGTACCATATAGGCAAGACAGATGAATACGGCCTTCCTTTCCTCCGGCATGATGCTGGCATTTGCGGCGTTTTCTGCGTTCTCGATCAGCGATGCGTATTCAAAGCTGCTGGCCGGGCAACTGGACCCGTTCGAGGTCGCGTTTTCAGGCGGCGTGTTCGGTTTCCTGATCATTCCCTTCATCCGGCGTCCCGATGAATCCTACCGGGATATCTTCTCCACCACCCACCCGCTCATGTGGCTGGTGCGGGCGGTGTCCATTTTCGCCGCCACCGCCGCCAGTGTCGAAGCCTTCATGCTGCTGCCCATGCCTGAAGCGCTTTCGCTCATGTTTCTCATGCCGCTGTTCGTCACCATCCTTTCGGTCGCCCTGTTGCATGAAAAGGTGTCCGGCTGGGCGTGGCTGGCCGTCATTCTGGGCTTCGTGGGCGTGCTGATCGTGCTGCGGCCGGGCGTGCGCGCCATGCATCTGGGGCATCTGTGCGCGCTGATCGCGGCGGTGGCCAATGCCGTGGGGGTTATCGCCTACCGGCTGGCGGGTACCAGCACGCCCCGGCTTTCCCTGTTCGGGTCCAGCCTGTTCGGGCCGCTGATAGGGGACGGGGCGCTCATGCTGGCCCATGCGCACTGGCCGCATGGGGTAAAAACATGGGCGTTCCTGTTCGGCTACGGTTTTCTTGCGGCCCTTGGCCAGTTACTGATGATGATGGCAACCGAACGGGCACCGGCAAACCGGGTCGCGCTGCCGCAATACAGCCAGATGCTATGGGCCGTGGCCTTCAGCTACTTCCTGTTTCATCAGCCGCTGGATGGCTGGACGTTCGTCGGGATCGTCGTCGTTACCTTTTCGGGCATGCTGAACTGGATACGCCAGCGTATCCGCTACCGACACATGGCCATGAAGGAAAGACGGGCGGCGAAACAGCGCGCGCAGGCCCAGTATGTCGTCAGCAGGAACTGATCACCCGGCAAGGGGCAGGCCGGGTGTCCGGGCACAGGCGCTCCGGCTACGTGACATGCCGTAGCCGGACGGGTGGTGCGGAGCAGGGATTAAAGTTTCATCCCGCCGGAGGCTTCGATACGCTGGGCATTGATCCAGCCGGTATCCGGCCCCAGCAATGCCGCGACCACACCACCGATATCGTCAGGCCGCCCCGCGCGGCCCAGCGCCGTGACCGAGGCGACATAGCCATTGATGTCGCTGTTATCGCGCACCGCCCCGCCACCGAAATCGGTTTCGATCGCGCCGGGAGCCAGCGTGTTCACGGTTATTTTCCGCGCCGCCAGTTCCGTGGCCTGATAGCGGGTCAGCACTTCGATTGCCCCCTTCATCGCGGCGTAGGCCCCATAGCCCGGCAGGCAGAAACGGGTCAGTCCGGTCGAGATGTTGAGGATACGGCCCCCGTCAGCCATGAGCGGCACGAGCTTCTGCGTCAGGAAAAATGTGCCCTTGAGATGGATGTTGACCAGCGTATCGAACTGCGCCTCGGTCGTTTCCATCAGGGGCGCATGAATCCCGATCCCGGCATTATTGACCAGAAAATTGAAGTGACTGGCCTGCCACTGGGCCAGTGTTTCGGCCACCTGACCGGCAAATGTGTCGAACCCGGCGGTATCGGCCACATCCAGTTGCAGCGCCCGGACCCGGCGGCCCTGCTGCGTCAGTTCCGCCGCCACGGCCTGCGCGCCTTCAAGATTGCTCCGGTAGGTCAGGATGATGTCAACGCCCTGGCGTGCCAGATGCCGGATCATGCTCAGGCCTAGCCCCCTGTCCCCACCCGTAACCAGTGCGATCGGTGCGGTATCTGCCATGTCTCTCTCCATTATCTGTAATGGTGGCCAGCATACAGGGCGGGGTAGGGCCAATAATCCCTGAACTGGCGATCACACCTGTCGCCAGTTCCGAACAATCCGGGACTGACTTCCGGGCTTCTGTCGCTTTTCAGTTACTATCCTGTCTCGACATAACATGAACGGCATGGCAGAAGCCGTTGCCAGTAATAATGACGATGGTTTCATTGCCGGAAGCCATTATCCGGCGTGAGCGCCTGTTTTCTCGCGTCTTGAATGTTCCGTATGCCGTGGGGCAAGATGGATAAGGACGAGAGGAGAGGGAATGAAGCCCGTCGCCATGACAGATGCCCCGGTACAGGGATTGCGGGAACGCAAACAGGCCCGCGTGCGCAGTACCCTGATTGCGGAAGCGATGCGGCTGTTTTCCACGCAGGGATACGATCAGACAACGGTGGATGAAATCGCCGAAGCGGCCGAGGTCTCGCGCCGTACCCTGTTCCGCATGTTCGAGACAAAGGGCGACATCGTTCTGGCATGGACAAAGGGCATGACCCAGACCCTGACCGATGCCCTCGCGGCCTGCCCCCGGGACATGCCTGCGGGGGATGCGATGATGCACGCCTTCATTTCCCTTGTGCCCCGTATCGCCGCAAACCGGCAGGATACGTATGATTTTGTCTATCTGATCGAAAAGACGCCGTCCCTGCAGACGGTCAGCCTCCAGAAATACGGCAAATGGGAAGACTGTCTGGCGGAGGGGCTGGCAAAGCGCCTGCCGGTACGCAGGAACCGCAAGATTGCCGCCCGTCTCATGGCGCGTGGCGGCATCGCCATTTTCCGCACGGCGCTGGATGACTGGATCAGGCTGAAGGGTCGTCCCGCACTGGTGCCGCTGCTGCAGAAAACCTATGCGCTGCAGACCGCGCTATGGTCACACCCCGCTGATCCCGAAACGGATGCCCCGGCCTGACCGGCCGGGACATTGCATTGATATGGTGGCGGGTTCTCAGTCCAGCCGGACGGAGGGGCGCACGAATACGTCCAGCCAGTCCACAAGGCAGGACACCGTGCCGCGGAAGGTGCCGTACAGTTCAAACTGATGCTGGCGATAGAGCATGATATGCACCAGTCGCGCCGTAATGCCGCGCAGCCAGCCGCCACCGAACACCTTGCCGCCGGGGAAAGTGCCCCAGCCGTTGTAATCGCCCAGTGCGACGACCGCGCCCTTGTTGTGGAACGCAAAGGCCGGTAGCGGGCGACCATTGATCCATGCGGGCATGTAGCGCGCCAGATGATGGGCCTGCTGGCGTGCCGCCTGCGCCGTGGGAGCCACCGGCTTTTCGGCAATGAAGGCGCAGTCACCCATGGCGAAGATATTGTCGTCTTCTACCAGTTGCAGGGTGGGACGGACTTCAAGCTGACCGGAGCGCGACAGCTTCAGTTCACCGAATTTGCGCGTGACATCGGGCGCTTTCACGCCTGCGGCCCAGACACGCAGCGTCGCGGGGATGCGGGTGCCGTCCTTGAGCATGAAGCCCTTTTCATCGGCGCCACTGACCATGGCCGATGTCATCACCTCGACCCCGATGGCTTCAAGCTGCTTGGTCGCGGCGGCCGATACGGATTCAGGGAAGGCGGGCAGGATGCGCGGGCCAGCTTCCAGCAGGGTGATCTTCAGCTTGGGCGGCTTCTTGCCAAAACTGTAGAGGGAGGCGAGATCAAGCGCCTTGTGCAGTTCGGCCGCAAGCTGGGTGCCCGTGGCGCCGCCGCCGACGATGGCGATGTCCAGTTCCTCGTTATTGCCAAACGCCTTGAGCAGTTCCATGCGGAAACGCTCGTTAAAGCCGTTGGCTTCGACAAGGTTGTCAATGAACAGACAGTGCTCGGCCACGCCTGGCGTGCCGAAATCGTTCGCGCGGCTGCCGATGGACAGGACCAGCGCATCATATTCCAGCTTGCGCTCTTCCAGAATGACCTCGCCCGTCGTCTCGATCACCGGGGCCAGCGTGATTGTCCTGGCCTTGCGGTCCATGCCCGAAATCTCGCCGGGCCAGAACTCGAAATGATGGCGGCTGGCCTGTGACAGGAAACTGATGCGGTCGTTCTCGTTGGCCGCCGTGCCCGCCGCGAAGCAGTGCAGCATCGGCTTCCACACATGGGCGAAGCTTTTATCGACCAGCGTGATTTCCGCCCGGCCTGACTTGCCAATTGAATCGCCCAGACGGGTGGCCAGCGCCAGCCCGGCCACGCCGCCGCCAACGATCACGACCCGAAACTTTTGTGCCATCCCCAAACCCCCAATTACCCTGTCGCACAGCATCCCGGCCCCTGTGGAGAAGCCTGCCGCATAAATAGAAACATATCCGGCCGCCCGCCCCACATGGGCAGGACGGCCTGCGGCCGGACCGGAAAAAACCGGTCCGGCCGCTGCGCCTGCCCTTCAGGGCAGGGCGGTTTTCAGCTTGTCAGCGGATCAAAAGAAACCGCGCTTGTTCTCGCTGTAGCTGACCAGCATGTTCTTGGTCTGCTGGTAGTGTTCAAGCACCATCTTGTGCGTTTCACGCCCGATGCCCGACTTCTTGTAGCCGCCGAACGCCGCATGCGCGGGGTAGACGTGATAGCAGTTGACCCACACGCGACCGGCTTCCAGCCCGCGACCCATGCGGTAGCAGGTGTTGGCGTCGCGGCTCCATACACCCGAACCCAGGCCGAACGGCGTGTCGTTGGCGATGGCGAGTGCTTCTTCTTCCGTCTTGAAGGTGGTCACGGCCAGAACCGGGCCAAAGATCTCTTCCTGGAAGATGCGCATCTTGTTGTTGCCCTTGAACACGGTCGGCTGCACGTAGCATCCCTTGTTCAGGTCGCCGCCAAGGTCCGGACGGCCGCCACCGGTCAGAAGCTGCGCGCCTTCTTCCTTGCCGATGTCGATATAGGACAGGATCTTTTCCTGATGACCGTGCGAGTTCTGGGCACCCATCATGGTGTTGGGGTCCAGCGGGTTGCCCTGACGGATGGCCTTGATGCGGGGCAGGGCGCGTTCCATGAACTTTTCATAGATCGATTCATGAACCAGCGCACGGCTGGGGCACGAACAGATCTGGCCCTGGTTCAGGGCGAACATGGCGAAGCCTTCGAGCGCCTTGTCCAGATAGGCATCATCATGATCCATGATGTCGGCGAAGAAGATGTTCGGCGACTTGCCGCCCAGTTCCAGCGTGGCGGGGATCAGGTGTTCCGCCGCGGCATGCGCGATCATCTTGCCGGTGGGTGTGGAACCGGTGAAGGCGATCTTGGCGATGCGGTCGCTGTTGGACAGGGCGGCGCCCACGTCACGGCCCAGACCGTTGACGATGTTCAGCGTGCCGGCCGGGAACAGGTCCCCGATCAGTTCCATCAGCACCAGCATGCTTGCGGGCGTGCTTTCGGCGGGCTTCATGACGACGCAGTTGCCTGCGGCCAGTGCCGGCGCCAGCTTCCATGACCCCATGAGCAGGGGGAAGTTCCACGGAATGATCTGGGCAACGACGCCAAGCGGTTCGTGGAAATGGTAGGCGATGGTGGTGGCGTCGATTTCGCCCAGCGTGCCTTCCTGTGCGCGGATGCAGCCTGCGAAATAGCGGAAATGGTCGATCGCCAGCGGGATGTCAGCGGTCAGGGTCTCGCGGATGGGCTTGCCGTTATCCCATGTTTCGGCGCGGGCCAGCAGGTCCAGGTTCTGTTCCATGCGCTCTGCCGCGCGCAGCAGGATCAGCGCGCGATCGGCAGGTGCCATGTGGCCCCAGGCGGTCTTCGCCTTGTGCGCGGCATCAAGTGCCAGTTCCACGTCCGCTGCGGTGGAAGCAGGCACTTCACACAGCACGCGCCCGTCGACGGGGGAAGTATTGGTCAGGTAGTGACCTTCAACCGGGGCAACCCATTCGCCACCGATATAGTTGCCATAACGCGACTTGAACGGCGGGGCCGCCGTGAGGCTATCTGCTGACACGTGAATATTCCTTCAGGATAAGGCTTCGTGCCCTAATAGACCTGACATGGATTCATGTAATTCCATGAGGTAATGAGGGTACTGCAAAACTGTATTTCGGTTCGATATGGCCGCCATTACTTTCATGGGTAATGGCATTGACCGATCCGGACCGTAGGTGTGATTTCTTGAAACCTGTGGACGTGATCTCCCTGGAAACCAAACCGAACCTTGATGCGCCCCGGTAAGGTATCGGGGGATAATCTATATACGGTGATATATAGACACGTCCGGTACCGCAAGCGTTCGGATTATAACGTAACCGTGAGGTGTGCATCTGGTGCCATAATGTGTTAATTAAAAACGTTTAAATACAGTATGTTAAATAATAATGAATAATAAATATCTATTGATTTCGACATCCTGTGTCACAAAACCGGCGAATGGAATTTTAGCGCCTTGCGGGGCTCAAGGGCCGATTCCTGCCCGGTCAGGTCTGAAATGATCCCCTGTCCGGATTCCGGCGGTTTCATGCGTATGACGCAGGAGGCAGTTACGGCTGTGTAGTCAGCCATCCGAGTCCGGGTAATGCGTTCCGCCTGGTACGGTTTTCTACGCGGCATCCATATGGGATGTGACAATCCGGATGGGCGGGCCACGTTCTATTGCGTGCAGGCGTGTCCCGCATGACGGATGTCATCCGGTTGCCCGGTTCAGAAAACGGGGGGTGGGCTTACCGGTGGCTGCGACCTGTCATGGGCTGACCATAATCCTGCCGGAACTGACAGTTCAGCTCCCGCGCATCCTTGCCGCGTTCTGGGCCCGCAACCGCGACACGCTGACCAGCGCGCCCAGCCAGGCCGTTGCCACGCCACATTCCATGCAGCGTAACGTCGGCTCATGCGCGACATCGGTCAGGATCAGTGCCACCAGCATGCCGCCTGTCGTCTGGCCAAGGATGCGCGCCACGGAAATCATGCCACTGGCGCTTCCTGAACGGTGCAGCGGAGATGCGGCGACCATTGATTTATTGTTGGGTGCGACAAACAGCCCAAAACCGATACCCGCGAAAGCAAAGCGCCACATGATATCAAAATTGCCCGCATCCAGCGGTGTCAGGCGCACCAGCAGATAGCCAAGTCCAACAATAAACAGTCCCGCCGATGACAGGATGCCCGCCGGATACCGGTCGGCCATACGCCCGACAAATGGTCCAGCCACAATCATCCCCACTGGCCATGGGGTAATCAGCAGTCCCGTTTCCACGGCGGAGCGGTGGAAAACTCCGGTCAGCGCAAAGGGAATGGAGATCATGTAGAAATTGGCGGCCATATATCCAAGAAAGCAGGTGATGAATCCGGTCCGGAAGGCGGTAATGGCAAGCAGGTCAACCGGAAGCATGGGGGCAGCGCGTCCGTGCTGACGTCGCACCAGACCGGTCAGGGCGGCAAGTCCTGTTCCCGCCAGCCCGAGGGAGAGGACACCGACATTCCCATGGACCAGCATGTCGCAGCCAACCAGAATACCGCCGAAGGCCAGAATGTTCAGCACGATGCTGCCCCAGTCCAGTCGACGTGGCTGACCGCCCGCGCGTGGCAGGAACCCGACCACCAGCGCGAGTGTCACGATCCCGACCGGCAGGTTGAACAGGAACAGCCAGCGCCATGATGCCACCCCAAGGATCAGGGCCGCGACAGACGGACTGAGGGCCACGCCCCCCGCGATGGCCAGCGCATTGAGCGCCAGCCCCCGCCCCAGCCGGGAGGGCGGATAGACAAGGCGCACCAGGGCCGTATTGACGGCCATGATGCAGGCGCCCCCCGCGCCCTGCACGGCACGGGCCAGTACCAGCACGCCCAGCGACTGCGCATTGGCGCAGATCAGGGACCCGATCATGATGACGACCAGCCCGATCGTGCATAATCGGGCCGGGCCAACCCGTTCCGACCACGCCGCCAGCGGCAGCAGCAGCATCGCGTTGACAAGCTGGTATGCATTTACCACCCATACCGATCCGGCGGCGGAAACATGTAGTTCACGCGAAATCGTGGGCAGGGCGATATTCGCAACGGCGTAATCCAGAACAGACAGTACCACCGCCAGAATGACGGGAATGATGGCGAAGCGATGTACTGCGCTTTCCGTTCCTCCCATGGAGGAAATGCCGTGTCTGCCCTGCTGCATACTGCCCATGCCGCGCCCCTTGCCCGCACTGTTGGTGACAGTGCGTAACCGAAACGACATGTCTTTTCCACCCATATGCGGGATGCTGTTCATCCGCAAAAGTTTTTGGGGTGTCGCCGTCTTTCAAAAGGAGGATGTCTTTCGAAGCTTTTTGAAAAAAGCTTCACCAAAAACGTTTTTATGATTTCTGCATGTTTTCCAAACAGGCGCAGGAATTTCCGGGTTGGGAGAATTCATGTGATGGCAATACGCGCGGTCGCCATCGCTTTCATCTTTTCATGCAGTTCGACAGGGCATCGTGTTCCACATGAATTCTGGGGCGGAGCTTAATCAAGGACAGTAGCGATCAGGGTCCCCTGAAAAACTCGTCTCCCAGATATTCGGGCGGGCCGCCATCCAGGCCTTCGGCTTCAAACCCATCATTATATGGCCCCGAATAATCGCCCATGCCGTAACCGTGTTCGTTCCAGTCATTATTGGCGATCATCGGACCGTCCATGCCCATCGGTTCCGGCCCCGTGGGGCCGGAGCATGCTGCAAGCGCACCAGCCAGCACGAGCAGGCCCAGGGCGGGGCGCAGGCGCGAAAAGGGTGTACGGAAGGGGCAGGCGATACGCATATCAGTCCGGTCGGGCTGAAGGGACAGGTTGCCCCGCCAATGGGCCGGGAACCTGCCGGCCCCGATGCCATACCTGCGTCAGATGGTCGATGGCTGTAATATCCTGCGCGGGGTTACCTGTAACAACCATAAGGTCAGCCATTTGCCCCGGCGCGATGGTGCCGCGGTCGGACAGTTGCATGAGGCGGGCTGCATTGCCGGTTGCCAGTGCGATGGCCTGCAGTGGTGTCAGGCCCGCCATTACCGAAAGACGCAGTTCCCTATGTTCGGCAAAGCCGGGAATGCGGGTGGGGGTTGCGCCTGAATCCGTGCCAAACCCGATGGCGATCCCCGCCTGGTACAGCGTCATGAGATTACGCATGTTCATCGCCAGCGCCTTGCGGGAGGCTTCCGTCAACGGGGCGGCCAGTACCTTTGCGCGCCATGCCGGGTCGGCAAACTGCTGGCGTAGCGCAGGCGACAGGCCATAGGACAGGAATGGATCGTCCAGCCATTCGGGGTGTTCGGCAAAGATGTAATTGGCTTCATCCAGATCCAGTGTGGCGATGTAGCCGGTCCCCTGCTTTTTCATCGCACTGATCAGGGTCGGATCGACCGGTTTGTCGCGCACGCCATGGGCCAGAATGTCCACCCCTGCGGCAACAAGGGCCTGGGCATCTGACAGGTCATGGATATGGGCTGCCACCCGCTTGCCGCGCAGATGGGCCTGTATAATGGCCGCGCGGTAGATTTCCGGCCGCATCTTGGGCAGTCCGTGCGCCTTGGGCACGCCATTGCGGAAATCATCCACCCATAACTTTATAAGGTCGGTGTCTTCATCCGCCATCTTGTTGACTGCGGCACGGGCTTCGTCCGGTGTAGTGGGCCGGAAGACCTGATCCGCGCCAAGATGGAACATGTTTTCGGGCGGCACCCCATCGGGAGCGCCAATGCCCTGATCCACCCCGAACAGGTCGGCACCAGGGTTCAGTCCCGCATGCTGCTCCCGGCGCATGTCATCGAACAGGGGGGAACGGTTCAGCCCCAGCGCGGTGACGGTCAGCACGCCGTAATGTTCGTACTGCGCCAGCGCGGACAGGATATTGGCTCGGGTATAATTGACTTCCCCGTTCTGGGTGCCGCTGACCTGCCCGACATGGCTGTGGTCGGAAATCAGGCCCGGCAGCACCGTCTGGCCCGTCAGATCTATTTTACGGGTATGGGCGGGGGCGTGGAGATTGCGGCCGATCGCGGCGATGTGGCCATCGCGGATCAGGATATCCGTATTGTCCTGCGCGGCGCTGCCGGTACCATCAATCACCGTGGCATGACGCAGCAGCACCGGTCTGTCCGTGGCGGCATGGGCGACGGCAGGCGTGGTGAACAGCCCCGTCAGCAGGGCGATCAGCGCGGGGCGATAACAGGACATGACGAAACTCTCCATCCAGCGGTGCCCCAGTGTTGATTGCGTGTAGCCCAGCGTCCAGTCACGTCTGTGTCGGTGGATGAAGGATTCTACGGCGTGTCGTCAGTTAAGCCCTGAGTGTGGCACGTGAGGGTTGTACTTTGTGTCTGCGTGTGTTGACTGTTTTCCCGTTTTTTTGGGGGAGACAGACAGATGCGGCGCTATAGTTTACGCAATGACCAGTGGGAGCGGATAAAGGATCTTCTTCCCGGTCGAGAAGGCTATGTCGGCGGCACTGCGGCGGACAACCGTCTGTTCGTGGAGGCGGTGCTGTATCGCTATCGCGCGGGCATTCCATGGCGCGACCTTCCTGCCCGTTTCGGGGACTGGAAAAACGTGCACCGGCGTCTGCGCCGCTGGTGTGAAAGCGGCGTCATCGAACGGATATTTCATTATCTGGCCGCTGATCACGACAACGAATACATGATGATCGACAGCACAATTGTCCGGGCGCATCAGCATAGTGCCGGAGCTCTCAAAAAAGGGGCACGGATCAGGCCATCGGACGATCACGAGGCGGGTTGACTACAAAGATCCATGCCATCTGCGACGCTCTGGGTAATCCGGTGGAACTCGACATCACACCGGGACAGGATGCCGATATCACCCAGGCGGAACCGCTTCTGGAAAACATCGACCCAGATGCTTTCCTTGCTGACAGGGCGTATGACGCGGACAGGTTGATCGATCGGCTGATACAGCGCGGGATTACCCCGGTCATCCCGCCAAAACGCAACAGAACGACACGACGGGAAACCGATTTTTCTCTCTACCGCGAACGGAACCTTGTTGAGAGGTTCTTCAATAAACTCAAGCAGTTTCGCGCTATCGCAACCCGCTACGATAAACTGAAATCGACCTTCCTCGCAGCCGTGCAGTTCGCCTCAATCATCATCCTGCTTAACTGACGACACGCCCTAGCGGGGCAGGGGCGTGGCGCCGCCTTCCGTCAGGTCGGTGAAGGCATCCTGCACGTCTCCGCTTTCGGGAAAGCATATCAGTACATCGTCGCTTTCCGCCTTGGCTTCACGCGCCGGGGTGATGACGCTGTCCCATTCACCAGCAAGGGAGGTGACCATACCAATTTCGGGTTCCAGAAACTGCCACGACCCACCCTTGACCGTAGATCCCATCACGGTCGTCAGCAGGAATATGCCCGCCTGTGCAGGCAGGGGAGATGGTACCCGCCGGAACTGGTAAATCGTACCGGATTTTCCAAACAATGTGAATGAAGTCCACGGTTCCATGGGCCTGTTCCCTCCTGAGGATGACAGAGTATGCCATATTCTAAAGCATGGGAGGGGCGTCAGGCTGCACATCACGCATGCAGGTAGCTGGTGTCCGGCCATTCATCATTTTTGGTGAAGCCATTGGCGGGATAAAGTCCGGTCCGGTGAGGCCGCCTGCAATGGCAATCCCTTTTCGTGCGGGTGGAATGGACCAGCGTCATTAAAAAATTGGCGTGCCATACGGAATGCCGGTCAGCGTGGACGTTGCTATACGCACGGGCCTGTCACGCGTACAGTCGCAGGGGCTGATGCGGTTATTATGCCCGCCTGATCACTACTGATACGGTCATCCCCAGAAGCAGCGGTGGTAATCGAATCAGTGCGCCCTACATGGTTTCTGGTTACGCATTGCGCCGTAAAGCGGCGATGAAGGTCGGGGAGGCCGTTAACAAAAAAAGCCAGACGCTTTTTTATCTGTGACGGGCATGACAGAACCATATCCCGAAAAATTCGGGACTGTGACTTTATGAAGGTCTGACAGGGAATGGAAAGGTAAGTTGACGCGCATGCCCGCAGGTAGAAGCCAGACGGCATAAACAGTTGCTACTGTCTCATGATTTTACATGCGAGAGAAGAGAAGGCTAGGAAAGGGAATCCCCTTTTCCAAAAGCAAATTCTCTATCTGAATAAGCCTGCGGATACTTTGCGTATCGTGTAAGCCCTTGAAAGGCTTGGCGTCCCGTACGGGATTCGAACCCGTGTTGCCGCCGTGAAAGGGCGGTGTCCTAGGCCTCTAGACGAACGGGACTAAAGGCGTGAGGGGTGTGTATCCCGGCACAGGGGGGCGGTCAACCCCCTGTTTTAAAAATATTGAAATTATTGGGCGATTGCCGCGTCACGGATAAAAAATGTGGCGGATGTCCGCCCGTTCCAGCTTTCTGCCCGCAGCCAGCCCGCCAGATGCAGCGGCGGCATGTCGCGATCTTCCAGCACGGGGGCAAGCGGGCTTTCATTGGCGCGGAAGATCAGGGCCTTCAGTCGGGGGCCGCGTCCTTCCCCCTGCAGGGTCAGGCGCAGGGTGTTGCCTTCGCGGCCAATACGTTCGGCATAGGCGACCCGTACGCGGGGCAGGGCGATCAGAGGTTCGTCATTGCCCGCGCCGAACGGGGCCAGCCGGTCCATGTCGGTGGCCAGCGCCACGTCCGCTGCGGCGACATTCACCACGGCGTCAATGGTCAGGTCCACTGCATCGGGCAGACTGGCGGCGGTGGCAAGGTGACGGTCCAGAAAAGCGTGCAGGGCGGGAATCCCCTCCGCAGGCAGTCCGAAACCCGCTGCCATCGCATGTCCGCCGCCGGATGATAGCAGTCCTGCCTGTCGCGCCGCGATGATGGCACCGCCCAGATCCTGCCCCGGTACCGATCGGGCCGAGCCTTTGACGGTGCCGTCCTCCATTTCCGCGCCGACCAGAACGGGGCGATTGAATTTTTCCTTTATACGCCCGGCCACAATCCCCACGACGCCGGGATGCCAGTCCCGTCCGCTCAGTACCAGCACGGCATGGCCCTGTTCGCGCTGTTCGGCGGCCAGTTCCATGGCGCGGTCCAGAATGCCCGCTTCAACGCTCTGGCGGCTGTGGTTGACGGAATTCAGGCGCTCGGCCAGCGTCTGGGCCTCGGCGGCGTCTTCGCATAGAAGCAGGCGCAGCCCCATGCCCGAATCCGCGATGCGTCCCCCTGCATTGATGCGTGGCCCCACGGCAAAGCCGCAGGTGAAGGCGGACAGCGGATCACGCGCGCCTGCAGCATCCAGCAGGGCGGCCAGGCCGGTGCGCTGCCTGCGCGCCATCACCTTCAGCCCCTGCGCGACAAAGGCCCGGTTCAGCCCGTTCAGCGGCATGACATCGCAGACCGTGGCCAGCGCCACCAGATCGAGGCTGTTCATAAGCTGTGGGTCCGGACGGGAATCGAACCAGCCTTCCTGCCGCAGGACACGTGTCGTGGCGACAGCCGTCATGAACGTCACCGCCGCCGCACAGATGCCATGCAGGCCAGAAGGACAGTCCGGGCGGTTGGGATTGATGGTGGCCAGAACCTTCGGTAACGCGCCCTGCACCTGATGATGGTCAAGGATGATGACATCGGTTTTCTGGCTGGCCAGTTCCAGAATGTCCACCGCCGCCGTGCCGCAGTCCAGACACACGATCAGGCTTGCGCCCTGATCCTGCATGGCGGCAATGGCCGGGGTATTGGGGCCGTAGCCCTCCGTCATGCGATCGGGAATGTGGGTCAGCACCGTGCAGCCCTGACCGCGCAGGAAATCGGTCAGAAGCGCTGTGGAACAGGCCCCGTCCACGTCGTAATCACCAAACAGCCCGACCGTTTCGCCATTGCGGATGGCGGCGGCCAGACGCCCGGCAGCCCGGTCCATGTCCGTAAAGGTGGACGGGTCGGGCATTAGTGCCCGTAGTGTCGGGGTCAGGTAGGTCTGCACCTGATCAGGTGCAATCCCGCGCAGGGCCAGCATGCGGCCCACGATTTCCGGCAGGTTGGCCTGCTGGGATATGGCCATGCCCATGCGGTCGGTATGGCTTGCCTGCCCGCCCTCGCGCCAGTTCCACCGCCGTCCCGTCACGCTGCGGACAACCCCCAGCACGGCCGGTTCGGGTTCGTTGCACCCGGACATGGCGGCAGGCGGGACGGAAAGCAGGTCGGCGGCGGACATTGGCCGTTTCCTTCAGATATGGGGGCGAACGGCGCGTGGCCGCCCGCCAGCGGGTTTCAGCCCGCGTCGATGCGAATCAGGGCCGGTTCGTCCAGAACGGCGGCCAGTTCTGCAATATGGTGCAGGGCGTGCTGCATCGCCGCTTCCGATGTTTTGTGGGTCAGCAGCACCAGCGGCACGGCATGCGTGCCATCGGGACGGACCTCATGCGCATCGGCATGCTGGAGCATGCTGCGCAGGGATACCCCGTTGTCGCGCAGTACGGCGGTGATGTCGGCAATTACGCCGGGGCGATCCTGCACGTTCAGGCGCAGGTAGTATTCCCCGGTAAACGACTTGCTGGGCATGGCCACGGCCTGTGTCAGGCTGTCGGCGTCGCAACCCCACACGGGAATGGCGCTGCCACGGGCAATGTCGATCAGGTCGGCGGCGACGGCGGTGGCTGTCGGTCCTTCGCCCGCGCCACGCCCCTCAAGCATCAGGCGCCCCACAAAGGCCCCTTCCGCCACCACGGCGTTGAAGACGCCGTTGACCTGCGCGATGGAGGCATCCTGCGGCACAAGGCAGGGATGGACGCGCGCCTCGATCCCGTTTTCATGCTGGCGGGCGATGCCCAGCAGCTTGATGCGGTAGCCCATCTTGCGGGCAAACTGCAGGTCGAGCGCGCCGATACGCCGGATGCCTTCAATATAGACGGAAGCGAACACCACGGGCCGCCCGAAGGCCAGCCCCGCCAGAATGGCCAGCTTGTGTGCCGTGTCGATACCGTCAACATCGGTGGACGGATCAGCTTCGGCATAGCCAAGCTTCTGCGCGTCCGACAGGATTTCGGCAAAGTCCCGGCCGGTCTCGTGCATTACGCTCAGGATGTAGTTGCACGTACCGTTCAGGATGCCGCCGATCTTGAGTATCCGGTCGGCAGCCAGTCCTTCGCGCACGGTCTTGATGGCGGGAATGCCCCCTGCGACCGCGGCTTCGAACATGAGCGGCACGCCCGCTTCCTGTGCCGTGCACGCCAGTTCCGCGCCGTGGATTGCGATCAGCGCCTTGTTGGCGGTGACCACCGGCCTGCGGTTTTCCAGCGCGCGGCTGACCGTCAGGCGCGCGGGGCCTTCCGCCCCGCCGATCAGTTCGGCCACGACATCCACATCGGGATGGGTGGCCAGTTCTTCCGGCGTGTCGCACCACGCCACACCGGACAGGTCGATCCCGCGATCCCGCGTGCGATCGCGCGCGCTGACGGCGGTCACCACCAGTTCGCGGCCCGCGCGGGCGCGGATCAGGGCCGCGTTTTCACGCAGCAGCCTGACAACGCCAGCGCCAACCGTGCCCAGACCGGCAATACCGATACGCAGGGGCCTGGGTTCAGATGTGGAATGGGGAGATGTCATTTCTTTTCCGTCAACCGATAGGGCAGTCATGAATGGGCGGACTGGGTGCCAGCCAGCGGGGCAGCCTGCTGCGTGGTGGGGGCGATGCCGCCATGTTCAGCCATGAAATGGCGGATGGAGCGGCAGGCCTGACGCAGGCGCTGGGTGTTTTCCACCAGACCGATGCGCACGAAACCTTCGCCATATTCGCCAAAGCCCAGGCCGGGGGCCACGGCGACGCCGGCTTCTTTCAGCAGCAGTTTGGAAAAGCCGACGCTGCCCAGTTCGCGGAAGCGTTCGGGAATGGGCGCCCATGCGAACATCGACCCTTCGGGGGAGGGCACGTCCCAGCCCGCAGAATGCAGGCCCTGAATGAGTACATCGCGGCGCTTGCGGTAAATATCGCGGATTTCCGCGACACAGTCCTGCGGCCCGCTGAGGGCGGCGACGGCGGCGACCTGAATGGGGGTGAACGCGCCGTAATCCAGATAGGACTTGATCCGGGTCAGCGCCGAAATCAGATGCGGATTGCCCGCAGCAAACCCCATGCGCCAGCCCGCCATGGAATAGGTCTTGGACAGGGAGGTGAACTCCACCGCGATGTCCTTCGCACCCGGCACTTCCAGAATGGAAGGGGGAACCTTGTCGCCGAAATAGATCTCGGCATAGGCAAGGTCGGACAGGATCCAGATTTCGTGCTTGCGAGCAAAGGCCACAAGCTTGCGGTAGAAATCAAGGTCGGCCAGATACGCCGTGGGATTGGACGGAAAATTGACGATCAGCGCCGTGGGCTTGGGCACCGAATGGCGCACCGCGCGGTCCAGCGCTTCCAGCATCTCGTCATCCGGCGTCGCGGGAATCGAGCGTACGGACGCCCCGGCGATGATGAAGCCGAACTGGTGAATGGGATAGGACGGGTTGGGCACCAGAATGGTGTCGCCCGGACTGGTGATGGCGGAAGCAAGGTTGGCCAGCCCTTCCTTGGACCCGAGGGTGGCGATCACTTCGGTTTCCGGGTCCAGCTTCACGTTGAAGCGGCGCTCGTAATACCCTGCCAGCGCGCGGCGCAGGCCGGGAATGCCACGGCTTACGGAATAACGGTGGGCGCGCGGATCGCTTACGGTTTCCACCAGCTTCTGCACGATGTGCGGCGGGGTGGGGGTATCCGGATTGCCCATGCCCAGATCAATAATATCCTCCCCCCGCGCTCGGGCCTGGGCCTTGGCCTTGTTGACTTCGGCGAAGACATAGGGCGGCAGGCGGCGGATACGATGAAATTCTTCGGTCATGGGACGCTCTGTTGAGGGCACGCGGCGCGCGCCGGGTTGAAATCAGGTCGTATGGCGACCCCGTCAGGCGGGGCCGGATCGCACTCTAGCGCACGACGGCAATTCTTGCACCATTGCCAAAGGCATGGGCATGCACCGCAATGCGGTCGGCCGGCACGCCGCGCGCCAGCAGCAGGCCGGTCAGCGTGCGCGTGCGCAGTATGGCAAGGTTAAGGGCCGCGGCCTGTCCCTGCGCCGTGGCGGTGGCGGCATTGCCATAGCCGTTCACGATTACGAACCGGTTGCCACGCCCCTTCAGCACGGCGTTGACGACATCCTCCTCTCCTTCCTCGATCCGGTCGGAGCCGGGCAGGAACTGTACGGATTCGCCATCATCGGGGGATGCGATGTTGTAGGCGGGCAGGTCCATGCCATCGCGTTGCGCGTTGTCGGGCAGGGCGATGCCCCCGACAGTGGGCAGTTCCGGCGGGCCATCGGGTATCTGCGGCAGGTTGGCGGGCAGGGCTTCGGGCTGGTCGGGGATGGTGGTCGTGACTTCCGGCATGACCAGATGGCCCGCGCTGTCGCGCACGGGTTCCGCCTGTCGGGACATGCCCCGCGCGGACCCGCCCGTGCCGGATGACGTTGCAGGCTGCGGGCCACTGTTTGTCCCGGCGGGCGGCGGCCCGTCGGCAGTCTTGAGGGAGGCTGACTGGCTCCCCTTCGTCCGGGCGGTGGGAATGGGCGGAATATCCGCGACCGAGGGCATGTCCCCCATGATCGCATCCTGCCGCTGGTTGAGTTCGCGCTGCGCCTCCAGATCGGCGGTAATGTCTTCGCGCAGGTCCTGCGATGGCAGTTCGGGGGCTTTGTGCGGGCCAAGGCCGACCTTTGGGTAGGCTTCATGCGCGCCGGGCGGGGGCGGTCGCTGCTGACCGATCACGCCGCCCTGATACTCATGGTACCAGTCGCTGATGGTGTCGACCGTATCCTGATGATGCGCGCATCCCGCGACACCCGTGCCGAGCAGGGCAAGCAGGGCAACCCGTGAAGCGATGGCGAATCCGCATGGTGGAAAAAAAAATCTTCCCGGACTTGGCGATGGTGCCGGCTTTCCCAATCTCTAGCTCCCGTGGCCTTTCACGGCCCGTACACAACATGACCGGGGCAAACTAGCCTGCAATCCCGATCTTAGCGAGAGGGGGCGTGCCACCTGATCCATCTTGCCCGATTGCAAGGTCGGGACTTGGCACCGGACGCAAGGCAGCGCAGGATAAGGTCATGACCAGGCCAGTCCCGGAGAATAGGGAGAACCCGATGAACGGCATGCAGCCGAAACACCGCGTCCGTATGGATGATGAAGATCCCAGGGATCCCGATATCCCCGAACCCCAGGGTCCCGAAACCGAGGAACCTGATCGTAACCGTACGCTCTCGTCCCCCATCGGGGAACTGGAAAGCCGCCTGTTCGACCAGCGCAAGGTGCTGGTGTTCGGCCCGATCAACGACAAGATCGCCCGTGACGTAACGGGCCGCCTGCTGGCGCTGGCTGGTACGTCGGACAAGCCGATCGACGTGTATGTCAATTCGCCCGGCGGCCATGTCGAAAGTGGTGACACCATCCACGACATGATCCGCTTTGTCGATTCGATTGCCCCGGTCAACATGATCGGCACCGGCTGGGTCGCATCCGCTGGCGCGCTGATTTTTGCAGCCGGCCATCCGGACCGTCGTTTCTGTCTGCCCAATACGCGATTCCTGCTGCACCAGCCGATGGGCGGCGTGCGCGGGCCCGCCACCGATATTGATATCGAGGCGCGGGAAATCGTGAAAATGCGCGAACGCCTCAACCGTCTGTTCGCTGACGTGACCGGGCAGCCTTACGAGAAAATCTGCAAGGACACCGACCGCAACTACTGGATGTCCGCCCCCGAGGCGATCGAATACGGGCTGGTGACGCGCGTAATCGACAAAATCTCGGACCTGCATTGATCCAGGGCAAGGCGCACCTTTCGGCACGTTTCTAATGCTGGTGTTCCGTTTCGCGGGCAGGGCTTTGGTCTTGCTCGCGAATTCCAGATAACAGTTCTACGTTTCTTGTTGAGTATGATACCTAAACCGGCAACGAGGACGTCAGGCTGTTTGATGAATGCCACATCGGCCGGCGTAACCACACCGTTCCGAGCAGCGAGCCGACATGACGAAATCACTTTCTGACATCTATACAAACCTGCCCGAAGCCCGCGATGCGGGAACCGCCACGCCCGACGCCGTGGCCAGGGCCGATTTCAACGCCCGCCACTGGTCCAGTCCCGTTGCCGGCCCGCTCCAGCCCGGATCGGCGGAGCATAAGAAGGCGGTTGCGGACATGTTCCGCGATACCTTCAACCCCTACAAGCCGTCGGTCATCGAATGGCCGAAGCTGGACCCCGAAACGCTGAAGCGCGTGACGTCGCTGCCGATCTGGGACATTGCCGTCCAGACCGAAGGCAAGGCCCGCCTGCGCATGGCCGCCTATGCCCGTCTGATCGAGGACCCCGACATGAAGGATGCCCTTTCACGCAATGCGTGGGAGGAAAACCGCCATAAGGAAGTCCTGTCCAAGATGGTGGAAGCCTATGGCATCCCGCTGGCGTCCGAACCGCCTTACATCGAGCCGCGCGACGTGGAATGGGCCTATATGGTCACCGGCTTTTCTGAATGCGTGGACAGCTTCTTCGCCTTCGGCCTGTTCGCCATTGCCCGTAAATCCGCTTTCTTCCCGCCTGAACTGATCGAGACGTTCGAGCCGGTGATGCAGGAAGAATGTCGTCATATCCTGCTGTTCGCCAACTGGCTGGCCTGGCACCGTGCCGTCATGCCGCTGTGGCGTCGCCCGTGGTTTGAACTGCGGGTGATCGGCGTGTGGCTGTTTCTGCTGTATGAACGGCTGGGCATGGTCACGACATTCGATGCGGATGGCAACACGCACGAGCAGGACAACAACTTCACCGTAAACGGCACGAAGGATGTGGCGAATGTCGATGTTCCGCTGCGGGACATGATCGACATCTGCCTGATCGAAAATGAGCGCCGTTTCGCGGGTTACGATCCGCGCCTGCTGCGGCCGAAGCTTGCGCCCAACCTTGCGCGCTTCATCCGCTTCTTCCTCAAGCGCACGTCCGAAAGCGCGCAGCTTGAAAGCCAGCCCGGCGCGGCCTGAATGGCTCTGGTCCCTCACTCCCGGTCGGGAGGTGAGGGACCGTCGTTTTCTAGCCCAGTGTAGGGGTTACGGTCCCGGCCCCGAAATCAAGCTGGCCCAGATAGGCCACGCGGGTAGCAGGCACAATGTCGCCTATGCGACCATCCGTGATGCGGGCATAGCCGAACACCTTGCTTTCCTCCTCCGATGAGGAGCCGATGGCCAGCCCGGCGAACTGCTTGCCGCTTTCATCCTTGAGCTGCCACACATCCCCCCGCACAACCGCATCGTATTTGTAGCGGAAACCGGGCACGATCCGGGTCAGGATCAGGGGCATGGCCTCGGTCACGTCGAGCGCCGTACGCACGAATTCCGTACAGCTTTCATCCGGCGCAAAATAGCCGCGTGCGTCCTTTGTCATGAGAATCAGGCCCGGCGTGGTTCCTTCCGGCGAGACAAGGCGGCTGCGGATGACCAGTTTCTGGTCATCGCGTGAGATTTCCGATGCAAGCATAACGGTGCCCATCCCTGCCGCCAGCAGGTCAGGCACGACGATCATCTGTGTCAGGGGAAGGGTGGCGAGCGTGGTCATCTCTCATTCTCCATCAGGGCATCTGTCAATAACGGACAGGGCAGACTGTGCGCTCCGTTATATGTCATGACAACCGCGTGGAGGCCGGGGGTTCCCATGCAGCATGGCACGGCCGCGCCGGACGCGTGGCGGACATGGACCTGCTGATGGCTCTGGCCACAATATCATTGGCGATATGGTGTGCGATGGCCCTATAGATCAATCGACCGCAATGCGGAATGATTCAGCCGTGAGACAAGGCGGAGCAGGGGACGGAATGTTGGATTATGGGTGCAGTAACCGGTCGGTGGTACAGGTGGGTATGACCCTTTTCAGCTTTTTCGTGCCTGCGTGGCGGACAGGTGTCTGCCCGTCCTGTGCAGCATAAGGTGACCGGCATGACCCCGTCCGATATTCCGGCATCCCCCATGCCCGTCCGTTACAGTCGGGAAACCCGCTGGCTGCACTGGATCACTGCGCTTCTCGTGCTTGAACAGTTTGTCGTGGGACAGGTGGGATGGCACCTGATGGACCGCACCGCGCCGCTGCGTCCGTGGCTGGTTGCCACCCATACGTCGCTTGGGGTGCTGCTCGCGGCCGTATTCGTAACGCGCATCGCGTGGGGACTGACGGGCGGGCGGGCGATCCGCTTTCCCGTCGTGAGTGTTCAGGACCGGATCGCGCGTGGCGTCCATCTCCTGCTGTATGTGCTGCTGGGGGGCGAGATTGCGCTGGGTTACATGGCGCGCTGGTCCACCGGGCATCCCGTAATGGCGTTCGGCGTGCCGATCAATGCGCCGTTTGCGGCCATGCCCCATGCAACCCACGTCTTTTTTTCGCGGTTGCATCATTGGGATGCCTGGCTGCTTTTGTGGGTGGCCCTTTTTCATGCCGGTGCGGGTTTCTATCACCTTCTGTTCTGCCGGGACCGTGTTTTTCAACGGATGCTGCCCTGAAAACCGAATTCGGAATGATCTGGTATCGTTTCAGGAAAGTGAATACCCGTACAGATTTCAAGATGATTACAAGTATAAAATAGGAACATATGCCTATATATTCGAATTCGCCAAGCCTTTGAAAGTCGCGAGAAAATTGTTGTTTTCATCCGTTTGGACGTGATTGGGATGAAGCATATATAGAGTTTTCAGATGTATATTTTCTGTTGCATATCATTAGGGTGTTTACTATTCTTAACGTAATATCAGCACGCGTGAAAATAAAAAGCTGGTCCTTATCTGGAATGTCCCTGTTGCACGCGGTTGATGCCGGATGATTTATCCGCATGCCTTCGTGCGGCGTCAGATATACGACTGTGTTCTGTCAGTAATTGGATGGTATTGATCGTTCAAAAATGGAACCTATGAGCAATCCTATCTATGAACTGAAGATCTATAGTCCGGTTCTTCTGGCTGGTGCGTTTATTGTCTGCATAACCGGGGCATGGATTACCATGCGTCTTGTTTCGCGCATTTCCGAAACGCATGGCATGCAGCGCGCCGGATGGTACCTTATGGCCGCCGTGGCCGGGTCCAGCTTTGTCTGGTGCACGCATTTTGCCGCCATGCTCGCCTATCATTCCGGGGTCATGGGGCATCTTGCCCCCGGCAGGACCGCGCTGTCGCTGCTGGTCATTTTCGCGGCCATACCCTGCGCGGTCGCGGCGGCGGTGCGGCTGAAGGGGCGCAGGGGTTCCCTGGTGGGTGGCGGTATTCTGGGGCTTGGCATTGCCAGCATGCATTATGTCGGCATGGAGGCGTACCGGCTTGATGTGCCGGTAAACTGGAACATGCCGCTGGTCGCCCTGTCCATCCTGATCGGCATGGCCCTGTCTGCGGTAGCGCTTGAACTGGCGCGGCGTCCCGTCAACCTGCGGCGTGAAATCGAAATGACCGTGGCCATGGCCGGTGCGGTGGCCGGTCTTCATTTTACCGGTATGGCGGCGATGCATCTGGTCATGCAGCAGCATATGCGTTCGATGCCGGATAACGACCAGTTCCAGATGATCGGCTTTGCGGTCATCGGTGGCTCGCTGCTGACCATCATTACCGGTATCGCCAGTTTCGTGATCGATGGCAGCCTGCGCGAGGAATCGTATGGCGAACTCCATCGCATGGCGATGTCCGATGCGCTGACCGGCCTGCCCAACCGCATAAGCTTCCGCGAGCGCCTGACGGAAGAAGTGTCCATGGCTGACGCGCTTGGCAGGTCCTTTGCCGTGATCGGCATAGACCTGAACAAGTTCAAGGAAATCAATGATACGCGGGGACATGCCGCAGGCGATATCGTCCTGACCACCCTGGCGGAGCGGTTCTGCGCCCTGCTGGGGGAAGGCGAGTTCGTGGCCCGTCTCGGCGGGGATGAATTCGTCGCCATACACCGCATGGTGGATGATGGGGAACTGCACGGTTTTGTTGACCGTATCCAGCTTGCGCTGAATGAACCCATCCCGATCGAGAATTATACGGTCGCAAGCGGTGGCAGCATTGGTGTTGCGGTCTATCCTACGGATGGAACCGATTGTGAAACCCTGATTTCCCGTGCCGATCTGGCGATGTACCGCGCCAAGATCGACCTGCACCAGACAGTCTGGTTCTATGAAAGCTCGCTGGACCAGAACGTGCGCGAACGGCGCGCACTGGGCGAGGATCTGAAGCGGGCGATGGCGGAGGGACAGCTTTCGCTGTTCTATCAGGTGCAGACGGTCGTCGCGACCGGAAAGGTTGCGGGCTACGAAGCCCTGCTGCGCTGGGACCATCCCACGCGCGGCTCCGTGCCGCCGCTGGAAATCCTTGATCTGGCGGATGAGAACGGCCTTGTCATCCAGCTTGGCGAATGGGTGCTGGAGCAGGCGTGCCGGACCGCGCTGGGGTGGGATTCCGATATCTGTGTTGCCGTCAACATGTCGGCCGCGCAGTTTCTGGAACCGCGTTTTGCGGAAACCGTGCAGGCGGTGCTTGCACGCACCGGCCTGCCCGCGGGGCGTCTTATGATCGAACTGACCGAGGAAACGGTCCAGTGCGATCATCCCCGTGCCCTGACCATGGCGCGCAGGGTGCATGATCTGGGTGTTCGCCTTGCCCTTGACCAGTTCGGCGGCAAGCATTCGGTCCTGTCGGCATTAAGCGACTTTCCTTTTGACAAGATCAAGCTCGACCGCCTTGTCATGCAGCGTGCGGAAACGGACCCGAGCATTGCGGAACTGGTCCGTGCCGTGACGATTGCAGGCCATGCGCTGCATATGTCGGTTCTTGTGCAGGGGATCGAAACGGGCGCCCATCTTGCCCTGGTTTCATCGGGCGGATGTGACGAAGGGCAGGGTTTCCTGTTTGGCACCCCCATGCGGACAATCATGTCCGAAATGGCCCCGGCGGGGAACAAGGAAGATCTGCGTGGCGTCCAGTCCGCCCCACATTTTATCCCGCGATTTGAAAGCCCTGGAATCCGTTATGAAACAATCTGAGCAAGCGGCAGAACCGTCCGGACTGCACATGACGGCGGACGCGAAACCAGCAGGGAATGACGGTGGCATGACCGCTGTTGTCAGCCTTGAACTGCTGGAACAGGCGACGGATGGCATTGTTGTCATCAATGAGCGCAACGAAGTTGTTTTTTTTAATCCCGCAGCCGAAAAATTGTGGGGTTTTACGGAAAGCGAGGTTCTGGGACATAATGTCAGCCGTCTCGTGCCCTCCATCTATCGCGGGGATCACGACAGCTACATTGACAAGAACCGCAAGACCGGCGTGGGGCGCATTGTCGGCACATCGCGGGAGGTGACGTTCGAGAACAAGGCCGGAGACTATATTTCCGGCGAGATGTCGATTTCCACCGCGGTGCTCGGGCCGGAAAAGAAGCGTTTTTACATGGCCGTCATGAAAGGCGTGACGGAAGAAAGCCACCGGCGCAAGCTGCATGACCTGCAGAATGCGGTGTTCGAAGCCATTTCAAACGACATGCTGATACAGGATGTGGCCGATCTGGTGTGCCGGGAGGTCGAAAGCTTCGTTCCCAACACCGTGGCGGTCCTTCTCCTGCTGGATGAAAACAACCGCCTGCGTATCCTGTCCGGTCCCGGTCTGCCCCGCCACTACGCTTCCGCGCTTGAAAACGTGGTATTGAGCGACGCCGATCTGGCGGCCGTCACCAATGACCTTACGGCAATCGGCAGCATTGTCTGGGACAGTTACAGTTCACTTGGCATCTCGCTGGGGCTGCACGACTGCTGGGCTTCGGCCATCCGGTCGCGCAATGGCCGGATTTCGGGCATTTTTGCCCTCTATTCCCGTAATCAGTACAAACTGAGCGACTGGCCGCGGAAGATCGTCGCAGGATGCGTGTCGTTCTGTAGTGTCGTGATCGAGAATTATGAGGCGCAGCAGCATATCTCGCAACTGGCCAATTATGATTCGCTGACCGGCTTTCTCAATCGTTCCGCCATTCACAAGGTCATCAAGTCGATGATCGACCTGCCGGGCGATAACAGTTTTTCGATCTTCATGATCGATATCGACCGCTTCCGCGATATCAATGACACGCTGGGTCATATGAATGGTGATGCCTTCCTCAGGGCCATTGCCGACCGGCTGAAATCCCTGTCGCAGAGCAACTATATCCTCAGCCGTTCCGGCGGGGATGAGTTCGTGATTGTCATGCCCGACAGCAACGAAGCCAGCGCCGTATCATTTGCCCGCAGCCTGATAAAAGGCATGCAGGAACCGGTCGAGATTGCGGGCAACCTGCTTGTTGTGTCGCTGGGCATAGGGATCAGCATTTTCCCCGAAAACGGTCCCGACGGACAGTCCCTGCTCAGTCATGCCGAAAGCGCCATGCGCCGGTGCAAGAAGGAAGCACGCGGCAGTTTCTGCGTATCCAGCACGGCGGATAACCGTGCGGCACAGGACCGGCTGCTGCTGGGGTCAGCCCTGCGGGACTCACTGGCGCGGGGCTTGCTGAACCTGCATTACCAGCCGCAGGTGGATATCAGGACCGGCAGGCTGTACGGGGCGGAAGCCCTGTCGCGGTGGAACCATCCCACACTCGGCAACATCTATCCTTCCCGCTTCATCGCGGTGGCGGAGGATACCGGACAGATCGAGACGATCGGCACGTGGTCTCTGGAAGAAGCCGTAGGCCAGCTTGTCAAATGGGACGGGGCGGGGCTTCATGTCCCGGCGGTGTCGGTCAACCTGTCGGCGGCGCATTTCCGTAACCGTGACCTGCCCGCCCTGATCGAACGCATCCTCAGGGAGCATGACATCCAGCCGCAGCGTCTGACCGTTGAAATTACGGAAAGCGTCATGATGGGGGAAAACGAGGATACGATGACGGGACTGGCCGCGATCCATAATCTGGGTGTCGGCCTGTCCATGGATGATTTTGGCACCGGTTACTCCTCCCTTTCGCGCCTGACGCGGCTGCCGCTGACCGAAATCAAGATTGACCGCAGTTTCATCATGAATCTGGAACATGACGCAAACGCGCAGGCTGTCACGACGGCGGTGATCGGTATCGGAAACCGGCTGAAGATGACGGTTGTGACCGAAGGCGTGGAGACGGAATCCCAGCTTGAACTGCTGGAGGGACTGAACTGCGATGTGGCGCAGGGTTACCTGTTCGCCCGGCCCATGACGCCAGATGACATGCTGGCCTGGGCTCGTCAGAAGATGAAGATAACGCAGTAGCCGGCGCATATCTGCCGGGTATTGCGGCAGCAGGTCAGGAGTGGTTCCGAATACCGTGCGACGTGGCCCGGTCCGGTCATGACCGGTTTGCATGGCGCGGGGGGCATGTCATACATCGGGAAAGACGTGCGGGGTGCGCCCATACCGGGCCTGCACGACATTTCCTGCCCCTGCATCCATCATCCGGTGCGCTGGGGCATATGGCCACAGGATAATCCCATGACCCAACCCGTTTTTGATCTTTGTCTGAAAAATGGCAGCGTTGTCCTGCCGGATGCCACGGTTATTACCGATGTGTATGTGCGTGACGGGCGTATTGCCCGGATCGGCGGACAGGGCGACGCGGGGCGGGTCATTGACTGCACCGGTCTGACCATCCTGCCCGGCGTGATCGACACACAGGTCCATTTTCGTGAACCCGGCCTGACCGGGGCGGAGGATCTGGCAACCGGCAGTATGGCCGCCGTGATGGGTGGTGTGACGGCAGTGTTCGAGATGCCCAACACCAAACCCGCAACCGACTGCCCCGAGGCCGTGGTGGACAAGCTGGACCGCGCCCGGGGCCGTATGTGGTGCGATCATGCTTTTTATGTGGGCGCCACAACGGATAACGCCGATCGGTGCGGCGAGCTGGAAATGCTGCCGGGCACGGCGGGTATCAAGATCTTCATGGGGTCATCCACAGGCAACCTGCTGGTATCCGATGACGCGGTGCTGGAGCGGGTCTTGCGTTCGGGGCGCCGCCGCGTCGCCATCCATGCCGAGGATGAGGGACGCCTGCATGAACGTCTGTCGGAACGTAAGGCGGGTGATCCGTCATCCCATCCCGTGTGGCGGGATGATGAAACGGCGCTGCGTGCGACGCAGCGCATCGTGCATCTGGCGCGACGCACCGGTCGCCGTATCCATGTCCTGCATGTCACCACGCCTGCTGAACTGGAGTTCCTGTCCGGTCACAAGGACATCGCCAGTTGCGAGGTCACGCCCCAGCATCTGACACTGGCGGGCGAGGAAGCCTATGCCGAACTGGGCACGCTGGCGCAGATGAATCCGCCCATCCGGGGGCGTGAATGGCGTGACGGGCTATGGTACTGGATGGGGCAGCGTGTGCCCGACATCATCGGCTCCGACCATGCGCCGCACACGCTGGAAGCCAAGCAGCGCGCTTACCCCGATTCACCGTCCGGCATGCCGGGGGTGCAGACCCTGCTGCCGCTCATGCTGGATCATGTCGCCCATGGGCGGCTGTCGCTGCGCCGGGTGGTGGACATGACCTCCGCCGGGCCGCAGCGCCTGTTCGGGCTGGTGAACAAGGGGCGTATCGCGGTGGGGTATGATGCCGATTTCTCGGTCGTTGACCTTGCCGCGCGCTGGACGGTCCAGCAGGAGTGGCTGGCCTCCAGATGTGGATGGTCGCCTTTTGTGGGGCGTGAACTGACGGGGCGTCCCGTTGGCACCGTTATCCGCGGGAACGTTGTCATGTGGGAAAACCAGCTTGCCCCCACCGCGCAGGGGGAGCCGCTGCGTTTTGAAGCAACGGATCGTCCCCACAAAGCCTGATACTGTCCCGGTGCTGTGTATCGTTCCTGCAAGACGGCAGGATACAGCACCGGTATCCGCTACGTATGGGTCTGGCGCTGGGGACGTGGGCGAGAGTGGCTGCATGTCCCCTTTGGAGCACCTCGTGGGCTGCATCTCATCGAACCCGGATGTTTCGGGTTCAAAAACGCAGCCACCTCATCAGTGCATAACCGCCTGATCTGCTGGAATCTGACTGGCATGATGCGTTTACCAGACTGAGTCTGGTTCAGCCGGTCCCGGTTGGATACGGGGAAGCATCGGCTGACGGTGCGATGTATGCCGATACGGCGGAAATAACAGGCATGGCTGTCAGGTGTGCTGCTGGTGTCCTGTCATCATGCGCCGTGATCTGTGTGCATTCTGCTGCATGCAGGGCGAAGGACATGACGACAGGTCCGCACGGTCCCTGTTACAGGACAGCATGACGCATGCGTAAACGCGCTACCACTTTATTATTACTGATTTTCTGGAAGTAGAATGGTGCCCAAGGGCGGGATCGAACCACCGACACTGCGATTTTCAGTCGCATGCTCTACCAACTGAGCTACTTGGGCACCGGGCCGTTTGTCCGGCTTGTCACGACACTCAGGAGCACCGTGACGGTGGACAAGCGTTTAACCTACCTCATCATCGGGATCAACCCGTCTTGTGTATTTTTCATCCTCTTCAGATGGAATCTCTGTCGAGGGAACCCGGTACTGCCCTGAAAACCAGCGGCCAAGGTCCACATCCGCACACCGGCGCGAGCAGAACGGCCGGAAACGCGCCTGCGCGGGCTGGCCACAGATGGGGCAGGGGGGAAGGGTGGGCTGTTCGGTCATGGTTCAAATCTCCAGCCATTGGCGGGCAGGGTCTGATCCGCAACAGGCTGGAGTGTGCGGCCGGTCAGGCGCGTGAAGTCCTCCATCCAGCCCGGATGGTCTTGCAGCAGCGTCATGATACCATACCCGCATGCCAGTCGGACAGGCTGTCCAGTGGGCGGCATGCCCCGATGGGCCTGCATCTGTCCGCGCAGGGCATGGATCAGCCGTCCCTCACGGGACTGAAGCAGCTCATGCAGGGGCGGATGGACGCGCGGGCGTACGATTTCGGCCAGACCAAGTGCTGTAAACCCGAGAAAGCGCGGACGCAGCGGATCGTCCTTCAGCAGGGTCTCGATCACCTCACCCAGCGCACGCCGCTTGCGTACGGCCAGCCCCGCTACGTCAACAATGATCGCCCCAGACAGGTTGCGTAGCCGTAGCTGGCGCAGAAGGTCGGGCAAGGCGTCACGGTTGGCGGCGAACTGGGCCGTCTGCTTGGGGCGGCGGTCCATGCTGGTCGCCCCCCCATCCATGTCGACCGCCACCAGTGCGGGTGTGGGGGTAATGCTGGCCGACATGCCACCGGGCAGCGATATCACAGGGTCTTCCAGCCCGTCCGCCTGCGCGCGCAGGTCGCTGTCGAAAGCGGAATTGACGCGTGTCAGGCGCGGATGCAGCGTTGCGGGCAGCAGGGTGGCAACGGCGGCATCGTCGATAACGATAGGGGCGTCTGGATACTGGCGCGCAAGCCGGTCCAGCGGGGTTGGTCCGCGTCGCAGCAGTTGTGGCGCCGCCCCGCCGGGCAGGTCGGGTGGCAGGTTGCGCGCGCCCAGCCGTACCCCTTTGCCGCCCTGCGCGCTGCGCGTGACGGAAACAAGGATGGTCTGTCCCTGTGTCAGGGGACCAAGCCCTTCCGAATCAGGCAGGAAGCCTGCCTGTTCCTGTCCGGGCAGGGTGACGAAGGTGCCCCCAAGGGCCGGTACATGGGCGCTGACGGCGGCGCGGTAGATGTCGCCCACACCATCGGGCATGTCAGGCCGCCACAGTGCGAAATCCTGCATGACGCCATTGCTGGTTACGGCAAGGCGGATCTCGCCGGGGCTACTGCTGGCGCAAATGCGCATATTCAACGGAGCCAGTTTCCCTTCTGCCCGCGCAGCATCTGCGCGGTTTCAAACAGCGGAAGGCCAACAATACCCGTGTAACTGCCAGACAGGAACCGCACGAACGCCGCCGCGTGTCCCTGTATCGCATAGCCGCCCGCCTTGCCATTCCAGTCGCCCGCTTCAAGCAGGGCGTCGATCTGCATGGGTGTGAGGCGGGAAAACGTGATGGTGCTGGCAACCAGACGATTGCTTGCCCGTCCGTCCTTCCATGTGGCGCTGGGCCGTATGGACACGGCCGTATAAACGGTATGACGCCGCCCGGACAGCAGGGTCAGGCATTTGCGTGCCGTCTGCACATCCTCCGCCTTGGGAAGGATGCGTCGCCCCAGGGCTACAACCGTGTCAGCCGCGATGACCAGTGCCGGTTCATCGTGCATGGCCGCCACATGTTCGGCTTTCCGGGCTGCCAGACGCTGGGCGTAGGGCCGGGGCAGTTCCTCCCGGCGGGGCGTTTCATCAATATCCGCAGGGCAGACCTGATCCGGGACGATCCCGATCTGGCGCAGAAGTTCAACCCGTCTGGGAGAAGCAGACGCAAGGACGAGCCGTGCGCCCGCATCCGCCCCGGATGGGGCGGTGGTTCCGGTCATGACCGACAATGCGGGCTTACTTGAAGCGGAAGGTGATGCGACCCTTTGTCAGGTCATAGGGCGTCATTTCCACGTTCACGCGGTCACCGGCCAGAACGCGGATGCGGTTCTTGCGCATCTTGCCGCTGGTATGGGCCAGGATGGTGTGCTCATTATCCAGCGTGACGCGGAACATGGCGTTGGGCAGCAGTTCGGTTACCGTGCCGCTGAATTCAATCATGTCTTCTTTAGACATCGTGTCCTTCAATCATTAGAATTGCCGTCCGTCTGCGGGGCCGCAGCGCAATACGGTTGGTTTATGTGGGGATACAAACGCCCCGGGTCAAGTTTCGTTGTGCGCGCCGTCCAGCGTGGCGAGCCTGACGGACACGCTCAGCGCATGTGCGTCAAGCCCTTCGGCCCGTGCAAGGCTGACGGCGGCAGGACCGATTTCGCGCAGCGACTCGGCCTGCGCCTCGATGAACGTCGTGCGCTTGATGAAATCGAACACCGACAGACCCGATGAAAAACGCGCCGTGCGGCTGGTCGGCAGCACATGGTTGGGACCACCCACGTAATCACCGATCGCCTCGGGGCAGTAACGCCCGACAAAGATGGCGCCCGCGTGCCGCACGCGTTCAAATACCGGTGCGGGATTGTCGATCATGAGTTCCAGATGTTCCGGCGCGATCGTGTTTACAAGATCGGCGGCTTCATCCAGATCGCGTACGATGACGATCGCGCCATGTGCGTCCCAACTGGTGCGGGCAATTTCGGCACGCGGCAGGGTTTCAAGTTCCGTTGCTACCGCGCGCTCCACTTTTTCCGCCATGGCGGTATCGGGCGTGATCAGGATGGACTGGGCCATGGGGTCATGTTCGGCCTGCGCCAGCAGATCAAGTGCTATGGCGCGCGGGTCGTTATTGCCATCGGCTATGACAACCACTTCCGACGGGCCGGCGATGCTGTCGATTCCCACCGTGCCGAATACCTGCCGCTTCGCTTCGGCCACATAGGCATTGCCCGGTCCCACCACGCGGTCCACGGGGGCGATGGTCGCCGTGCCATAGGCCATGGCGGCCACGGCCTGCGCGCCGCCCACGCGATAGATCTCGCTCACGCCGGAACGGCGGGCAGCGGCCAGCACCAGCGGGTTAAGCGCCCCATCGGGCGTGGGAACGCACATGGCAATGCGCTTGACCCCCGCCACACGGGCCGGGATTGCGTTCATCAGCACGGAGGAAGGATAGGCTGCCTTGCCACCGGGCACGTAAAGCCCCACCGAATCCAGCGCCGTCCACCGCATGCCCAGTGTCACACCGGCCTGATCGACGTAACGCAGCCCCTCGGGCATCTGGGCCTTGTGGAACGACTCGATACGGCTGGCCGCGACTTCCAGCGAGTCCAGCAGTTCGGGTGCCACTTCAGCACAGGCGGCCTCGATTTCATCGGGGGTGATCCGCAGGCGGTCGGGGGTGACGTCGGTGCGGTCGAAACGGTTTGTGAATTCACACAACGCTTCATCGCCACGGGCACGGACGGCTGCCAGAATTTCGGTTACCGGCCCGTCGACGCGGGCGGTGTCGCTGTCACGCTCGGCCAGCAGCTTACGGAATTCGGTGTCGAAATCGGTCCGGGTCGTATCAAGGCGTTTCATGACTGCTGGTCCCTGGTCTGCGCCGGTGCCAGCGCCGTGCGGAAACGGTTGATGAGTGCGGTAATGCGTTCGGGCTGGGTTTTCAGCGCCGTACGGTTCACGATCAGGCGGCTGGTGATGTGCGCGATGGTGTGGGTTTCCTCCAGCCCGTTGGCCCGCAGGGTGGAACCTGTATCGACCAGATCGACAATCAGGTGCGACAGGTCCAGAACCGGGGCCAGTTCCATCGCGCCGTGCAGATGCACGATGCTGGCGTTTATGCCGCGTGCGGCGAAATGCCGCCGCGTGATGGAGGGGTATTTGGTCGCCACCCGTACCTGCGACAGGCGGTTGGGATTGTCTTCCTGCCCGCTGCGGTCACGCGGCTGGGCGATGGAAATACGGCAGCCACCGATCCCCAGATCAAGCGGGGCATAGATTTCAGGGTAGTCGAATTCCATCAGCACGTCGGCGCCGCATATGCCGATCTGTGCACCGCCGAAGGCGACGAAAGTTGCGACATCGAACGAGCGCACCCGCACCACGTCCACGCCGGGATCGTTGGTTTCAAAGCGCAGGAGACGGCTTTTTTCGTCATTGAAATCCGGGCCGGGCACAATGCCCGCCGTATGCAGAAGCGGCGCCGCGGCTTTGAGGATACGGCCCTTGGGCAGGGCCAGTACCAGCGGGCTATCCGTTTCCGGAACGGGGTTCTGGGCCGGTGACAGGACGGTCAATGCATTCTCCGACATGAAGGCGGGCACCCGCTGTCAGTGCAGGGTGCTTTTCGTGACATGCGCGCATACCACATTCAGCCGTCATGCAGGAAGGGCGCTTTTCTCCGGTCTGGTGTGCTAGCCCGACACGCGTTCGATATGCGCGCCGCACTGTGCGAGCTTGCGTTCCACGGCCTCGTAACCGCGGTCCAGATGATAGACACGGCTCAGGATCGTCTCGCCATGGGCTGCAAGCCCCGCCAGAATCAGTGAAAACGACGCCCGCAGGTCGGTCGCCATGACCGGCGCGCCGGACAGAGCATGTACGCCGCGAATGATGGCGGAAGATCCATGGACATTGATGCGCGCGCCCATGCGGTTGAGTTCGGGCACATGCATGAAGCGGTTTTCGAAAATGGTCTCCGTCACCATTGACGCCCCTTCGGCGACCGACAGCAGCGCCATGAACTGGGCCTGCATGTCGGTGGGGAAGCCGGGATAGGGTTCGGTCATGATATCGACGCCACGCAGCGCGCCGGTGCGCTGGACACGGATCGCACCGTCTTCCTGCGTCATTTCAACGCCCGCTTCCTCCAGCGCGCGCACGACCGCGCCCAGATGTTCGATCTGGCCGCCCACCAGCCGCAGTTCCCCGCCGGTAATCGCGGCAGCGCAGGCATAGGTGCCGCATTCGATCCGGTCGGGCATGACCCGGTAGCGCGCGCCATGCAGCGCCTCCACCCCGTCAATGACCAGCTTGCCGCCACCGGCATCGGTGATGCGCGCCCCCATGGCGTTGAGGCAGCCCACCAGATCACCGATTTCGGGTTCACGCGCCGCATTGACGATCTCGGTCCGGCCTTTGGCCAGACAGGCGGCCATAAGCAGGTTTTCCGTCGCCCCGACCGAGGCGAAAGGCAGGATGACCCGCTCCCCCTTCAGCCCGTGCGGCGCTTCGGCATGGATATAGCCGTTTTCAAGTGTGATCTTCGCCCCCAGCGTTTCCAGCGCCTTGAGGTGCAGGTCAACCGGGCGCGTGCCGATGGCGCAGCCGCCGGGCAGCGATACGCGCGCCACCCCGCAGCGTGCCAGAAGTGGCCCCAGCACCAGAATCGATGCCCGCATCTTGGATACGATGTCATAGGGCGCTTCGGTGTTGGTGATGGTCCCGCCAACGGACAGCGTGCCGCCGTCGCCGCTTACGTCTTCCACCGTCAGGCCGTGCTGTTCCAGCAGGCGACGCATGGTACGGATGTCGGCAATGCGGGGGACATTGTCCAGCACGAGCCGTTCGGACGTGAGCAGGCCGGCGACAAGCAGCTTCAGGGCCGAATTCTTGGCCCCGCCGATAATGATGTCGCCACGCAGCGGATGCCCGCCGTGAATGATGAAACGGTCCATGCGGTGTGGTTCCTGCCCTTACATGCGTGGCGGGGCGACGCCAACCTGCCCCATGTACTTGCCCTTGCGGTCGGCGTAGCTGACCTCGCAGGGGGAAGCGCCCTGGAAGAACAGGAACTGGCAGATCCCCTCATTGGCATAGATGCGCGCGGGAAGTGGCGTTGTGTTGCTGATTTCGATCGTGACCTGGCCTTCCCATTCGGGTTCCAGCGGGGTCACGTTTACGATGATGCCGCACCGCGCATAGGTGGATTTGCCAAGGCAGACCACCAGCGTGTCGCGCGGTATGCGGAAATATTCGACCGTATGCGCCAGCACGAAGCTGTGGGGCGGAATGGTGCAGCAGTCCCCATGGCGGGTGACAAAGCTGGTGTCGCTGAAATTCTTGGGATCGACGACCGCGTTGTCCACGTCCGTAAATATCTTGAATTCATTGGCGACACGCGCGTCATACCCGTAGGAGGACAGACCGAACGAGATGACCCCGCTACGGTTCTGCTTCTCCACGAAGGGTTCGATCATGCCATGGTCCGTGGCCATGCGGCGAATCCACGTATCAGGCATTATTGGCATGGTGTCCCTTCCTTCGGCATCTGGTGCGTGCGGACGGAACTGCCGCCAGCCGCTGCGCGACCACTAGCGAAGTGACCGCCCAACCGCAACTGGCAATCACCTTTCATTGCAGGATATGTCGCGCCCATCGCTTTTGTCCGTATCCGGGGCCGGGGTGCTGCGCGCACGGCTCTGCTGCTTGCGGCGGCGCAGGTTGGCGCGCAGGGCTTCGGCCTCGCGTTCAAGGCGTTCGCGGCGCGCGGCGGCGGCCCTGTCGGTCAGGGTGGGGGAATCGGTCCGTTCGGTCATGGTCGCGTTTCGTCGGCACAAGGTGTTGCCCGCCCCGGTAGCCGGGGCGGGATGGGGGTCAGGCCGTGGTTTCGGCTTCAGGCTGCGTGGCTGCGGTCTGCTGCTTCACGTCCTGCGGACAGCCGCAGCGGATCAGCAGTTCACGCAGCGCGCGCACGACGGGAAAGATTTCGACATTGCGGTCGTGGCCGACTTCGTCCCATGCCGCCTGTTCCATTTCCACAATTTCCTTGTCCTCAAGGAAGATGCGGTTGGTGAACCAGCCAAGGGCGGGCCAGATCACATCGATCAGCAGCGGCGTCTGCGGGCGCAGGACCGAAAGCAGGCCGAAGGAAAGGGTCTCGCGCTGGTCCTTGTCCTGCGGGACGTAGGCAACCCACAGGTCCATGATCAGGTCACCGTCCTTATCGACGATGCGCAGGGTCTGGTACGGATATTCCGTACGGATGGTCACGACTTCCTCAATGGGCTGTTCCTTGCCCTGAAGATCCTTGTGCTTGCCAAAGATCAGCCGTTCGGCCAGCGGCTGCTGCCCCGCGCTGCGCATGAAGCTGTAGCGGGCTTCGATAAAGTCCTCGCCACGGTCCTGACCGAGGAAGCGGGCCTTGATCTGCCCCATCTGGCGGCGGTGCAGGAACTGATGGTTCATGTCCATCAGGTTTTCGTGCATGAAGGTGTAGTGGCAGTTCACGCGCGGGCTGAAATGCTTGGTCTTGTAGGCGGGGTTGTCCGTCTGGGCCAGTTTGGGGAAGGGGACGGTATCAGCCTTTTCCGGGTCACCGGGGAAAATGAAGATCAGGCCGCCCGCCTCGCGCACGGGGAAAGTACGCACGCCGTTGGGCAGCTTGCCCTTGCCCAGATAAGGCACGTCGATGCAGCGGCCCGAACGGCCGAATGCCCAGCCATGGTAGCAGCAGCGCACGGTCTGCCCCTTCACCAGCCCCTTGCTCAGCGGCACCTGCCGGTGGGGGCAGCGGTCATACAGCGCGAAGACGCCACCTTCCTCGGGCCGGACCAGGGCGATCGGCGTACCGGCATAGGATACGCCTACCGTTTTGCCCTTGGGCACATCGGATGACCACGCGACCGGATACCAGAAATCCGGATTGGCATTGACCCTGCGCAGGTCGGGCTGCGGGGTCGCGGATGCGGTGTCAGCCATGGCGGGGGAAATCTGGTTCATGTGGTGCAGTCCCGAAAGTGTTCACGTTGGAATGGTGGCCGGCGGGTCACGCCCGTATGCCACGGATATAGCTGCGCAATGGGTGAAGAATTTCGGCGATGTTGTCGACTGTAAACCATGCCTTGCATAAGGCCCATGCTTAATGCTGGACGCTCCGCGCGGCTTTCCGGGCCACCATGAGCCAGATCAAGGAAACCCTTTTCCAGCCATGGCATAATTGTCATGCGTCACAGGCTGGCCTGCGCGGGGTGCGGGCCCTGCCCATCTTCCTCCCCGGTGGTCAGGCCATGGTAGAAACTGTCCGCCAGATGCGTGTGCAGCAATTCATCATAGACCGTCAGCGTCGCGTACTGCATCGCCTGTGTCGAATAATGCGTGACCACATTTTCGCGCGCATGCCATGCCAGATTTGCCCGCTCCTCCGCTGAGAGGGTCATGACGCGGTGGATGCATCCGGCCAGCGCCTCCACGTCACCGGGGGGGAAGATGAAGCCGGTTACCCCATCCTCCACCGTTTCCAGTGCCGCGCCGTGTCCCGCCACGATGACGGGGCAGCCCATGGCCTGTGCTTCCACCACCACGCGGCCGAACGGCTCGGGCCGTAGGGAAGGGACGATAACCATGTCCGCCAGCATCATGGCGGCGGGCATGTCGGAACAGTGACCGGCAAAGCGCAGATGCCCGTCAATGCCGCGCTGCCGGGCGAGGTTTACAAGCTCTGTTCCCTGCTTCTCGTTCGCTTCACCCACGAAAACGCATACCCATTCCCCGATGGACGGTTCCGTGCGTTGCAGCCGCGCCAGTGCTTCGAGCAGCAGGGCATGGCCTTTCCACGCCGTAACCCGCGCAGGCAGCATGATGACGGTGGCTCCATCGGGGATGTTCCACTGTTCGATCAGGGGCTGCACGCGGTTGCCCCGCACGCCGTGGGGGTCGAAGCGCACCATGTCCGCGCCGCGTGGGATCAGGCGCAGGCGGTCGCTGCCAACCCCGTATTCATCATGCAGGCGGTTCGCGATATAGCGGCTTATGGCAATGACCCGCGTGCCGGAGGCCAGCACGCTGTTATACCGCTTCTTGCCCGGCAGATTGGCGGCATGCACGCCATGCCATGTGGTGACGAAAGGGACATCAAGCCGCCGACATGCCAGATAGGACGCCCATGCAGGCGCGCGCGAACGGGCATGGACCAGTCTTACGCCGTAATGCTGTATGACATGGCGCAGCCTGCGGGCATTGCGCATGATGGCAAGCGGGTTTTTGGCGCCAAGTTCCATTTCAATGGGGATGGCGCCGATATATTTCAGGCGCGGTACAAGACGCCCACCGGCACTGGCGACGAGGGCCGTGCCCCCGGCCTGCACGATGGCCTGCGCCATTTCCAGCGTGCCCTGTTCAATGCCGCCGGATTCGAGTGCTGGCAGGGCCTGCAGGATAACGGGGCGGTCGGTAACGGTTTGCATCACACTCCACCCTATCATGAACGTAACGGAACTGCACGGTCTGCTGGCGAATGGGGGTTTTGTCCTTGACCTTCATGCCCTGCGGTCCGACGAATGGGGGTAATGAGACTTTCTGCCTGCCTGCCTGTTCCCCGTTTCGCCATGCAGGGATTGCGCCCTGTCGGGCGCGCTGTTTTCCATGCCCGGCTTCCCTTGCGGCCCGACCGCAGCCCTGGGGTAGTGTGGGTGGCGGCCATGGCCGTGGCGGGGATATGTATGCTGCTGGCTGTCGTGATCTGCGGGCGCGCATGGGCGCAGGCGGCTCCAGCCGCCCCCGCACCGTCCGAACCCGTGGCTGCATCAACGGGTGGGGAGTGGAGCTTCCGGCGCTGTACCGCCACCCTGTCCGATGACCCCGATGGCGCACGCGATTATGCGGAGGACTGGCAGAGCCACGGTGGCGGGCTGGAGGCTGAACAGTGTGATGCCATGGCGCAGATGGAACTGGGCGACGTGGCGACCGCCGCGACAATGCTGGACCATCTGGCCCATGTAACCGACTGGTCATCCCCCCGGCAGGCCGGAACGCAGGCTCCGGCGGATACAGCGCTCGCCCTGTCGCGCCGCGCGGGTCTGGCTGAACAGGCGGCGCGGGCATGGCAGGCGGATGACAGTCCCCGTCAGGCACTGGACAGTGCTGCCTATGGCCTGACGCTCAGGCCCGATGATGCGGCGCTGAAACTGGTTTATGCGCGCGTTGCGGTGGAACTGGGCCAGCCCGCGCGGGCGGTCGAGACGCTTACGCCGCTGCCGGGCAGTCAGATGGAACGTGATGAGGCATTGGTGGCGCGCGCCGCCGCATGGCGCCAGATGGGGCGCATCGATAAGGGTATGGCCGATATCAATGCAGCGCTGAAGGATATGCCCGATAATGGCGCGGCCCTGCTTGAACGCGGTATCCTGTACCAGCGGCAGGGACTGATGGAAGCCGCCCGCGCCGACTGGCAGGACGTGGTTGCGGTGGCCCCGGATTCGGATGAGGCCGATCTGGCGCGTCAGGACCTGTCCCTGCTGGAAACAGACCCCGAGGCCCCCTGATCCCATGGCCCGCATTCTGGTGATCCGGCTGGGTGCGCTGGGCGATTTTGTCCAGTCCTTCGCGCCTTTCGCCGCCATTCGCGCCCATCATGTGCATGACCGGGTTGATCTGCTGACCCAGCCCGCCTTTGCCGAACTGGGGCAGCACGCGCCATGGTTCGACCATGTGCTGACGGACAGCCGTCCGCCTTGGCATGACCTGCGCGCGGTCATGGCCCTGCGGCGGATGCTGCGTTCCTATGATTTCATCTACGATCTGCAGACATCGGGACGCAGCACGCGCTATTTCCGCCTGTCGGGCATGAAGGCGTGGTCGGGAATCGGGCGGGGCGCAGTGGCGGTGCATGACAGCCCGCAACGTCGCTTCATGCATACCCGTACCCGTCAGCGTGACCAGTTGCGTCATGCGGGACTCGACAGCCTGCCGGTGCCCGACCTGTCATGGCTGGCGCGGGGTGGTCCTGTTCTGCCGGGGCCGTACGCCGTGCTGGTGCCGGGCGCCGCCGCCCATCGTCCTGCCAAGCGCTGGCCGGTGGAGCGGTACGCGGCCCTTGCCACACATTTGCACGCGAAAGGGCTGCTGCCCGTTGTTGTCGGCAGTAAGGCGGAAACGCCGCTTGCCACCATTATCCGCCGCGCATGTCCTCCGGTGCTGGACCTGACGGGCCGGACCAGCCTGCTGGAACTGGGTGGGGTGCTGGCGCGGGCGGCCTGTGCCGTGGGCAATGATACCGGGCCGATGCACATGGCCGCAGCGCTGGGCGTGCCCGCCACCGTGCTGTTTTCGGCAGACAGCAATCCGGCGCTGACCGCCCCGGTGGGGCAGTATCCGGGGCAGGTAAAGGTGATTTATGTGCGCGATCTGGCCACTGTGCGCGTGGACAGGGTTGCGGCGACGCTCGCCTGACGCCATTACAGCGGAATATCTTCATACCGGAGCAATGAAACCATGCCTGCCATAACCCTGCCTGACGGATCCGTTCGCCGCTTTGACGGGGCAGTGACGGGCACTACCGTGGCGCAGTCCATTGGTGCGGGCCTTGCGCGCGCCGCCCTTGCCATGGAAGTGGACGGTAAGCTCATGGATATCGGCCGCGCGGTCGATCATGACGCCCATGTCCGTTTCATCACCCGCAAGGACCCCGAAGCGCTGGAAATGATCCGCCACGACGCCGCCCATGTGCTGGCCGAGGCGGTGCAGTCGCTGTTTCCCGGCACGCAGGTCACGATCGGCCCGTCCATCGAAAACGGCTTCTATTACGATTTCTACCGCAACGAACCCTTCACGCCGGAAGATTTCGCCGCGATTGAAAAGCGCATGGGCGAAATCGTGGCCGCGAACGAACCCTTCGTGCGCGAAGCGTGGCCGCGTGATCAGGCCATCGAATTTTTCGAGGCCAAAGGCGAGCGCTTCAAGGCCGAGCTGATCCGCGACCTGCCCGAAGACGAGGAAATTTCCATCTACCGTCAGGGCGAATGGCTGGACCTGTGCCGTGGGCCGCATCTGCGTGGCACGGCTGACGTGGGGAATGCTTTCAAGCTGATGAAGGTGGCGGGCGCCTACTGGCGCGGCGATCATCGCAATCCCATGCTGACGCGCATTTACGGCACGGCGTGGCGTGACCGTAAGGAACTCGAAGCCCACCTGCATCAGCTTGAGGAAGCCGAACGGCGCGATCATCGCCGCATTGGCCGGGAAATGGACCTGTTCCACATTCAGGAAGAAGCCGTGGGCCAGATCTTCTGGCATCCCAAGGGCTGGCGGCTGTATTCGGTGCTGCAGGACTATATGCGCCGCGCCCAGAACGGTAACGGCTATCAGGAAGTGCGCACCCCGCAACTGGTTGACCGTGGGCTGTGGGAAGCATCCGGCCATTGGGACAAATACCGCGAGCACATGTTCATCGCTACGGTCGAAGACGAGGACAAGACCCTCGCGCTGAAGCCGATGAACTGCCCATGCCATGTGCAGATATTCCGCCACGGGCTGCGTTCGTATCGCGAACTGCCGCTGCGCATGGCGGAATTTGGCGCTTGCCATCGTTACGAACCGTCGGGCGCGCTGCATGGCATCCTGCGTGTGCGTGGCTTCACGCAGGATGACGCGCACATCTTCTGCACGGAAGACCAGATTGCCGATGAGACCGCCCGTTTCGTGCGCATGCTGTCCGATGTGTATCAGGATCTGGGCTTCGAGCATTTCCGCGTGAAGTTTGCCGACCGTCCCGAACAGCGCGCCGGTGATGACGCGACATGGGACCGCGCCGAAAACGCGCTGAAGGTTGCCTGTGACATGGCGGGCGTCGCCTATGAACATAATCCGGGCGAGGGCGCGTTCTATGGCCCGAAACTGGAATTCGTGCTTCGCGATGCCATCGGCCGTGACTGGCAGTGTGGCACATTGCAGGTGGATTACGTTCTGCCCGAACGGCTCGATGCTTCCTATGTCGGTGAGGACAGTGCCCGCCACCGGCCCGTCATGCTGCATCGGGCCATCCTTGGTTCCTTCGAACGGTTCCTTGGCATCCTGATCGAACAGCATGCCGGTCGCTTCCCGCTATGGCTGGCTCCGGTGCAGGTGGTCGTGGCCTCGATCGTGACCGATGCGGCGGAATACGCGCAGCATGTAACCGATACCCTGCGCGCGGCGGGGCTGGTTGTTGAAGCCGATCTGCGGAACGAGAAGATCAACGCCAAGATCCGCGAGCACAGCCTTGCCCGCGTGCCGGTCATCCTGGTGGTCGGGCGCAAGGAAGCGGAAGAAAACACCGTCGCCATGCGCCGCCTTGGCGGCAAGGCGCAGGACGTGCTGCCGCTGGATGAAGCGGTGTCCGCCCTTGCATATGAGGCCCTGCCACCCGATATCCGGCGTGCGCGCGGCTGAAAGCGCATTCCCGTGCCGTGACTGCATGGCTGTTTTCACGGTTGCCGGGCAAGACAGTACTTGATCTGGGGCGCATCTTTGCGTCACATATCTTCCATAATGCAAGGTCATTCCCTGCCCGCGCGTTTTCGGTGGCTCCGGCCCCCGGCGCGTAGGCATGCGGGATGGCCCTGCCTGCCGTTCGAATGAAACAGTTACAGGAGCTGACCATAGCCAGACCCCCCATGCCCACTCCGCCGAACCGAGAGGGCCCCCGTGTCAATGAAGAGATCCGCGTACCGCAGGTGCGTCTGATCGACGAAGAGGGCGAGATGCTTGGCATCATGTCCACGCGTGATGCACTGGCACGCGCTTATTCTGTCGGGCTTGACCTGCTCGAAATCAGCCCGAACGCCGAACCGCCCGTGGCCAAGGTCCTTGACTACGGCAAGTTCAAGTACGAGCAGCAGAAGAAGCGTAACGAAGCGCGCAAGAAGCAGAAAGTCATTGAAATCAAGGAAGTCAAGGTTCGCCCGAACATTGATGAAAATGATTATCAGGTCAAAATGCGCGCGATGAAGACCTTTATCGGCGAAGGGGACAAGGTGAAGGTGACCCTTCGTTTCCGTGGCCGTGAAATGGCGCATCAGGATCTGGGTGTGAAGGTTCTCGAACGCATTCGGGCCGAGATGGACGAACTGGCCAAGGTTGAGCATATGCCCAAGCTTGAAAACCGCCAGATGATCATGGTGCTGGCCCCGCGCTGAAGCGCCCGGTTTTCGGTCCATGAAATGAATAAAGGCCCGTGAGAGATACTCTCCGGGCCTTTTTCATATCCATCCCCGGCATGGGGATCTGGGTATTGCCCTATGGCGTCAGCAGCACGGTCGCGCGGGCGGTGGCTGTAACATCCTGCATCCCCGTGGGGGCGGATGGGGCCATCATGTCGGCGCTGGCGGCGCGCGCCATCATCATGGGCATCGGGCGTGGCATGTCCTGATCGTCCAGCGAGACGGAGGCGAGGGATGAAATCTTCAGCTTCAGGGTATCGGCGGCGGCATGGGCGCGCTGCTGCATATCCTGTAGTGCGAGGGTTTCCGCCTGTCGGGTCAGTTCAGCCCGTTTTTTGCGCGATACCGACCAGTCAAGCCGCGTCAGCGCAAGGTTTTCCGCCTGCAACTGCCCGACCAGTGGCAGCAGCGTCTTGCCATCAGCCGCCGTCAGCCGGATGGTCTGGCGGGCGACCCATTGCGCCCTGCGGTTCTGACGGGTGTCGGCATCTTCATGCTGGACGAAATACGACTCGGCATTGACCGTCAGGTCCGGGGTCTGCGCGGCGGCGGATATGGCCTTGCCGATCAGTGAATTGACCTGTGCCTGCGCCGCCGCAGCGGTGTCCGCCCGGGATTCGGCAAAGAAGGTGGCGGTCAGTTGATCGGGCTGGGCCTGCACCGTACCCGATGCGGTCAGTTCAAGCCGTGTTTCGTCGGATGGGGCGGAGTCGGTGTTCGCACCGGTGCCCTGCGCCAGCGTTACGGCCGGATACAGGCTGGCGGCGGCCAGCAGGGCAGGAAGGGCATGGCGACGGGTAAGGGAACGAAAGCGTGTGAAAATCATGAATGCGTGGTCTCCTTCAGTTCGACCAACGCACGACGGAGTCGTACGATCCCTGAGCGGATGCGCCCGATGCGGCACATGTCTTCTCCCTGCATGCGCAGGCTGTCCACATCCTGCGGCAGGGCAGGGCCGTAGGCATCGATGATGTTCAGCAGCCTGTTGCAGTAGGCCTTGGTGTCGCTGGTGATGATGACGGGTTTGTCCGCCCCGTCCCGTGCGGTAATCACGCGCGCCATGTTACCCGGCTCTGCCGGGGCGGGTGATGCACCGCACAGGCAGAAGCTCATCACGACGATGGCGGGCGTCATGGCGGGGTGCATGTTCATGGCGCTACTTTACGCTACTGTTCATGTCATGCTGATGGGGGAAAGGTGACGTTTGCGTCATGCCTGATATGTGCGCATCGGATGGAAAATCTTCTTCGCGCGATGTCAGCGCACAGGCGGCGATGGGCAGGGCGAGCGAAACCGTAAGCCCGGGATTATGGGCCGAAAGATGCATCCGCCCCCCATGCAGTTGCACGATGGCGCGGACCATGGACAGACCCAGTCCCGCGCCGGGGGTATTGCGGGCCTTTTCCGCCCGGAAGAAGCGTTCCGTCGCCCGGGCCATGTCGGCTTCGGTCATGCCGATTCCCTCGTCACTGACCGACAGGTCCAGCATCCCTTCACCCGTTGGCCCGGTTATCCGCCCCGGCGAGATTTCGCGGATCTGGGCGCGCAGGAAGACGGTACCGCCGGGCGGGGAAAACTTGATGGCATTGTCCAGCATGTTGGCCACGGCCTGCTGCACCAGCGACCGGTCACCGTAGAAGGACAGGTGTGCCGGCAGGTCGAGCGCCAGGGCGATCTCATGCTCTTCCGCCACCGCTTCATACAGGTCCGCCACATCCAGCAGGACGGGAACCAGATCGAATGTCATGAAAGCCGAGCGGCGGGCCCCGGCCTCAATCTGGGCAATGCGTAACAGGGCCTCGAACACGGCGGTCACGTTATCCAGGTTGCCGACCGCGCGTTCGATCGCGCCACGCAGTTCATCGGGCGTGGTGGCGTGAAGGGCCGCGTCCTCAAGCTGCGTGCGCGCCCGCGCGATGGGGGTGCGCAGGTCATGGGCAATGGAATTGGAAACCTGTCGCACGCCATCCATCAGGCGCACGATGCGATCCAGCATTTCGTTGATGGCTTCGGCGACCTGATCCATCTCGTCGCCATTGCCAACCAGCGGCATGCGCCGGCTCAGGTCGCCATGCGCGATGGCGGAGGTCGTGCGCGCCACGGTCTTGACCATGCGGCGGAAAATCCCGTGAACCAGCACCGCGCCACTGACCGCAAGCAGGGAGACCATGACCCAGGCCCATAGCAGGGAATCGGTCAGCAGGTGCCGCAGTACCCCGCGTGAGCGCACGTCGCGACCGACCAGCAGGCGGTAGCCACTGTCCAGTTGCCCTGCCGTATGGGTCTGCGCCGTGCCGGGCAGGCGGTAGGCATGCAGTTCCGCCATGCCGCGCAGTCCCGCGCGCGTATCGGGCAGGGTGTACCAGCGGTCGGTATACTGCACGCGTCCCGGCCATGCGGAGACATTGCCCGTCAGGTAATTGCCCTGCGGGTCGATGACCATATAGATCGCGTCGTCATCAAGGTTCTGTTCAAGCCGGTCCTCGATGGTCAGCGCCAGCGTGGGCAGCCCGCCCATGACCCAGCGTTCGGCCAGCGCGCGGGCATCGGCGTTGATGGCGGTTTCGACCTGACGCTCCAGAAACCCGATCGTGCCCCACCACATGAAGGACATGAACAGGACGGAAGACAGGGCGAACAGCATGCCATAGGCCAGCGAGAACCGCAGGCTGGCCGACCGCCACGCCCGCCATGGCGACCGGCGTGGCCGGACCTGTGTGAAGCCTTCCGCCATTACGGCCGGGACCGCAGGCGGCTGTGCCGCCTATTCCGCACGCAGCATGTACCCGGCATTGCGGATGGTATGGATCAGCGGGGTGTCGAACGGCTTGTCCACTTTCTGTCGCAGGCGCGAGACATGCACGTCGATCACATTGGTCTGCGGGTCGAAATGGTAGTCCCACACGCCTTCCAGCAGCATGGTCCGGGTCACGACCTGCCCCGCGTGGCGGGTCAGGTATTCCAGCAGGCGGAATTCCCGTGGCTGGAGATCGATCTTGCGCCCCGCGCGGCGCACCGTGCGCGACAGCAGGTCGATTTCAAGGTCCGCCAGTTCCAGCTTGGTCTGCGGCGCGGTTTCGGTCCGGCCACGGCGGCCCAGCGCTTCCACCCGCGCCAGCAGTTCGCTGAAGGCGAAGGGCTTGGTCACATAGTCGTCCCCCCCCGCCTTGAGGCCCTGCACGCGATCATCCACATCCGCCAGCGCCGAAAGCAGCAGGACGGGGGTGGCATTGTTCTGCGCGCGGATGGTCTCGAGCAGGCGCACCCCGTCAATGCCACCGGGTAGCATGCGGTCGAGTATGATCAGGTCGAACTTCTCGCTCACGGCCATGAACAGGCCATCCTTGCCGTTATCGGTCAGTTCGACCAGATGTCCGGCTTCCTTCAGGCCCTTGGCCACGAAATTGCGGACGGTGGGATCGTCCTCGACTACAAGTATATGCACGTTGCCTCACGTCGTTTGGGGCGGGGATCGTTCAGTCTTCCGGGTCCTCGTCGGGGCGGTGGCCGACACAGGCGTTCAGTCCCAGTATCTCATGATGGCGACGGATATGCAGTACCACCGTGGATTCAGGCTGCTTTGCCGCGATGGAGCGGATCAGCATGCGTGATGTGTCAATCGGTTCGTCATTCACCGCGATGATGACATCGCCAATATGCAGGTGCGCCTTCATCGCCGGGCCGTCACGGTCGATGCCGACAATCTGCACACCACCATGCCCCGGCCCGTCAGCCAGCGTAACCCCCAGCCACCCCCGGTCAATGCGGCCCTTGCGGCGCAGTTCCTCTACAATAGGGGCCACGATTTCCGATGGCAGCCCGAACCCGATCCCGACCGATCCCCCGGTGGGGGAGACGATGGCCGTATTCACCGCCACCACCTGCCCGGCCAGATTGAATGACGGTCCCCCTGAATTGCCGGGATTGATGGGCGCATCGATCTGGAAGAAATCGTCAAACGGGCCGGTGCCGATGTCGCGCCCGCGCGCGGATACGATACCCGCCGTAACCGATGAACCCAGCCCGAACGGGTTGCCTGCGGCCATGATCCAGTCGCCGATATTGACCAGCCTGCTGTCGCCCCATGGCACGAATGGCAGGGGACGGGGGGCACGGATTTGGATGACCGCGATATCCGTCAGGTCGTCGCTGCCAACGAGTTGGGCGGGATATTCAGCGCCATCGGCCAGCGATACGGTAATCTGGTCCGCGCCGCCGACTACATGCGCATTGGTCACGATCACGCCGGTGGGGTCGATCAGGAAGCCCGAACCCGCCCCCAGCATTTCTTCCCCATGGGCGCGCATCCGCTCGCGGAAGCGGTGTTCGAACGGCGTGCCCTTCACGCTGGGGGGCAGGGGCTGGTGACCGGGGGCCTGTCGGCTGTCCTGTGCCGTCTGGGAAACGGCGATGTTCACCACCGCCGGACCAACCTGGCGTACCAGCGGCGCGAAGGTCAGCGGCCCGGACGAGACGACCGGCGCCACCGGTGCGGCAAACAGCGACGGGGTCGGCTGTGGGGCGGGTGATGCCACACCCTGCGCGCAGGCCGCCACAGTCTGCATGGTCAGGCCGGGAATGCCCAGCAGCAGTACCGGTAGCAGGCGGGAAGCCGGGCGGTGCATGGCGGTCGGTATCCATGTGGGGCGGCAGGAACAAGCATTCATGATGGGCCATGTTATCTTAAAAAAGCGGCAATGCCATGTCTGCATACCCTCATGTCGGGAAATGCATGCCGAATTATGGGTTCCGCCCGTGCCGTGGGGGGGGTGGAGACGCTGTTGCCGGGTTTTCCGGCCAGTCGTGCCGGGGATAGCGACCGCGCATGTCACGGCGCATATCCGCCCATGACCCCGCCCAGAAACCGGCCAGATCGGCGGTAATGGCCTGCGGTCGGCCCGCCGGTGACAGCAGGGCGATGCGCAGGTCCAGCCGTCCGTCCGCTATGCGTGGTGTCTGGGTCACGCCGTAGAAGGTCTGTGCCCGTGCGCTGGCGACCGGCACGGGTTGCAGGTAGTCCACCGCCGCCCGTCCGCCGGGCAGTTCCAGATGGGCGGGCAGCATCCGGTCCAGCCATTTCAGTGTCGCATGGTCCATCGTGGCGCGCAGCATGGCCAGCAGGTCCATTTCCCCCAGTACCGACAGGCGGCTGACCCCCGCAAGCCATGGGGCCAGCCATGTTCCGGTCGTCCCGGCCAGGGCTGCGTCCGACAGGTCAGGCAGATCGGGACGGTCCAGCCGGGTCCGGGCCAGTTCCACACGCGCCTGAAGCTGGCGGCAGGCATCGGTCCAGTTTAGTGTGGCGGCAAGGTTCTGCGCGGCCTGTGCGCATAGCAGGCTGGATACTTCCTCCGCGCTGGCTGTGACGGTACGGTCGCGCAGCACGAGATTGCCCAGCCGGAGCCTGCGGCGCGCCAGCACGCTGCCGGTGGTGGTGTCCAGCGTGGTCTCGACCTGTTCTTTCGCACGCGCCAGCACGCTATCGGGCAGCGCGTCGCGGTCCAGCGGGGCGGCCAGACAGATTTCCGCCGCCTTGCGCACATGCATGCCCGCGACCGCCAGCAGGCCGTGCCGGGCCAGTTCATCGGTTTTGGACAGGCGCGCGCTCCCCCCGCCTGCAAGGCGGAAGGAGCCAACATCCCCGCGCGACTGCGCCACGCGGTCGGGAAATGCGGCTGCGATCAGGGCCGCGCAGTCACCCTGTGCCACAATATCGCGGCCCAGCCCCAGCCGCCTGCGATACTGTCGGGCGGCGTGGCGGATACGTGACAGGGCAGCACGGTCGGCATCGGGGTGATCGCCCCCTGCCAGCAGGTCAAGGCGCAGGCGGATATCGGCGGGAGCCGGGGGAGGCGCGCCGCGCGCGGGCCCCGCCGGGCGGCGCGGGCGCAACGGGTCGCGTTCTTCCAGCAGGGCGGCAATATCGGCGGCCAGCGCGCATTCGCCGGGACCGCGGGCAGCCAGCATCATGGCGGCAAGGCGCGGATGGGCGCCTAGGCTGGCCATGCGTGTGCCCTCCGGGGTGATGCGGGCGTCATCATCCAGCGCCCCCAGCGCCTGAAGCAGGCTGCGCCCGGCCTCGAACGCGCCATTGGGGGGCGTATCGGGGAAGGGCAGGTCAGCGGGGTCCGTTCCCATCGCCTCCTGCCACGCGGCGGTATCGAGCCGCAGGCCGGTCAGTTCGGCTTCCATCATTTCCGGCTGGTCATGCGGCGGCATGGCGCGGGTTGTCATTTCCGTCCACAGACGGATGGCGATGCCCGGCGCGACACGTCCCGCACGTCCGGCGCGCTGGGCCGCCGCCGCGCGGGAAATGCGTACCGTATCAAGCCGCGTCAGTCCCGTGCCGGGGTCCAGCCGCGGCACACGGCGAAAACCGCCATCCACCACGATGCGTACACCGGGCACGGTCAGCGATGTCTCGGCAATGGAGGTGGACAGGATCACCCGCCTGCGCCCCTGCGGGTGCGGGGTCAGGGCCAGATCCTGCTCGGCGGGGGGGAGTTCACCATACAGCGGAAGGACATCCGCATCCACGCCCGCAAGCGCGCTACGCGCACGCAGGATTTCACCCACGCCCGGCAGGAAGGCAAGGATATCGCCCGCTTCCTCGGCCAGGGCGGTGCGGATGGCGGCAGCCATGGCATCGGGCAGATCCCGGCGATGGACCAGATCGCGCCGCGCGTGGCGGATATCGACCGGAAACATCCGGCCTTCGCTTTCCACCAGTTCGGCACCCATGCGCTGCGACAGGGCGGCACCGTCCATCGTGGCGGACATGGCCACCAGCCGCAGGTCGGGCCGCAGGCTGCGCTGAAGGTCCAGACAGAAGGCAAGGGCGGCATCCGCATCGACGGAGCGTTCATGGATTTCATCAAAGATGACGCAGGCCACCCCATCCAGCGTGGGGTCCGACAGCAGGCGGCGGACCAGCAGCCCTTCGGTAATGACTTCAATACGCGTGCGCTCCGACGTCGCGCCATCCAGTCGCGTGCGGTAGCCCACCAAGCCACCCGGCTGTTCGCCCACCAGTTCGGCCATGCGCTGGGCGGCGGCGCGCGTGGCCAGTCGGCGGGGTTCCAGCATGACGATCCGCCCGTCCTGCCGCCATGGGGCGTCCAGCAGGGCCAGCGGGACCAGCGTGGTCTTGCCCGCACCGGGCGGCGCCACCAGAACGGCGTTGGATGTGCGCGCAAGGGCCGCCTTCAGCGCGGGAATGGCGCTGGATACCGGCAGGTTTTCCCCTGCGGCGGACAGAAGGGGCGCAAGTCGGTTTTGCAAGGTGGGATCGAAAGCCATATCCTGATCTTATGGCGTCCGGCATGGTAACGGGGCAATCCTTGGCATGATGCCGGGACGCGTTTTTCTTTCCTTTCTTTCCGGTGGAGTCTGCTGTGCCCCTTCTGTGGCTTGTGTCGATCCTGTGCACGCTGCTTGCCGTAGCGCCCGTGGCCCATGCCGCGCAGAGCGCGCCGGTAACAACCACGCGCTCCACCGCAACCCTTGTCACCGATGATGACAGCTACATGCCCGGCCGTGCGCTGCATGTGGGGCTGATGCTGCATCTTGCACCCGGCTGGCATACCTACTGGATCAATCCCGGCGATGCAGGGGATGCGCCTACCGTGTCCGTCACCGCGCGGGGCGGCGCGAGCGGGCAGGCCAGCACCATCGAATGGCCTACCCCCCGCGTGCTGCATGACGGGCCGCTGACCTCATACGCCTATACCGGGGATGTGCTGCTGCCGGTCACGCTGTCCCCTGCGCCGGTGGAAGGCAATGATGGTGCGCTTACCCTTGATGCCGAGGCCGACTGGCTGGTCTGTGCCGCCGTCTGTGTGCCCGAACATGGCACCTTCAGCCTGACCCTGCCGCGCGGTGAGCCACATCCCTCGGCGCAGGCAGCGGATTTCGCGCGGGCTGCCGCCAGCAGACCGGTGCCCTCGCCTTTCGCGGCGACACTCTCCCCCACAGGAACCCTGCAGGTCGCGGGCAGCGGGCTTTCCGCCGATGCGGTAAGGGCGGCGTGGTTCATGCCCGAAACGGCGGGGGCGATCGATCAGGATGCGCCGCAGGCCGTGGCGGTGCGCGATGGAATTGTGCAACTGGCCCTGCATCCGGGGCCGGAATTCCATAACGGCACGGGGCTGTCCGGCATTGTGGTGCTGCGCGATGGCATGGGCCGCGAGAGCAGCCTGCGGGTGCAGCCCACACCCGGAGATGTCCGCCCCATTGCGCAGCAGGGTAACGACGTGACTCGCATCGCGGTCCTGCTGGCCATGGCCTTCGCGGGGGGGCTGATCCTGAACCTCATGCCCTGCGTATTTCCGGTGCTGGCGATGAAGGTGCTGGCGCTGGAACGCATGGCGCGCGGGGAACGCAGGGCGGCCCTTGCCGGGGCCGGGGCGTATGCGGCGGGCGTTGTGGGGTCTTTTGTGATGCTGGGCGGCTGTATCGCGGCCCTGCGGGTTGCGGGGCAGCAGGCAGGATGGGGGTTCCAGTTCCAGTCCACCGGCTTTGTCATCACGATCTGCCTGCTGCTGTTTGCGGTCGCCCTTAACCTGCTGGGTGTCTTTAACATCGGCATGCGGCTGGGCTCGCTGGGTAATGCCCTGCCTGCCCATATGGGTGATTTCCTGACCGGGGTGCTGGCGGTTGTGCTGGCCTCCCCCTGTACCGCGCCGTTCATGGGGGCGGCGGTAGCGGGTGCGCTGGCCGCGTCACCGGCAACGGGGCTGCTTATTTTTGCATCCCTCGGGCTGGGACTGGCGGCACCCTACCTGCTACTTGCCGCCATGCCGGGCCTGCTGGGCTGGCTGCCGCGTCCGGGCGCATGGATGGAAACCGTGCGGCACCTGCTGGCGCTGCCGGTGCTGGCGACCTGTGTATGGCTGGGATGGGTCGCATGGCTGGAAGGTGGCAGCGACGGACTTGTCCTGCTTGGGGTGGGGCTGGTGCTGGTTGCGGCTGGCTGCTGGTGCCTGCGCATGGCTGGTCATGCGGATATGCGTGAAGACGGGGTGCATCGCGCCGGATTTTACCGGGCTGTGGCGGTTCTTGCCCTGCTGATGGCGTTCGTGGGTGGGGGTGTGCTGCCTCTGGCCGCCATGCATGAGCACGGGGCGGACAGGGTAGCCGATGGCAGTTCGGCCTTTTCTCCTGCACGGCTGGCACAGTTGCGCGCGCAGGGCCGTCCCGTCTTTGTGGACATGACGGCCGCGTGGTGCATTTCATGTCTGGTCAATGAACGCGTCGCTCTGTCCAGCCATGCCGTGCAGGCGGCGTTTGCGCAGCGTGGAATTGTTTACATGAAAGGCGACTGGACCCGGCGGGATGCCGATATCACAGCTTTCCTGCACGATCATGGTCGTGATGGCGTGCCGTTCTATGTCTATTATCCCGCGCATGGGGCGGAGGTGATCCTGCCGGAAATCCTGTCGCCTGGCATTGTCCTGCGCATGACGGGATCGGATGGCGGATAAGGAAACGGGGGCGGATGATCCGCCCCCGCCCGTCTGTATGATGTCAGTTGGCTGTGCCGGATGTGGTACTGCCCGGCAGGGTCAGCGTGCCCGGCGGGGGCGAACGGAGCTGGCTGCCTTTGGTCGTCTGTGTGGTTGAACCCGTATCGTCGGACGGATAGCCCGCGGGGAAGATGGCATCCGGCCCGTCATCTCCCCTCGGGACGGGTTTTGCCGTCGTCTGGGTTGTTGTGGTGGTAGCGGAAGACGGAGTGCTGTCCGTCGGTCCGCCGCCCAGTGTTACGGAATTACTGTAGGGTGCAACAGCGCCAGAAACCGGTGCGGCGGGGGTGGCTGTTTCCGCACCATCCAGCGGCTGGGCCGCGACGCTGCCGGGCACCGGTGGCGTGACCAGCCAGTTGCCCAGATTGTTGCGGATCTGGTTTTCCAGTTCCACGCTCATGTCCTGCAACATCATGTCGGTCAGGGCATTCAGGTTTTCCGGCGTGTCGGTATTGCCGCTTTTCGTTTTCGGGTCATAGGTCCGCGTGACCTGCGCCACGGCATAGCCCGTGCTGCGCCCATCGGCGGAGGTTACATCCAGATGCACGTTCAGTTGCCCGTCCAGCAGGCCACCGGGCTGGTGCAGGATGGAGGCCCGGTCGATCGTCAGCACGCCCTGTCCCCCGCTGCCCGAGGCAATCAGCCTGTCATGCGCCATCTGCCGTAGCGACTGGTCCGGCGGAAAGGGCGCGCGCGCCGACAGGTCGCCCGGCACCATGCCCGGCTGTCCCCGGTCCACGATGGAGATGGAGGCGACATTCAGATGCAGCGGCGGCTGGCTGCTGAACTGTGGCGGGGCAAAGGTGGTGGTGGGGCGGCTGTCCGCATGGTCGCAGGCGGACAGGGCCATAAGGGGCAGGCTGGCCGCCAGCGCGATACGCAGGCTGCGGCGTAACGGAAGGAGCGAAAGCGGCGAACGGTTCGGTCGCATGAAATATATCCCGATGACGGCTGGCGCGTGCGGCGCGGTCGGTAGATCAGGGGCATGACCGTGCCACGATCCGCGCCGGGCGCAAAGGGGCAGGTGGCTTTTCAGGCCACCTTGCCGCTGATCTCGTCGCGCTGGAAATGGAAACTGTGATTGCAGAAAGAACAGTTCATGCTGATCGTTCCTTCCTTCGCCATATGGTCCAGATCATCCAGCGAAAATGTTTCCAGAAGACCCGACAGCCGCGCGCGGGAGCAGCGGCAGCCAAACGCAAGGGCGCGGGGCTGCCCCACGATCAGCCCTTCCGCATGGAACAGGCGATACAGCAGGTCGGCGGATGAAAGCCGGTCATCCAGCACTTCACGCGCGCTCAGCGTCGTGGCCAGCGTTGTCGCGGTTTCCCACGCATCATCGCCCTGTTCGGCGCTGAGGGTGGTTTCGATGCCACCGGCCGTGGCGATCTTTTCCATCACCAGCGCACCCGCGCGCCAGCCCTGTTCGGTCTTTCCACAGAACAGCCGGACCCAGCAGGCATGCTGTTCGCTGGTGGCGAAGTAATGCGTCGCCATGTCGGACAGGCTTTCGCCCGTCATTTCGACGATACCCTGATGGATGTCGGTGTCCGGTCCCTGATCGACACTGAAGGCGATATAGCCCTTGCCCAGCAATTCACCCGCCGTGGGGTTCGGGGTGGTCCTGAGCAGTTCAGCCACCTGTTCATCATCGGAACGGGCGTGAAAACGCAGCGCGCCCGAATCCGTGCAGTCAGCCACCAGCAGGCTGACCGGGCCATCGCCCTTGGCCTGAAGGGAGAAGGAACCCTGAAATTTCAGCGAGGAGGCAAGCGCCGCCACCAGCGCAAGGGCTTCCCCCGCCAGTTGCAGCACGGCATCGGGATTGTCGTGGCGCGTCAGCAGGGTATCGGTCAGCACGCCGGGCCGGACAAGGCGGCCGCGAACGGGGCGCTGGTCCAGATAGAATGGCACGACGCCCTGCGGCACGACCAGATCGGGCGTGTCAGGGCGGCTGGAATCCAGAAAGGCGGGAGAGGAGATATTGGAAGTCATGGCAGAAACCCGCGGCAGCGCGCCCGCGTGACGGGCGCGGAATAATCACAGATTGGCGGTAATGTCCGCCTCCAGCGCCGCAAGGCGCTGGTCGAGGTCCTTGACCTGCACTGCGGGCAGCAGACCGTTCTCACCTATCGCGGCGATCGCGCGCAGGCGGCAGCGGTCATGTTCCATGTCCAGATCCTGCGTGCGTCCCGCGCCCGCAAGGCAGTCGAGATAGCCATCGCGTATCGCATCAAGGCGGGTATCGGTAACGGGCAGGGCGGCAAAGATGTCGCGCACGCTCTTTTCCGCCCAGCCGGGAACTTCCGGCGTATCTTCGGTCGCGGTCGGCAGGGCGGGCTGTTCAGCCGGTCCGGTCATGCCGTGGGCTCCTTTCCATATTGCTGCCAGTCCTCGCCACACAGCGCCCAGACAAGAATGCCCTTTTGCGCGTGCAGACGGTTCTCGGCCTCGTCAAACACAACGGAATGCGGGCCTTCAAACACGCTTTCCGTCACCTCTTCCCCGATATGGGCAGGCAGGCAGTGCAGGAAAAGGGCGTCGGGGGAGGCATGCGCCATAAGCGCTGCATCAACACGGTAGGGTTCGAACGCATTCAGCCGCTGGTCGGACGCCTTGTCGGACATGCTGACCCATGTATCGGTAATGATCGCATCCGCACCCGCCACGGCGGCCACGGGATCGGTCGTGACCGTGATGTCCGCGCCCTTGCTGCGTGCCCATGCCACGGCCGCGGCGCTGGGTGCGTGGGTCGGGGGCGTGGCCAGACGCAGGTGGTAGCCGAACAGGGCCGCCGCCTCGATAAAGGATGTGGCGACATTGTTGCCATCGCCGACCCAGGCCAGCGTGCGGCCGGTGATCGGGCCGCGATGCTCCTCGAACGTCATGATGTCGGCCATGATCTGCACCGGATGCGAATCCGGGGTCAGGCCGTTGATGACCGGCACGCTGCTCCACCGCGCAAGCTGGCGCAGGTTTTCCGTCTTGCCGGTGCGCAGCACGATGGCGTCGACAAAACGCGACAGCACACGGGCGGTATCGGCAATGCTTTCCCCCCGGCCCAACTGCATGTCCGATGGCGCAAGCAGGATCACGTTGCCGCCAAGCTGCTGCATGCCGACTTCAAATGACACGCGCGTCCGGGTGGATGGCTTGGACAGCATGAGCCCGAGTGCCCGCCCGCGCAGGGGCAGGGCGGGGTGCAGCGGGCGCGCACGCTTATGCTGCATGCGCTTGATGCCCACGGCCACATCCAGAATGGTGCGCAGGGTGGAGGCGTCCAGATCCTTGAGGTCAAGGAAATGGCGGGGGATCAGGGTATCGGGTGACTGAAGCGCGTTCATGCCACATTCTCCGGCTTGGCCGTCGCGGCCAGATGGGCACGCACGCGCTGCGCGGCCCGGTCCAGCATGGACAGCGCGTCCGTGCAGTCGGCTTCGGTTACGGTCAGGGGGGGCAGCATGCGCAGCACGTTGTCGCCAGCCGTGACGCTCAGCATGCCTTCCGCAAGGGCGGCATTCTGCACGGTGGCCACATCGACCTTGCATTTCAGGCCGATCAGCAGGCCAAGCCCGCGCCGCCCGGTAAAGATGTCAGGATGGCTGGCCACCAGCCGGTCAAAGCCCGCGTCAAGCTGCGCCGCCCGGTCACGCACGCCCGCAAGGAAGCCGGGCGCAAGCAGGATGTCCAGCACCGCATTGGCGGCGGCGCATGCCAGCGGGCTGCCGCCAAACGTGGTGCCATGGCTGCCCGGCGTCATGTGCTTTGCAATGGTTTCGGTCGTAAGCACCGCCCCCATGGGGAAGCCCCCGGCGATGCCCTTGGCGGTGGACAGGATATCGGGCGTGATGTCCGACCATTCATAGGCGAACAGACGCCCGCTGCGGCCCATGCCGGACTGGACTTCATCCACGCCCAGAAACAGGCCGTATTCATCACATGCCGCCCGCAGTTCCTGCATGAAGCGCGGGGTGGCGGCATTGATGCCGCTTTCGCCCTGCACCGGCTCGACCATGATGCCTGCGGTTTCCGCCGTAATGACGTCACGCACGGCGTTCATGTTGTTCAGCGGCACATGATCGAAGCCCTCGACCCGCGGGCCGAAGCCGTCAAGGTATTTGGGATTGCCCGTGGCCGACAGTGTCGCAAGCGTGCGCCCGTGGAATGCGCCATTGAAGCAGATGATGCGCGTGCGCTCGGGGTGGCCGGACTTGGCCTGCGCGCGGCGGATCATCTTGATCATGCCTTCATTGGCTTCCGCGCCGGAATTGCAGAAGAAGGCGGTGTCCGCAAAGCTGTTGGCGACAAGCCGCGCGGCCAGCCGTTCGGCCTGCGGCACGCGGTACAGGTTGGACACGTGCATGACGCGCTGCGCCTGCTGCGTGATCGCGTCCACCAGATGCGGGTTGTTATGACCGACCGAGGATGTGGCTATGCCTGATCCGAAGTCCAGGAATCGTCGTCCGTCCACCGTGTACAGCCAGGCACCTTCGCCGCGCTCGAAAGCGAGGTCGGCGCGATTGTAGTTTGGCATCAGGGCGGGAATCATGGATTGGCCTTGCAACTTCGGTTCAAAGAAAAAGGATGGCGGGTTCAGAAACGAAAACGGCCCACCGCCGAGGGGGTGGGCATATTTCTTTCCCGATTTTCCAGATCATGCGCGGATGCGATTCGCACGGCATCCGGCTGCGCATTTTGACCCGGAAGCGCAAGAGAATATGGGCCACGGGGGCGAAATGCAACCTTAACCCCGTTTTCCCCTGTGTTTGCGCCATGGCTGCCATCCGCCAGCCTGCCGGGTATGGGCGGGGACGGCCGGATTGTGGCACAGTGCCGGTTATGGTGGCCCGTTCTTCCCGTTCCGCTCCCCGCCCGCTTCCGCCCGCCCCGGATGGCGCCGTGCTGCGCGCGGTCGCGCTGGCATATCTGGCGCGCTTTTCCGCCACGCGGGCCGCTGTGGAACAGACACTCGTGCGGCATGTGGACCGCTGGGTCCGTCGCGCCATCGCCAGTGGCATGGAAGCGGAGGCGGCCAGTCAGGCCGTCATGCCCGCCCGTGAGCTGATCCCGCGCATCGTTGCCGATATGGAAGGGCTGGGCGCGGTGGATGATGCCCGTTTTTCCGAATTCCGTGCCCGTTCCCTTGCCCGTGCCGGACGATCGCGCCGCATGGTCGCGGCCCATCTGGGCGCGCGCGGCGTGGATGAGGCCACGGCAGGGCAGGCGATGGAGGAAGCGCTGGGCGCGCGCGATGGAGAAGGGCGCGAGACGGAACTGGCGGCGGCGCTGGTATTCGTGCGCAAGCGTCGCGCCGGGCCATTCCTGCGCCCCGATGCGGATGAAGATGAAGCCGCGCAGCGCTACCGGCGTGCGATGGACGCCATGGCGCGGGCGGGGTTTGCCCGCGATACCGCGCGGCAGGCCCTTGATATGGATGTGAGTGAGGCGGAGGACAGGATCATGCGCATGAGGTCGGCATGAAGGCCGTGCTGGCGCGGGCGGTGGCGGGTGGCCTGCTGCTGTCGCTTGCGGCCTGCGCGGGCGGGGGATGGCACGGGGCGGTGCAGTGCGCGCCCTATGCGCGTGAGATCACGCATGTCCAGCTTAGCGGGGATGCGGCGTCATGGTGGGGACAGGCGCGGGGCCGTTATCCACGCGGCAGTGCGCCCGCGCCCGGCGCCGTGCTGGTGTTCCGTTCGACGGGCCGGCTGCCTGCGGGGCATGTGTCGGTCGTGCGCGCGGTTCGCGGCCCGCGGGAAGTGCTGGTGGATCAGGCCAACTGGGTGCCGGGCCGAATCGGCCACGGTGAACCGGTGGTCGATGTATCGGGGCGCAATGACTGGTCGCGGGTGAAGGTTTGGTGGTCCCCCATTCACGATATGGGTAAAACCGTCTATCCTGCATACGGATTTATCCTGCCGACGGGTTGAACGGGCCGACATGGGTGCTTGCATATCATGGGGCGTCCCCTCACATAGGCGGAGTAAGGGCAGGTCGCCTGCCGTATCGGATGGCGGGCGGAAAACGGCATTTTGCGTCATGGACGCGGATTGGGGAATGCAATGGGTAGCTTGAGCTGGGGACATTGGCTGATCGTGCTGGCCGTGGTGCTGGTACTGTTCGGCGGCGGCGGCAAGATCAGTTCGCTCATGGGCGACATGGCGCGCGGGATCAAGTCGTTCAAGAAAAACATGGCTGATGACGCGCCGGATGCCCCGGTTCCGACGGGCCACATCCAAGGACCGGGCAAGGAAACGGACGCCTCCTTTACCGAAAGCCCGCAGCGTTCCGCCAATAACGCGAAATGACAGGGGCCGCGTCCGTGCATGATACGGCGCGTGGATGAAGGGTCTAATGGATAAAGCAGTGTTTCCCGCAGGCGCTTACTGCCGGGCGGTAGAGGGGATTATTGCCGCGGGCCAGCGCATGGACCGCCATGGCTGGGTTCCGGCCACCGCGGGCAATATCAGCATCCGCCTGCCCGATGGCAATCTGGCCATCACCCGTTCCGGCGGCCACAAGGGGCTGCTGGGGGCCGATGGGGTGATCGCGGTGGACATGGCGGGGGTACCTCTCAACGCAGGTGACCGCCCCAGTGCCGAAACCCTGCTGCATTGCCAGATTTATGCCCATGACCCGCAAGCCGGTGCCGTGCTGCATGGGCATTCCGTCGCCTCTACCGTGCTGTCGATGCTGGGCGGTGACGCGCTGGTGCTTGAAGGTTACGAGGTCCAGAAGGTCTTTGCCGGGCAGACGACGCATGGTGCCCGCGTGCATGTTCCCATATTCGACAACGATCAGGATATTGCCCGCCTCTCCCGCGTCGTGGCCCCGCATCTTGATGGCATGCGCGCGGGCTATATCATTCGCGGGCATGGGGTCTATGTGTGGGGAGCGGACATGGACACCGCCCTTGCGCGCCTTGAGGGGCTGGAGTTCCTGCTGGCCTGTGAACTGGAAAAGAGGAAATTCGGATGAGCGTCCTCGATGTCTATGCCGATAACAATCCCGGTACCGCCATCATCCACCTGACTGATCCCGCGCGGATTGCAGGCGAGCTTGCAGCCATCGGCGTGCGCTTCGAACGGTGGGACAGCCCCGTCGTTCCGCCGCGCGATGCGCCGGAAGCCGAGGTGCTTGCCGCCTATCGGCCCTATCTTGACCAGTTGATGGGGGAAACGGGGGCCGGTTCGGCCGATGTGCTGCGCGTTGGTCCCGATACCGAAGGCTGGGCGCAGGCGCGCAGGAAGTTCCTGTCCGAACATGTCCATAGCGAGGACGAAGTCCGTTTCTTCGTGCATGGTCAGGGGAATTTCATTCTGCACGTGAATGACCGTGTCTATAACGTGTGCTGCACGGCGCGTGACCTGATTTCGGTCCCGGCGGGCACGCCGCACTGGTTTGACGGCGGGACCACGCCCGATTTCGTGACCCTGCGGATTTTTACCAATACCGATGGCTGGATTGCCCAGTATACCGGAAGTGACATCGCGGCCAGCTTCAGCCCCGAAGCCTGAACCGTATTGAGGGAGATGAGAACGTGACCCAGGCCACGCAGCCGCCCGTCCGTGCGGTGCTGCTGGATATTGAGGGAACGACCATACCGGTTTCCTTCGTCCATGACATCCTGTTTCCCTATGCGCGCAAGGCGCTGCCTGAACTGCTGCGCAGCCATGGCGATGACCCCGCCGTTCAGGCGCAGATAGCCGAAATCGCCCGTCTGGCCCCCGGCGTGGCCCCCCTGCGCCAGCTTGAGGCATGGATGGACGCGGATGCGAAGGTCGCGCCGCTCAAGGCATTGCAGGGCATGGTCTGGGCGCAGGGTTATGCCGATGGCGCGCTCAAGGCCACGCTGTATCCCGATGTGGTGCCCGCCCTGCGCTGCTGGGCGGCGGCAGGGCTGGCGCTGGCGGTCTATTCCTCCGGTTCCGTCGCGGCGCAGAAGCTGATCTATGGCCATACCACCGAAGGCGACCTGAGCAGCGTGTTCGTGGGTTTTTACGACCTGCAGATGGGCGGCAAGCGCGATGCGGAAAGCTATCGCCGCATTGTGGATGATGCGCGGTGGAATGCGGGTGATGTCCTGTTCCTGTCCGATGTGGTGGCCGAACTGGATGCCGCCGCCAGCGCTGGCTTGCGCACCTGCCAGATCGCCCGGCCCGAGGACGGAACCCAGCCCGGAACCACCCATCCGGTCGCCGTGACGCTGGCGGAGGTGGCCGCCCGCTTCGGACTGCCGCATCCGGAGGCGGTATGAAGGCGCATCTGCATACGGACTGGCGCAATATTCCCGATGCCGCGCGGGGCGCCGTCGCAGCACTGGGCAATTTTGACGGGGTCCATCTGGGGCACGCCCACCTGCTTCATACGCTGCATGCGGCCCGTCCCGATCGGGAACTGGCGGTTGTGACGTTCGAGCCGCATCCGCGCGAACTGTTCCGCCCGCAGGACCCGCCCTTCCGGCTGACCCTGCCGCAGGAACGTTTCGCCGCCCTGTCCGCGCTTGGTGTAAAGCACGTATTCCAGATCCCGTTCGACCAGACCTTCAGCGCGATGAGCGCGGAAAGCTTCGTGACCCGTGTGCTGCACGAAAGCCTTGGCCTGACCCATATCGCATGCGGCACCGACTTTGCGTTTGGTCACCGCAGGCGGGGCAATGTCGATTTCCTGACCGAACAGACCGAGGAACTGGGCATCGGCCTGACCGTGGCCCCGCCGCTGGCCGATGCGCTGGGGCCTTATTCCTCCAGCCGTATCCGCAGGCTGCTGCAGGATGGTTACCCCGAACGCGCGGCGGAGGAGCTGGGCCGCCCGTGGTCGATTCGCGGCGTGGTCCAGCATGGGGACAAGCGCGGCCGGCTGCTGGGCTTTCCCACGGCCAACATAGCCCTGGGCCGTCATCTGGAACCCGCGCGCGGGGTCTATGCCGTCAGCGTGCGCATGGCCGATGGCACGGTATGCCCCGGTGTCGCCAATATCGGTCGCCGCCCCACCATCAATGACGGGCAGGAAAGCAGGCTGGAAGTCCATCTGCTGGGCTTCTCGGGCGATCTGTATGGGCAGACGCTGTCGGTTGCGCTGCATACGCTGCTGCGCGCCGAACGCCGCTTTGACGGGGTGGACGCCCTGAAAGAACAGATCGCGCGGGATTCGGAACAGGCGACAGCCTACCTGTCGGCCCACCAGTTCGGCACCATTGTGTCCAGAACTTGACCACCCGCCTTTGCGGTCCCCATAAGGTTGCCCTGCGCGCGGGCCGGTAGCGGTCCCGTATGCTTCCCCTTGCCAGAAGAACAGAACAGGCCATGTCCGAGTCAAAACCACAGGATATCTACCGGGAGACGGTCTTCCTGCCGACCACTTCCTTCCCCATGCGGGGCAACCTGCCCAAGCGGGAGCCGGAGATTCTGAACGGATGGGAAAGCGGGAAGCTGGATGAAACGCTCTTCGCCCAGGCGCAGGGGCGTGACGTGTTCATGCTGCATGACGGGCCGCCCTACGCCAACGGCCACCTGCACATCGGCCACGCGCTGAACAAGATCCTCAAGGACGTGATCAACCGTGCCCACCGCATGGCGGGATACGGCATCCACTACGTGCCGGGCTGGGACTGTCACGGCCTGCCGATTGAATGGAAGATCGAGGAAGAATATCGCAAGCGCGGGCAGGACAAGGATTCTGTGCCGGTCCTGCAGTTCCGTGCCGAATGTCGTGCCTATGCCCAGAAATGGCTGGATACGCAGGCCAGCGAATTCCGCAGGCTGGGCGTGCAGGCGGAATGGGCGAACCGCTACGCCACCATGGATTTTTCATCCGAGGCGGCGATTGCGGGTGAAATCGGCAAATTCCTGCTCAACGGCCTGCTGTACCGTGGCCTGCGCCCGGTCATGTGGAGCCCGGTTGAAAAAACCGCGCTGGCCGAAGCCGAGATCGAATACCGCGATCATGAATCCACAGCCATCCATGTGGCTTTCCCCTTCGTAACCGATCCCACGCCCGCCCACGCGCTTCAGGACGTGGCGGCGGTGATCTGGACCACTACGCCGTGGACCATCCCCGCCAACCGCGCCATCGCCTATGGGCCGGACATCACCTATGCCGTGGTTCGCGTCGATGGCGTGGGCGAGGGCGCGATGCTGGAACCCGAAGCCCGCGTGCTGGTGGCTGAAGACCTGATCGGTTCCTTCTGTGAGGCGGCGGGCGTTACCGCCCATCATGTGCTGTACACCCTGCCGGGCAGCGCGCTGGAAGGGGCTGTCTGCGCCCATCCGCTGCGGGGGCAGGGTTATGATTTCGATGTGCCGCTGCTGCCTGGCGAGCATGTCACAACCGAAGCGGGCACGGGCCTTGTCCACACCGCCCCCGCGCATGGCGAGGACGACTTCAACCTTGGCCGTGCCCATGGGCTGGAAATCACCGAACTGGTGATGGATGATGGCCGCTATGCCGACTGGGTGCCGCTGTTTGCGGGTGGCCATGTGTTCAAGGCGGCCGAGCCTGTATGTCAGGCGCTGGCGGAAGCCATGCAGCGTGCCGTAACGGACGGCACCGCGCCGTGCGGTCTGGTGGCGCGGGCCACCCTGGTCCATTCCTACCCGCATTCATGGCGTTCGCGCGCGCCGATCATCTATCGCGCCACCCCGCAGTGGTTCATCCGCATGGACGGCGAAGGCCACCTGCGCGACCGTGCGCTTGCAGCGCTGGACAAGGTGACGTTCGTGCCCGCGCAGGCGCGCAACCGCCTGACATCCATGGTGGCGGGCCGCCCGGACTGGTGCATCAGCCGCCAGCGCGCCTGGGGCGTGCCGATTGCCGTGTTCGTGGAAAAACGGACGGGTGAGGTCCTGCGCGATGCAGATGTCATGGCGCGTATCGTCGCGGCCTTCCGCGCCGAAGGGGCGGATGCGTGGTACAGTTCCCCCGCTTCACGCTTCCTTGGCGATGGCCGCAACCCTGACGATTACGAACAGGTGTTCGATATCGTTGACGTGTGGTTCGAAAGCGGTTCGACCCATGCCTTCGTGCTGGGCCATGGCGACATGAAGTTCCCTGCCGACCTGTATTTGGAAGGTTCGGACCAGCATCGCGGGTGGTTCCAGTCCTCCCTGCTCGAAAGTGTCGGCACGCGCGGTGTCGCCCCCTACCGGGCGCTGGTGACGAACGGCTTCGTGCTTGATGAGCAGGGCCGCAAGATGTCCAAGTCTCTGGGCAATGTCATCGCCCCGCAGGACGTGAATGACAGCATGGGGGCGGATATCCTGCGCCTGTGGGTCATGAACTCGGACACGAATGAAGACCTGCGTATCGGCAAGGAAATCCTAAAGCAGCAGGGTGAGCTGTACCGCCGCCTGCGCAACACGCTGCGCTGGCTGCTGGGCGCGCTGGACGGCTTTACCGAAGCCGAGCGCGTGCCCTATGCCGAACTGCCGGAACTGGAACGCTGGGTCCTGCACCGCATGTCCGAACTGGGCGGTCTTGTGGCCCGGGCGGTGGAAACGCATGAATGGGTGGGCGTCTATCCCGCGCTGCACGGTTTCTGTGCCGCCGACCTGTCCGCCTTCTATTTCGACGTGCGCAAGGATACCATCTACTGCGATGGCCGCTCCAGCCTGAAGCGCCGTGCGGCGCGTACGGTGCTGGACCACCTGCATCGCTGCCTGTGCACATGGCTTGCCCCCGTTCTGGTCTTCACGGCGGAAGAAGCCTGGCTGGCCCGTCCGGGTAATACCGAAAGCGTGCATCTGCAGTCCTTCGTGGACATGCCGACCGAGTGGAACGATCCCGCGCTGGGCGACCGCTGGGCGATGCTGCGTGGGGTACGCCGCATCATCACCACCGAAATCGAGAGCGCGCGGCGTGGCGGGATGGTCAAGTCCTCCCTTCAGGCAGCCCTTGAACTGCCGCTGTCCGAGGCGGAAGCCGCGCAGTTCGAAGGCGTGGACTGGGCCGAACTGACCATCGTGTCGCAGGCGGAAGTCAGCATCATTGCCGGTGCGGGTTCGATCTATCTGGGTCAGGACGAAGCACAGGAAGGCACGCCGCACGGCATTCCCACCATCAGCGTGGCGGAAGGCCATAAATGCGCGCGCTGCTGGAAGGTGCTGGAAGAAGTCGGTCAGGACGAGAGCCATCCCGAACTGTGCCTGCGCTGTGTCGATGTGGTGCAGGGCAAGGCGTAGGCGCGATGAACAACCGCGTTGTGGGTGCCGCCTGCCTGCTGGGCGCACTGGCCGCCGATCAGGCCAGCAAGTTCTGGATACTGGATATCTATGACCTGCCCGCGCGGGAAAGCGTGCCCCTGCTGCCGGTGCTGAACCTGACCATGGTGTGGAATCACGCCATCACGTTCGGCATGCTGGGCGGCGCCGGGGCGGCGGGGCGCGTGATCTTTTCGGTCGCGGCCCTGCTGATCGTGGCGGGGCTTGGCGTCTGGCTGGCCCGCACGCCGCGGCGGTGGGTGGCCGTCGCGCTGGGCATGATCATGGGGGGCGCCATTGGCAACGTGATCGACCGGCTGCGCTTCGGCGCGGTGGTCGATTTCATCCATGCCCATGCTTTTGGCTGGTCATGGCCGGTGTTCAATATCGCCGATGCCATGATTGATTGCGGGGTAGCCATCCTGATCATCGACAACCTGCGCGACCGCAGTGCAAACTAGGGGCTGGAGCGGCCTGCATGTGCTTGCCGAACCGTTCCACTAACGGTAATAGGCGAGATATGGCGATTCCTGCTCTCAGACCCCTTTCCTGTGCATTGCTCGTATCGAGTGGCTTCATGCTTTCGGGCTGCACGGGCGCTGATGTCTCGCGCGCCTTCGGGCTGGAGCGGACCCTGCCCGATGAATATACGGTCACGACGCGCGCGCCGCTGTCGATGCCGCCTTCCGATGAACTGGGCGCGCCCAATAGCAATGCCGTCCAGCGTGCGGAAGATACCAATCCACGCATGCAGGCACTGGAAACCCTGTCCCCCAACGTGGCCCTTCAGGGTGCGGATGGCACGGACAGCGCAGGCCAGACCGCCCTTGTGGGTGCCGCGCAGCATGCCGCGAACGAGGCCGATCAGGGGGAAATGGGTCGTGCCGATACCAGCTTTGTCGACAAGCTCATGTTCTGGCATGGCGGCGGGGCAGGTAACCTTGTGAATGGCAAGGCCGAAAATGCCCGCCTGCGTGAAGATTCGGCCCTTGGCCGCAACCTGACGCAGGGCGCGACGCCAACGGTAAGCGGTCCCACCAAATAAGATGCTGTCCCGACCAGCAGGGGTCGGGCGTGACCTGATGGCTGCTGAAACCCGGTTCCCGATATGAATACGTCACATGCGAACACGCCGCCGGTGATCCGTCGCCTGTCGGAACAGGTGGTCAATCGCATCGCGGCGGGCGAAGTGATCGAACGCCCGGCGGCGGCGCTGAAGGAACTGGTTGAAAACGCCATCGACTCCGGTGCGCGGCGCATCCATATCCGGCTTGATAGTGGTGGAATCGACCGGATCGAAGTTACGGATGACGGATGTGGCATGGCACCGGACGACCTGCGTCTGGCGGTTGAGCGGCACTGCACGTCCAAGCTGCGTGATGAAACGCTGGTGCGTATCTCCACTCTCGGTTTCCGGGGGGAGGCACTGCCATCCATCGGGGCGGCGGCCCGGCTTACGGTCACGTCCAGACCGGCTGGCAGCGATTCGGCATGGTCGATCCGGGTGGAAGGCGGCGTTGTGGGGGAACCGCAACCCTGTGCGGGGCCACCCGGTACGCGTGTGCTGGTCGAAGACATGTTCTTTGCCACGCCTGCGCGGCGAAAATTCCTTAAAAGCCCCCGCGTCGAATCCGGGCATGCGGAAAACGTGGTGCGGCGTCTGGCCCTGTCGGCACCCCATATCGCGTTCCGGCTGGAATTCGATCAGCGCGTGATACTGGACCTGCCCGCGCAGGACATGCCCGCCCGCGTGGCCGCCATTCTTGAAGCCGGTCAGGCCGACGGATTGCTGCCGGTGGAAGGCGAGCGCGGCGAACTGAAGCTGCGCGGCTATATTTGCGCACCATCGGTCCATCGCGCCACGGCAAACGGGCAGATGCTGCTGGTCAACGGGCGACCCGTCGTTGATCCGGTGTTGCGCACGGCGGTGCGGGTGGCCTATCGCAACGTGATGGAACACGGGCGGCACGCGGTTGTGGCCCTGTCGCTTGAAATCCCGCCAGAGCAGGTGGATGTGAACGTACATCCCGCCAAGACGGAACTCCGCTATGCCGACTCGGCTGCTGTGCGGGCGCTGGTGATCGGCTCACTGGGGCGCGCGCTGGGCACTGGTGCGGGTGTTGCGGGGGTACGGCCCGACCTGATCCAGTCACGGGGACCTTCTTCATCGCGGATCTGGTATCCGCCCGAACGCAGTGCGGATGCGGCGGCAGTTTCGACCCGGCTGGCCACGCCACCCGACCTGTCGGGGGATGCCGCTGTCCCATCTCCGGTCCCATCCCCTGCGGGATTTGCCGAATCGTCGCTGCCGCTTGCCGCCCTGCCATCCGCGCGCAGGGTGGTTGCGGAAGATGCGCAAACCCGTGCGGACAGCGTGGCGGCGATGGATTATCCGCTGGGCGCTGCCATGGCGCAGGTTCTGGGCACCTATATCCTGTCCCAGACAGCCGATGGCGCGCTTGTGCTGGTGGACCAGCATGCCGCCCATGAACGCCTGACCCATGAAATCCTGCGCCAGCAGTATATGGGGGGCGAAATCCGTGCCCAGCGCCTGCTTCTGCCCGAAGTGGTGGATCTGCCTGCCCGTCAGGTCGATGTGCTGCTGGGGTTCGTACCTGCCCTTGCGCGGCTGGGAATCGAAATCGAACCTTTTGGGGGCACCGCCGTTCTGGTCCGTACGATGCCCGCATTGCTGGAGAAGGAAAATCCGGCGGCCATGCTGCGCGATCTGGCGGAGGAACTGGAGGCGGACGACCTGTCCACCCCCGCGCAGGCCGATGCGCTGGATGCGCGGATGGATGCGATCATCGCCCGTATGGCCTGCCATGGCAGCGTCAGGGCCGGTCGCAAGCTGACACACGAGGAAATGAACGCCCTGCTGCGGGACATGGAACGCACACCGCGTTCAGGCACCTGTTCCCATGGGCGGCCAACCTGGCTGAAGCTGGAAAAGGCCGATCTGGAGCGGATGTTCGGCCGTCGCTAGCCAGCAGCGGAACGTTGAGAACGGACGGGTCGCGGGGCCGGTGACAGGGACGGTGCGGGGCCGCCTCGGCATAATGTGAGCGGGGGGCTACTGGATTCCTGATCGGGAACGCTTCTAGGGTCGGCCATTATCCATGGATGATGTGAGACCGAATGTGCATCCGATCCTGCTGTCCCTAGTTACCTACCTGCCTCTTGCCGGGGTGCTGGCCATATTGCTCACACGCGGCTCAACCCAGACGGTCGAGACCGCCGCCCGATGGGTGGCGCTATGGACCAGTGGCATCGTGTTCGCGCTGGCTGTCATCATGTGGGCGGAATTCGATCCCACGCGGCCCGGCATGCAGTTCGAACAGCAGATCGGCTGGGCCAGTGGCGCGGGTATATCCTACCATGCCGGGCTTGATGGCATCAGCCTCATGTTCGTGCTGCTTTCGGCGTTCCTGACGCCGCTTTCCATCATCGGTGGGTGGCGGCAGGTGACAGGGCGCGTGCGTGATTACATGATCGCCATGCTGCTGCTGGAAACCACGCTGATCGGCCTGTTCTCGGCCCTCGATCTGGTGCTGTTCTACGTTTTCTATGAAGCGACGCTGCTGCCTGCCAGCCTCATGATCGGGATATGGGGCGGCCCGCGCCGGGTCTGGGCTTCGTTGCAGTTCTTCCTGTTCACGTTTGGCGGTTCGCTGTTCATGCTGCTGGCGTTGCTGGCCATGTGGAACGCGACGGGGACGACCGATATCGTCGCCCTTCAGCATCATGGTTTCGGCCATGCCATGCAGTGCTGGCTGCTTGCGGGCTTCATCATCGCTTTCGGCGTCAAGCTGCCGCTGTTCCCGCTGCATGCGTGGCTGCCCGATGCGTATACCGAAGCGCCTACGCCTGCTTCCGTCATGCTGTCCGGCGTGCTGTCAAAGGCGGGGGCATACGGGCTGCTGCGTTTCGGTGTGCTGATGTTTCCCGATGCGGCACGTCTGTTCGCGCCGCTGGTGCTGACGCTGGGGGTGATTGCGGTGATCTATGCCGCCATGATCGCACTGGCCCAGACGGACATGAAGCGTGTGATCGCCTATTCGTCCTTTTCCCATATGGGGGTGATCGCCATCGGCCTGTTTACCCTTACGCCAGAGGGGATCGACGGGGCGATTTTCCAGATGCTGTCACATGGCATCGTGATCGCGGCCCTGTTCTTCTGTGTATCTGCCGTGTCGTGGCGTACGGAAACGCGTGAAATCAGCGCCTTTTCCGGTGTCGCGCACAAGATGCCGGTGCTGGCGACGCTGGCCATGCTGTTCGTCATGGCCAATATCGGCCTGCCGGGGACCGGGGCCTTCGTTGGCGAATTCCTGGTCATGGTCGGTGCGCTGCATGTCTCCTTCTGGCTGGCCTTCCTTGGCGGCACCAGCATGATCCTCGGCGCGGTCTATATGCTGGTCCTGTATCGGCGCGTGCTGTTCGGGGCGGACAGGGGCGGGGTGGTTGCCCTGCTGCGTGACCTGACGGGGCAGGAACTGGCCGTGCTTGTGCCGCTGGCGGTGGTGACGCTGTGGATGGGTGTGCATCCGGGTTCGTTCCTGCGGGTGTTCGATCCCGCCGTGACCGGCCTGCTGCATCCCATGGCGACCGTGGCCACGGTGGAGCCTCATGTTGTCGCCCCGCTGACCGGCGCGGGCTGACAGGGCGACAGGAATGAAAAAAGGCCCGGTTCCTTCAGGGGAGCCGGGCCTTTTTTGTTTAGACGTCGAGGTTGTCGACCTGACGGGCATGGTCCTGAATGAAGCGGAAGCGCAGTTCCGCCTTGCGGCCCATCAGGTGCTCGACCCGTTCAAGGGTAAAGGCCCTGTCCTCGGGCGGGGTAATGACCTTGAGCAGCGTGCGGTGCTTCGGGTCCATGGTCGTCTGTTTCAGGTCGCCGGGCGGCATTTCGCCCAGCCCCTTGAAGCGGGAGACCTCAACCTTCGCATTGGGTTTGAAATCCTTCTTCATTTTCCGCTCACGGTCGGCGTCGTCCATGGCGTAGACGCTCTTGCCGCCCTGTGTCAGTCGGTACAGCGGCGGCTGCGCCAGATACAGATGTCCGTTGCGGATCAGCCCCGGCAGTTCGCGGTAGAAGAAGGTCATGAGCAGGGAGGCGATATGCGCGCCGTCCACATCGGCATCGGTCATGATGATGATGCGGCCATAGCGCAGCCTGCTGGCATCGAAGCTTTCGCCCATGCCACAGCCCAGTGCTTCCACAAGGTCACGCAGTTCCTGATTGCCGCGCAGCTTCTCGGTCGATGCGCTGGCCACGTTCAGGATCTTGCCACGCAGCGGCAGGACCGCCTGTGTTTCGCGGTTGCGTGCCTGCTTGGCGGACCCGCCCGCGGAATCCCCCTCGACAAGAAAGATTTCCGTCTCCGCCGCGTTTTCGCGCGTGCAGTCGGTCAGCTTGCCGGGCAGGCGCAGGCGGCGGGTAGCACTTTTGCGCGGGGTTTCCTTCTGTTCCTTGCGGCGCAGGCGTTCTTCCGCCCGTTCCACCACGAAGGCCAGCAGGTTGTCGGCCTGCGGCGGGTTGCCCGCCAGCCAGTGGTCGAACCGGTCGCGCAGGGCCGTCTCAACCAGCTTGCTGGCCTCGCTGCTGGTCAGCTTTTCCTTGGTCTGGCCCTGAAACTGCGGGTCACGGATGAAGACCGACAGCTTGGCCGCGATGCAGCCCATGATATCATCGGCGTTGATGCTGGCCGCACGCTTGTTGGCCCGCTGTTCGCCCCAGTTGCGCAGGCCCTTGAGCAGCGCGTTACGGAAGCCGGTTTCATGCGTGCCGCCATTGGGCGTGGGAATGGTATTGCAGTAGGAGGCAAGGGTGGCCGGTCCCTGTTCCACAAAGGCCACGGCCCATTCCAGCCGACCGGTGGCGGTGCCGTCGGCGGCGGTGGGCAGGTCGGCATCGCCCGACCACAGATCGGTCAGCAGGGCCGCCTTTTCCCCCAGTTCGTCGCGCAGGCTGTCGGCCAGTCCGCCGGGAAAATGCAGCACGGCTTCCGCCGGAACGTCATCCCCCTTGATCAGCGCCGGATCGCACGACCAGCGGATCGTGACCCCACGGAACAGGAAGGCCTTGGAGCGGCAGAGCCGGTACAGCCGCCCCGGTGAAAAATGCAGCCGACCAAATATCTGCGGATCAGGGGTAAAGCGTATCTGCGTGCCACGGCGGTTGTTGACGGGGCCGATCTTTTCCACGCCGCTTAACGGGTGCCCGCGTTCATAGACCTGCCGCCACAGGGCGCGATCACGCGCGATTTCCACTTCCATGCGGGATGCCAGCGCATTGACGACCGATGAGCCGACTCCGTGCAGGCCGCCAGATGTGGCATAGGCCTTGCCCGAAAACTTGCCGCCCGCATGCAGCGTGGTCAGGATCACTTCCAGCGCCGAACGGTCGGGAAAACGCGGGTGCGGGTCAACCGGTATGCCGCGTCCGTTATCACGGATGGTCAGGCAGTCATTTTCTTCCAGCGAGACATCGATGGTGGTGGCATGGCCCGCCACGGCTTCATCCATCGCGTTATCGAGGATTTCGGAGGCGAGGTGATGGTACGCGGTTTCATCCGTGCCACCGATATACATGCCCGGACGGCGACGCACTGGCTCCAGCCCCTCCAGCACTTCGATGGCGCTGGCGTCGTAGGTATCGGGGCCGTTTTTTGCGTTTTCGGGCATGGCGGCGGGCGCGCTCTTGCGTCGGGCGGGCTTGCGGGGGCTGTCAGGCGTGGAAAAAAGATCGTCGTTCATGAAGCGTTCTTTGTTCTGTCGGGTCACGTCCTGTCAAGCGGGAACGCCTGACGCCCGGGCACTATGCCCGCACTTGCGGGCATGAAAAAGGCCGGACGCTGGCCCGGCCTTATTTTCTTTTATTCTGTCCGTAAGCCGTGGATCAGCTACGCACGGTGTGGCGCGCCGGGGCACGGCTGCGGCTGCTGCTGGTGGCGGCGGCCGGACGGGCCGGGCGGTCGGGCGCGGTGCAGGTCAGGTAGGACGCGGGCTGGAGAATGTCCTTCGCCTGCGCGTAGTTGGACAGGTCGGCGGCACTGTCGAGCACCAGCACCTCATCGAACATGGACAGGCGCTGCTGGCAGAACGCCGTGCCGGACTTCAGGCCGCGCTCGGACTGAACATTCGCAAGCTGCGTGATGTAGTCATCATGCTGGCGCTGGGCGTTGCGGCCGTAGGTGGTGTGGAAATAGCCGTTAAGGACATGTTCCTCATTCGTCAGCTTGCCACGGAACTTGACCACGAAGCTATTGTATTTGTCCTGCGCGCCGCATGACAGGGCCGTGACCATCAGTTCGCTTTTCAGCCCCTGCACGTCAAACGCCTCATGCGCGGGGGAGGGGGAGCAGGGGCCGGCAGCCAGTGCCTGCCCGCCATTAACCAGCCCTGTCAGGGCAAGGGCAGCAGCGCCAGCGCGCCAGATCGACATGGACATCAGGATGGGTTCTCCAGATATTGGGGCAGTTGCCAACGGGGATGCACGTGCCCCGCAAATTCCGGCAGGAATGAAATCCGATCAGGTCTATAGCGCAAACATTCAGTCGCCAAAAGGGAGAGTCAGGGCCGCCCCTTCAAAAAGCTGCGTCATGCCTGTTCCATGGGATGACAGCGGCTTCGGGGACGGGTATGCCACACGGGCAGGGCTTGTCCGCCTGCGCAAAGGACCAACGGGTCTTTCCCGCGGGGATGCGTTGTTCTACAGCGTATGCCAAAGCGGTTTGCCGTTGTGCCGATCCATGAAGCGGGGCGGCGCGGGCAAACTGTCCTGATAACGGGTGAAAAATCAAATACAGCGGAGCTGACGAGTGCGACTGCGACTGTCTGCAATCATGATGACGACGGGCATTCTGCTCGCCGGATGTGACAACAAACCGGCCGTTAACCTCGGCGGGCCTCCCAATCCCTACAATTACATGAAGCTGTCAGGGCAGTGTGATGTCGGCGCCCCCGTGGCGGCCGGTTCCAACACCCGTACGGCCACCATGCAGGTGCGCAGCGATGATGGCTACTGCGCCATCGAGACGCGGGCATCAGCCGGTCATGCCTATGCCTCCTTCGGGGTGTCACCCGCGCCGGAGCATGGCAAGGCCTTCATCTACAATTACAACGATCACACTTATGTGACGTATACGGCCAACACGTCCTATACCGGTCAGGACAAATTCCGCGTCGTCCTGATCCGTAGCGAAAAGGAACCGCGTGAATATATGGATGTGACCGCAACGGTCACGGCCCCGGTTGTCGCCGGCGCCAAATGATCCACCCCGGCCCCGATAAGGGGCCGGGTTTTCCCCTGACGGGAGAACTGGCCAGTCAGGCCGGTTTCAGATCGAGAAGGTAATCGGTTCGGGCAGCGAGCGGCGCATGCCGGCGTGCTCCGCCCGGCGCACCAGATCATCCAGACTGATCTTGCGACATTTCTCATCGATCATGGCGTCGAATTCCTGCCAGCACGGCTCGACAACCTTCTGGAACAGGCCACCGATCGGGCCGTCATCCGTGTTGTCGTCCGCCGTGATGACCGACAGGATATCCGCCATCAGGATATCGCGGCGGGGGCGGCCCAGCCTGTAGCCCCCGCGCGGGCCACGCACGCTTTCCAGCAGCCCGGAACGGGATAATGCCTGAAGCAGGGGTTCGATGCCACGCCGGGCCAGACCCGCGCGTTCGGCAATGTCGGCTGCACTGATGGTGCCATTGCGCCCGGCGTGAAAGGCAACATCCAGCATGATGAGAATTGCGATCATGGTCCTGTCGCGCCGGAGCAGCATATCGTTCAGCCTTGCTTTGAATAGGTTGGGAAACCAGTTCGCATCATTTACCAGTAATTGCCTGATTGATCCACGCTTCTGTTTGGGAGGATGGTAGATTATGTCAGAGTTTATGCGTGAATAGGCCATTTCCGTAACAAGGAGTGATACCGGATGAAAAAAACCACCCCAGCAGATCGCACGTATGGTTTTGCGGCACCACGCGGCAAGGTTTACGATTCCATTGTGGATACGGTGGGGGGGACGCCACTGGTGGCGCTGCCGCATCTGACCCGTGAAGACGGGCTGGAAAGCCGCGTGCTGATGAAGCTGGAGTTCTTCAATCCGCTTGGTTCCGTCAAGGACCGCATCGGCGCCGCCATGATCGAGGATGCGGAAAGCCGGGGCGAAATCCAGCCGGGCAAGACCACGCTGGTGGAACCGACTTCCGGCAATACCGGCATTTCCCTGGCGTTTGTCGCGGCGGCGCGGGGGTACAGGCTGATCGTGACCATGCCGGAAGGGGCCTCGATCGAGCGGCGCAAGATGCTGCGCCTGCTTGATGCACAGCTTGAACTGACCCCTTCGCGCCTTGGCATGGCGGGGGCCATCGCGCGTGCTGAGGAAATCCTTAAAAAAACGCCCAATGCGTGGATGCCCCGGCAGTTCGACAATCCGGCCAATCCGGACGTGCATGCCGCGACAACGGCCGAGGAAATCTGGGTCGATACGGCAGGCGAAGTCGATATCGTGGTGGCCGGGCTGGGCACGGGTGGCACCGCCAGCGGCATTGCCCACAGCCTGAAGGCCCGCAAGCCGGGTATTGAGGTCTATGGTGTCGAACCGATGGAAAGCGCCATTCTCAATGGTGATGAACCCGGCCCCCATGGCATTCAGGGCATCGGGCCGGGGTTCTGCCCCCGCACACTGGATCTGGCGGCGCTGTCGGGTGTGCTGCCGGTCTCGGAACGCGAAGCCATCGCGGCGGCACGGCGCTGTGCGCGGCTTGACGGCGTGCCGGTGGGCATTTCATCGGGTGCGGCGCTGCATGCGGCTGTGCAGCTTGCAAACCGCCCGGAAAACAGGGGCAAGACGATCGTGACGATCGCGCCTTCCTTTGCCGAACGCTACCTGTCCACTTCCCTGTTCACGGGGCTGGTCTGATCCAGCCTCCGACATCATTTTTATGGTGCGCACAAAGAAAAAGCGGCAGCCTTACGGCGCCGCTTTTTTCTTGCCCGGTTGCCGGTCAGCCAGAAGGGATCAGTGCAGGATGATCTCGACCCGGCGGTTCTGGGCTTCACGGGTATTGGCGGCGGTCTGGACCAGCGGGTTGGAATCGCCATAACCATGAATGTCGATTGAGGGGCCGGGCACGCCATCGCGCACCAGTTCGGCCTTGATTGTCTGCGCACGGCGCAGCGACAGCGCCTGATTATACTCTTCGCCCCGTCGGCCCGGATGGGCGGCGGAGTTGTCGGTATAGCCGTTAACCTCGATCCGTGTGGTCTGGGTATTGGTCGATGCCTGTGCCGCGACCGCCACGATGGAACGGGCGCGTTCGGTCAGGTCGCTGCGATCCCAGTCGAAAAACACCAGATAGGTCCGGTTTTCCGCCGGTGCGGGGGCCGCGATGGTGGGCGGCGGCGGCGGCGGCGGCGGAGCCGGATTGAATTCGTAACGCAGGCCGAGCATCAGCGAATGGTTGAAGTCGGTGCGCGTATCACGGTTGCCGTTACGGAAGCCGTAATCGCTGTTCATGGCGGACAGGGCGGTTGCACTGCCCGTCACGATGGAACTGTGCGACTGCGGGCCAAGCATGGTCCAGAACCGGTATTCAGCCGTGGCGGACAGGCCGACAACCCAGGGCATGGGAAAGGCGAGGCCGAAAATGCCCTGATAGGCGAAATTGCCGTATGTGCCGCCGACATGCTGGCTGTAATTCTGGCCGTTCACATTACCCGTCATGGTGGCATTCATGTTCTGCCAGCCATAGCCGATACCCGCGCCGAAATACGGGAAAAGCCAGCTTTTGCCGATATCGAGGTCAAACAGCGCGTTGGCCATGATCCCCGATTCCTGCTGCCGTCCATCGGCATGGGCATGATATGCGGCATTACCGCCGACGGTTTTCAGGTCATTATTGCGATAGTGACCTTCCACCTCGACGCGGAAGCCGTTGCCCAGCCCCCAGCCAATGCTGCCGATTCCTGTTGCGCCCGGGTGGAATTCATCGCGTGCTGAAGAATGCCGTACGACCTGCCCCTGATTGAAGCTGGCACCGCCTTCACCGCTCATGTAGAGGCCCTGTACAGGCTGCGCGAATACCGGGGCGGAGACCAGGACGGAGCCGAGGGTAACCGAGGCAGTCAATAAAGACCCTGCAAGCAATCCGTACCGCAGATTCATACTCTTCATCTCCCTTCGACGGGCCTCTTCCGGCATATAGGCCCGGTCGGGTGCACGTGCCATCTTCCCTGGAAATATCAGCTTCAGCACTCTTTTGCTGAAAGAAACCACCCCTGACAATCCATTGTGACCCCGTTACGCGCCGCTTTGATCGGCTGGAGCCAACTGTCACGCCTGACTGTGTGCGAGATGCCACACCCATACGCCGGACTGGTTTCCCTGACTTTAACCCTGTGGAATCAGGTCTTTCATATCAGCCTTGCTTCAAACGGCGGCACCAGATCAGGGGCATCGAATTCCACAACCCAGATATCGGGGTCCCGGTCCACCTGCCTTGCGACGTAGGCATCGACGCTGGCCTGATCCACGGCCGCCTCCCCTGTAGCGCGGAACCATGCCCGGCGTCCATCGGGGGTGCGGGTGGGCGCCAGCACGCACAGGCGGCCTTCACGGCCCAGAAGCACGATCAGCACGCTGCCCGCATCGTCATCGCCACGGTGCAGGACCATGCCCGGATTTCCGGTTTGTCCAGCCTGACGCAGCATTGCCTTGATCCAGATGCCGGTTTTCAGTCGGGTTTCTTCCATGGGGGCAGGCATCTCCGGTAATGCAGAAAGACAGAGGGAGACATGCAGGAATAGCACAGTTTCCCATGGGCCCGGTCAGCCGCCGCTGGCCGGCACGCCCCCTTCATCGGGTATGGTGGACAGGGCGGCACGGTATTCGACAGGATTGTCCAGCAGGGAATGGGCGGCATCCAGATCGCTGTCCGTGCCGATGGCGGCGGGGCAGGCCTTGCGGATTCCCAGGATATGCGAAGGATCGACGGGATAACGGGTCTGGCGCGCGGCCATGACCCAGTCCCGGCTGTCTGCCGTGCCTTCCGCCAGATTCTGGAGCTGGCGTTCCATCTCGCTTTCGCCCAGACTCGTGCAGACCTGCGGCATCACGCCCAGCCCCTGCAGCGGCCAGCCCAGCGGGGCCAGCACGCGACTCCATGTCACGAACAGTTCGCCCCCATTGGGCAACTGGCCGATGGTCTGGACCAGTCCCTTGCCCAGCGTGGCGCTGCCGATCACCACGCCACGCTTCTGGTCGGACAGGGCGGCGGCCAGAATCTCGGCCGCACTGGCGGTCCGGCCATCCACCATCACGATAATGGGCAGACCGTTGGTCATGTCGCCGCCCTGCACGGCCCAGACATGGTTGGCCTGCGGATCACGGCCCTGCGTTATCGCCGCCACGCCGTGATCGAGCATCAGGGCCGATGTGGTCACAGCCTGCTGCAGCACGCCGCCGCGATTGCCGCGCAGGTCTATGATCAGGCCGGAAATGCCCGGCACGTTCATGGCCTCGTCCAGATACTGGCTCATCTCTTCCGCCGTGTTGGCGGAAAAGGCCGTGATGTGAAGGATGACGTGCTTGCCGCTGGTATAGGCGAAGACGGTTTCGGGCGGGGTGGACGCACGGTGGAGGGTAACCGTGGTCTGCCGTCCTTTTGATTCCACCGTTATGCGAACAAGGCTGCCGTTGGCGCCATTAAGCCATGAACTGACAGTATCAAGACTGCGTGATGCGGTAGGTCGCCCGTTGATCGCGCGCACGATCTGCCCCGCCGCCAGACTTGTCGGCCATGCGGGACCATTGGCGTTGACCGCCGTGATGATGATGGCGTCATGATCGAGTCCCAGCGTCAGCCCCGCCGAGGCTTCGCCCCCGGTGCGGGTGCTGCGGTCCGATACGGCGGCGCCGGGCGCGATATAGCGGGAATAGGGGTCCAGATGATTGAACAGTTCATCGAAGAATCCCTGCAGCACGCCATCCTGCCCCGTGTCGCGCATGGCGGGGGAATGATGCCACGCCATATCCAGCACATGGGTGATGGCGGCACTCCATCCCGGCAGGTCATCCGGCGCGGGCAGGGGCAGGGCCATGACCGTCCGCTGCGTTGCGACCAGTTGCAGGAAGCCGTGCTGTTCATCAATGCTGAGGGAGGGGTCGAGCGCGCTCAGCCCGTTCAGTCCCCACAGGGCGAAGTCATGGATCGTATGACTGTCCAGCGTGCGGGGCTGCAGGAAGGCGAGACTCGCCTGAATGACCGACGACAGGACCGCAAGATCCATGCCGGGCCCATCGGGCTGTTCCATGCTGTCTTCATGCAGCGGGGGGGCTGGCGTGGGCGTGCGGGGGGTAGCGGGCGCATCATCGGCATAGGCGGCGGTGGTCAGGCGCACGATGACAAGCAGCAGGATGAAGGTGTCACGCGGGATATGGCCCAGCGTGGACATGCGCCGTCGCCATATGACGGCGGCCTCGCCGCCCATGCTTACGGGGCGTAGGATGATGGCCGGAAACCGGCGGCGTTTCATGGCCGCCGCCTTCGCCGGGGCGGCAGGGTGTCGGGAAGTGCCAGCAGGACTGTTCCCCGGATGGCGCATGCTTCTTCAATCCGTACGCGCAGGGCCTGACCGGGGCGGAATACCATGGTCGCGTCGCGTGCCGATAATGTCTGCGTTTTTTCGTCGTGATGCCACTGATCTTCCGGCAGGGCAGACATGGGCAGCAGGGCGGATGTACCCGTTGCATCCAGAACGGTAAAAATGCCGAATCGTGACAGGCCGGATATATGCGCGTCCATCACCGTGCCCACGCGCGCCTGCAGCCATGTGGCGGCGTAGCGTTCCAGTGTCTCGCGTTCGGCCTGTGCGGCGCGGCGTTCGGTCTGCGTGATGGCCTGACCCGTTGTCTCCAGTTCCGTATGGTCCGGTGCGCTGCCCGATTCCAGCTTCGCTGCGACCAGCAGGGCGCGATGGGTCAGCAGGTCGGCATAGCGGCGGATGGGGCTGGTGAAATGGGCATACGCGGGCAGCGAAAGGCCAAAATGGCCGATCGGGTCCGGGCTGTATTCGGCCTGATTCTGCGCACGCAGCACGAGTTCGTTGACCAGGGGGGCCTGATCGCTGCTGCTGACTTCGCGCAGGACGCGGTCAAGGTCGGCTGCGCGCAGGCCACCCACGGGTGGTAGGGATATGCCCATCATGTCCAGCGTGCGGCGCAGGCTTTCCAGCCGTTCCGGCGTAGGGGGCGCATGGATTCGATACAGGCAGGGGACATGCCGCCCCTCAAGGAAGCGTGCGGCGGCGACATTGGCCGCGATCATGAATTCCTCGACCAGCCTGTGACTGTCCAGACGGATGCGCGGGTGAATGGACTCTATCAGACCCGCGTCATCAAGGTGAACCTGCCGTTCCGGCATGTCCAGATCCAGCGTGCCCCGCCGTGCCCGTGCGCGCGACAGGCACTCCCATGCACCGAACAGGCTGTCGAGCAGTCCGTCAGGCAGGGACAGCATCGTGGTATCGGGTGCGCCATCGCGCGCGGCCTGCACCTGTTCATAGGTCAGGCGTGCGGCGCTGCGCATGATGCCACGGCCAAAGCGCGCGCCCGACACTGAGCCATCGGCTGCGACGTGCATATCGACGAAGATGCAGCCCCTGTCCTCACCGGGGCGGAGCGAGCACCACCCGTTGGACAGTTCTTCGGGCAGCATGGGAATGACCCGGTCGGGGAAATAGACCGAATTGCCGCGCAGACGCGCTTCCCGGTCCAGCGCGCTACCGGGGCGGACGTACCAGGCGACATCCGCGATGGCTACGGTAATGCGGAAGCCATCCCCATCGGGTTCGGCATAAATGGCATCATCAAAATCGCGCGCATCCGCGCCATCGATGGTGACAAGCGGCACGTCACGCAGGTCCGTGCGACCATCGGGTGAGACACCCCGCGCGGCTCTGGCCTGCGCCAGTGCTTCCTGCCCGAAGACGTGAGGGATGCCGTGCATCGCCACAGCCACCATGCTGATGGTCCGGGCATCGCCCTGCGGACCAAGACGCTGGATGATTCGCGCGGGGTGCAGGCCCGGCCCGGACTGGGGCAGGGGAATGGCGATGACGATTTCGTTATCCGGCGCGTCGTCATCCTCACCCATGGGAATGACCCATTCCGCCCTTGCGCGGCGATCCGCCGGGGTCAGCCTGCCTGCGGGGCGAAAGCGCGCGGGGGCCGCTGCTGCCGGGTCCGTGTCCCCAAGGGCGCGGAACAGGCCCACGATCTGCACCGGCGCATCCGTCAGGCGACGCAGGGTGCGGCCTTCATACCGGCCGGGACCAACGCGACGCAGGCGCGCGACCACGCGTTCACCGGGGGCGAGGGCCGCGCGTCCGCGCAGTTCAGGGTGCATGAACACGGTGGGGGAAGGTCCGTCGCCATCCCATTGCACGGGCCGCGCGATGGGGTCGCCATCGGCATCGGTGCCGGTGACCTGCACCACGGCGGATTCGGGCAGGCGGTCCGATACACGGAACCGCCGCGCACCGGCCGGGGCAAGCGTGCCATCCAGCGCCATTTCCCGCAGCATGGCGCGCAGGGCCTGCCGGTGTTCGGGACCAAGGCCGAATTCCCGGCTGATCTCGCGCTTGCCGATCCGGCCCGGCGCGTTTTCGATAAACGCGCGAAGCTGCTCACGTTCCGGCAGGCCGCCCGTACGGGCCGGGGATGTGCCCGTGGGCAGGCTGTCCGGCATCTGGAAAGTTGCTGGACGCTGCCGCTTCATGGTCAGCCAGCCTCGCCTTCGGTACTGGCCTTCTTGCGGGTCGTCGTCTTGCGCGCAGCCGGTTTGGCCGCTGTCTTGCGGGGGGCAGCTTTCTTCTTGGGTGCGGCCTTGCCTTCAGCGGTATCTTCGGCGCTGGCCTTTGTCTTGCGCGCGGCAGGCTTGCGGGTGGTGGTTTTCTTGCCCTTCGCCTTGAGCGGCTTGCCCTTTTCCTTCAGCAGGGTCAGGGCTTCCTCCATGGTGACATCATCCATTTCCTGCCCGCGCGGCACGGTCGCCACGATCGATCCATGCTGGATGTAGGGGCCGAAGCGCCCCTTGCGCACCAGCACCGGCTCGCCATCCTTGGGGTGGGGACCAATGGTGCGGATGGAAGCCAGTTTCTTGGCCAGCGCATCGACCGCGCGGTTCAGCCCCACCGTCAGGACATCATCATCCTTGTCCAGTGAACCATAGACCGCGCCCATTTTCACATACGGCCCGAAGCGGCCCAGACCGGCTTCGATGGATTCGCCGGTTTCGGGGTGGATGCCGACAATGCGCGGCAGCGACAGCAGGCCCGCCGCCTGTTCCAGCGTGATCGTATCCCCATCCAGTCCGCGCGGGATGGTGGCACGCTTGGGTTTGGCCTTCTTGTCCTCCGGGTCGGGTTCGCCCTGCTGCACATACAGCCCCCACGGCCCGCGACGGACGGTAATTTCCTCGTCCGTGCCGGGGGCCGTGCCCAGAACGCGCATGCCGTCCTTCAGCGTTGCCGCGTCTTCCCCTTCCTTGGGGTCGGCGACCAGTTTGCGCGTGTACTGGCAGGTCGGATAGTTGGAGCAGCCAATGAACGCGCCATAACGGCCCAGCTTCAGCCCCAGACGGCCGGTATTGCATGCCGTACACACGCGCGGGTCCTGCCCGTCTTCGCGCTGGGGGAAGAAATAGGGCGAGAGATCCGCGTCGAGCGCCGTAATGACATCGGATATCTTCAGGTCCTTGGTCTGATCCACCGCATGGGAGAAATCGGACCAGAACGCCGACATGACATCGCGCCAGTTGGCGCGGCCGCCGGAAATGTCATCAAGCTGTTCTTCAAGCCCCGCAGTGAACTGCGTATCGACATAGCGTTCGAAAAAGGACGTGAGGAAGGCCGTGACAAGCCGCCCCCGGTCTTCGGGGATGAAGCGCCGGTTTTCCAGTTGCACGTAGTTACGGTCGCGCAGCACGGTCAGGATCGAGGCGTAGGTGGAGGGACGGCCAATGCCGATTTCCTCCATCTTCTTGACCAGAGACGCTTCCGAATAACGCGGCGGCGGCTGGGTGAAGTGCTGTTCGGCCGTCACTTCGCCGCGCCCGATCGCATCGCGTTCGCTCATGGCGGGCAGCATGCGGTCCTGATCGTCGTCCGTCTTGGCGGGGGAATCGTCGCGCCCCTCGCTATACAGGCGCAGGAAACCGTCGAACGCGATGATGGAGCCCGTGGCGCGCAGGGTTGCGTGCTGCTGGCGGTCCGTGATGTCCACCGCGACCTGATCGAGTTCTGCGGACTGCATCTGGCTGGCGACCGAACGCTTCCAGACCAGTTCATACAGCTTCCGCTGCTCGGGCGAGAGGTAGCGCGCCATGTCGGCAGGCGTGCGGCGCACGTCGGTCGGGCGGATGGCTTCGTGGGCTTCCTGCGCGTTCTTGGCCTTGGTGGAATAGATGCGCGCCTTTTCCGGCACGTACTGATCGCCGAAGCTGTGGCCGATATGGCCACGTATGGCTGCAATGGCCTCGCCTGCCATCTGCACGCCATCGGTTCGCATATAGGTAATCAGGCCGACCGTCTCGCCGCCGATGTCGATACCTTCATACAGTTGCTGCGCGGTGCGCATGGCCACCTGCGCGCCCATGCCCAGCTTGCGGGACGCTTCCTGCTGCATGGTGGACGTGGTGAAGGGCGGGGGCGGATTGCGGCGGACCTTGCGGCGTTCGACCCTGGCGACACTGAAATCGCCAGCCTCGACGGCGGCCTTGGCGCGCATGGCGCCGGCTTCGTCATTCAGGTCGAACTGGTCAAGCTTGTGGCCGTCCAGATGCGTCAGCCGCGCGGTAAAGGGCAGACCAGCGGGCGTGGTCATGCGCGCGATGACGGACCAGTATTCGCGTGGTTTGAAAACCTCGATCTCGGCTTCGCGTTCGCAGATCAGGCGCAGGGCGACGGACTGCACACGTCCGGCACTGCGCGATCCGGGCAGCTTGCGCCACAGCACGGGCGAAAGCGTGAAGCCGACCAGATAGTCCAGCGCCCGGCGGGCGAGGTAGGCTTCGATCAGCGGGAAATCAAGTTCACGCGGATGGGCCATCGCCGTCTTGATAGCGCTTTTGGTGATTTCATTGAAGGTGACGCGCTGCACCTCGATGCCCTTGAGGAGGTTTTTCTCCTCCAGCATGGCGCGGACATGCCACGAAATGGCCTCTCCCTCACGGTCGGGGTCAGTGGCCAGATACAGATGGCGCGCACCACGCAGGGCCTTGGCAATGGCCGCGATCTGGCGGCTGCCGCGCTCATCGGCTTCCCATACCATGGCGAAGCCCTCATCGGGGCGCACGCTTCCATCCTTGGGCGGCAGGTCACGCACATGCCCGAACGAGGCAAGAACCGTAAATTGATCGCCCAGATACTTATTGATCGTTTTCGCCTTGGCTGGCGATTCGACCACCACGACGTCAGTCATTCTGTCTCCGGATCACGATTCTAAAACCTTGCTTCAATCCCTGCTGTCAGGCCGGGGGTGGACGGCGCACGACCATATCCCCCGGAAGGAATTCGATCGTGCCTGCAATCTCCATTTCCGACAGGACTGTCAGGACCGCTGCTGTGGAGAACTGGCAGCGCCGTACAAGATCGTCAACAGGTGATGGCGTGAAAGATAGAAATCCCTCCACTCTTTCGTGAATATCTTCTCCCTTCGCCGGTGTGGGCGGGACGGGGGTTGCCTGTGCCGCCGCGCCCTGCCTTGCCGGTGGGGCGGACGGTGGCCGTGACGGCTGGGGGTGGAGCGGGAAAAGGCTTCTTTCTTCCATGAATTCAGGAAGTTCGCGCAGGATGTCGCGCTCGTTTTCCGTCAGGATCGCACCCTGGCGCAGCAGGTCATTGCTGCCCCGGCAGCGCGGGTCGAGGGGGGAGCCGGGCACGGCAAAGATGATCCGGTCATAGTCCAGCGCCATGCGTGCGGTAATCAGGCTACCCGACCTGGGTGCGGCCTCAATGACCACGCATCCCAGCCCCAATCCGGCTATAAGCCGGTTCCGGCGCGGGAAATGGCGGGCCTGCGGCACCGTGCCCAGCGGCGCTTCGGTCACAACTGCGCCAGTGCGGGCAATTTCATCCTGCAGGGTGTGATGTTCCGGCGGGTAAGGACAGTCCAGTCCACCCGCGATGGCTGCGACCGTGCGGCCCGCTGTCATCGCCCCGCGATGGGCGGCCGCATCAATTCCCCGCGCCAGTCCCGATACCGTGTCCACTCCCTGTGCTGCCAGCAGGGCCGCAAGGCTTTCCGCCATGCGCATCCCGCCTGATGATGCGTTGCGTCCCCCGACGATGGCGACCATCCGACTCGCCAGCAGGGCGCAGTCGCCCAGCACGCTCAGCACCGGCGGCGCATCGTGCAGGCTGGCAAGGAGTGGGGGATAGCCCGGCTGGCCATGCACCAGCAGGTGGCCGCCCATGGCATGCAGGCGTTCAATTTCATGCAGCGCATCCGCGCGGGGACAGGGCATGCCCACCGTTCGGCTTATGCGGGTGGCACCCCGTTCAAGCATGTCCAGCGCGGATTGCGCGCTGCCATGGGTCTGGATAAGGCGACGGTAGCTGACCGGGCCGATGCCATCCGTTCGGGCCAGCCGCAGGCAGGCCAGGACCGTTTCGGCATCGGCGGGGGTCATGGCGTTTTCTGGCCGATCCTTGGTTCCGTGCCGCGCAACAGGCGGCTGATATTGGCATGGTGGCGGATCAGGATGACAAGGGCGATCAGCACGCCTGCCAGATAAGCGGGGGAGGAGAAATCAACCCGTCCCGGCCGGATCATGAGCAGCGGCATCGCCGCGAAGGCGATAATCGCCCCTGCCGAGGAAATGCGCGTGACCTTGGCGAAGATCAGCCACAGCGCGCAGCAGCACAGCCCCACGCCCGGCATCAGCGCCAGCACGCTGCCCAGCCCGGTGGCGACCCCCTTGCCGCCCTTGAATTTCAGCCATACCGGAAAGCAGTGCCCGAGCACGACACAGATTGCAGCTACGGATTCCGCGGCCAGCGTATGGAAGGGGCACAGCACGAAGGCGCAGAAAACGGCGAATGCCCCCTTGGTGCCATCCAGCGCCAGCGTGGCCGCCGCCAGTCCCTTGCGCCCGGTGCGCAATACGTTGGTTGCTCCGATATTGCCCGATCCGATCTTGCGGATATCCCCGTTACCGGACAACGCGGTCAGCACCAGCCCGAAGGGGATGCTGCCAATCAGGTAGGACAGGAACGCAACCCCGGCCATAAGCGGCAGGTCATAGGTGGGGATGCCGTAGATCATGCGGCCTGCGCCCCGAATACGCGCTGGCCGTTTTTCCACGTGCCAACCACGCGGCCTTCCAGCGCACGTCCGTCGAAGGGGGTGTTCTGGGCCTTGCCGGGCAGTTCGCCCGCCCGCACGATCCAGCCGCTATCGGGGTTGAACAGGCACAGATCCGCCGCCTGTCCCGTAGCCAGCGTGCCCGCATCGCTGCGCAGCAGGCGGGCAGGGCGGTGGGTCAGCAGGCCGATGGCGTCAGACATGCCCAGATTGCCCGCATGCACCTGCGCCAGCGTGACCGCCAGCAGGGTGGACAGTCCCGTGCCGCCAGCGGACGCCACGGCAAAGGGCTGGCGTTTGTCATCCGCGTCGCACGGCATGTGATCGGATGCGATGGCGTCGATCGTGCCATCCGCCAGCGCCGCACATACCGCCCTGCGATCCGCTTCCGCACGGAGCGGCGGCGACAGCTTGGCATAGGTGCGGAAGTCACCGATGACTGTTTCGTTCAGGTCAAAATAGGGCGGTGCCGTATCGCAGGTCACATTTACGCCATCGGCCCTGGCCGCCCGGATCAGGTCGAGGCCCTCAGCCGTGGAGACATGGCCGAAGTGCAGCCGCCCGCCCGTCATGCGCGCAAGGCGGAGGTCGCGGGCGATCAGGATCGCTTCAGCCGCCGCCGGAATGCCGGGCAGGCCAAGCCGTGTGGCCAGTTCCCCATCGGTGGCGCACCCGCCACGGGCAAGGGACGGGTCTTCGGGATGCTGGACAATCAGCGCGCCGAAACCTTTGGCATAGGTCAGCATCTGCCGCATCGTACGGCTGTCCGCAATGGCGTGCGGCCCATCGGTAAAGGCGATGGCCCCGGCTTCGGCCAGAAGGCCGATTTCCGCCATTTCCTTACCTGCGCATTCCCGTGTCAGCGCGCCATAGGGCAGGATGTCGATCATGCCGGTTTCTTCCCCGCGTGCGCGCAGCAGGCGGGCAAGGGCCGGATTATCGATGGTGGGGCTGGTGTTGGGCAGTACGGCAATGGTGGTGATGCCGCCCGATACGGCTGCCCGCGCGGCGGAGGCCACGGTCTCCCGGTATTCAAAGCCGGGTTCCCCGATCGTCACGCGCATGTCCACAAGGCCGGGACACAGGACAAGCTGGTTCTGCCCGTCGATGATTTCGGCCCCATCGGGCGCGCCTTCGGCCCCCGGCAGGTCGGTGCCCGCGATTACGCCGTCACGCACCAGCAGCCGTCCCGCCCGATCCAGACCGGAGGCCGGATCGATCAGGCGGACGTTTTCAAACAGGACAGGCTTCATGCGCCGTCTCCCCCGCGTGACAGGATGTCCAGCACCGCCATGCGCACGGCCACCCCCATTTCCACCTGTTCACGGATCACGCTCTGGTCGGAATCGGCAACGCGGCTGTCAATTTCCACGCCCCGGTTCATCGGGCCGGGATGCATGACCAGCGCATGTGGCTTCGCCAGCGCGAGGCGCTTGTTATCCAGCCCGTAGAAGCGGAAATATTCGCGCGCGCTGGGGACCTGCGTGCCTTTCATGCGCTCGCGCTGCACGCGCAGCATCATGACCACGTCCACGCCGCGCAGGCCGTCTTCCATCGTATGGTGTATGCTTACGCCCAGCGCGCCGATCGCACCGGGCACCAGTGTTGGCGGCCCTACCACGCGCACCTGACAGCCCATGGCGGTCAGCAGGTGGATGTTGGACCGTGCGACGCGGCTGTGGCTGACATCGCCGCAGATGGCGATGGTCAGCCCCTCGAACACGCCGAAATGGCGGCGGATGGTCAGCGCGTCCAGCAGGGCCTGCGTGGGATGTTCATGCGTGCCGTCACCGGCATTGACCACACTGGCCTGAACCTTCTGCGCCAGCAGGGCGGGTGCGCCGGACTGGGAATGACGCACGACCAGCAGGTCGGTATGCATGGCGTTCAGCGTCGCCGCCGTGTCCAGCAGGGTTTCCCCCTTGTTGACCGAGGAACTGGCAACCGTCATGTTCACCACATCCGCCCCAAGCCGCTTGCCCGCCAGTTCGAAGGACGTGCGCGTGCGTGTGCTGTCCTCGAAAAACAGGTTGATGAGCGTGCGCCCGCGCAGCAGGTCGCGCGGGGTTTTGCGCGACCGGTTGAGCAGGGTGTAGTTTTCCGCAAGGTCAAGGATGGGGGTGATGCGGGTGGGATGCATGCCCTGCACGCCCAGCAGGTGACGCGCCGGGCGTGTCAGGAACACGTTGCTGCCATGGGCGTTGCGATCACTCATGGGCGGCGACCGCATTGATGCGCGCAAGCACCTCGTCCCGCCCCAGCGCGACCAGTGTGTCGTCAATGCCGGGCGACATGGTGCTGCCGGTTACGGCGGCGCGCAGCGGCTGCGCCACCTTGCCCAGCTTCATTTCATGGGTTTCGGCAAACTGGCGCAGGGTCGCGTCGACCGTTTCCCTGGTGAACGGTTCGGCGGCCTTCAGCGCTTCGGCCAGCCTGCCCAGCATGGCACGATTTTCAGGGGTGAACTGCTTTTCTGCCTTGGCATCAAAGGAAAGCGGCAGCGAGCGGCCAAGGAAGGCGGCATTGTCCGCCAGTTCCACCAGCGTCTTCGCACGTTCCTTCAGGCCGGGCATAAGTGCGAGCACCTTGGCGCGCGTGGCGTCGGATGTATCCACACCTTCCATCGCCGCAAGGCGTTCCATCACGTCACCGGTCAGCCGTTCATCATCGGCCTGACGCAGCCACACGCCGTTGATGTGCAGCAGCTTGGCGTAATCCATGCGCGACGGTGAGCGGCCGACGCCATCAAGGTCGAACAGCCTGATCTGTTCTTCCCGCGACAGGATCTCCGCATCGCCATGGCCCCAGCCAAGACGCAGCAGGTAATTGTTCAGGGCTTCGGGCAGGTAGCCCATTTCCCGGAATTCCACCACCGACTGCGCGCCGTGACGCTTGGACAGCTTGGCGCCGTCGGGACCGTGGATCAGCGGCAGATGCGCGAAATGCGGCAGGTCCCAGCCCATGGCGCGATAGATCATGGCCTGACGGAAGGTGTTGGTCAGGTGGTCATCGCCACGGATGACATGGGTGATGTCCATGTCATGGTCATCGACCACCACGGCAAGCTGGTAGACCGGGGTGCCATCGGCGCGCAGGATGATCATGTCATCCATTTCCGCATTGGCTACGCGCACGTCGCCCTGCACCAGATCATGAATGATGGTTTCCCCTTCACGCGGGGCCTTGATACGGACGGTATAGGGGGTGTTGGCTGGTGCTTCGGACGGGTCGCGGTCGCGCCACATGCCGTTGTAACGCGGGGGACGGCCCTCGGCCATCGCCTTCTCGCGCATTTCCTTGAGTTCATCCGCCGTGCAGTAGCAGCGATAGGCCAGCCCCTTTTCCAGCAGTTCATGCGCCACTTCGGCATGGCGCGCCTGCCGTGTGGACTGGAAAACCGGCTTTTCATCAGATTCGATGCCCATCCAGGCGAGGCCGTCGAACAGCACATCGACCGCTTTCTGGGTCGAGCGTTCGCGGTCGGTATCCTCGACGCGGAGCAGGAATTTGCCGCCGTGATGGCGGGCATAGAGGAAATTGAAAAGGGCGGCACGGGCGTTGCCGATATGCAGCAGGCCGGTGGGGCTGGGAGCAAAACGCGTACGGACAGTCATGAGCCGGCTCCTTAGCATGTTTTCGGCCTGCTGACAGGGGGCAGTCTGGCGTGTGCCCCCTTTGCGCCGGTAAGGTGTGTATTCCGGCCACGCATTATTACGGGGGTTCTTCTGCCGCGCCAGTCCAATGCCCGTCACGAATGGCCGCCGCATGGTTGAATTGCGCGCCCTGCGTGTGGCACTCGCCGCATGGCTTTGGCAGCGGCATGGCACTTTCATCGTGTGGCTGCCGGTATTTCTGGCGGCGGGCATCGCCCTGTATTTCGCCCTGCCGTGGGAACCGGCGGGCATGGCGGCGCTGGGGGCAGGGATGCTGGGTGCAGCCTGCCTGTCCGTGCGTCTGCTGTGGCCCGCGATTCTGCCGCTGCGCATGGGGTGTGGCGTGCTGGGGGCGTGCGCGGCAGGCTTTGCGCTGGCTTGGGGGCAGGCGCATATGCAGCCCGCTTTTCCTGATCTGCCGCGCCGGGCTGTACATGTCTCCGCCCGCGTTGTGGGGGTGGAAGGGCAGACCTTGCGCGATGGCACGCAGGCCACCCGCCTGCTGCTGGCGGATGCGCGGTTCGGGGACGGTATCAATATCGGCATGCCCCCCTTGCGGCGCAGGCTGCTGCTCCGCCTGCGGGCGGACGATCCTGCCGTGGTGGAAGCAGGTGATCGCGTGTCGGTTCAGGCATTGCTGACGCCACCGGCTTTCCCGGCAATACCCGGTGGTTATGATGCCCAGCGGCGGGCATGGTTTGACGGGCTGGCGGGGTACGGGCGGGCACTGGAACCCGTAAGCTGCGTGCATGGACACGACCGCGCAGGCGTGCAGGGTGCGATCAGCCATCTGCGGCAGGTCATGGCCCGCCGGATTCGTGCGGTCCTGCCCGGCCCATCGGGCGCTGTCGCGGCTACGGTTCTGGTGGGATGGGACGGTGCGATTGATGGCCCCACGCGCGCGGCTTTTGCTGATGCGGGTCTGGCCCATCTGCTGGCGGTGGCGGGGCTGCATCTGGCCATCGTGATGGGGCTGGTGATGGCTGTAACCCGCATGGGGCTGGCGCTTGGGGAGCGGGCGGCCCTGTTCTGGCCATGCCGGCAGATCGCGGCGCTGTCCGCGTTGCTGGCCGGGGCAGGGTATGTGCTTGTCACCGGCAGTCACCTGCCGGCCCTGCGCAGTCTGTTCATGGCAACGCTGGCGATCGGTGCGCTACTGGCGGGCAGGCGGGCGTTGTCCATGCGCAGCCTTGCGGTGGCGGCTGGCGTATTATTGTGCCTCAACCCTGAAAATGTGGCCGAACTGCCGCTGCAGATGTCCATGGCCGCCGTTATGGCGCTGATCGCGGGGTTTGAGGCCCTGCGCCCCCTCCTGTCGGGCTGGGAACAGGCCGGGTCATGGTGGCGGCGGGTCATGGCGCGGCTGGCCCATCCGCTTGCAGCCAGCGTGCTGGCGGGCGGGGCATGCTTTCCGGTCGGCATGGCGCATTTCGGTGCCGTGCAGCCATGGTTCGTGCTGGCCAATCTGGTGGCCGTGCCGCTCATGTCGATATGGATCATGCCATGGGGGCTGGCATCGTTCATGCTGATGCCCGTGGGGCTGGAAAAGCTGGCGCTGGTGCCGATGGGCTACGGCATCGGGGTGGTGGAATGGCTGGCGCGGCATGTCGCCAGCCTGCCCGTCGCCCGGGTGATGGTTCCGGCAATGGATGCTGTCTGGCTTGCTGTTTTTTTCGCCGGGTTGTGCTGGCTGTGCCTGTGGAGCGGGCGGGTGCGGCTGATGGGGGTCGTGCCCATTGTGCTGGCCGTGGCCTCCCCGTGGGTGACGGCGCGGCCTGTCGGCATGGTCTCCCCCGATGCGCGCATGGCGGCGCTGGTATCGGATGGCAGGCTGCTGACCGGTCCGGGCGCGCATCCTGATCCGTTCATGCTGCGGGAATGGCAGCGTGTGACAGGACTGTCGGCGGGACTGCTCCCCCCCGACGGAAGCGCAGGGGGCGTGTCCTGCCGGAGTGGTGGGTGTCGGCTTGAGGGGGCTGGCGGTGATATCGTGGCGGTTCTGGCCGCACATGGATCGGACAGGGCGATGTGTCAGGGGCGTGGCGTGCTGGTGAACCTGTCGGGCATGTGGGGGTGTCCGGGCATGCTGCTGATCGGACGGTTCGATGTCTGGCGAAACGGAGCTTACGCCATCTACAACAGGGGCGCCCACGGGCTGGCGATCTATGCGGACAGGCAGGAACGGGGCGACCGGCCATGGGTGATGCGCCCCGGTGGGACAGGCATGCCGAACCTGCCAATGGCGCAGGCGGAATAGGATGGAGGTGCCGGGGCAAGACCGGCTGCGGCACCGGCAGGCCCATCAATGGCTTTTTTTCGGGTTATGGGCAGTCTGTTGCGGGCAGGACGCGGCAGGTTAAGGACTTCGGTAACAGAGGCCGGAGGTCACGCGCCTTGTTTCAGCCTGCCGTCGCGCCACCCGGTCCGACCGCGCGCAGGTCATCCTTCAGGCGGTACTGGCAGGGGTCATAGGCGGGACAGCGCCAGCATTCGGGCTTGCGGGCCTTGCATACATAGCGCCCGTGCAGGATCAGCCAGTGATGGGCAGGGCGCAGCATTTCGGCGGGTATGCGCCGGACAAGCTGGTCTTCCACCGCCCGCGGGGTCGTGCCCGGCGCAAGCCCCGTGCGGTTGCCGATACGGAAGATATGGGTATCGACCGCCATCGTGCTGTCCCCGAACGCGACATTCATCACCACATTCGCCGTTTTGCGGCCTACGCCGGGCAGGGATTCCAGCGCTGCACGGTCACCGGGCACCTGACCGTCAAAGCGTTCGAGCAACTGCCGCGACAGGGCAACGACATTATGTGCCTTGGTCCGCCACAGCCCGATGGTGCGGATATGTTGCCCAACCTTTTCTTCCCCCAGTTCCACCATCGCCTGCGGGTTTGGGGCATCGCGGAACAGGGCGACTGTGGCCCTGTTGACCGAGGCATCCGTCGCCTGTGCCGACAGCACCACCGCGACCAGCAGGGTATAGTCATCCACGAAATTGAGTTCACTGGCGGCATCTGGATTGGCTGCGGCCAACTGGCTGATGAAGGTGCGCACTTCCGCCAGTGTCATGGCACGGCGGGCAGGTCTGGCGCGGCTGGCGGGTGTTTTCATCGGAGGCTCGCTGGAAGGATCACGCCACATTGTGTGGCGGGGCAGTAATAGGTGCAAATCGCCACAGGCTCAATTTCCGTTACCGGCCTTGCACCCGGCGGGGGCGGCGGCTAGTCGTTCCAGCCCCTGCGATATGGCATGGTGGCAATGATATCTTTCTTCTCCCGCCGGGAAACCGGACGACATGAATTTTCCGATGTGCTGGGCTTTGTCTGGCGCAGGTGGCGCGCGCATCCGGCCTGTCTGGCATGGACGCTGGTGGGGATCGGCGGGGCCACGGTTGCGGATGTGACGATGCCGCTGCTGGCGGGCTGGCTGGTCAGTGACGTGTCGCATCCGGCGGAAGGGACAGCGCTGCATCATGTTGCGTGGGATGTAGCGGGCCTGACCTTACTGGGGCTGCTGGGTATCGGGGCGCGGCGCATGGCGTATGTCTCCATCTCGCACCTGACATCAAGGGTCATGACCGGCATCGTGACGGAGGCATTTGCGCGCGTGCAGCGGTTTTCCAGCGAATGGCACGCCAGCAATTTTGCCGGTTCCATCGTGCGGCGCATCACCCGGGGGCTGGGGGCGGTCGATACGCTGGGCGATACGCTGCTGCTGATGCTGGTGCCGGAAATGATGGTCCTGTGCATTACGACTGCGGTGCTGGCCTTTCACTGGATGCTGATGGGTCTGGTCCTTGCCGTCGGGGCCGTGGTCCTGGTCGGGCTGTCGGTCGTGCTGACCCTGCATTACGTGACGCCGTCCGCCCGGCTGGCCAATATGTGGGATACGCGGATGGGGGCTACGCTGTCCGATGCGGTGACATGCAATGCCGTGGTCAAGGCATACGGGGCCGAGGTGCGTGAGGATGCCCGGCTGGCATGGGTTGCGAACCGCTGGCGCCAGCGCATGCTGCGTTCATGGCTACGGGGCACCAACAGCGCCAATTTACAGAATTTCGCAGCCCTGATCATGCGTATGATGCTGATTGCGGGTATTGCCCTGTTATGGATGCGCGGGCGTGCCGGACCGGGTGATGTCGCCTATGTGCTGACGATGATGTTCGTCATACAGGGCTATCTGCGGGATATCGGACAGCAGATTTCGGTCGTGCAGCGTTCGGTCAACGAGATGGGGGAACTCGTCGCCCTGTTTCATGCGAAGCCGGAGGTCGCGGACAGACCCGGTGCCGGTGCGCTGCTGGTGACGCAGGGGCATATCCGTTTCACGCATGTAGGCTTTGGCTACGGACGTCACCATGCCAGACCGTTATTCGAGGATCTGGATCTTGATATCGCACCCGGCAGCAAGGTTGCCCTTGTGGGGCCATCGGGTTCGGGCAAGACCACGCTGACCCGGCTGCTGCAGCGGCTGTATGACGTGCAGGCGGGGTGCATAACCATCGATGGCACGGATATCGCCACTGTCACGCAGGCCAGCCTGCGCGGGCAGATCGCCATCGTCCCGCAGGAACCGCTGCTGTTTCACCGGACCATTGCCGAAAACATCGCCTATGGTCGGCCAGACGCCACGCCTGCGGAAATCGCCCATGCGGCCCGTCAGGCCAATGCAGCCGATTTCATCGACCGCCTGCCGCGCGGTTACGCGACGATGGTGGGCGAACGCGGGGTCAAGCTGTCCGGTGGGGAACGCCAGCGCATCGCCATCGCCCGCGCCTTTTTAAGTCAGGCGCGGATCGTCATCATGGATGAGGCGACATCAAGTCTCGATTCCCATTCCGAAATGCTGGTGCAGCAGGCGATGGAACGCCTTATGGCGGGACGCACGGTGCTGGTCATTGCCCACCGCCTGTCCACCGTCATGGGACTGGACCGCATCATCGTGTTCCGTCAGGGACGGGTGTGCGAGGATGGAACCCATGCCGAACTCATGGCCCGGCATGGGGGAATCTATCGGGAACTGTTTGAAATCCAGTCCCTGTAGGCAGGCGGCTGTCAGCCCGGCAGCATGGCGCCCAGCGCCTTGCCGCCAAACAGGTGGACATGGAAATGCGGCACTTCCTGTCCCGCTTCCTCGCCCACGTTGGACAGCAGGCGGTAGCCACGGGTTTCCAGCTTCAGGTCCCGCGCGACAGTGCCAAGTGCGCGGGTAAAGCCCGTGATTTCAGCTTCAGATGCGTTCTGGCTGAAATCGGCAAAGGAGACATATGCCCCCTTGGGAATGACCAGAACGTGGACCGGCGCCTTGGGTGCGATGTCATGGAAGGCGAGGGCGTATTCATCCTCATACACCTTCTTGCATGGCAGTTCGCCGCGCAGGATACGGGCAAACACGTTCTGCGGGTCGTAGGGACCGATGCCGCTTACGGCCATGAGCTTTTTCTCCTGTTGCAGTGTGAAAATCAGGCCAGCGGGTCGCGGGGACGCGAAGCCTTTTCGGCCACGCCGCTGACCCCTTCGCGCCGTTGCAGTTCGGCCCACACATCAGCGGATTTCACGCCTGCATCCACCCACATCACGATCAAGTGGTAAAGCACATCCGCACTTTCGCTGACCAGTTCGTCACGGTTGCCCGCGACGGCTTCGATCAGGCATTCGACGGCTTCCTCACCGAATTTCTGTGCAATCTTGCGCCGACCGCGCGCCAGCAGTCGCGCGGAATGACTGACCGACGGGTCCGTGCCCCGGCGGGATTCCACAACATCGAACAGGCGGTCCAGCACATCGGGTGATGCCGGGGCGACGGCTTCGGGCTTCGGCGCGGCTGCGGCCTTGGCCGGGGCGTTCTTGCGGGATTTCTCTGGCTTGGCCATGGAATGCTCCGATAGGCGGGAAAAGGGAATCAGGTGGTCTGGCGAACCGGCAGACCGGCGGAGGCAAGTGCCTGCTTGACCTGCGGAATGGTGAACTGTCCGAAATGGAACACGCTGGCGGCCAGCAGGCCGGTGGCGCCCGCTCGCGCGCCTTCGACAAAATGGTCCAGTTCCCCAACGCCGCCGGAGGCCACGATGGGAATGCGGACCGCCGCGTTGGCCGCGCGCAGCAGGTCAAGGTCGAAGCCCTTGCCGGTACCGTCGCGGTCCATGCTGGTCAGCAGGATTTCACCCGCCCCGCGTTCGGCCACTTCCCGGCACCAGTCGATCACGTTCCGCCCGGTGGGGGTGCGGCCACCATGGGTATAGACTTCCCATGATCCGTGGCCGTCGCTGCGCGCGTCAATGGCCACCACCACGCACTGGCTGCCGAATTTCTGCGCGGCCTCACTGACCAGTTCGGGGCGCGACACGGCGGCGGAATTCATGGCGCATTTATCAGCACCCGCCAGTAGCAGGCGACGCATGTCGTCCGTGGTGCGCACGCCCCCGCCCACCGTCAGCGGCAGGAAGATGCGTTCCGCCGTGCGGCTGACCACATCCAGAATGGTATCGCGGTTTTCATTACTGGCCGTAATGTCAAGAAAGGTCAGTTCATCCGCGCCCGCCGCGTCATACACCGCGGCCTGTTCCACCGGGTCGCCCGCATCGCGTAACGAGACAAAATTGACGCCCTTGACCACCCGGCCATTTTTCACATCCAGACAGGGGATGACGCGCAGCTTCAGCATCAGGCCAGAACCCGCAGGGCTTCGCTCAGATCAATGCGGCCATCATACAGCGCGCGGCCCACGATCACGCCTTCAATTCCGGGCGCACGCGCGGTTGCGGCCCGCAGTGCTTCCAGATGCGCAAGCGTGCCCACCCCGCCACTTGCGATGACCGGAATGGACAGGGCATTGGCCATATCCGCCGTCTGTTCGATATCGATGCCCGTCAGCATGCCGTCGCGGCTGATTTCGGTAAAGATGACGGCCGCCACACCGGCATCCTGCATGCGCAGGCCCAGCTCAACGGCTTTCATTTCCGATGTTTCAGCCCAGCCTTCGGTTGCGACCTGTCCGCTGCGGGCGTCGATGCCCGCCACGATCCGGCCGGGGAAAAGACGGCAGGCTTCGCGTACCAGTTCCGGGTTCTTGACGGCGACGCTGCCCAGAATGACACGGCTGATCCCGGCGTTGAGCCATTTGCCGATGCTTTCCAGATCGCGCAGGCCACCACCAAGCTGCACCGGAACGGATGCGTTGGCGATGATCGCCTCGATGGCTTCGGTATTGGCGGAACGCCCCGCGAAAGCCCCGTTGAGGTCAACCACATGCAGCCACGAACAGCCCGCATGGATCCATGCCAGAGCCTGCGCGCCGGGATCATCGGAATAGACGGTGGCGTTATCCATTTCCCCACGGCGCAGGCGCACGCAGGTGCCGTCCTTGAGGTCGATGGCGGGGTAGAGTGTCAGGCTGTGTCCGGTCACGGGGGCATGTCCTGCTGCAGGAATGGGGGTTGAGGCATCCTGCGGATGGGCGGGTACGATCCGCTCGTCATCCTGCAGGCGTTTGGTGAAGAACAGGCCACGGACGGTACGGCCGTCCATGCGCGCATAGCTGGGGTGGGTGCCCCAGTGGTGGAACCCGCAGCGGCGGAACAGCCGCAGGGCTTCGGTCTGGGTTTCGCGCACGTCAAGGTTGATGATCTGGTAGCCCATGCTGCGTGCGCAGCTTTCCACCTCGGTCAGAAGCAGATGGCCCAGACCCAGCCCGCGTGCGTAGGGCGCTATATAGAAGTGCATGAGCGTGGCACTCATGGCCTGCGCTTCATTATTGCGTGGCGGGCGGACAAGCTGGGCCGATCCGACGATCATGTCATCCAGCCGCGCCACGAATATCTGCCGTTCGGGCACCAGCAGCACGCCACGGAAATAACGCTCCAGAGTCTCCCGCGGGGGCGGGGCCAGCCAGCCGAATCCGCCGCCCTCAAGTATGGCGGCGTTTGTGGCATCGCACAGGGCATGCAGGTCATCTTCGTGCATGTCCTGCAGACGCTCGGCATGGATGGCACCGGCAGGCACCACGTTCCGCCGGGTCATGGCGTGCCATCCGGCGTCGGTGTCCAGCGGAGGAAGTTCGACAGGATACGCAGCCCCACGCCCTGACTCTTTTCCACATGGAACTGCGTGCCCGCCCGGTTGCCACGCGCCACGATGGCGGGAACCGTGCCGCCGTAATCGGTAGTGGCGACCATGTCCGTCGGGTCGTAATCCGCAAGGGCGAAGGAATGGACGAAATAGCCATGTGCGTCCGCCGCCAGCCCTTCGGTCAGGGGATGGGCGCCGGGTGTGAATTCAAGCTGGTTCCACCCCATCTGCGGCAGGCGCAGGTCCGGCACGTCCATCAGCCGGATTTCACCGGCGATCCAGCCGAAACCGGGCGTTACCCCATGTTCGCGTCCGCGCTCGGCCATAAGCTGCATGCCCACGCAGATGCCAAGGAAGGGCACGCCGTTATCGGTCGCCTCCACAATGGCGTCACGCAGTCCCGTCTGCGCGGCAAGCCCGCTTGCGCAGTCGGCAAAGGCGCCCTGACCCGGCAGCACGATCCGGTCAGCCCGGCGTACGGCCTGCGGGTCCGCCGTTATGGTGACTTCGGCATCAAGTCCGCTATCCTGCGCCGCGCGGGCAAGGGCGCGCGCGGCGGAAGCAAGGTTGCCACCATTATAGTCGATCACCACGATGGACTGGGTGCGGGAGGATACGGGCGCGGGCATGGGATGCCTCATGTTACGGAGGAAACGGAGCGGGCCGGATTACGGTCCATCCAGCGCAGCAGGGCGGCCCGGCGGTCGGGGGCATACACGCCACGGATGGGCCTGTAGCCCCGCAGGCGCAGTTCCCACTGCCGGAGGTCGGGCGTGCTGAGCGCCAGAAACAGATGCATACCGCCCAGCAGGGGCAGGGCGATGCCGAGGGGGGCGAATATGCCGACCAGAACGCTTGCCCCACCCGCCAGCAACCCACTGACCGGGCAGCCCCGCAGTAGAAGCCCGACCCAGCCGCACAGCAGGACCAGCCATGACAGCCGGCTAGCTACCATGACCGGTTCGGATGTCTGGCCTTCGGTCCGCCGGGGCGGCAGCAGGGCGGCATAAAAGATCACAGGCTACCCTTGGTGGAGGGGATGATGCCGCCCGCACGCGGGTCGGCTTCACTGGCCGTACGCAGGGCGCGGGCCAGCGCCTTGAAGGCGGCTTCGGCAATATGATGGCAGTTATGGCCCGCACGCTGGATGACATGCAGGGTCACGAGGGCGCTCATGGCGAAGGCGCGGAAAAATTCCTCGAACAGTTCCGTATCCATTTCCCCGATCTTGTCACGCCCGAAGGTCACGGACCATGCAAGGAAGGGACGGCCGGAAATATCGATCACCGCTTCGCACAGGGCTTCGTCCAGCGGCACTGTGGCGCTGCCATAACGGCGGATGCCGCGCTTGTCCCCGATCGCCTGCGCGAAAGCCTTGCCCAGCGCGATGCCCGTATCTTCCACCGTGTGGTGGTAGTCGATATGCAGGTCGCCCCTGGCCGTAATGTCCAGATCGCACATGCTGTGGCGGCCAAGCGCCGTAAGCATATGGTCGAAAAAGCCGATCCCGGTATCGATGCGGGTCCTGCCCGTACCATCAAGGTTGATGGTGACGGTAATGTCGGTCTCGCTGGTGGCGCGGTGGACCGTGGCTGTGCGTGGGGTGTTCATGACCCCCTTCTACAGAAGCATGCAGCCGGAATCCATACCGATCCGCCTGCGCGCCCCTGCGTTCCGGCGGGGTGGATATTGGCATGGCCGGCCTTCTGCGGCATGTTGTCGCGTCATCGCGCCTGCCGTCAGGACACGGACTGTCAGCAGGTAGCCAGATAGTCAGGGAACGACCACATGGCATCGCTCGATCTTCTTCTGTCACGTTTTTCCACGGATGCTCTGGTGGAGCCGGCACCGGCCGGGGGCGTGCTGGAAAGCATTCTGTCCACCGCCATGCGCGCGCCCGATCACGGCAAGCTGCGTCCGTGGCGCTACGCCATCGTGCAGGGGGATGCCCGTCTTGAACTGGCGCAGCGCGTCGTGGCCAGCATGAAGCGGCTGGACCCGGACGTAGCCCCCGCCAAGATCGAGAAGCGTCTGTCGCGTTTTTCCACCATGCCCATGACCATCGTGCTGGGTATGCACCTGCGTCCCGAGCATAAGATTCCCGTGCTGGAACAGGAACTGGCGGTCGGTGCGGCGGCCATGAATATCCTCAATGCCCTGCACGCCACGGGCTTTGGTGGCGTATGGGTCAGCGGGGATGTGGCGTATGACCCGGAATTCGCGGCGGAACTGGGTTTTCGTGCCCCGCATAAACTGGCGGGCTTCCTGTTTGTTGGTACCCCCAAGGCCGATGCCGCAGGTCCCACGCGCCGCCCGGTTGACGGCTACGTTGCCCAGTGGACGGGAAAGCCCGTCCAGTTCGGCGCAGATACATAAGTAATGAAAGCACGCGGACAGGAACGGGCAATCAATGACATATCATGATGTAACCATAATGGGCGGTGGACCAGCAGGTCTTGCCGCCGCCCTGTCGCT